>NZ_JBIBSG010000008.1:0-418976 GCF_043077235.1 Streptomyces sp. NPDC016309 | reverse complement strand
GGCGTTGATTTTTGGCACGCTGTTGAGTTCTCAAGGAACGGACGCTTCCTTCGTACTCACCCTCTCGGGCTTTCCTCCGGGCGCTTCCCTTCGGTATTTCGTGTTTCCAGTCTAGCAGATCCGTTTTCCGTTTCCGCCACCCGCTGGAGCGGGTTGGTGCCGGAGAGTTCGCTCGCTTTCGCGCTTTCCGTTTCCGGCGGTTCCGACTCTATCAGCGTTTTTCCGACCCCCTGACCACCCCACCGAGCACACAGAGGTGTAGACCAGTGGTGTAGACCAGTTAGGATCCGCTTGAGAGTCGCTGCCGGCCTCCGACTCAGAGTTGCGTCGTGGCCAAGCAGGGGTACGACCCTACCGCCCGTTGGTAGTTGAGGCAAATCGTTGCCGGTAGTCCCTAGGTCCGCCAACCCGGACTTATCGGGCGTAACCCGGACTTCTCATGACATACGCTTCTGATCAGTACGCCGTCCAGGACAGGTAGGGGCGGCGACACACATCTCCACCCCCTGGGAGGCTCCCCATGACCACCGTGACGTCGCCGCTCGAGGGCCGCGCCATCGGCCTCGCCGCCGTACCCGACCCGGTCTTCTCCGGGGCGATGGTCGGCCCGGGTACGGCCATCGATCCCGTGCGCGAGGCTTCGGCGGCCGTGGCTCCCGTGGACGGCATCGTGGTGTCCCTGCACCCGCACGCCTTCGTCGTCGTCGACGGCGAAGGGCATGGTGTGCTCACGCACCTGGGCATCGACACCGTGCAGCTCAATGGCGAGGGTTTCGAGCTGCTGGTGAACAAGGGGGACACCGTGACGCGCGGCCAGGCCGTCGTGCGCTGGAACCCCGCGGCCGTCGAGGCGGCCGGCAAGTCGCCGATCTGCCCGATCGTGGCCCTGGAAGCCACCGCCGACTCCCTGAGCGAGGTCATCGAGGACGGCGGCGTCAAGGCCGGCGACGCCCTCTTCTCCTGGCGGTGACGTCACTGCCGTCGTGCCGGCGGCACCGGGGCGGGACATTCAACGTGGCGGTCCGGCCGCCACTCGATCGGAGACAGGTGTAATGGAGACAACGCTGCGGGGCGTCGGAGTGAGCCACGGGGTGGCGATCGGCGAGGTCCGCCACATGGGCACGGCGGTCCTGGAGCCGCCGGCCAAGCAGATCCCGGCCGAGGAGGCGGAGCGCGAACAGGGGCGTGCCCGTCAGGCCGTCGAGGCCGTGGCGGCCGATCTGATCGCGCGGGGCAACCTGGCCGGCGGTGAGGCGCAGGCGGTGCTCGAAGCGCAGGCCATGATGGCGCAGGACCCCGAGCTGATGGCCGACGTCGAGCGTCGTATCGCCGTGGGGAGCACGGCCGAGCGGGCCGTGTACGACGCGTTCGCCGCCTACCGGGCGCTGCTGGCCGGTGCCGGGGAGTACCTGGCGGGGCGGGTGGCGGACCTGGACGACGTGCGGAACCGGATCGTGGCCCGGCTGCTGGGCGTGCCGATGCCGGGTGTGCCGGACAGCGACGAGCCGTACGTGCTGATCGCGCGGGACCTCGCGCCGGCCGACACCGCGCTGCTGGACCCGACGCTGGTGCTCGGCTTCGTGACCGAGGAGGGCGGGCCGACCAGCCACAGCGCCATCCTGGCGCGGGCGCTCGGTGTGCCGGCCGTGGTGGCGCTGCCGGGGGCCGGTGAACTGGCCGAGGGCACCGTGATCGCGGTGGACGGCAGCACCGGCGAGATCTTCGTGGAGCCGAGCGCGGAGAAGCGGGCGGAGCTGGAGGAGGCGGCGGCCGCGCGCAAGGCGGCGCTGTCGGCGGCGACCGGTCCGGGGGCGACGTCGGACGGCCACAAGGTGCCGCTGCTGGCGAACGTGGGCGGGCCGGCCGATGTGCCGGCCGCGGTGGAGGCGGGGGCCGAGGGCGTCGGTCTGTTCCGTACCGAGTTCCTGTTCCTGGACGACAGCGAGCGGGCGCCGTCGGAGGCCAAGCAGATCGAGGCGTACCGCAAGGTGCTGGAGGCCTTCCCGGAGGGCCGGGTGGTCGTGCGGGTGCTGGACGCGGGTGCGGACAAGCCGCTGGACTTCCTGACGCCCGCCGACGAGCCGAACCCGGCGCTGGGCGTGCGGGGTCTGCGGACGCTGCTGGACCACCCGGAGGTGCTGCGGACGCAGCTTTCGGCGCTGTCGAAGGCGGCCGAGGGCCTTCCGGTGTACCTGGAGGTCATGGCGCCGATGGTGGCCGACCGGGCGGACGCGAAGGCGTTCGCGGACGCGTGCCGTCAGGCGGGGCTGCGGGCGAAGTTCGGTGCCATGGTGGAGATCCCGTCGGCGGCGCTTCGGGCGCGGTCGATCCTCCAGGAGGTGGAGTTCCTGTCGCTGGGGACGAACGACCTGGCGCAGTACACCTTCGCCGCGGACCGGCAGGTGGGTGCGGTGTCGCGGTTGCAGGACCCGTGGCAGCCGGCGCTGCTGGACCTGGTGGCGCTGGCCGCGGAGGCGGCCCGGGCCGAGGGCAAGAGCTGCGGCGTGTGCGGTGAGGCGGCGTCCGATCCGCTGCTCGCCTGTGTGCTGACGGGGCTGGGCGTCACTTCCTTGTCGATGGGTGCGGCATCGATCCCGTACGTCCGGGCGACGCTGGCCAAGCACACGCTGGCGCAGTGCGAGCGGGCGGCGGCGGCCGCTCGGGCGACGGATTCGGCCGAGGAGGCGCGGCTGGCCGCGCAGGCGGTGCTGTCCGGGGAGTAGGCCGGTCGGGGCCGGTTCGCCGGTTCGTGTGGAGGGGCTTTCCCGCCGTGTGGCGGGGAAGCCCCTTCTCCTTTGGTCCGGCGGTCAGTGGTGGCCGGGCCAGGGGTCGTCGGTGGTGATGTCGAATCCTGCGTGGTACGCGACGCCGGGTTCGGGTGGCAGGGGATCTCCGGTGTCGGCGTCGGTGCAGTAGGCGTTGAACACCTCGGCGGCGGTGAGGGGGACGAGGTGTCCCCGGTCGAGGCGCCAGCCGTGGACGTGGTCCGGGGTGTCGGGGGCGGTGGTGCGGAGGACGAGGCCGCCGGGGCGTTCGAGGGCGATCCCGGCGGCGAGGACGGTGACGAACTCGGCTCCTTCGGTGGGGTCGAGTCGGGCGGGGCCGGTGCTGGGCCGTTCGGTGTGGAGGACGGCGAGGAGGTGTTCGTCGGCGGGGACGCTGCAGACGAGGTGGTGGGTGCCGGGTCCGGCCGCTTCGAGGAGCCGGGTCAGGAGGTGGGAGGCCCGGTCGAAGGCGGTGCGGCCGATGTCCTGGCCGCAGTCGGCGCACGCTCCCAGGTCGGTCAGGAGCATGGTGGCGTACTCCCAGGTGGCCTGCCTGACCGCGCGCTGGACGAGGAGCGGGACGAGGCGGTCGACGGGTTGTCCGGTGTAGGGGACGCGGGCGCCGGTGGTGCCGATCTCGGCGGTGTAGCGGCTGCGGCCGGCGGGGGTGTCGGGGTCGAGTCCGGTCTCGGCGCAGTAGTCGGCGTAGTCCTCGGGGTCGAAGAGGGCGACGGTGGTGTGTCCCCCGTGGGTGGCGAGGGTGCGGAGGAGCTTGTCGACCTGGCGGAGGTAGGTGTCGTGGTCGTCGAAGGGGAAGGTGCGGTAGCGGCGCATGGCCGCGAAATCGATCGGGTCGGCGAGGAGACCGACGGTGCTCGCTGCTTCCCGGCGGAGTGCGCGTCGCATGGTCGTGGTGGTGCTGGTGCGTGCCATGGTTCCCCCTTGTCTATCGGTTCTCACTCACCGTAATCGGGGGCACTGACAGTGGGGCCTCGGGGAGGCGGTGGCGGACCAGGCGGTGCTGGGCGAGGCAGGTGGCGGCGAAGCCGGCTCCGAGCAGGGGCCAGGCGAGGGGGCCGGCGGCGATGACGGCGGTGACCAGGAGGGGGCCGGCGCTGCGCTGGGTGGAGGCGGCGAGTCCGTGGACGCCGAGGTAGGCGCCCTGGGCGTCGGTGGGGGCGAGGACGACGGACAGTTCCCAGGAGGCGGTGGCGTGGACCATCTCGGCGAAGGTGAGGGCGACGGCGGCGACGGTGAGGGCGGTGACCGTGGTCCAGCCGTGGCCGGCGGCGGAGGCGGCCAGGGCGAGGCAGCCGGTGGTGAAGAGGAGGGCGAGCGGGAGCAGCAGGGTGCGGGCGGCGGCCGCGGTGGCGCCGAAGCGGGCGAGGGGGACTTGGAAGAGGACGACGAGGACGGAGTTGAGGACCAGGAGGAGGGGTGCGAGGCCGGCGGGTGCGTCGGTGGCGTGGACGATCCACAGGGGCATGCCGACCTGGAGGATCGCGTCGTCGAGGAAGAGGGCGGCTTCGGTGGCGGTGAAGAGCAGGAAGGTGCGGTCGCGCCAGGGGTTGGAGGGTGGGGCGGGTGGGGTGGGGGTGGCGTGGGGGCCGGAGCGGGTGGCGATGCGGGAGGGGGACGGCGGTTCGGCGCAGCGGAGGGTGAGGGCGGCGATGAGGGCGTAGGAGAGGGCGTTGGCGATGAGGAGGGTCTGGTAGGCGGTGGTGGTCGCGACGGCGAGGGCGGCGGCCGCGCCGAGGCCGCCGAAGGCCCAGCCGAGGTTGGAGACGGTGCGGTTGAGGGCTTGGTAGCGGACGCGGTGGGGGCCGGCGATGCGGGCGGCGTAGAGCTTGGTGAGGACGTTGGAGGCGCGGTCCGGGAGGGCGCCGATGGCGGAGTAGAGCAGGAGGAGTGCGTAGGTGTGGGTGGTGAGAAGGGTGAGCAGGGCGAGGGCGCGGAGGAGTTGGGCGCCGACGAGGACGCGGGTGACGGGGAAGCGGTCGGCGAGGCGTCCGGCGAGGGGGGCTCCGGCGATGCCGATGGCGCCGGAGAGGCCGATGAGGAGGCCGACGCGGGCGACGGACATGCCGGTGACGTGGGTGAAGTAGAGCGGGAGGGCGGTGGTCCAGAGCCCGGTGCCGATCTTGTCGATGAATGAGACGAGCAGCATGCGGCGGCCGTCGCGGCCTCCTGGTATGCGCTCTGCGCGTGCGGTCGGGCGCTTGTGCGGGTCCACCGTCTCCCCCTTGACGAGACTTATGTATTGATACATAGTTCAGTACGTGGCAGCACAATATTCGATCACTGGGTCCACGGCCAGGGGAATCGCAGCTTCCGTGGAGCGGGCGGTGGCGGAGGGGGCGCTGGGGCCCGGGGTGGCACTGCCTCCGGTGCGGAGGCTGGCGGACGAGCTGGCCGTCAGTCCCGGCACGGTGGCGACGGCGTACAGGGAGCTGCGGCAGCGCGGGATCGTGGTGACCAGGGGCCGCGGCGGGACGGTGGTGGCGCAGACGCCGGCGGTCGGTTCACGGCGGCCGCCGAGGGTGCCGGCGGGCCTGCGCGACCTGGCGGGCGGGCACCCCGACCCGGCGTTCCTGCCCGTCCTGCGTCCGCCGTCCCCCGTGCCGCCGGTGCCCGGCTCGCACCGGGCGGCACCGAGGCTGGCGTCGCTGGAGGCGCTGGCCCGCGAGTGGTTCGCGCGGGACGGGGTGCCGGCGGAGCGGGTGACGTTCGCGCACGGCGCGCTCGACTGTGTGGGGCGGCTGCTGTCGACGGAGCTGAAGCCGGGTGACTCGGTGGCCGTGGAGGACCCGGGCTTCCACCATCTGCTGGACCTGGTACCGGCGTTGGGGCTGCGGATGGTGCCGGTGGCGGTGGACGACCGGGGCATGCTCCCCGAGGCGCTGGGGGCCGCTCTGCGAGCGGGCGTCCGGGCGGTGGTGTGCAGCCCCCGCGGCCAGAACCCCATGGGGGGCTGCTTCTCCCGGGAACGGCGGGACGCGCTGGCGGACGTCCTGAGCGCTTTCCCGGAGGTGCTGGTCGTCGAGGACGACCACAACGCGGACGTGTCGGGTGCGCCGTCGTACTCACTGGCGGCTGCCGGGCTGCCCCGGTGGGCCCATGTGCGGACGGTGTCCAAGCACCTGGGGATCGATCTGCGGTGGGCGGCGCTGGCGTGCGACGGGACCACGCTCGCCCGGCACGACGGCAGGCTGCTGCTGACGTCCGGGTGGATCAGTCACGTCCTCCAGGAGACCACCGCGCGGCTGCTGGCGGACGAGGACGTGCGGCGGCTCGTCGAGCGGGCCGGGGAGGTGTACACCGAGCGGCGCGAGGCGCTGGTCGCCGGGCTGGCGCGGCACGGCATCGGGGCGCACGGGGCGAGCGGGTTCAACGTGTGGGTGCCGGTGCGGGACGAGTCGGCCGTGGTCAACGGGCTGCGGTCGTGCGGCTGGTGGGTCGCCGCGGGCGCCCGGTTCCGCATCGCCGCGGCCACGGGCGTACGGGTCACCACGGCGGAGCTGGAACCGGCCGACGCGGCGCGGCTGGCCTCGGACTTCGCCGCGGTGCTGGGCGGGTCCGAGGCCATGTACGGCGGTTGAGTCAGAGCTGCTCGAAGGGATGGCGGGCGGCGAACTCCGGAGCCGTCATCCCCATCAGCACCAGGTCGTGGTGGCGCCCGGCGAAGAACTCGTGGTCGCGCAGCCGTCCCTCCTCGGTGAAGCCGAGCGCCCGGTGCAGGGCGAGCGAGGCGCCGTTGAACGCGTAGACGCCCGCCTCGCACTTGTGGTAGCGCCGCTCGCCGAACATGAAGCGCAGCAGCAGGACCACGGCGTCGGCGGCGTAGCCGCGCCGCTGGTGGTCGCCGCCGATGCCGATGCCGTACCGGAACCGGCCGGTGCGCGGGTCGGCGTCATGGGTGGACAGGGCGCCCACCAGTTCGCCGGTGTCCAGGGCCTCGATGGCGAGCCGGAAGGAGTCGCCCGTGGGCGGCGCGACGGCCTCCTCGGCCGCCCACGCGTGGTACCTCTCGGCGGAGCGCGGCGGGTGGAGGACGTCGACCGCGCGCTGGTGGCCGGTGTGGGCGTCGAACTCCATGAAGCCCTGCCAGTCCTCGGGCTCGATCCCGCGCAGCCGTACGCGCCGACCCGTCCAGAACGAGCTCATCGGGTGCTCTTGGCGCGGGCGCGGCCCAGCTCCTCGTAGAAGCGGAGCAGATCGAGGTTGTCGACGGAGCCGGGGTTGACCGCCTTGGACAGGTCCGTGCCCTGGAGGAGGCGCTTGACCGGGACCTCGATGCGCTTGCCGGTGAGGGTGTGCGGGACGCCGGGCACCTGGATGATCTCGTCGGGGACGTGGCGCGGGGAGAGCTGGGTGCGGATCGTCCGCTTGATGCGGTCGACGAGGTCGTCGTCCAGGGTGGCGCCCTCGGCGAGGTGGACGAACAGGGGCATCCAGTAGCCGCCGTCGGGCTCCTCCAGGCCGATGACGAGGGACTCGCGGATCTCCGGGAGGCGCTCGACGGCCTCGTAGATATCGGCGCTCCCCATGCGGACGCCCTGACGGTTCAGGGTCGAGTCGGAACGGCCGTGGATGACGACCGACCCGCGGTCGGTGATGGTGATCCAGTCACCGTGACGCCAGACGCCGGGGAACATGTCGAAGTAGCTGTCGTGGTAGCGGCTGCCGTCGGGGTCGTTCCAGAAGTGGACGGGCATGGAGGGCATGGGGCTGGTGACCACCAGCTCCCCCACCTCCTCGACGACCGGCTTGCCCTGCGGGTCCCAGGCCTGGAGGTCGGTGCCCAGGCAGGCGGCCTGGAGCTCGCCGATGTGCACCGGCAGGGTGGGGACCGCGCCGGCGAAGCAGCTGCACACGTCGGTGCCGCCGCTGACGGAGGCGATCCACAGGTCGTCGCGCACCTCGTCGTGCAGCCAGCGGAACCCGTCGGGCGGGAGCGGCGAGCCGGTGGTGGCGACGCACATCACCCGGGACAGGTCGTAGTCGCGGGAGGGGTGGACCCCCGCCTTGCGGCAGGCCATGACGTACGCGGCGGACGTGCCGTACAGGGTGGCGCCGGTGATTTCGGCGATCCGCCACTGGGCGCCTGTGTCCGGGTGGCCGGGGCTGCCGTCGTACACGACGACCGTGGTGCCGGTGAGCAGGCCGGAGACGAGGAAGTTCCACATCATCCAGCCGGTGGAGGTGTACCAGAAGAACCGGTCCTCGGGGCCGAGGTCGCAGTGCAGCCCGAGCTGCTTGACGTGTTCGAGGAGGATGCCGCCCTGGGACTGGACGATCGCCTTGGGCAGGCCGGTCGTGCCGGAGGAGTACAGCACCCACAGGGGGTGGTCGAAGGGCACCTGCTCGAAGACCGGCTCCGTGTCCCCCGCCGTGAGGGCGGACCACTCCAGGGCGCCCTCGGGGGCCTCGGTGCCCAGGAGCGGGATGTGGACGACCGCCCGGAGGGTGGGCAGCTCGCGGCGCAGCTCGGCGACGGTGTCGCGGCGGTCGTGCTCCTTGCCGCCGTACCGGTAGCCGTCGACGGTGAACAGGACGACGGGCTCAACCTGCTGGAAGCGGTCCAGGACGCTGCGGGCGCCGAAGTCGGGGGCGCAGGAGGTCCACACGGCGCCCACGGCGGCGGCGGCGAGGAGGGCGGTGACGGCCTGCGGGATGTTCGGCAGGTAGCCGCTGACGCGGTCGCCGGGGCGTACGCCGAGGGCGCGCAGCTCGGCGGCGAGGGAGCCCACCTGGCGGCGCAGCTCCGCCCAGCCGATCGGCGTCACCTCGTGCGTCTCGTCGACGTACAGGAGGGCGGGCGCGTCGGGCCGGTCGGCGGCGGCGCGCAGCGCGTGCTCGGCGTAGTTGAGCGTGGCGCCGGGGAACCACCGGGCGCCGGGCATGGAGCGGTCGCCGAGGACCCGCTCGTACGGCGTGGAGAAGCGGATGTCGAACCACTCGGCCACCGCCTGCCAGAAGGCGTCGAGGTGGTCGACCGACCAGCGGTGCAGTGCGGGGTAACCGCCGTCCGCGGGTGCGCCGTGCCGTTGGGCCGCCCAGGCCTGGAAACGGGTGACCGCGGCCGTGTCGACGCGGTCCTGGTCGGGCTTCCAGAGCGGCTCGGGCTGGGCGTGCTCTGTGGTCATGGGGCTGCTCCCTGGCTGTACGTCCCTGTACGCGGGTCATGCGTGGGTCCCGCGCACGTGCGGGGGTGTGCGCGTGACGCGGCTGAGCAGGACGATGCCATGTGATCGTTGTTCGCACCAGGGCTCACCACCCATGGCCGGCGGGATGAACATGTGCTCCCGCCACGGGTGAACGCAGGTTGAACGGGCCGCGCGGCCCCGGGGCCGGGTGGCAGGGTGATCGTCATGGACGGTCGTGATCTGGTGCGCTCGGTGAGGATCTTCGGCACGGTACGGGGGCTGCGGGCGATGCGGTCCGCGTGGCGGCAGCGGCGTACGGACGCCCGGGGGCTGCCGCCGGCGGGACCGGAGCGCGCCCGGGTCCCGGGGCCCGTGGAGGGTGTGGAGCCGATGCCGGGCGGGGGGACCGTGCGGTTCGCCCGCTCGTCGGTGCGGGTGTGCGTCTTCGTCGGCGGGACGGTGTTCTGGGGCTGGGACGGGGCGGAACCGCTGCCGTCGTACGCGCTGGCGGGCCGGCCGCCGGAGCCCGATCCGCGGGCGGAACTGGAGCCCGACAAGGGCGGCGGCTGGCGGGTGGTGTCGGAGCGGGTGACGGTGGCGGTGTCGCGCAACGGCGCCGTGGAGGTCCGCACACCGGGCGGGGTGGTGCTGCGCCGGGACCTGCCTCCCCGGTGGTGGGAGCCGGTCTCCGGGGGCCCCTCGCGGTGGGTGCAGCGCTCGGAGGTGCCCGCGGACGCGCGGTTCTTCGGGCTGGGCGGGCGGGCGTCGGGGCCGCGGCTGCGCAGCGGGACGTACCGGCTGTGGAACACGGACCCGCGCGGGAGCTTCGCGCCCGGTGACGACCCGCTGTACATCACCATGCCGGTGCAACTGGTGGTGTCGGACGCGGGCACGCACCTGGCGTTCCACGACAACTCCTGGGACGGCCAGGTCTCCTTGCGGGAGGGCGAGGAGGGGGCCGGCTCGGGGCACGACCGGCCGGGCGCGAGCGAGGTGCGGATGAGCGGCGGGCCGCTGCGCTGCTGGGTGGTCGTCGGCACCCCCGCGCGCGTGCTGCACGGCTGGACGGTGCTGACGGGCGCCCCCGCGTTGCCGCCGTCCTGGGCGCTGGGGCCGCAGCACGCCCGGTGGGGCTTCGGCAGTGCGGAGGAGGTGCGGCGGGTGGTGGGCGGTTACCGGGAGCGGGACCTGCCGCTGTCGGTGCTGCACCTGGACATCGACCACTACGACCGGCACCAGGTCTTCACGGTGGACGAGGAGCGGTTCCCCGACCTGCCCGGGCTCGCGCGGGAGCTGCGCGAAGAGGGCGTGCGGCTGGTGTCGATCGTCGACCCGGGGGTCAGTGCGGAGCGCGGGAACCCGGTCTACGAGAGCGGCCGCGCGGTCGGGCCCTCGGGGGCGTTCGTCAGGGACGGGAGGGGTGCCGAGGTGCGGGGCGTGGTGTGGCCGGGCGACTGCGTCTATCCGGACTTCACGGATCCGGCGGTCCGGGACTGGTGGGGCGGCCTGTACGAGGAACGGCTGGCGCGGGGCTTCTCCGGGGTGTGGCACGACATGAACGAGCCCGTCTCCTTCACGCCGTTCGGTGACATGACGCTGCCGCGCTCGGCCCGGCACGTCCTGGAGGGCCGGGGCGGCGACCACCGGGAGGCCCACAACCTGTACGGGCTGGCGATGGCGCGGGCGGGCTACGAGGGGCTGCGGCGGCTGCGCCCGGACGAGCGGCCCTTCCTGTTCTCCCGCTCCGGGTGGGCGGGGATGCAGCGGTACGGCGGGACGTGGTCGGGCGACGTGTCCACGGGGTGGCCGGGGCTGCGGGCGTCGCTGTCGCTGGTGCTGGGCCTGGGGCTGTGCGGGGTGCCGTACTCGGGCCCCGACGTCGGCGGGTTCGACGGGAGTCCGACGCCCGAGCTGTTCCTGCGGTGGTTCCAGCTCGGTGCCTGGCTGCCGCTGTTCCGCACCCACGCGGCGATCGACGCGGGGCGGCGCGAGCCGTGGGAGTTCGGCCCGAAGGTGCTGGAGCACGCCCGGGAGGCGCTGGCCGAACGGGAGCGGCTGCGGCCCTACTTCGTGACCCTGGCGCACTTGGCGCGCCTCACCGGTGCCCCCTACGTGCGGCCGGTGTGGTGGGGCTCCCCGGAGGACCGGGCGCTGCGGGACTGCGAGGACGCGTTCCTGCTGGGCGACGCGCTGCTGGTGGCGCCGGTGTTCGCGCGCGGCACGGACCGGCGGGCGGTACGGCTGCCGCGCGGCCGCTGGTACGACACGGCCACGGAGCGGGCGTACGAGGGGCCCGGGCAGGTGCTGGTGGACGCGCCGCTGTCGCGCGTTCCGGTGCTCGCCCGCGCGGGCGCGGTGATCCCGGTGCGGGACGGGGACGGGGCGGACGCGCTGGAGGTGTGGGCCCCGGCCGTGGGGCGCACCGGTGGCGGGCTGGTGGTGCGGGACGCCGGCGACGGGTGGGCGGGGGCGGAGATCGAGCGGTACCGGTCGCGGGTGGTGGACGGGCGGGTCGTGGTGGAGCGGGTGACTGACGACGGGGCGGTGGAGGTCGAACGGGGCGTGCGGATCCGGGGGGTGGGGGCGGGGTCGGGGTGAGGGGGGTGGAGTGTGGGGCGGGTGGTGCGTGGGGGTCGCGGGTGGGGACGGGGCCTGCCGTGCGTAGGGGTCAGCCGGGGTAGCGGCCCGCGAACCAGTTGGCGACCGCTGCCGTGTGGAGGGGGAAGGCCAGTTCCGCCGGGGCGTGCAGGAGGTGGTGGCCGGTCGTCTCGTCGGTGGGCACGGAGGGCGGGAGGGCGGCGGCCGGGCGTTCGGGCAGCAGGCCGAAGAGCAGCAGGTGGCCGGCGGGCGAGCTCATGGCGTCGGCGAGGGTCACGTCACCCGCCGGCGCCTCGATCCCCGTCTCCTCCCTCAGCTCCCGCACCACCGCTTCCCGCCAGTCCTCGGCGTGGTCGATGAAGCCGCCGGGCAGGGCGGTGCCGCCGCGCCGGGGTTCGATGGCGCGGGTGATGACGACGAGCCCGGTGCCGCGCGCGTCGGTCGCGGGCAGCAGGGCCACGGCGACGGGCAGCGGGTTGCGATAGGCGACGTCGCCGCAGTGCGCGCAGGCGCGGGGCCAGCCGGCGCCCGCCGCGTAGGGGGCGCCGCAACCGGTGCAGTGGGAGTCCTTCACGGAGAGGGACTGTACCCATCCCGCCGGGCCTGATAGACGGGGCGCATGACACGACGTGCTTCCTCGCTGCCCGTTGTCCGTGCCCTTGTCCCCGCCCTGCTGACGGCCGCCGCCGCGCTGGCCCTGGTGTCGACGGCGGGCGCGCCCACCGCCCGGGCCACCCCCGAGCCCAAGGCCCCGGAGGAGTTCGTGGCCCTGCGGTCCGTCGACCCGACGATCATCCAGGAGATGCGCTACACCACGGAACACAACTTCGTGGGCGAGCCGGTGGACGGCTACCGGCAGCCGGTGTGCATCCTGACCCGTCCCGCCGCCGAGGCGTTGCACCGGGCCCAGCTACGGCTGCTGCGACAGGGCCACTCGCTGAAGGTCTACGACTGCTACCGGCCGCAGCGGGCGGTGGACCACTTCGTGCGGTGGGCCAAGGACCTCCAGGACGAGCGGATGAAAGCGGAGTTCTATCCGCTCGTCGCGAAGTCCCGGCTGTTCGCGGACGGATACATCGCCGAGAACTCCGGGCACAGCAGGGGGTCCACGGTGGACCTGACGATCGTGAAGCTGCCCGCCGTGCCGACCCGCCCCTATGTGCCGGGCGAGCGGCTGGTCCCTTGTCACGCCCCACGGGAGGAGCGCTTCCCCGACAACTCCATCGACATGGGGACGGGTTTCGACTGCTTCGACACGCTGTCCCACACGGACGACCCGCGCGTCCAGGGGGCGCAGCGGGCGAACCGGCAGCTACTGAAGGGGACGCTCGGCACGGAGGGGTTCGCCAACCTCCCGGAGGAGTGGTGGCACTTCACGTACAAGCCGGAACCGTTCCCCGCCACCTACTTCGACTTCCCCGTGTCACTGCGGTCCGTGGCCGGGCACCCTGCCACGGCCCGGCGTGCGGAGACTGGGCGGCCTGTACCCCTGTCCATGGGGGTACGGGCCAGCGGGGTCGTCAGGTGGTGACCGGCTCGCGGGTGCGGGCGGCGAGGGTCATGGCGTGCTCGACGACGGCGACCAGGACCGCCTTGACCGACTCCCGGTCGCGCGCGTCGCACATCATCAGCGGCACCTCGGGGTCGAGGTCGAGTGCCGCCCGTACCGACTCGGCCGGGAAGCGGGCCGAGCCCTCGAAGCAGTTGACGGCCACCGCGAACGGGATGCCCCGGCGCTCGAAGTAGTCGATCGCCGCGAAGCTGTCCTCCAGGCGGCGGGTGTCGCACAGCACCACCGCCCCCAGGGCGCCCTGCGCGAGCTCGTCCCACAGGAACCAGAAGCGGTCCTGCCCCGGCGTGCCGAAGAGGTACAGCACCAGGTCCTCGCGGAGCGTGATGCGCCCGAAGTCCATGGCCACCGTGGTGGTGGACTTGGACTCCACGCCGTGCAGGTCGTCGACCGGCCGGCCCGCCTCGGTGAGGGTCTCCTCGGTGCGCAGCGGCCGGATCTCGCTGACCGCGCCCACCAGTGTCGTCTTGCCCACCCCGAATCCGCCGGCGACCAGCATCTTCAGTGTCACCGGCTCGACCGGTCGCTTCTTGCGGCCGGTGCTAGAGCGCCCGAAGGCCATTGATCACCTCACGGAGGATGCTGACGTCCGGCAGTTCGGCCGGCGGGACGGGACGGGTTACGTGGACGAGTTCGTCCTCGACGAGGTCGCCGACCAGGACGCGGACCACCCCGACGGGGAGGTCCAGCCCGGAGGCCAGCTCGGCGATCGACCGGGGGAGGTCGCTGCACCGCTCCACGATCTCCACGTGTTCCGGTGACAGCGTCTGGTCACGGCCGGGGTCGTCGGCCGCGGGCTCGGGGACGACCACCGCGATCAGGTCGAGGCGGTGGCGGGTGGCGCTGCTGGTACGGCCGCGTGTCATCGCGTACGGGCGGACCACCGGGCCCGCGTCGTCGTCGAACCAGTGGTGCGGCTCATGGCGGTCCCGGACCCGTGTCCGGCTGTGCCGCCCTCCTGCGTCACTCATCGCATCCCCCTCACCCTCCGGCGTGCAGTCCGGTCCGAGGTGCCGTCGCGAGGTGGGCCCCGACCCGCTTGACCATGAGCGTCATCTCGTACGCGACGAGACCGACGTCCGAATCGGCGTCCGCCAGCACGGCGAGGCAGCTCCCGTCACCCGCGGCCGTGACGAACAGGAAGGCCTCCTCCAGCTCGACGACGGTCTGGCGGACGCGACCGGCGTCGAAGTGCCGGCCGACGCCCTTGGCGAGGCTGTGGAACCCGGAGGCCACCGCCGCCATGTGCTCGCTGTCCTCGCGGCTGAGGTCCTTGGAGGACCCGGTGGCGAGGCCGTCGCTGGAGAGCACCAGTGCCTTGCGGATGGAACCCACCCGGTCGACCAGTTCGTCGAGGAGCCAGTTCAGCTCGCCGGTCGAGCCGGTTGAGTTGGGTGCTGCGGCGTTCGGTGCGGTCATCGACCGTCCCCCTCCGGTGTCGTTCCTGGTGCTGGTGCTGGTCCGTCGTGGCCGGCGGGCGGGGTGCTCTCGGCGTTGTGCCTGCGTCCCCGCTGCCAGCCCCGCTGCATCGCGGCCATGCGGCTGCGTACTTCTTCCGCCTCGCGCTCGGCGTCGCGCTCGGTGTCCGTGGCCCTGTCCGGGGCCGTGCCCCCGTCCGCGTACGCGCCCGGGTCGTCCGGGGCGGCCCGTCCGGCCGTCCGCCGCAGTTGCGGGGCGAGGCTCGCCTGGCGTACGCGGCGGGGAAGGCCGCGCAGCAGGAGGGTCGCGTCGTCGGCGGGCGGGGGCGCGGCGGGCTCGGGCGCGGTGGGCCCGGGCGCGGTGGGCCCGGCGGGTGCCGCGGGCTCCTCCGGCGCGGGATGCGTACGGCCGCCCTCGTCCAGGCGCCGGCCGCGGTGGGCGACGAGCGTCGGGGGCTTGCGGCGCGGCAGCGGTACGGGGCCGCCGGACGGGCGCTCATGGGTGCGGTCGGCGGCCTGCTGGTGCTGCTCGGGCTCCGCGCGGTGGCCGGACACGGGACGCAGCGGGGGCCGGGCGCGGAAGAGGCCGCCGCGCTCGCTCTCGCTCTCCTCCAGGTCGCCGAGCCGTTCATCGAGGGTCCCGAGGTCGGCGAGCCGGTCGTCGAGGCCGAGCGCGCCGACGGGTGCCTCCAGTTCGACCGGACCGTCGAGTACGGACGGCCCGGTGGCGGCCGACAGGCCGGAGGGCACCTTGGACAGGGCCGCGCGCCGGCGCGGGGCGTCCTTGCCGCCCTTGCGGTCGAGCCGGAATCCGGCGCCTTGCGTCTCGGGCGCGTCGGTGAGCAGCGCGGCCGGGATGAACACGACCGCCGTGGTGCCCCCGTACGGGGAGGGCTGGAGCGAGACGCGGACGTTCTGGCGCTGGGCTAGGCGGCTGACCACGAACAGGCCGAGCCGGTCGGTGTCGGAGAGCTCGAACTCGGGGGTCTCCGCGAGGCGCAGGTTCGCGTCGAGCAGGGCTTCGGGTGCCATGCCGAGGCCCCGGTCGTCGATCTCCAGGGTGAAGCCGTTGGCGACCCGCTCGCCGTGGACGTGCACGGCGGTGTGCGGCGGGGAGAACACGGTGGCGTTCTCGAGGAGTTCGGCGATGAGGTGGGTCAGGTCGGCGACCGCGGGCCCGCCGACGCCGATGCGCGGCAGCCGCCGCACCTCGACGCGCTCGTAGTCCTCGACCTCGGCGACCGCGGCCCGTACGACGTCCATCAACTGCACCGGCTTGCGCCACTGCCTCGAGGGCGCGGCGCCGGAGAGGATGACCAGGCCTTCCGCGTGGCGGCGCATACGCGTGGTGAGATGGTCCAGGCGGAACAGGTCGGCGAGTTCCTCGGTGTCCTCGGTGCGCCGCTCCATGGTGTCCAGGAGGGTGAGCTGGCGGTGGAGGAGGACCTGGTTGCGGCGGGCGAGGTTGACGAAGACCTCGGACACGCCGCGGCGCATGTCGGCCTGCTTGACGGCGGCTTCGACGGCGGCCCGCTGGAGGGTGTTGAGGGCCTGGCCGACCTGGCCGACCTCGTCCTTCTCGTACTCCAGGTGGGGCACTTCCGTCTCGACGTCGACGTGCTCCCCGGCGGCGAGGCGGCGCATCACGCTGGGCAGCCGTACGCCGGAGACCTCCTGGGCCTCCTTGCGCAGGCGCCGCAGGTCGCGCACGAGCGCGCGCCCGATGCGTACGGAGACGACGATCGACACGAGGACGGCGAGGAAGCCGAGCACACCGGCCACGCCCGCCTTGAACAGGACGCTGTGGGCGACGGGTTCGACGCGGTCCTGGTAGCGGTTGCCGGCCTCGGTGTTCTCCCGGGCGAGGCCTTCGAGGACCGGATTGGCCAGTTCCTGCCATCTGGCGGCGTCGATGGTGCGGGGCTCGTCGGTGGCGCCGGCGGCGAGGAGCGCGTCCTCCGCGTCGCGGAGGGGCTCGGTGCGGGGGCTGCGCCAGTAGGACTGGAAGACATGGCGTTCGGAGCCGGGCATGAGCTCCAGGTTGACCTCGTAGAGCAGTTCCCGGTGGGCGACGAGGTCGGAGATGGCGCGAACCTCCTGGGCGGTGAGCCGCTTGCTGATGAGGGAGGAGACCGTCAGGGCGTCCTCGCGCGACAGCATCTCCCGGGCGCGGACGACGCCGACCAGGGCGCGGCCCTCCTTGTCCATCTCCACGTTGTCGAGCGCGTGGAGGTTGCTGAGGAAGCTGTAGCAGGGGTCGACGAGGCGGTTGTAGAACTCCAGTGCCTGGACGCGGCCGACGGCGCGGCTCTCCACGGAGCGGCGCAGCGCGGTGAGGTCGTCGAAGCCCGCGGTGAGGGAGCGGAGCCGGCGGGCCGCCTGGGCGCTGAGGGCGTCGAGGACGCCCGGGTCCTTGGCGTTCTCCCGGATCCTGGCGACGGCCCGGTCCGTGGCCACGCGGTCGCGGCGCAGCACGGGGAGGGCCTCGGCGGCGCGGGGGTCGGCCAGGTAGATCAGCGTCTGGCGGCGTTCCTGCTGGATGACGTGGATGGTCTCCTCGAGCGGGTGCCCCACCCGTTCGACGATGTAGCCGACGTCCAGGAGCTGACCGGCCTCCCGGCCCGTGATGAGGGTTGCGAACCCCCACAGGCCGGTGAGGGACAGGAGCGGCACGAGGAGCAACGCCACGATCTTCCTGCGGATCGACTTCCCGCGAAAGCGCATGGCCTCCCCCACTCGCACCCGCCTGGTCGTCCGGCGTGGGTGTACACATCAACACATCAACAAACGGCGCGAGCCTACTACTGCACCACGGACAACTCGAAGGGACGTCCGGGCGATTTTCAGCCGCAGCCGGACGCGCAGATCGTGAGTTGTCCTGCTATTCGCCACGGTGACCCATGGGGTGTGTCGGAGGACACCTGGCGGAGCGTCATTTCCGATTCGATGGGGGATGGCTGGAATTGCATGTTCCGAGGGAATCTTCACCGCCGGCCGTTCGTCCTCCTGTGCGGGGAGGCGAGAAACCTCGGCGTAAAGCGGCCGAAGAGGGGCAGCCACCTTTGAGACGGTCGGTCGTGGGGAGTGGCGGTTCGGATGGAGACGGCAGCGCGGCGCGAACTGTGGGTGGAAGAGCCGGTGGGGAGGCCCAGGCTGCCGGACGCGGTGCGTTCGGCGGCGGTGCGTGCCGTGCTCGTCGTCGCGCTGACGCTGATACAGGCGATGGTGGCGTTCTTCTGCACGGTCACCACGTCCTGGCTGGCCTTCCCGATGGTGCTGAGCAGTGTCGCCAGTACGGTGATCGCGACCTGGGCCGTGCTGGACGTGTGGGTGACCCGGCAGGTGTGGAACCAGCGGCACGGTGTGGTGTCGACCCCCAGCAGTACGGCGCGGAGGCTGCGCCGTGAGCGGCGCCGGGCCCGGCGCGCCGCCCGCGCGGAGGCCCGGGCGACGGCGCGCATACGGGGGCGGCGGGGCGCGGGCGACAACCGGCTGTCGAGGGCGTGACCGCCCGGCCGGCCCGTACGGTGACGGGCCGGCCGGTTGACGCCGGGCCGGTGACGGGCCGCCGGGCCGGTGACGGGCCGCCGGGCCGGTGACGGGCCGCCGGGCCGGTGACGGGCCGGTCGGTGGCCTCCGGGTCAGTCGGTGGTCGCCGGCACCGGGTCCGGGGTGCGCTTGTACATGCGGGTGGCGGTGATCTCCCCGTGCACGACCGTCTCCCCCTCGGCCGGGGGCTGCGGCAGGCCGGGGCGGAGGTGCTCCTCCACGCTGATGTACTTCAGGCCCGCCCGTAGGTCCGCGTCGTTGCGCAGCCGGATGACCAGCGGGAACTCGGCCAGCGCGGTGGTGTCGAAGAGGCCCGTGGTGTAGAGAAGCTGAACACCGAGCGCGTCCGACACCGCCCGCTGGAGCTCCAGCAGGTACGTGGCGTTGGCGCGGCCGATCGGGTTGTCGAGGAACAGCGTGCCGGCGTGCCGGTGCTTGTCGCGGCCCCGGTCGTTGCTGCGCAGGGCGGCCATCGTGCAGTAGAGGGCGATGGCGGCGGTGAGGAGCTGGCCGCCGGAGAAGACGTCGCCCATCTGTCCGACCGGGACCCGCTCGGCGCGCAGCACCGCGTCCGGCTTGAGGATCTCCACGGCCACGCCCCTGGGTTCGAGGGCGGCCTGGACACCGCGCAGCAGCAGGGACATGCCGTCCCGGCGCAGGTCGGAGTTCTTCCTGACGGCCGCGCGGGTCGCCTCGTCGATGACCTCGCCGAGCCGGTCGACGAGCGTGGCCTGGTCGGGCTCCTCGAAGCGGATGCGGAGGAACTCCTGGCCCGACCACTCCCCCAGGCCCTCGGGGAGCCGGGAGAGGCGCTGCGCCGAGCGGAGCGTGGCCAGGGCGGACTCCACCAGGCCGCGCAGCCGGTCGACGATCGACTCGCGGTTGCGCTCCAGTTGCGCCAGCTCGTCGGTGAGGACGCGCAGCCGGGGCGCGAAGGCGTCGGCCCACTTGGCGGCGTGCTCGGGCAGGGCCGAGGCGGGCAGTTCGCGGATCTGCTGGCGGGCGGGGGTGCGGACCTGCTCGTAGCGGGTGGAGTTGGCGTGCCGTACGAGGATGTCGGACGCCTCCCGTACGGCCGCGTCGGCGGCGGACAGGTCGGCCGCGCAGCCACGCAGGGAGCGCCGGGCCTCGGCGGCGGACCGGCGCGCCTCCTCCAGGCTGCCCGGGTAGGGCTCCGGCGTCTCCTGGTCCTCGTCGGGGTGCTCCCTGAGCAGGTCGCGGAGGAGGGCGGCCGTCTCGTCGAAGCCGCCGGCCGCGTCCTCGGCGGCCCGGTGGGCCTGGAGGAGCCGGGCGTGGGTGGCCCGGGCGGTCTCCAGGGCGTCGGTGTGGGTGGCGAGTTCGGTGGTGGCGGTGCGGAGGAGGGACTGGGCGTGGTCGGCGTCGGCGGGCACCAGCTCCCCGGGCAGCTCGGTGTGCGCCTCGCCGTCCTCCGGGGCCAGACGCTCGGCCTCGCCGCGGAGCCTGCCGAGCTTCTCACTGGCCTCGGAGGCCCGGGTCTCCAGCATCTGCACCAGGGACTCGGCGCGAGCGGCGGCGGCCTGGCGGGAGGGGCCGTCGGCGCCGTCCGGGCTCTCCAGGAGCTGGGCGGCGCGGGTGCGGACCTTGTTGGTGAGCCGGTCCAGTTCGGCGAGGGCGGCGCTCTCGTCGCTCTCGGCCCGGGCCTGCTCGGCGCGCAGGTCGGCGCCGACGCCGACCTTCTCGTAGAGCTGGGAGGCGGCGCGGTAGGCCTCGCGGAGGGCGGCGAGCGGTACGCGCGGGGCGTCGGCGTCCTGCGCGGGCAGGGTCTCGGGGGCGCCGGCGATCTCGGCCCGCTCGGCGCGCAGGGCGCGGGCGGTGCGGTGGGCGTCGTCGGCGGCGCGCTGGGCGGCGCGGCGGTCCTCGTCGGCGGCGCGGGCCCGCTCCAGGCAGGTCTGGGCGCGGGCCTCGTACTCGGCGGTCTCGTCGGCCAGTTCGCGCAGCCGCGCCTGCCAGCCGGCCCGCTCGCGCAGCCGGAACGCCAGTCCCGCGAGGGCGTCGGCGACCCGGCGGGCCCGCTGGGCGGCTTCCTGCCGTTCGTCGCGGACCCGGGCGGTGTCGGCCGCCGCCTCGTCGGCCTCGGCCCGTGCCGTACGGGCTTCGGCGAGCGCCACCTCGGCGGCCTCGGCGGCCGCGCGGGCGGTGGTGGCGGCCTCCGCCAGCTCGGTGAGCATGCCGGGCGGGCAGTCGGCGCGCCAGGAGCCGATGCGGGCGGCGAGCGAGCGGTCGCCGGTGAGGCGGGCGGCGAGGGTGCGGATCTCCTCGTCGCGGGCGGTGGCACGGGCGCGCAGCGCCTGGCGCTCCTCGTCCGCGGCGTGCTCGTCGTGCATGGCCGGGTTGGGCGGGACGAGGAAGACGTCGGTGTCCGCGCCGGTCTGTCCGGGGACGGGGGCGAGGAGGGCGGCGGCGGTGCCGACGGCCACGGCGGAGCGCGGCAGCAGCGCGGCGCCGGCCAGGGCTTCGCGGGCCCGGGCGTACGAGACCGGGTCGGTGATCACCACGCCGTCGACCAGCTCGGGCCGGGCGGCGAGCACGGCGGCGTGGTCGGCGGGGTCGACGGCCTGGGCGAGGTAGCGCCAGCCGGGCAGGGCGGGGATGCCCTGTTCGCCGAGGTACTCGACGGTGGCGAGGACGTCGGGGCCGGGCGGCAGGAGCCCGCCGTCGCCGAGGGCGCCGAGGATGCGGGAGTCGTCGGCGGCGGCGGTGCGCAGTTCGAACAGCTTGCGTTCGGCGGAGGCGATGCCCTGGTCGAGCAGCTCGCGGAGGTCGTCCGCGTACCGGTCGAACTCCTCGACGGTGAGGGGGCCTTGGGCCGTGCGCGCGGGTGCGGGCGTCCCGCCGTGACCGCCGGGGTGGCCGTCGTCGTCCCCGGCGCCCGGGCCGGTGTCCGTGCCCTGGCGGGGGCCCGGGACGGCGGCCCTGGGACCGGCCGGGCCGGTGCCGGGCGGTTCGGCGGCGGACGGGCCGGTGGCCGACGGCAGGCTCAGCAGCTCGGCGAGGCGTTCCTCGGCGGCGATGGCCTCGGCGGCGCGGCGCTCGGCCTGGTGGGCGTGGTCGGCCGCCTGGGCGGCGTCGGCGGCGCGGGCGGCGGCCAGTTCGGCGCGGGACTCGGCGGCGGCCGCCTCGCGGGCCCGGTCGGCCGCCGCGCGGGCGGCGTCGCGGGCCGTGTCCCAGGCGGCGACGGTGGTCTTCTCGGCGTCGCTGGCGGCGAGCGCGGCGCGGGCCGGGTCGGCGTCGGGGGCGGTGTCGTCGAGCCAGCCGGCGCGTACCGCTTCGGCCGTCTCCTGCTCCACCTCGGCGAGGCGCTGGCGCAGGTGGCCCGCTTCGCTGCGGGCGCGCTGGGCCTCGGTGGCGGCGGCGGTGGCGTCGCGGTGGGCGGTTTCCCCGGCCTCCTGAAGGGCGGCGGAGCGCTCCTCCTCCTCGGCCGCCTGCCGTTCCCCCTCCTCGGCGGCGGTGTGCAGGGCGCGTACGAGGTCGGCGGCGGCCTTGGCGCGGGCGGCGAGCGCGGGGGCGGCGTCGCGCTCGGCCTCGCGGATGGCGGCGGCCACGCGCGCGGAGCGGTCGGCGGCGGCGCGGTGCCTGAGGACCGCCTCGGCGGCCTGCCAGGCGGCGTGCAGGGTGCGGGCGTCCATCAGCTCGCGCCGCTGGGCGGCGGCGCCCTTCTCGGCGGCGGTGAGGGCCAGGGAGGCGTGGCGGTAGGCCAGCTCGGCGGCGATCAGGGAGCTGCGGGCGCGGGCGTCCTCCGTCTCGGTGACGGTGTGGGCGGCGGCGGTGACCTGCCGGGCCAGCTCGGCGGCGCGGCCGCGTTCCTGAGCGGCGCGGGCGGAGAGGCGGTGGGCGAGCGTGCGGGTGCGGCGCTCGGCCCCGGCGTGGACGTCGCGGGCACGCGCGCGGGTGCCGGCCGCTTCGACGATCCGTCCCAGGAGGTCGACGGACCCGGCGGTGAAGTCCCGTTCGGCGGTGAGCTCGGCGCGGCGGCCCAGCTTGTTGCCGAAACCGCTGACCAGGTCGGCGAGGCCGTCCGTGTCGCGGGTGTCGGTGACCGCGCGCAGCAGGAGGTCGGTGAAGTCGGAGTCCTTCTTGACCGCGAAGAGGCCGGCGGCCTCGCCCTCGTCCGCGTTCATCTCGCGCTGGTAGCGGAACAGTTCGGGGTCCAGGCCGAGGTCGCCGAGGTGTTCGTTCCAGCGGTCGTGGATCTCCTCCCAGTACACCTCCAGGTGCGGGTACGCCTTGCCGGCTTCGGTCAGGGCGTCGCGGAAGCCCTTCATCGTGCGGCGGCGGCCCTGCGCGCCGGAGATGCCCTCGGCGGGCGGGCGTACGGAGGTGGCTTCCGCGACCGGGAGGGAGTCGAGGCCGAGACCGGGTCCGGGGCGGAAGGAGTACCAGGCCTCGGCGAACTTGCGCGGGTCGTTGGAGACCTGGCGGCCGCGCCACTCGCTGACCTTGCCGACCACGACGAGCTCGCCGGTGAGGGTGTGCTGCCATTCGAGGGCCACGTGGCCGCAGTCGTCGGCGAGCAGGAACTTGCGCAGGACGCCGGAGCTGGCGCCGCCGAGGGTGTTGCGGTGGCCGGGCAGCATCACCGAGAAGATCAGCTTGAGCAGGACGGACTTGCCGCCGCCGTTCTCCAGGAAGAGCACGCCCGCGGGCGCGGGGCGGCGCGGCGGGCCGACCGGTTCGTCCTCGAAGAACTCCGCCTGGGTGGGGGCGGGGTTGGGCACGGGCGCGCCCACTCCGCGCAGGTCCAGCACGGTGTCGGCGTACCGCGCACCGGCCGGCCCGATGGAGTAGAGGCGGACCCGGGACAACTCGTACATGTCGGCGGACTCTCAGTCGTTACTGTCGTGGTGCGCGTGTCAGGTGGGCGTGTCGGAGGGCGCGTGTCAGGCGTGGAAGGGCAGACCGGCGTCGGCCGCGAGCTCCAGGTCGTCGCCCTCGGGCGGCGGCAGGAGGGTGGCGGTGCCGTCGGAGACCGGGACGACGCCCAGGTCCAGGAGCTCTGCCATGGCGGCGCTGCCCGCCATGTCGCGGACCTGGAGCTGGTAGCGGGCGGTGGTGCGGTAGGAGCCGCCGCCCTCGTCACCGGTGCGCTGGAGGAAGCCGGAGTCGGTGAGGAAGGCGACGGCCTTGCCGATGATGCCGGTGGTGGAGCCGGCGAGCCGGCGGGCGTCCTTGGTGGCTCCGGTGGCGCTGCGCCGGGCGTAGATGCGCCAGGCGGCCTCCAGGCCGGGGGCGTCGCTGGCCGGGTCGGTGTTCTCGCCCTGTTCCTCGGCGCGCTCCTCCAGGCGGCGGCAGGCCTGGCGTACGAAGGCGTCGACGCCGTTGACGGTGAGGCGGCCGATGTAGCCGTCGTCGGCGAGGTCCTCGGGGCGGGGGAAGGCCATGGCGGCGACGGCGAGGTGGGCCAGGCCGTGCAGGAAGCGGTCGCCCGAGTCGGTGGAGGCGCGGCGGGCGTAGTCGCCCATGCGGACGGCGAAGACGGAGTCCTCGGCGGCGGTGACGGCCATGCCGGCGCGGGGGGACACCTCCAGCACGATGAGGCCGAGGCCGGTGGCCACGGCGTCGGCGACCCGCGCGAAGGCGGGCTCCTCGCGGTAGCGGCGGAGCAGGTCGGCGTACTCGGCGTCCCGGGCGGGGAGCAGCTTGGGCTGGAGCCCGAAGGAGACCAGGCGGGCGGCGTCGGCGGCGTCGGCCGGTGTGACGGCGGAGCCGCCGGTGGGCGTGCCGGGCTGGGCCGCCTCGGGGGCGTCCGGCTCGCTCCACGCGTCGGTGTGCTCGGCGTGGTGGTCGCTCACGGCTGGGGCTCCTCGGTACGGGTGGATCGTGGTCGGGACGGGGACGGGGACGGAGGCCGGAACCGGAACCGGGGCCGGGGCCGGGCCGCGGACCGGGCCAGGGACAGGGTCCGGGGCCGGGACGTGCGGCGGGGTGCGGCGCTCCCGGCCGCGGCCGGGCTCGGCGTCCACCGCCCCGCCGGGCGGTGGACGGGGGCGGTGGCGGGGCCGGTCACGCGGTGTCCTTGCGGTCGGCGGCCATGCCCACCGCGTCGAGCAGCGCGGTGCCGACTATCAGGTCGGCGCCGCCGAACTCCGGGTCGTCCAGCTCGGTGCCGTCGTCGACGGCGAACAGCAGGCGTTCCTCGCCCTGCCGGTAGGCGGTGCCGACCGGGGGGCTGGCCGCGTGTACGGCCAGCAGGGCGACCAGGTAGGGCAGTTCGGGGTCGCGGCGGCGGGCTTCGGCGAGAAGTCCGGAGAGCCTGCGCGGCGCGTCGTGCTCCAGGTCGAGCAGTTCCATGGCGGTGGCAAGCTGCGCCTCGCTGAAGCGGCTGTCGTCGGGGGTGGCGATGAGGTCGGGCTCGGGCATCTCGGCGCCCAGGTGCTCCCGCTCCACGGGGGGCGTCAGCAGCAGCTCGACCAGGTCGCCCATCCGTACGGCGCCGGGGGCGCGCAGACCTGTGCCGTGGGCGAAGTACGCGTCGGTGACCTTGGTGGCCCGCTCCACCGGCAGGGGGAGGAGGGGGGCGACGAGCTGACCGTAGAGGTCGAGTCCGGCGCGGGCGGTGGGCTGGGTGAAGGCCTGTCGGTCCTGTTCGGCGCGGAACAGCGGCCCGGCCTCCAGGAGCCGGGACTGGAGCTGGGTGTGGCGGCGGATGCAGTCCTTGACGATGTCGACGAGCTCGGCGGCGCGCCGCTTGTGCTCCTGGTCCTCGGCCTCGTCGCGCGCCTTGCGGATGTTGGTGAGGATGGCGTTCTCGTGGCGGTACCGGTCGGCGACGTGGTCGAGCGCCTCGTCGATCATGTCGGGTACGGCGCTGAGCCAGTCGACGGCCCGGACGTTGCGCCGGGTGGCCTCCAGGGTCTTGCGGAGGGTCTCCGCGTACTGCACGGTGCGGTACCGCGCCTGTTCGGCGGCGAGCTGGGCGTCGGCGAGCCTGCCGCGGCTGATCAGCACCTCCAGCTTGACCTCCGCGGCGATCTGCGCGCTGGTGACGTCGGTGTCGAGGGCGCCGACGAGGACGTTGACCGCCTCGTCGGTGGTGCGGAGGTAGACGCTGCCCCCGTACCCGGGGACCTCCTCGATGAGCTTGAAGTCGTAGTCGCGGCGTACGTAGACGCCGTCGGCGCCGAAGGTGCCGTACACGGCGCGGAAGCCCCGGTCGACGCTGCCGACGTTGATCAGGTTCTCCAGGACCCAGCGGGCGACGCGCTCGTGCTCGGCGGCGGGCCGCCGCGGGGCCTGGGCGGCGACCCTGGGCAGCAGCCGGGCGACGATCTGCTCGTGGTCGGCGCCGGTGTCGAAGTCCATGTTGAGCGTGACGAGGTCGATCGCGGCGAGGGCGACCTCGGCCATGGCGTACGTCGAGTACTCCCCCGCCAGGTTCGCCTTGCGCGCGTCCAGGTCGTGCAGGGGCGCGGTGCACGCGAGCGCGCGCAGCCGCCGCGCGAGCCCTTCGTCGGCGGCCGGGCCCTGCGCGGGCCGCGGCCCCGCGCTGAGCTGGGGCGGAACCGATTCCGTCGAGGCAGGCGAAGTCACGCTGCACAGATTAGGTCCTCGCACCGACAACGGTCGAAACGGCGCAGACGGCCCGCGCGGGCCCGTGGGCCGGCCGGTGTGCGCGGCGGCCGTCAGCCGGCGCCGGGCGGCGGGTCCGCCGCGACCACATCGGAATAGACCCGGACCAACTGCTCACGGGAATCGTCGAGGTAGTCCATGAGCAGCCGTTCGGCACGGGTCGGCTCCCCCGCCTGAAGAGCGTCCAGTATCTCCCGGTTTCGCATGAGATACGGCTCATGGAGCGCCCGGGGATCGGCCACCGAGTGGAAGGCGAGCCGGAGTTCGGCGAGCACCCCGCGCATCAGCTCGTCCGTGCGGTCGCTGCCCGCGAGGGCGACCAGCTCCCGGTGGAAGTGGATGTTGGCGGTGGACACGCCCTTCCAGTCGCCGTCCCGGGCGTCGCGCTCACCCCCGGTCACCGCGAGGACCAGGCCGTCGAGGGCGTACGGGGGCTCACCCAGGTCGTGCAGGACGGCGCATTCGACGAGCCGCCGGGTGCGGTAGATGTCGACGACGTCCTCGACGGCGAGGACGCGCACGAAGACCCCCCGGTTCAGCTCGTGGACGAGCAGCCGCTCGTGCGTGAGCAGCCGGAACGCCTCGCGCAGGGTGTTGCGCGACACCCCGAGCGCGCCCCCGATGCTCTCCTCCGACAGGCGGGTGCCGGGCGGGAAGAACCCCTCGGCGATCCGGGTGCGCAGGATGTCCGCGACCCGTTCCGCGGTGCTCGTACGGCCGAGGAGCACGCGGTCGTCCGCGAGCCCGCCGCTCCCTGAGCCCGTCGTCCCCACAGCGCCCTCTTCTCATCCGTCTCATCCGACTCGCACGACTTGTTCGTCTTTGTGCGTCCCGTCCGCCTCACCCGTCGGCGGCGCGTGCCCCCCTCATCGTAGAAGGAAGGGCGAGGTGCGAGAACGAGGGGACGAACCTCTTGTCGGATCGTTCAACGATCCCTACCTTGGGGACACCGCACCGCTCCCGCTCGACCCCGTACCGCTCCGGCACGCCTCCCCCAGCTACGAGGTGCAGATGAGTACGCCCCGGACGACTCCGACGACTCCGACGACTCCGACGACCCCGACGACCCCGACGACCAAGGGCGAACAGCCCGACGACGACGGCGCGTTCGCCTGGCTGCGCGCCCTCGGGCCGCGCGGCCGCCGCGCCTTCGGCGGCGCGTTCGGTGGCTACGCCCTGGACTCCTACGACTTCTTCACGCTGCCGCTGAGCATGGTGGCGATCTCCGCCTACTTCGGTCTGAGCAGCGGCCGGACCGGCCTGCTCACCACCGTCACGCTGGTCGTGTCGGCAGTCGGCGGCGTCCTCGCCGGGATCCTCGCCGACCGGATCGGCCGGGTGCGGGCGCTGATGATCACGGTGATCACCTACGCGCTGTTCACCGTCCTGTGCGGCTTCGCGCCCAACTACGAGACGCTGCTCGTCTTCCGCGCCCTCCAGGGCGTCGGATTCGGCGGCGAGTGGGCGGTCGGGGCGATCCTGGTGGCCGAGTACGCCTCCGCCAAGCACCGCGGCCGGACCCTCGGCGGCGTCCAGAGCGCCTGGGCGGCGGGCTGGGCCCTCGCGGTCGTCGTCTACACGCTGGTCTTCCACTTCGCCGACCCGGACACCGCCTGGCGCGTGATGTTCTGGACGGGCGCCCTGCCCGCCCTGCTGGTGATCTGGGTGCGCCGGAACGTCGAGGACGCGCCGGACGCCGCCGCGGTACGCGCGTCGAGCGCCGAGCGCGGCTCCTTCACGGCCGTCTTCCGGCCGGGTCTGCTGCGGACGACGGTGTGCGCGACGCTGCTCTCCACCGGCGTCCAGGGCGGCTACTACACGCTGGCCACCTGGGTACCGACGTACCTCAAGAGCGACCGCGGGCTGACCGTCGTCGGTACGGGCGGCTACCTGGCGTTCCTGATATCCGGCGCGTTCCTCGGGTACCTGACGGGTGGTTACCTCACCGACCGGCTGGGGCGGAAGCGCAACATCGTCGTCTTCGCGTTCCTCTCGGCGGTGTGCATCCTCGCCTACACGAACATCCCCTCCGGGGCGAACGGTCTCGTCCTCGTCCTGGGCTTCCCCCTCGGCTTCTGCATGTCGGCCATCTTCAGCGGCTTCGGCTCGTTCCTCGCCGAGCTCTACCCGACGGCGGTGCGCGGCACGGGCCAGGGCTTCACGTACAACACCGGACGGGCGGTCGGCGCGTTCTTCCCCACCCTGGTCGGCTTCCTCGCCGAGAGCTGGGGCGTGGGAGGAGCGCTGGTCTTCGGCGCGGTCGGGTACGGCATCGCCGTGCTCGCCCTGCTCGGCCTGCCCGAGACGCGCGGGCGCGAGCTCGTCTGACACACGGGGACGGAGTCACCACCATGACCTGGGCATCGATCGACCTCAACGCCGACCTCGGGGAGGGCTTCGGCCGCTGGCGGCTGACCGACGACGAACAGCTCCTGTCGGTCGTCACCAGCGCCAACGTGGCCTGCGGCTTCCACGCCGGAGACGCGGCCACCATGCGGCGCGTCTGCGCGCTGGCCGCCGAGCGCGGGGTGCGGATCGGCGCCCAGGTCTCCTACCGCGACCTGGCCGGCTTCGGACGGCGCTCCATGGACGTGCCGTACGACGAGCTGGCCGCCGAAGTGGCCTACCAGATCGGCGCCTTGCAGGTGTTCGCCCGGGCGGCCGGTGCGCGGGTGTCGTACGTGAAACCGCACGGGGCGCTGTACAACCGCGTCGTCCACGACGAGGGCCAGGCGCAGGCGGTGGTCGACGGCGTGCTGCTGACCGGCGAGCGGCTCCCGCTCCTGGGCCTGCCCGGCTCACGCGTGCACGAGGTGGCGGAGAAGGCCGGACTGCCGGTCGTCGCCGAGGCGTTCGCCGACCGCGCCTACACCGCGGCCGGCACCCTGGTGCCGCGGACCGAGGACGGCGCCGTCGTCACCGACCCGGCGGCCGTCGTGGAACGGTCGGTGTCCATGGCCCGGTTCGGTGTGGTCACCTCCCGGTGCGGACGCCCGGTACCGGTTCGCGCCCGGTCGCTGTGCCTGCACGGCGACACTCCGGGGGCGGTGGGCCTGGCCCGCCGGGTCCGGGCCGAGCTGGAGTCCTCGGGCGTGCGCGTGGAGGCCTTCGTATGAGGACCCTCCCGGTCGGCGAGCGGGCCCTGCTGGTCGAGCTCGACAGCGGCGAGGAGGCCGAGGCCTTCCACGCCGAGCTGCTGCACCGCCGGGCGGCCGGCGCGCTCCCCGCCGTGACGGAGATCGTCCCGGCGGCGCGGACGGTGCTGCTGGACGGGGTGGCGGATCCCGGGCGGCTCGCCGCCCTGGTCGCCGGCTGGGAGACCGGCCCGACGCACGCGCGCGTGGAACCGGTCGTCGAGATACCTGTCCGGTACGACGGGCCCGACCTGGCGGACGTGGCGGCCCTGTGGGGTGTGCCGCCCGGCGAGGCGGCCCGGATCCACGCGGCGGCCGAGTTCCGGGTGGCGTTCTGCGGGTTCGCCCCGGGGTTCGGGTACCTCACGGGGCTGCCGGCGGTGTACGAGGTGCCCAGGCGGGCCACCCCGCGCACCGCCGTCCCGGCCGGCTCGGTGGCGTTGGCCGGCCCGTACACGGGGGTGTACCCGCGCGCGTCGCCCGGCGGCTGGCAGCTCATCGGGACGACCGACACCGTGCTGTGGGACCCGGCCCGGGAGCCCGCGGCGCTGCTGTCGCCGGGCACCCGGGTCCGCTTCGTGCCGCGGGACGTGGGGGGCCGATGACCGACCGGGCCTTCGCCGTCGTACGGGCCGGGGCGCTGACCACCGTGCAGGACCTGGGGCGTCCCGGCCACGCCCACCTGGGCGTTCCGCATTCGGGTGCCCTCGATCCGTACGCGAGCGGCCTCGTCAACCGGCTGGTCGGCAACCCGGCGGACGCGGCCGTGCTGGAGACCACCGTCGACGGCTGCGCGGTGCGGCCCCGCTGTGCCGTGACCGTCGCGGTGGGCGGGGCGCCATGCCCCGTCACGGTCGACGGGCGCCCGGCCGGCTGGGGCACCGCCGTGCGCGTCCCGGCGGGCGCCGTCCTGGAGGTGGGCACGGCGGTGCGCGGCCTGCGCTGCTACGTGGCGTTCGCCGGGGGCGTCGCCCCCGACCCGGTGCTCGGCAGCCGGTCCACGGACCTGCTCTCGGGGCTCGGCCCGGCCCCGCTGCGCGACGGTGCCGTGCTGCCGCTGGGCCCGGCCCCGTCGTCCGCGCCCGGGGCTCCGCCCGCGCCGGCGCCCGGCGTCGTGCCCTGGCCGGGGCCGCCCCGGGAACTGGTGCTGGGCGTCCGGCTCGGCCCGCGCGACGACTGGTTCACCCGGCGGGCGCTCAGCACCTTCGCCACGCACGCGTACCGGGTGTCGCCCGCGAGCAACCGCATCGGGCTGCGCACCGAAGGACCGCCCCTGGAGCGTGCGGTGGCGGGTGAGCTGCCGAGCGAGGGCATGGTCCTGGGCGCCGTCCAGGTGCCCCCGGACGGGCGCCCGGTGGTGTTCCTCGCGGACCATCCCACGACGGGCGGCTACCCGGTGGTGGCCGTCGTCCGGGAGCGGGACCTGGCGGCGGCCGCCCAGGCCGTGCCTGGGACGCCCGTCCGGTTCGTGCCCACCGGCCCGTGACCGGCGGCCCCCGGGGACCGGGCCGGGCCCGGGGAACCGGACCGGGGTCACGGGGTGGCGGCCGGCGGATCCGGGGTCACGGGGTGGCGGCCGGCGGATCCGGGGTCACGGGGTGGCGGCCGGCGGATCCGGGGTCACGGGGTGGCGGCCGGCGGGTCCGGCGGGCCGGCCGGGGGGGCCGTACCCGCCGCCCCCGGGGGTGGCGACGACCAGGACGTCCCCCGGCTCGACGTCCACCACGTCCACCCCCGCCAGCCGGCGTCCGGTGCCGTCCGCCCGCTCCACCGCGTTCTCGCCGAGCGCGCCCGGAGCGCCGCCCGCCATCCCGTACGGGGGGACCCTCCGGTGCCCGGTCAGGAGCGCCACCGTCATGGGCTCCAGGAACCGGATGCGCCGGACCACGCCGTCACCGCCCCGCCGGCGGCCTCGGCCCCCGCTGCCCTCCCGCACCCCGAAGGCCTCCACCCGGACCGGGTAGCGCCACTCCAGGACCTCGGGGTCGGTGAGCCGCGAGTTGGTCATGTGGGTCTGGACGGCGTCCGCGCCGTCGAAGCCGTCCCCGGCGCCCGAACCGCTCGCCACCGTCTCGTAGTACTGCACCCGGTCGTTGCCGAAGGTCACGTTGTTCATGGTCCCCGAGCCCTCGGCCTGGACCCCCAGCGCGGCGTAGAGGGCGCCGGTCACCGCCTGCGAGGTCTCGACGTTGCCCGCGACCGTCGCCGCCGGGTGGACGGGGGCGAGCATCGAGCCGGCCGGCACCCGCACGTCCAGCGGCTCCAGGCAGCCGCTGTTGAGGGGGATGTCGTCGTCGACGAGCGTGCGGAACACGTACAGCACGGCCGCCATGACCACGGCCGTCGGCGCGTTGGTGTTCCCCGGCTGCTGCGGTGACGTGCCGCTGAAGTCCAGGACGGCAGCGCGGTGCTCGCGGTCGACGCGGACGGCCACCTGGATGACCGCCCCGCCGTCCGTCTCGTAGCGGTAGGAGCCGTTCTCGAGGGTGGCGACGATCCGGCGCACCGACTCCTCGGCGTTGTGCCGTACGTGCCGCATGTAGGCGTGGACGACGTCCAGGCCGAACTGCTCCACCATGCGGTCCAGTTCCTCGATGCCCTTCTCGTTGGCGGCGATCTGGGCCCGCAGGTCGGCGAGGTTGGTGTCCGGGTCCCGGGAGGGGTACGGGGCGTCGGTGAGCAGCCTCCTCGTCTCGGCCTCGCGCAGCTTCCCGTCCCGTACCAGGAGCCAGTTGTCGAAGAGGACGCCCTCCTCGTGGATGCTGCGGCTGAAGGCCGGCATGGAGCCGGGCGTGATCCCGCCGATCTCGGCGTGGTGCCCGCGGGAGGCGACGAGGAAGCGGAGTCCGCCGGACGGTCCGAAGACGGGCGTCACGACCGTCACGTCGGGCAGGTGCGTGCCCCCGTGGTACGGGTCGTTGATGGCGTACACGTCTCCGGGGCGCATGGTCCCCCGGTTGCGGCGCAACACCTCCTTGATGGACTCCCCCATGGAGCCGAGGTGGACGGGGATGTGGGGCGCGTTCGCGATCAGGTTGCCGTCCGCGTCGAACAGGGCGCAGGAGAAGTCGAGCCGTTCCTTGATGTTGACCGAGTGGGCGGTGTTCTCCAGCCGCACGCCCATCTGTTCGGCGATCGCCATGAAGAGGTTGTTGAACACCTCCAGGAGGACCGGGTCGACCTCGGTGCCGACGGCGCTGCGGCGCGGCCGGGGGCGGGCCCGGGTCAGCAACAGGTGGCCGGTGTCCGCCGCGACGGCCCGCCATCCGTCGTCCACGACCGTCGTGGCGTCGGCCTCGGCGACGAGGGCCGGTCCCGGCACGCCGTCGCCCGGGCGGAGGTCCTCCCTCCGGTACAGCGGGGTGTCCGTGCGCTTGCCGCCGGTGAACATCGCCACCGTCGCACGCGGCCGTGGCGCGCCCCGGGCGGGCCGTTCCGGCGTGGCCGGGCCGTGGGCGCCGGCCCGGCCCACCGCCTCGACCGACACGGCCTCCACCACCAGGGGCTTGTCCATGGTGAAGCCGTACCGCGCCCGGTGCGCCGCCGTGAACGCCTCCGCCATGGCCTCGGCCGGGCCGAACGGTACGGCCAGGCCGGCGTCCGTTCCGGCGTAACGGAGCAGTACGCGCGCGTGGGTGCTGATCGCGCCGCCGGGCAGCCCGTCGGCCCGCAGTTCCTCGGCGGTGCGCGCGGCGAGCCGGTCGCAGAGGTCCCGCACGCGCGCGTGCACGGCGTCGCCGTCCAGTTCCGCCTCGACGGACCGTTCGCGCATCGCGGTGGCGTCGGCGAGCCCGATGCCGTACGCGGAGAGGACGCCGGCCAGGGGCGGCACCAGGACGGTGTCGACCCCGAGGGCATCGGCGACCGCGCACGCGTGCTGGCCGCCGGCGCCGCCGAAGCTGGTCAGGGCGTAGCGGGTGATGTCGTGGCCGCGCTGCACGGAGATCTTCTTGACGGCGTTCGCCATGTTGAGGACGGCGATCTCCAGGAACCCGGCCGCCACTTCCTCCGGGGTGGGGGCGGTTCCGGTGTGCCGCCGCACCTCCTCCGCGAGGGCGGTGAAGCGGTCGCGGACGACGTCCGGGTCGAGCGGCTGGTCGCCCCGGGGGCCGAAGACGGCCGGGAAGTGGTCCGGCTGGACGCGGCCGAGCATCACGTTGGCGTCGGTCACGGTCAGCGGTCCGCCGCGCCGGTAGCAGGCGGGCCCCGGGTCCGCCCCGGCGGAGTCGGGGCCCACGCGGTAGCGCTGCCCGTCGAAGTGGAGGACCGAGCCGCCACCCGCCGCGACGGTGTGGATGTTCATCATCGGGGCCCGCATCCGCACCCCCGCCACCTGGGTGCCCAGCTCCCGTTCGAACGCGCCCGCGTAGTGCGACACGTCGGTGGACGTGCCGCCCATGTCGAAGCCGATCACCCGCCCGTACCCCGCCTGCTCCGACGTGCGGGCCATGCCGACGACCCCGCCCGCCGGGCCGGACAGCACGGCGTCCTTGCCGCGGAAGTGGGCGGCCTCGCGCAGCCCGCCGTTGGACTGCATGAACATCAGTCTGACGCCGGCGAGTTCGCCCGCGACCTCGTCGACGTACCGCCGCAGGATCGGGGAGAGGTACGCGTCGACGACCGTGGTGTCGCCGCGCGGCACCAGTTTGATCAGCGGACTGACCTCGTGCGAACAGCTGACCTGGGTGAATCCGGCCTCGCGGGCCGCCTCGGCGACGCGCAGCTCGTGCTCGGGGTGGCGGTAGCCGTGCATGAGGACGATCGCGGCGCTGCGGAAGCCGTCACCGTGGGCGGCTGCCAGCCGGCCGGTGACGGCGGGCAGGTCGAGCGGCCGGACGACGGTTCCGCGGGCGTCGACGCGTTCGGGAACCTCGACGACCCGGTCGTACACCGCCTCGGGCAACAGGATGCGCCGGTCGAAGATCCGGGGCCGGTTCTGGTAGGCGATGCGCAGCGCGTCACGGAAGCCCTCGGTGACGACCAGCACGGTCGGCTCCCCGCGCCGCTCCAGGAGGGCGTTGGTGGCGACGGTGGTGCCCATCTTCACCGAGGCGATCCGGTCGGCCGGTACGGGCTCGTCCGGAGCGAGCCCCAGGAGGAGCCGGATGCCGGCGACGGCGGCGTCCCGGTACCGGGCGGGGTCGTGGGAGAGCAGCTTGCGGGTGACCAGGCGACCGTCGGGCCGCCGGGCGACGACGTCGGTGAAGGTGCCGCCCCGGTCGATCCAGAACTCCCAGCGCCCTGCCATCCCCCCATTTTCTCTCGGACGGCTCGGTCCGCCTCCTGGGCGCCCCCCTCTTTTGAAGGCTCGGTTCGCCTCCGGGGCGCCTTCAGTCGGCGCCGACGGTCGATCGTGCTCGGTTCCTCGTTCCTCGGAACCTCCGCGCGTTCTCCCTTTCGGCACCGCCGGCGCCCCTTCGGCTCACTCGCCCCGCCGGCGGCCCTTCGGCTCGCTCGCCCGGCCGGCGCGCCGGGCGAGCGGCCGGGCGGGTCAGACCTTGGGGAGGTCGGGGCCGATGCGGCTGCGGACGGCGTCCTGGACCTCGTCCTCCTCGGCGGGATCGGCGGCGAGCCGGCGCAGCCGTTCGGCCACGCGTACGTCACCGGTCTCGGCGTGCAGGGCGGCGATCTCCCTCGTCGTCTCCTCGCAGTCCCACAGGCACTCGACGGCGAAGCCGGTCGCGAAGGAGGGGTCCGTGGCGGCCAGGGCGCGTGCGGTGCGCCCGCGTAGCTGGGAGGAGGCGGTCTCGCGGTAGATGTGGCGCAGTACGGGCGCGGCGCAGGCGACGCCCAGCCTGCCCGTGCCGTCGACGAGCGCGTAGAGCGAGGGGGCGTCGGGGCCGTCGGCCCGTACCGCCTCGCGCAGCGCCCCGAGGACGAGCGTGGCGTCCCGGGCGTCGCCCCGGCAGGCGAGCACCCCGGCCGCGGAGGCGCCGAGCGGGTCGGGCCGGTGCACCCAGCCCCGGGCCCGGTCGACGGCCGCGTCGCCGCACATGCGCTCGAACGCCGCGACGGCGGCTTCGGCGACGGTACGGGAGTCACTGGCGGCCGCGGCCTCGATGAGGTCGAGCACGGCGGGGTCCCGCGCTTCGGCGAGGTAGTGCAGGGCGGCGCAGCGGGCGCCGTCCTGGCCGGCGCGGGCCGCTTCGAGGATCAGCGGCCGGTCGCCGGGGCCGGCGACGGCGGTCAGGCAGCGGGCGGCGGGCACATGGAGCACGGAGCCGCGCTCCAGGCCCTCCTGGGCCCACTCGAAGACCGCCTGGACGCTCCAGCCGGGCCGGGGCCCCGTGGGGCGCATCTGGCGCTGCCAGCGGTCGAAGGAGCCCTGTTCCCGGGCGGCCCGGACGCGGGCGCCGACCGCTTCTCGGGGGTCCTCGGCCCACAGCCGCCACGGGCGCGGCTCGAAGGCGTCGCGCACGGCGGTGGCGAGCTCGGCGTCGCCCTCGGGGGTGGCCGGGAACCTGGCGAGGATCGGGCCGGCGAGACCGCGCAGCCCGGCGTCGTCGTCGCGCAGGGCCAGCTCGTCGAGCGCCCAGGACCAGTTGGCCCCGGTCGCCGCGTACCGGCGCAGCAGTACCAGGGCGTCCCCGCGGCCGTACGCGGCGAGGTGGCCCAGGACGGCCAGCGGGAGCCCGGTGCGGGCCTCCTCGGTGTCGAGGTGGTCCTCGGCACCGAACAGGTGGGCCTCGATCTCGTCGAGCCCGCCGTGCAGATCCAGGTAGAGCCGTGCGTAGTAGAGGGAGCGGTTCTCGACCTGCCAGTCCTTGCGCGGGTCGTGGAGAACACAGTGGTTGAGGGCCGCGAGGGCTTCCGCCCGTGGCGCGGCCAACGCGTGCAGCGTGCCGTCGCCGCGACCCCTCTGCAGCAGGCCGAGCAGCGTACCGCTCGGCGCTATGACTGGATCGAACATGGAAAATGCCTCACATCAAGCTGTCGACGCACCCGGAGGACACCGGGGATCCCGGGGTGACCGGGGAACGGTGATGACCTAGGCCGCGCAGCAACATGTGGAGCCGCCCGTCGTCTTCCGCTTGGTGTTGACCATCTTCCTCTGCCTCTCGTCGGTGGCCCCGTACGGGCCCGACGTCATGATGACCCAGCCATTTCGCCACCGCGACCACATTTACGGCACCGCTCTCACCTGGCGTTCAGCACCCGTTCACCGGGAGCCGAACAGCTCCAGGAGGTGTGCCTTCCCAAACATCCTGGCGGTATCCACGGCGGACGGAGTTCCTGCTTCCGGATCGGCGCCCGCGGCGAGGAGGGCACGGACGATGGTGTCCTCGCCCTTGAAGACGGCGCCGGCGATCGGCGTCTGGCCCCGGTCGTTGACTCGGTCGGGGTCGGCGCCGCGCTCCAGCAGGGCGGCCACCGCGGCCTCGTGGCCGTGGTAGGCCGCGAGCATGACCAGGGAGTCGCCCTTGTCGTTGGTGAGGTTCGCGGGCACGCCCGCGTCGACGTAGGCGGCGAGCGCCTCGGCGTCGCCCTGCCGTGCCAGATCGAAGACCTTGGACGCCAGCTCGATCACCTCGGGGTCCGGGGTTTCACTCATCGGACGTACCGCCTCTCACCTCGTTGACGCGTCATGCCGCCATGGACGCGTGCGGCTACGACAGCCGCGTTGACCTGCATGGACCCGGTCGGACCGGTACGCACGGCGGGAGCGCCGTACGAGTGAACCGACAGGGTACTGCCCGGGCGCGGACATGACCCGGTCCGGCATTGGCAAGGGATGAGCAGCGGAGCGAAGGGGTCACGACCCGGGCATTCCGTCCGCCAGTCAAGTGAAAAGCACATAATTTCACCCATTTGCACCTTTTATCACATAGATACTTTCTGTGAGGCTGGAAGAACTGAAGGTGACTGTCCCCTCACCCAGGAGATCCCCTCATGATCCTGTCCATCTCAGGCGTGGTACTGCTCGGCATCATCGTCTTCCTCTTCTTCAAGAAGGACGGGCTCAAGGCCTCCCACGCCCTGGTCTGCGCGCTCTTCGGCTTCTACCTCGCGGGCACCGCGATCGCACCCAGCATCACGGCGGGCGGCGCGAGCCTGGCCAGCCTGCTGGGCGGGATCAAGTTCTGACGCCCCGCGGCCCCTTCCACGACCCCAGGACCAGGAGTACGACGTGGCACGGCGCCCCCTTCCGCGCATCCCGCACCTCCCGAGCCTCCCGAGCATGCCGAGCGGCGCCACCGCCCGGATCGCCCGCGGCCGGGAGATCGCCCGAACGGCCGCCGACAGCGCCACGGACGTCCTCCATCCACTGATCACGATCAGTCGTGGTCTGCGGAAGCTGGTGGGGGCCGGTCGCGCCAAGTGGGCCGCGACGCCCAGGGAACGGCGCGGTCCCGCGCTGTTCGTGGTCGCGGCCTGCGTCATGGCCGTCGCGCTCGTCCCGTACGGGCCGCTGCTGGCCCTCGTCTCGGTCATGGGCGCGGCGGCGTGGCAGGGGCGCGAGCGCCCGGTCGTCAGGACGGGCCCCGACGAGGCCGAGACGGAACGGCTCCGGGCGCTGTACGAGGCCCTGGTGCCGTACTTCTCCGTCCCCGAGGACCCAAGCCCGCTGTTCGCCCACGGCGGCGACTGGTCGAAGGCCTTCGGCGACGCCGAGTTCGACGGTGACGGGCGGCCCACCCGGCTGCGGATCACCTACCCCGCCTACTTCACGGACGGCGAGGCCGAGTCCCGCGCGCGGATCGAGCAACTGCTGTTCGCCAAGTCCGGCCGGGGCCGGGAGTACCTCTTCGACTGGGACGAAGAGGGCAACCAGCTCCTCATGCGGGTGCTCCCCGCGCTCTCCACGACGGTGGCCGCCCAGCGCTTCGTCACCGTCCCGGGCGAGACCGTGCTCGGGTTCACCGACCCCGACGCCGTCCAGCGGACCGTGCCCGTGCTGGACGGTGACGAGACCCGGGACGCGCCGCCCGTGGTGTGGCGCACGGGTCCCCGCTCCACCGAGCCGCACCTGCTGGCCGTCGGGCAGCCGGGCAGCGGCACCACCACCCTGCTGCGGTCCGTCGCGCTCCAGGCGCTCCAGCACGGCGACGTGCTCGTCGTCGAGGGCGCCGGAACCGGCGAGTACGCCTGCCTCGTCGGGCGCGAGGGCGTCCTGGCCGTCGAGTGCGGACTGTCCGGCGCGCTGGCCAGCCTGGAATGGGCGGCGCACGAGACGGAGCGGCGGCTGATCGCGGCCAACCGGGCGCGCCAGGCCGGTCACCCGGCGCCCGAGGACACCAGACGGCCGCTGTGGATCCTGCTGGACCGGCCGAGCGTGCTCGGCCACCTGGCGGCCGCGGACGGCCGGACGGACCCCCAGTCGCTGCTCCAGGTCCCCCTGCGGCACGGCCGGGCGGCCCATGTGACGGTGGTCGTGGCGGAGCAGTTCGACTGCCTGGACACGCTCGGCGAACCCGTCTGGGCCCACACCCGTGCCCGGGTCGTGCTCGGACCCGCCTCCGCCGAGCAGGTGCGCTGCGTCCTGGACGCCACTCCGCACACCACGCCGACCCCGCACGTGCCGCCGGGGCGGGGCTACGCCCGGCTCGGTACGGGACCGGTTCTCCGGCTCCAGGTCCCCGCGACGCCGGACCCGTACGACGACGCCACGACGGAGACGCACCGGCAGGCCGTCCTGGACCTCCTCCCGCCGCGCCAGCCCGCCCCGGCACCGGCCGCGCCCCCCATGCCGGCCGGCCCCCCGAAGGCGGCTCCCCGGATGGCGGACCCCGCCGAGGCCGACCCCCCGGAGGCCGAGCCACGGGCCGCCGCGCCGGCCACCGACGAGCCACCGCTCCAGCCCGTACCGCAGGACGTCCAGCCGGTGCCGCGGGCCGTCCAGCCCGTACCCCAGGCGCTCCAGTCCGTACCGCCGGTCCTCACCGACGCCCTCCACGCCGCGCCCGGAGCCGCCCCGCCGGCACCGCAGGCGCCCGGGCCCCTCCCCCAGGCCCCCCAGCCCGCGCCGCCCCAGGCCTCCCCGCCCCTCACCGCGGCCCCGGCCACGCCGCCGGCGGCCGGACCGCCCGCCGTACCGGACCCGCTGCCCGGCGGCCCGCGGACCGCCCCCACCGGCGGCTGACCCGGCACCGGGGCCCACACCCAGCACCCCCGCACCCACGGCCCGGCCGGCGGGGGCGCCGGTCCCGTCGAGCGCCGCGCCCCTCCGGCCGTCCCACCCCGCTCAGGCCACGAACGTCCTCGGCGAGTCGCCCGAACCGGCGCTCGCGCCCGCCCTCACCAGCCGGGCCGCCGCCGCGAGGCGTACCGCCGCCTCGTCCGCGACCGGACCGGCGACGGTGAACGGGAGCCGGACGTACCCCTCGAAGGCGCCGTCCACGCCGAAGCGGGGACCGGAGGGCACCCGTACGCCCACCCGCTCGCCCACCTCGGCCAGCCGGGAGCCGGACAGCCCACCGGTGCGGACCCAGAGGGTCAGACCCCCGCGCGGCACCTCGAACTCCCAGTCGGGCAGCTCCCGGCGTACGGCGGCGACCAGCGCGTCGCGGTTCTCCCGCGCCTGGGCGCGGCGCAGGGCGACCGCCTCCTCCCAGCCGCCGGTCCGCATCAGCCAGTTGACGCCGAGCTGCTCCAGTACGGGGGTGCCCAGGTCGGCGTACGCGCGGGCGGCGACCAGCGCGCGGATCACGTCGGGCGCCGCCCGTACCCACCCGATGCGCATGCCCGCCCAGAAGGCCTTGCTGGCCGATCCGACGGTGAGCACCGTGCTCCCGGCCGGGTCGAAGGCGCACACGGGCCGGGGCATGTCGAGCCCCTCCTCCAGGTGCAGCTCCGTCATGGTCTCGTCGACCACGAGCACCGTCCCGGCCGAGCGGGAGGCGTCGACCAGGGCGCGCCGCCGGTCCTCGTCCGCCAGGGCCCCGGTCGGGTTGTGGAAGTCCGCCACCACGTAGGCGAGCCTCGGGGCGGCGTCCCGGAGCACCTGGCGCCACCGGGCCACGTCCCAGCCGTCCAGGCCCTCGGCCATCGCGACCGGCACCAGCCGGGCGCCCGCCTCCCGCATGAGCTGGAGGATGTTGGCGTAGGAGGGTGACTCGACGGCGATGCGCTCGCCGCGCCCGGCGAACAGGTGGCAGATGGCGTCGATCGCCCCCATGGCGCCGGTCGTCACCATGATCTGCTCAGGCATCGTCGGGATGCCCCGCTCGGTGTACCGGTCGGCGAGCATCTGCCGCAGCGCGGGCAGGCCGGCCGGGTAGTCGCCATGGGTGTGGGCGTAGGGCGGCAGCTCCTCCAGGGCGCCCTGGAAGCCGCGGGTCAGCCACGGCTCGGGGGCGGGCAGCGAGGCGCAGCCCAGGTCGATCATGGAACCGAGCGACTCCGGCGGGAGCGGTTCCAGGCCCCGGGCGGGCAGCGGGTTCCCGGCGGGCACCGCCGTCCAGCTCCCGGCCCCGCGACGGGACTCCAGGAACCCCTCGGCGCGCAGTGCCTCGTACGCGGCGGCGACCGTCGTACGGCTCACGGACAGGGCGAGGGCCAGTTCCCGCTCGGCGGGGAGCCGGGCGGCGACCGGGACGCGCCCCTCCAGCACCAGCAGGCGGATGCCGTCGGCGAGTGCCCGGTAGGCGGGGGGCTTGCGGGTGCCGGGGCCGGCCGGCCGCGGCTGCTGCGCGTTGAGCTGCCGGGCGAGCTGGGCCGGGCCCACCGCCGAAGTCCACTCAGCCATGGAATTCAGTCCACCTTCCTCGAATTGGACCTGGTTGGCCTCCAAAGCCCTGCCACAGGGTGGCATGAGTCAGTCCACCACCATCACATCGGGGGGCACAACCCATGTCGACGACATCCGGCTCACCGGATCCCGGCCCCACGCCCGCACACCTCACCCGCCGGCTGTTCCAGCTCTACGCCGGCCTCACCCTGTACGGGGTCAGTTCGGCCCTGCTGGTCCGCAGCGGCCTCGGCCTGGAGCCGTGGAACGTCCTGCACCAGGGGCTCGCCGAACGCACCGGCCTGACGATGGGCGCCGTGCTGACCGTCGTCGGCGCCCTGGTCCTCCTCCTGTGGATCCCGCTGCGCCAGAGGCCGGGCCTGGGCACCGTCTCCAACGTGCTGGTCATCGGCGTCGCCATGGACGGGGCCCTGTGGCTGGTCCCGGACGCCCACGGGCCGGTGGCGCAGATCCCGGTGATGACCGCCGGCATCGTCCTCAACGGGGTGGCCACCGGCCTCTACATCGCCGCCCGCTTCGGCCCCGGCCCGCGCGACGGCCTGATGACGGGTCTGCACCGGCTCACCGGCCGTTCCCTCCGGCTGATCCGCACGACGATCGAGGTCACCGTCGTCGTGACCGGGTTCCTGCTCGGCGGCTCCCTCGGGATCGGTACGGTCCTGTACGCCCTGGCCATCGGCCCGCTGGCACAGTTCTTCCTGCGGGTCTTCGCCGTCCCCGGCGGCACGGTGAGCACCGTGGTCGCCTCCGGGGAGCCCCGGCAGGCCATACTGCGGCCGTGACTCGCCTACGCCATCCCTATCTGGACCACCCCTCCACCCCCATACCCTTCGCCCATCGCGGCGGGGCGGCGGACGGACTGGAGAACACGGCGGCGGCCTTCCGGCGCGCCGCAGCGACGGGCTACCGCTACTTCGAGACGGACGTGCACACGACCGCGGACGGCCGGCTGGTGGCGTTCCACGACGCCACCCTGGACCGGGTGACGGACACCCACGGCCGGATCCGGGACCTGCCCTGGAGCGCCGTGCGGCACGCGCGCGTGGCGGGCAAGGAGCCGCTCCCGCTCTTCGAGGAGCTGCTGGAGGAGTTCCCGGACGCCCGCTGGAACGTGGACGTCAAGGCGGAGCCCGCCCTGGAGCCGCTGATCGAGGTGGTGCGCAAGGCGGGCGCCTGGGACCGGGTGTGCGTCGGCTCGTTCGACGAGGGGCGGGTCGCCAGGGCGCTGCGGCTGGCGGGGCCGCGGCTGGCCACCTCGTACGGGGTGCGGGGCGTGCTGGGGCTGCGGCTGCGGTCGTACGGAATCCCGGCGGCGCTGCGGGCGGGTGCCGTCGCGGCCCAGGTGCCGGAGACGCAGAACGGGATCCGGGTGGTGGACCGGCGGTTCGTGCGGGCCGCCCATGAACGGGGTCTCCAGGTACACGTGTGGACCGTGAACGATCCGGTGCGGATGACCGCTCTGCTGGACCTCGGGGTGGATGGCATCATGACCGATCATCTGGAGACGTTGCGCACGGTACTGACAGACCGGGGTGTCTGGGTCCAGGCCTGACCTATGTCTCCCGTCTCGGGGACGAACAAGGGGGGCGGGCATGAGCGACGCCGCGACAAACGACCGGGCCGCCGGTGAGACCGGGCCCTCCGACCGCCGGCGGGAGCAACGCGGCTGGTATTTCTACGACTTCGCGTGCTCCGTCTATTCGACGAGTGTGCTGACGGTCTTCGTCGGCCCCTACCTGACGTCTATCGCCAGGGCGGCGGCGGACGCGGACGGTTTCGTCCACCCGCTCGGCATCCCGGTCCGCGCGGGCTCCGTCTTCCCGTACGCCGTCTCGGTGTCGGTGGTCCTCGCGGTCCTGGTGATGCCGCTGGCGGGTGCGGCGGCCGACCGTACGGGCCGCAAGAAGCCGCTCCTGGCGGCCGCCGCCTACCTGGGGGCGGCCGCCACGGCGGGCCTGTTCTTCCTGGACGGGGACCGCTACCTGCTGGGCGCCTTCCTCCTGATCGTGGCGAACGCCTCACTCGCGGTGTCGATGGTGCTGTACAACGCCTACCTGCCGCAGATCGCCGAGCCCGCCGAGCGCGACGCCGTGTCCTCGCGCGGGTGGGCCTTCGGTTACACGTCGGGCGCCCTGGTGCTCGTCCTGGACCTGGTCCTGTACACGGGCCACGCATCCTTCGGGCTCTCGGAGCCGGAGGCGGTGCGGATCTGCCTGGCCTCGGCCGGCCTGTGGTGGGGCGCCTTCACCCTCGTACCGCTGCGGCGGCTGCGCGACCGGGCCGTGGTGGCCGGCGGGGACGGGGCGGTCGGTTCGGGCTGGCGGCAGTTGCTGTCCACGCTGCGCGACATGCGCCGGCATCCGCTGACGCTCTCCTTCCTCCTCGCGTACCTCGTCTACAACGACGGTGTGCAGACGGTGATTTCACAGGCTTCCGTCTACGGCTCCGAGGAACTGGGGCTGGACCAGACGACGCTGATCACGGCCGTACTGCTGGTACAGGTGCTGGCCGTGGTGGGAGCACTGGGCATGGGGCGGCTGGCGCGCACGTACGGCGCCAAGCGCACGATCCTCGGTTCGCTGGCCGTGTGGACGCTGATCCTGGGGGCCGGTTATTTCCTGCCGTCGGGGGCGCCGGTGTTCTTCTACGTCCTGGCGGCGGCGATCGGGCTGGTGCTGGGCGGCAGCCAGGCGCTGTCGCGTTCGCTCTTCTCCCACCTGGTGCCGCGCGGCAAGGAGGCCGAGTACTTCTCGGCGTACGAGATGAGCGACCGGGGACTCAGCTGGCTGGGGCCACTGGTGTTCGGGCTCGCCTACCAGCTCTCGGGCAGCTACCGGGATGCCATCATCTCGTTGGTGATCTTCTTCGTCCTCGGATTCATCCTCCTCGCGCGGGTACCCGTACGGCAGGCGGTGGCCGCCGCGGGGAACCCCGTGCCGGACCGGATTTAGACGCGGAAGTGAAAGGCCGGTAGTGTACGCCTTTGGCCTGCCAGGCGGACCGTTACTGCGTGCTCTGAAAGCAAAGACGCTGGGTGACATCTGCTGCCAGATGTGACAAACCGGGCACTGGTGGGTACAACAAGGGGCGGCACGACGGGCGACGCATGACCCGCAACGGGAATCTTTACCGCCGACCGGACGTTGACCGGATGACGACGACAGCGACACCTGTCCTGTGGGCGACAAGCCCGGGAGGCACGATTCATGAGTGAGCGAGCTCTTCGCGGCACGCGCCTCGTGGTGACCAGCTACGAGACCGACCGCGGCATCGATCTGGCCCCGCGCCAGGCCGTGGAGTACGCATGCGAGAAGGGGCATCGTTTCGAGATGCCGTTCTCGGTCGAGGCGGAAATTCCGCCGGAGTGGGAGTGCAAGGTCTGCGGAAGCCAGGCACTCCTCGTTGACGGGGACGGCCCCGAGGAGAAGAAGGGCAAGCCGGCGCGTACGCACTGGGACATGCTCATGGAGCGGCGCACCCGCGAGGAGCTCGAGGAGGTGCTGGCCGAAAGGCTGGCGGTCCTGCGCTCCGGCGCCATGAACATCGCCGTGCATCCGCGCGACAGCCGGAAGTCCGCGTAGGCGCACAACAGCAGCGTCCGCGACAGCGGGCGTCATGAGCAACAGCCGCGGGGCGGCGGTACACCTGGTGTACCGCCGCCCCGCGGCGTTCGCGCGTCCGCGTCCCGGGCGCTGCCGCCCGCCCCTAGGACGTGTTGCGAAAGTCCCGTCCGGCCGGCGGCAGCGAACGGCGACACCCGGCGGCGGTCAGCGGGTCAGCGGCGGGCGGGGCCCGTCGTCGCCGTGGGCGCCCGGCTGCCGGGACGCCTCGTCGCGGATGACCTCGCCCTGCACGACCTTGCCGCCGGCGTGGTGCGTACGCGTCTGCTGGAAGGCGTCACCGAGGGAGCCGTAACCGGGCACGGCGACGGCTCGCATCCGCCGCTCCAGGGCCTTCTCCGCGTACCGGCCCGCGATCGTCCGCACGGCCGGAACCAGCAGCAGCAGACCGGCCACGTCCGAGATCAGGCCCGGCAGCATCAGCAGCAGCCCGCCGAGCATCAGGAACCCGTTCCCGGTGCCGGTCCGGTCGGCACCGGCGCCCGGCACGGGCGCGCCGCCCTGTTGCCGCTGGAGCGTTTCGGTCAGCGTACGGAACGCCCGCCGCCCCGCCCGCTTGATCACCGCACCGCCGAGCACGCCCCCGGCGACGAGCAGGAGCAGCACGGTCAGGCCGCCCGCCGCGCCGGCCACCAGGGTCAGCAACCAGATCTCGAGCACCAGCCAGGCGGCGAGGCCGAGCGGGGCCAGGGTGCGGGCGCGTGAGCGCGGCGTACGGGCGGGAGGAGGCGTGGTGCCGGTCGTCATGCCCCCAGTGTGCCGGGGAGCCCGCCGGGACGGCGTAAAGGAACGATCAGTGACCGTCAGGCACGGCCGGCGGCGCCGTCGGCCCCAGGAGCCTCCTGAGCCCCGTCGGTCCCGCGGGTCGTGTCGGTCCCGGCGGAACCGGCGGAACCGGCGCTCCCGGAGGCCGCCGTCTCCGCCGGGCCACCGGCCGGGGAGCCGGTGGCACCGCCGGCCGGCGCGGCCGGGCGGGGGGCCGCGGCGGGGCCGGACGGCTTGCGGCCGAGCAGGCGGTCGGCGCGGGACCCGACGCCCCACGCGGTGACCCGCCACAGCGCCTCGACGACGATGTCCCGGCTCATCTTGGAGTCGCCGAGCTCCCGCTCCACGAAGGTGATGGGCACCTCGACGACGTGGTACCCGGCGGCCACCGCGCGGCGCGCAAGGTCGACCTGGAAGCAGTAGCCCTGGGAGGCGACCTCGTCGAGCCCCAGGCCCTCCAGGGTCTCCTTGCGGAAAGCCCGGAATCCGCCGGTGACGTCCCGGATGGGCACGTCGAGGAGCAGGCGGGAATAGGTGCTGCCGCCGCGGGAGAGGAACTCGCGGGACTTGGGCCAGTTCACGACCCGGCCGCCGGGGACCCAGCGCGAGCCCAGCACGAGATCGGCGCCCTTGAGGGCCGTCAGCAGCCGGGGCAGTTCCTCGGGCTGGTGGGAGCCGTCGGCGTCCATCTCGACGAGGACGCCGTAGTCGCGCTCGATGCCCCAGCGGAAGCCCGCCAGGTAGGCGGCCCCGAGGCCTTCCTTGCCCTTGCGGTGCAGGACGTGGACGTGCGCGTCCTCGGCGGCCAGTTCGTCGGCCAGCTTGCCGGTGCCGTCCGGGCTGTTGTCGTCGGCGACCAGGACGTCGACGTCCGGCACGGCGGCGCGCACCCGGGACACGATCGGCTTGATGTTCTCGGCCTCGTTGTAGGTCGGGATGATCACCAAGGCTCTGCCGAGCGGGCCGTACCGCCTCTGGCCACCGTCGTTCACTGCTGCCCCTTACGTCCGTACACGGATCACCACCATAGCGAGCCCGGGGCGCGGCCCGTCGCGGCGCGGTGCGCAAAGCGGCCGGACCGGCCGCGACGGCCCGTGCGGCGGGCGGTGCCGCGGGCGGCGCGGAGCCGGCACGGAAGGGCGCCGGAGGGCGTGGGGAGGGCGCCGGGCGGGGCGCGGATGGGGGCCCGACGTCCTTCGGGCCGACCTGGGGCCCGCTGGCTGCGGGTCGACCGAGAGCCGTTGTCTACTGAACGTCCGGGCCCCACCCGGGTCGCACCTCCCCGGGCTCCGGGGAGCAGGGGGGACCTCCGGCCGGCGGGTGCCTCCCTTCGCCCCCGGCACGCGGGCGCTGGACCTGGCTCCCAGTGGTGGTGTGCCGGTGCGGCGCACCACCCCATGGCCCAGCGGCGTTCGAGGACTGCGTGGAGGTCGGCCGGTCGGACGTCCTGTGGTGGACGCGGCCGAACCTACCCGCCGCCGACCGCTCGCTGTCAACAGTCGTTCCACCTGGGGTGATTGACAGAAACAGCAGGTCAGAGGGGAAGATCCGCAGGTCGCGGGGGACCCTGCGGGAAGCCGGCCGGACCGTGCGGCCCCGTCACGTCACTCGTTCGGTCGCAGGAAGACGGTACGTCCGCCGACGACGGTCCGCAGGCAGACGGGGAGGTCCACGCCCGGGGTCAGGTCGGGCAGGCCGGGCGTTCCGGAACGGGGGTCGGTGGACCAGCGGGCGACCCGGTCGTCGGGTGCCTGGACGACCAGTTCGTCGGCGCGCCAGACCGCGTAGTCGGCGGGCGCGCCCGGCACCAGGACGCCGGCGTCGTCCCGGCCGGTGGCCCGCCAGCCGCCCCGGGTGTGGGCGGTGAAGCCGGCCCGCACCGAGATGCGGTGCTCCGGCGTGCGGTGGAAGGCGGCGGCCCGGACGGTGCCCCAGGGGTCCAGCGGGGTGACGGGGCTGTCGGAGCCGAAGGCCAGGGGGACGCCGGCGCGCAGCATCGCGGCGTACGGGTTGAGCGTGCGCGCCCGCTCGGCGCCCAGCCGCCGCGCGTACATCCCGTCCTCCCCGCCCCAGGCGGCGTCGAAGGCGGGCTGTACCGAGGCGGTGAGGCCGAGCTCGGCGAAGGCGGCGATGGTCTCCGGGGTGAGCATCTCGGCGTGCTCGACGCGGTGGCGGGCGGCACGCACGCGTGCCAGGCCGACCGCCTCGGCGGCCGCCCGTACGCCGTCGACGACGGCGCTGACGGCGGCGTCCCCGATGGCGTGGAAGCCCGCCTGGAGCCCGGCCTCGGTGCAGGCGGTGACATGGGCGGCGACGGCGGCGGCGTCCAGGTGGGCGGTGCCGGTGTGCCCGGCGTCGGCGTACGGCTGGTGCAGGCAGGCGGTGTGCGAGCCGAGGGAGCCGTCGACGAAGAGGTCCCCGGCCGCTCCGACCGCGCCCAGTCCGCGGACGCGGCGGGCGTCCTTCTCGCCGGTCACCGCCTCGGCCCAGTAGCCGACGACCCGGAGGCCGGGCTCCTCGGCCGCCAGCGCCAGCAGAGCGGTGAAGTCGTCCTCGTCGGAGATCTCCGGGCCCGCGCACTCGTGGACGGTGCCGATGCCCAGGGAGGCGGCGCGGGCCAGTGCGGCACGCTGGGCGCCGGCGCGCTGGGCGGGGGTGACGGCGGCGTGCGCGGCGGCCCGTACGGCGTGGTGGGCGGCGCCGGTGAGCGGCTGGTCCGGGTGGTGTCCGGGCAGGTCGGTCACGCCGGGGACGAGGTCCAGCAGGGCGGTGGTGACGACCGCGGAGTGGACGTCGACGCGCGGCAGGTAGAGCGGGCGCCCGCCGGTGGCCTCGTCGAGTTCGGTACGGGACGGGGGGCGCTGTTCGGGCCAGCGGGCGGCGTCCCAGCCGTGGCCGAGGAGGACCCGGTCGGTGGGGCGCGCGGCGCTGTGCGCCCGTACGCGCTCCAGAGCCTCGGCGAGCGTGCGGGCGCCCGACAGGTCGAGGCCGGTGAGGGCGAGCCCGGTAGCCGTGGTGTGGACGTGCGCGTCGGTGAAGGCGGGGGTCACCAGGGCGCCTTCGAGGTCGATCACCTCGTCCACGCCGGAGGCGAAGGCGTCGGCGGCGCCCTCGGACCCCACCCAGGCGACATGGCCGCGTTCGACGACCATCGCGGTGGCGAAGGGGTCGGCGGGGCTGTGGACGTCTCCGCCGCGCAGGAGCACGGTGCGGTGTGCGCTCTCGGTCATGACGACCAGCCTAGATACCTGGTCAGACGCGCGGGGGCCGGGCCTCGTACGGAGTGGACAGGACCACGGTGGTACGGGTGGAGACGCCGGACTGCGAACGGATCCTGGTGAGCAGGTGCTCCAGCTCCAGCGGGGTGGAGACCCGCACCTTGAGGATGTAGTTCTCGTCGCCGGCCACGCTGTGGCAGGCCTCGATCTCGGCGATGTCGGCGAGCCGGTCCGCGATGTCGTCGGGGGCGCTGGGGTCGAACGGTTTGACCGAGATGAACGCGGTCAGCGGCAGGCCCACCGCCTCGGGGTCGACGACGGCGGCGTAACCGCGGATGACTCCGCGCTGCTCGAGGCGTCGGACGCGCTGATGCACCGCCGAGGTGGACAGGCCCGTGGCCTTGCCCAGATCGGTGTAGCTCATGCGCCCGTCCTTGACGAGCAACTCGACGATCTGACGATCCAGCTCCTCCATGCGGTCAACCTATTGCCCCGGGTGCCCCGCGGCACAGTCGGAGGCGCCCCGGAAGGGCACCTGCGGGCGGCATGTGACGAAGGCCACAGGTTTGCGGCAGGCGTCCTTCGTGACCGGATGGTTATCCGCGCGCGTGGAAGGGAATTGGTTGCTGTGGTCGAGGCCGCAAGAGCCTGGTCGGCCCACCCGAGGGGGAGATTCTCCATGCAGGAGCCTGTTGATTCGGTCGCATCCCACGAGGACGACGAACTCGACGCGTACGACACTTTCGAAATGGTCCGGGTCATTTGCCCGGACTGCTCGCAGCCCATCGCACTGCTGGCGGACGAGGACGAGCTGCCGGAGCACGCCCTGTGCCCGACGCCGTGGAACCCGTTCGTCCTGACGGTGTGCACGGGCACGGGACGGGCCGCGTCGGAGGCGCGGCCGGCCGACGAGTCCCTGGAGCTCCAGGAGCAGGACACGGCCCTGCTGCTGACCCTCCCGCAGGGGCTGGACTGGCGCACACAGCCGTTCTCGCACGTGGGCGGCCCCGGTTCGCGGCCCATCAAGGTGCCGCGCCCGACGCAGCGCCGGATGCCGCGGATGGGGCGCGCGGCCTGACGGGTCCGGCCCCGGCGCCCGGCCCGCGTGCCGGCCGCTCCGGCTCCACCCGGATCACTTGGTGACGGTCCCGCGTCCTCGCCCTGAGCACGGCGGGGGCGCGGGGACCTCACCGTCCTCCGCCCCCATGGCTGTTGACCCCACAGGGATGTGACGGTGCGTCAACCGGGTTCGGCGCACCGGTGCGCGATGGGGGCGACCTCCCCGTACGGGCTCGGCGGTCGGGGGTGAACTGGCGCCCGAATGCGCCGGGGGGTGACCAGGCGGGACCGCCCGGCGTTGGCCGGGCATGACCTCGCTGCACTCGACGTACCCGACGTACCCGACGAGCGGCTACGGTGCGAGCCGCATGGTCCCGGGTACGGAAGAATCGGTTCCGCAGTCCTCCGACCCGCCCATCTACCGGGCGCTGGTCCGTCAGTGGGCCGGCAGCGGCAAGACGCTGCCGGGCCGCCGCGACCAGGAGTGGTCCCGGCTCACGGCGGCCCCGGTGTGGGCGCTGCCCGGGGAGATCAGCGGCTCTCGGGGCCCACGACGTGACGGGCGATGACCATCCGCTGGATCTGGTTGGTGCCCTCGACGATCTGGAGCACCTTGGCCTCACGCATGTAGCGCTCGACGGGGAAGTCGGCGGTGTAGCCGTAGCCGCCCAGTACCTGCACCGCGTCGGTGGTGACCTTCATCGCCGCGTCCGTGCAGAAGAGCTTGGCCATGGCCGCCTCCCGGGAGAACGGCAGGCCGGCGTCGCGCAGCCGGGCCGCGGACAGGTACAGCGCGCGTCCCGCCTCGACCTGGGTGGCCATGTCGGCCAGCATGAAGCGCAGGCCCTGGAAGTCGGCGATGGGGCGGCCGAACTGCTTCCGGCCGGTGGCGTAGGTGAGCGCTTCGTCCAGCGCCGCCTGGGCGACGCCGATGGCGCACGCGGCGATGCCGAGCCGGCCCGAGTCCAGCGCCGACAGGGCGATGGCGAAACCCTGGCCCTCGTCGCCGATGCGGCGCGCGTCGGGGACGCGCACGCCGTCGAAGTGGAGCTGGGCGGTGGGTGAGCCCTTCATGCCCATCTTCTTCTCCGGCGCGGCGGCCGAGAGGCCGTCCGCGTCGCCGGGGACCAGGAAGGCGGTGATGCCGCGCGGGCCTTCGACGCCCGTGCGGGCCAGGACCGTGTAGAAGTCGGCGACGCCGCCGTGGGTGATCCACGCCTTGGTGCCGGTGATGACCCAGTCGTCGCCCTCGCGGACGGCCTTGGTGCGCAGCGAGGCGGCGTCCGAGCCGGAGGAGGGCTCGGACAGGCAGTAGGCGCCGAGGAGCCCGCCGCCCAGCATGGCCGCCAGGTGCTCGGTCCGCTGCTCCTTGGTGCCGTAGCCCGCGAGGGCGTGGCAGGCGAGGGAGTGGACGCTCACCCCGAGGCCCACAGTGAGCCGGGCGGCGGCGAGCTCTTCGAGGACCTGGAGGTAGACCTCGTACGGCTGGTCGCCGCCGCCGAAGGCGGAGTCGTACGGCAGGCCGAGCAGACCGGCTTCGGAGAGCAGGGTGAAGACCTCGCGCGGGAAGCGTCCGGCGTCCTCTTCCTCCGCCGCGCGCGGTGCGATCTCCCGCTGGACGATGTCACGAACCAGGGCGACGAGGTCCCTGGATTCCTCGGTGGGCAGCTGTCGTTCCACCGGCTGCGGGGCGCGGTCGGACATGGGGGCGCTCTCCTCCCTATCGGGCGCTGCGGCGGGCGCGCGCGAAGGGTAGGGCGGCGCCGCCGGGTCTCACTGCTTCGCCGATGCTGCCTTCCCGGATCACGGAACCGGCTGACCAGCGGCTGTGGCGGGTTGAGTATGCCCGATCGAGTGGCTCCCGTCACCGGTGGGCCGGGATGCCACGGGGACGCGACGGTCCGGAAGCTCGAGGGCCTGGGGGTGCCGGCGTGAAAACCGCTGCTCGGCATGGGCTTCCACGTCTCCGGGCGGCACCGCGAACGGGGAGCTGATCCGCTCCGTCCGGGAGCGGACCCGCCGCCCGGATCGCCGGGGCCGTCAGATCAGGCCGAGCCGCGTGACCAGCATGGCGAGGACGACGACGAGCACCCAGCCCAGGATGTGCTCCAGCAGCTCGGGGCCGTCGTCCTTCGGCCCGCCGGTACGGGCCCTGGGGGCGGCGAGGGCAGCGGCGTTGGTGGTCATGGTTTCCCGCTCTGTCGACCGTTGGGGGACGCCCTCCACAGTGCCAGCGCGGACGGGCCCCGGGGTAGAGACGTTCATCACGGTCCCGGGGCCGTCCGCCGCTGTCCGGCCCCGCTCAGCGGACGCCGACCGCCGCCAGGGCCCGGCGCTGCGCGGTCGTCGGACGGGCGGGCCAGTACAGGTAGCAGACGCCGCCCGTGCCGGAGACCACCTTTCCGGTGGCGTTGTAGCGCTTGGTCCGCAGCCAGATGTTCTCCCACTCGCGGCGCCGGTAGACCCGGCGTACGGCCTCGTTGCTCGGGGACGCGGGGTCGTTGGCGATCACGTCGCCGCCCTCGGTGAAGCCGATCACGGTCATCAGGTGGCCCGCCGTGCCGTAGCCGGCGCCCGTCAGCTCCTCGGCCCGGAAGGACTGCGAGGTGATCGCCGGGACACCCGCCCGGACCAGCGTCTCCAGGTCGGTCAGCGACCGCAGCCGCGTGACGACGGCGCTCAGGCCGTCGTAGGTGGCGGCGTAGGCGGCGTTGAAGGGCCAGTTGCCGCAGCCGTCGTACTGGTGGTCGAAGGTGGAGCGGGCCGCGTGGCACACCTGGGGGTCGGCGTAGGCGGGGTCCACCCAGGCCAGGTCCTCCGCGGTCGGCCGGCGGCCCCAGTACTCGACGATCATCTGCGAGGAGGTGGGGCTGCACCAGGCCTCGCCGCCGTTGTCGTACTCCGGGTACTGCCCGATGTGGAGGTTCTGGGAGTAGCGCGGGACGACCAGCTCGCGCGCCACGCCCGGCTCGGAGGCGGGCACCGTGAACCGGTCCGGGACGTCGGACGCCATGGCGCCCACCCGCCACACGGCCGGGGTGAGCCGGGTGCCGGGCCGGCGGTGGAGCGTGAGCCGCAGCCGGTAGGAGACCAGGCGCAGCCCGCTCGCCGTGTCGTCGACGGCGAGGGTGTCGGTCCAGACGCTGCTCCTGCCGTCCGTCTGGCCGTCCACCGAGGTGCGCCGGATGTCGCCGTCGCCGGCCGCCCAGCGGCCCATCACGTACCAGGGTGTCTCGGAGCCGTCCGGGTACCGGCCTTTCAGCTCGACCGCGATCCAGGTCCCGGCCGGGGTGGCGGCGTTCCAGGAAGCGATGACCTCGGTCGCGGGGGCGGTGGGGATGTGCTCGGGCGAGGTCCAGGTCGCGTACTCCCAGGTGCCCTTCGTGCCGGTGTGCGGATCGGTGTAGTCGGTGCGGCCGGCGGGGGTGTCGATCACCAGCGCGGGGCGCTGGGAGAGGACGGCGCGGGTCCCGGCGCGGATGCCGGTGCGCCAGTCCGTGTACGAGGTCCAGAAGCGGTTGTCGACGAAGCCGGACGACGCCCGGGGGCCGGCCGCGGCCCCGGTGGTGCCGCCGGCGGTCAGGGCGGAGACGGGCGCCGAGGAGGCCGCGGCGGTGCCGACCACGGCGAGCGCGGCCGCCAGCACGGTCCTGCGGGCGGCCGACGGCGCTTCGGGCGGCGGGGAACTGGTCATGGCGAGACCCCCGGTCGGTCGGGATGTTCGACGGGTACGTCAGGGCGGCGCGTACGACAGGTGCGTACGGCGGGTCCGCCCACTATCCCGGTTCCGGCGGCGGATCGGCCAGCGCCGCGGCACGCGTCGCCCCACGAATATTGGTCTCCACCTGTGGCTTTGTAGGGTGGCCGCATGGACGCCCTCGACCGCCACGCCGCCGCGCTGCGCGCGCTGCCGCCTTCGTGCGGCCCCGTCCGGCTGGTCGCGGTCGACGGACACGCCGGCTCGGGCAAGTCCACGTTCGCCGGCCGGCTGGCGGCGGCGCTCGGTGGCGCTCCCGTCCTCCACCTGGACGACATCGCCACCCACGAGGAACCGTTCGCCTGGACGGACCGGCTCCGGGAGCAGGTGCTCGAACCGCTGACCCGTGGCGAGGTCGCCCGCGTTCACCCGTACGACTGGAATCTGCGGCGGTTCGGTCCGCCCCGGCCGCTCCCGCCGGCCCCGGTCGTCCTCGTCGAGGGCGTGGGCGCCGGACGCCGGGCGCTGCGGCCCGTTCTGGCCCGGCTGCTGTGGATGGAACGGGGCCCGGTGGAGTCCTGGGAGCGGGGCCGGCACCGGGACGGACCGGCACAATCGGCGTTCTGGGACGGATGGACGGCGGCCGAGACCCGGCATTTCGCGACGGACCCGTCCCGGCCCTTCGCCGACGTCCTGGTACGCGAGTGCACCGTGGGATACGAGTGGCTGCCGGGGCCGTCTGTGACAGCGAGCCCGGACCACATCGTCACGTGACGTAACCGGCTCCGGCCCCCGTCCGGTCCACCGTACTGAGCAGTCGGAAATCAGCCTCCAGAGTGCCCCAACTTCGCTTGACCGACGGGGCTTACAGGTCTTACGTTCTCAATGTGCGGCTTTTCGGAGCCGACACGGACGCGAAGCCCCCGGTTGTTCCCCCGTGATCGGGGGCTTCGTTCTGCCCCCACCCCGCCGATTCCGGCGCCGCTCGAGCACCCGACGCTCACCGTCGGTCACCATTCCCGGGAAGCTCGCGGGCCCCTTCGCGCTCTTAAACGAACACTCCCCGTGCAGGTACGATGCCCCTCGGTGCGGTCAAATCCCGTTGATGAGAGGGCGATTGGGAACGCTTCCGGCGGGCGGCCGCCCGGCGGACAGGTACGGGGACACGGTTTGTGGGGGACCCGATGGACATCGGCACGCAGGGCACGCACGCCCCGGCCGACCTCGCCTGGCTGCGTGGCGTGGACGCCTACACCATGGGTGCGTATCCGCAGGCGGAGGAGGAGTTCCGGGCGGCGGTCCGGATCGATCCCGGCATGGCCGACGGCTGGCTCGGACTGCACGCGCTGCGCGTCGACACGACCACCGCGCTGCTGCGGATGTACCGCAACCGGGACCGGTTCGGTGAGCAGCGGGCCCGCTATCGCCGGACGCTGAACTCCTGGTACTGGCTGGGCTGGTGGGTCCAGCCCGTGCTGGAGTCCCCGCGCGACCTGCTGCTCGCCCACGCCTCCCACTGGCTCGACGGCCGCCACGTGCCGGAGCTGGACCGGGCGCTGGCGGGGCTGCCGCCCGTGGACGCCGACCCGCAGGTGCGCTTCCTGCACGCCTGCCGGGCCTACCTGGTCAAGGACTGGGACCAGCTCGTGCGCCACACCGAACCGCTGGTGGGCGATCCGCTGCTCGGCATCGAGGCCGGGCTGTTCGGCGGCATGGCCCGGGTGCGCCTGGAGATGTACGGGCAGGCGGAGCCGCTGCTGGCCGCCGCCCTGATGCGCTGCCGCAGCGAGCAGCCGCAGCGCAAGGAGCTGCGCTACTGGCTCGCCCGCGCGCGCGAGGGCACCGGCCGCAGCGCCGCCGCCCTCCCCCTGTACCGGGCGGTGCACCGGATCGACCCGGCCTTCATGGACACGGCCGCGCGACTCGCCGCGATCGCCGAGTACGACGGGTTCGACGGGACCGACGACCCGGTGGCCGACCTGGCCGCCGTCTCCCTGGCCGGCTTCGGGCAGGACGCGGCGGACCTCCCCGACGTCCCGGACGCCCCGCCCGGCGACGGGCTCCGTCTGGGCGGCGACCCGCAGCAGCCGCCGGGGCAGGCGCAGGGCGGGGGGCAGCCGCCGGGCCAGGCACCTGCCCAACCGCCCGCCCCCGCCCACGGCGTACGGGAGCAGGCGCCCGGTCCCGGCCGGCCGCGGACCCCGGCGTTCCCGGCGAGCCCCACCGATCCGGCGCTGCTGGCGGAGGCGCTCGCCGAGCTGGAGCGCATGGTGGGCATGGAGCCGGTCAAGCGGCAGGTGAAGGCGCTGTCGGCGCAGCTCGAGATGGCGAGGCTGCGGGCCGAGCAGGGGCTTCCGGTCCAGCCGCCGAAACGTCACTTTGTCTTCTCCGGTCCCTCCGGCACCGGGAAGACCACCGTCGCCAGGATCCTCGGCCGGGTCTTCTACGCGCTCGGGCTGCTCGGCGGCGACCACCTCGTGGAGGCCCAGCGGTCCGACCTGGTCGGGGAGTTCCTGGGGCAGACCGCCGTGAAGGCCAACGAGCTGATCGACTCGGCGCTGGGCGGGGTGCTGTTCGTCGACGAGGCGTACTCGCTGTCGAACTCCGGCTACAGCAAGGGCGACGCCTACGGCGACGAGGCGCTCCAGGTGCTGCTCAAGCGCGCCGAGGACAACCGCGACCACCTGGTGGTCATCCTCGCCGGCTACCCGGAGGGCATGGACCGGCTGCTCGCCGCCAACCCCGGTCTGTCGTCCCGCTTCACCACCCGGGTCGACTTCCCCTCGTACCGGCCCGCCGAGCTGACCGCCATCGGCCAGGTGCTGGCCGCGGCGAACGACGACGTCTGGGACGAGGAGGCCCTCGACGAGCTGCGCTCCATCAGCGGCCACGTCGTCGAGCAGGGCTGGATCGACGAGCTGGGCAACGGCCGGTTCCTGCGCACGCTGTACGAGAAGTCGTGCGCCTACCGGGACCTGCGGCTGTCCGGCTACACCGTGACGCCCACCCGCGAGGACCTCGCCACGCTGCGCCTGCCGGACCTGATGCAGGCGTACGGCGAGGTCCTGTCGGGCCGCGGTCCCTCGAACCGCGGCCCCCAGGACCCGCCGGGCGGCTACTGACCCGGGCGGGGTGCGCCCCGGGCGGATCAGGCGGTCAGGACGCCCTTGCTGGCGGAGCCGGAGGGCTGCTCCGACGGCGCTCCGGCGAGCGGCTCCTGGTTCCGGTCCGGACCCGGCTCCTGGTTCCCGCCCGTTGCCGTGCCCGGCCCCGTCCCCCGGTCCAGGTCCCGGTCGCGGTCGTCGTCCGGGGAGCCGGCCGGGGGCGCGGGGGCGACCATCGGGACCGGTGGCGCGGCCGAGCGGTGTGCCGGGTCGCGTACCTCGCCGACCAGCATTTCCAGGACGTCCTCCAGGGCGACCAGGCCCAGGATGCGGCCCGACGCGTCGGCGACCTGCGCCAGGTGCGTGGCCGCGCGGCGCATCACGGTGAGGGCGTCGTCGAGCGGCAGCTCCGCCCGCAGCGTGGCCATCGGCCGCCAGACGTGCTGCGGTACGGCGCGGCCGGCGTCCTCCAGGTCCAGCACGTCCTTGACGTGCACGAACCCCATGAAGCCCCCTCCCCCGCCCTCCGCGCACACCGGGAACCGGGAGTACCCGGTGCGGACGGTGAGCTCCTCGACCTCGGCGGGTGTGACCGACGGGGTGACCGTCACCAGGGACGGACGCGGGATGAGGACGTCGGACACCGGGCGGCTGCCCAGTTCCAGGGCGTCCTCCAGGCGTTCCTGTTCGGCCGGGTCGAGCAGCCCGGCCTGGCCGGCGTCCTCGACGAGCCGGCCGAGCTGGGCACGGGTGAAGACCGCCTCCACCTCGTCCTTGGGCTCCACCCGGAAGGCCTTCAGCACCAGCCGGGAGCACGCGCCCAGCGCCGCCGTCACCGGACGGCACAGCCGGGCGAAGCCGACCAGCCCGGGGCTGAGCCACAGCGCGGTCCTCTCGGGCGCCGCCATGGCCAGGTTCTTCGGCAGCATCTCGCCGATGACGAGGTGCAGGAAGACCACCACGGCGAGCGCGATGACGTAGCCCAGTGGATGGACCAGGCCCTCGGGCAGCCGTACCGCGTGGAAGACCGGCTCCAGCAGGTGCGCCACCGTCGGTTCGGCGACCGCGCCCAGGGTGAGCGAGCAGACGGTGATGCCGAACTGCGCGGCGGCCATCATCCGCGGCAGGTTCTCCAGGCCGTACAGGACCTGCCGGGCCCGCTTGGAGCCGGGGCCGAGGGGCTCGATCTGGCTGCGGCGTACCGAGACGAGGGCGAACTCGGCACCGACGAAGAAGCCGTTCGCGAGCACGAGCAGGCCGGCGAAGAGGAGCTGGAGGACGCTCATCGGACCGCCTCCGTCATGACACCGGCGTCCGCCGTGCGGACCAGCCGCACGCGTTCGGCTCGGTACCGGTCCACCTGGCGCACGGAGAGGCGCCAGCCGGGCAGTTCGGCGCGGTCGCCGGGGGCGGGGATGCGGCCGAGCAGGTCGGCCACGAGCCCGGCGACGGTCTCGTACGGCCCGTCGGGGACGTCGAGGCCTATCCGCTTCAGGGTGTGGACGCGGCAACTGCCGTCGGCCTCCCACGCGGCATGGCCGTCCTCGGCCGCGACGGCGGCGAGTTCGGGCAGGTCGTCGGCCTCGGCGTCGTGCTCGTCGCGGACCTCGCCGACGAGTTCCTCGACGATGTCCTCCAGGGTGACGACGCCGGCGGTGCCGCCGTACTCGTCGACGACGACGGCGATCGGCTGCTCACTGCGCAGCCGCTCCAGCAGTGCCTGGGCGGGCAGGGTCTCGGGGACCAGCAGCGGAGGGACGGCGACCCGGCCCACCGGGGTGCGCAGCCGCTCGTGTCCGGGCACGGCGAGCGCGTCCTTGAGGTGGACCATGCCGACGATCTCGTCGATGCGGTCCCGGTAGACCGGGAAGCGCGACAGGCCGGTGGCCCGGGTGAGGTTGACGACGTCCGCGGCCGTGGCGTCGGTGCGCAGGGCGTTGACCTTCACGCGCGGGGTCATCAGGTGCTGCGCGGTGAGCCCGCCCAGCGAGAGGGTGCGTACGAAGAGGTCGGCCGTGTCCTGTTCGAGGGCGCCGGCCCGTGCCGAGTGCCGGGCGAGCGAGACCAGCTCGCCGGGGGTACGGGCGGAGGCGAGCTCCTCGGTGGGCTCGACGCCCAGCAGCCGCACGAGGCGGTTGGCGGCGGCGTTGAGCAGGGTGATGACCGGCCGGAAGGCGGACGAGAACAGCGCCTGCGGGCCGGCGACGAAGCGTGCCACGTGCAGGGGCCGGGAGACGGCCCAGTTCTTCGGGACCAGCTCGCCGATCACCATCTGGACGGCGGACGCGCCCAGCATGCCGATCACCACCGCGGCGCCGGAGACGGCCCCCGCGGGCAGTCCCGTGGCGGTCAGCGGCCCGTCGAGGAGCCGCGCGAGCGCCGGTTCGGCGAGCATGCCGACGACGAGCGAGGTGATGGTGATGCCGAGCTGCGTGCCGGACAGCTGGAAGGACAGCTCCCGCAGGGACGTCACGACCGTGCGGGCCCGCCGGTCGCCCTCGGCGGCGGCGCGTTCGGCGTCCGCCCGTTCCACGGTGACGAGGCCGAACTCGGCCGCCACGAAGAAGCCGTTGGCGAGGATCAGGAGGAATGCCGCGGCGAGCAGCAGGAGGGGGATGGTCATGCCGCCGACTCCTCGGAGGGGGCGGCGCAGGTACTACCGGACGATCCGTCCATTGCTGGAGGGAATCACTCCTCGGGTCGCTGGGGCCCCGCCGGCCGTGTGGTGCGTGGTGCTGCCGTGTGTGCGGGGCGGTGGCGCGGTCGGCGCCACCGCCACAAGAGTAATCACGCGGGGCCCCGGTGGGGCAGAGGGTCGGCGCCCATCCGGGCGACCGGCGGGCGGCGGGGGCGCGTTCAGGCGGCGTCGGTGCCGGTGCCGCGGGTCTCGGCGAGGGCGCGCAGGGCCTGGGCGTCGCGGATGGCCTGCCGCTTGCCGATCCCCGGCTGGATGCCGAGCGCGGGCATGCTGGTGCCGTCGCTGAGGTCCAGGAACACCCAGGGGTCGCCCTCGCGCAGGTTGACCTGGAGGATCTCCGCCCAGGCGAGCCGGCGCCGCCGCGTGAGGTTGACCACGGTGACGCCCTCGTCGTCCGCGACGACCTTGGGGCGGCTGAGGAGGGCGAGCACGCCGAAGAAGAGCGCCGCCGTGAAGACGAAGCTGGCGCGCTCCCCCGGGCCGAGCTTGTCCAGCATCAGGGCGACGGCCGTGATGGTCGCGAACATCACCGTGCCCACGGCCAGCAGGACGGCCCGGGTGCGGGTCGGCCGGAAGGTGACCGGGAGGACGGGGAGGCGGGGGTCGGACATGTGACGTACCGGTTCTGGGTCGGGCCTCGGAGGGGGCGGCGCAGCGGGGGTGGCTCCGGGGCGGCCCCTGGGCCGGCCCGGGAAAGACCGCGTCCGGCGCGGGCCCGGGGGCCGGGCGCCGGAGGCGGTTTAGCCGGGCCGCGCCTCAGAGGCGGCAGGCGTGGATCTCGGTGGTGAGGATGGCGCGGGCGCCCAGGGCGTACAGGTCGTCCATGATCCGCTGCGCCTCACGGGCGGGGACCATGGCGCGGACGGCGACCCAGCCCTCGTTGTGCAGCGGGGAGACCGTCGGGGACTCCAGGCCGGGGGTGAGGGCGACGGCCTGCTCCAGGTGCTCGGCGCGGCAGTCGTAGTCCATCATCACGTACGACCGGGCCACCAGGACGCCCTGGAGGCGGCGCAGGAACTGCTGCACTCGTGGGTCGTCGGCGGGGGCGCCGGTGCCGGCGGCACCCCCGGACGGAGTCCGGGGGAGGATGACGACGGCCTCGGACCTGAGGATCGGCTCGCCGATGACCTCCAGGCCCGCGTTGCGCAGCGAGGTGCCGGTCTCCACGACGTCGGCGATGATCTGGGCGACACCGAGCTCGATCGCGGTCTCGACCGCGCCGTCGAGGTGCACCACGGAGGCGTCGATGCCCTGGTCGGCGAGGTGCTTGGCGACGATGCCCTCGTAGGAGGTGGCGATCGTCATGCCGCCGAAGTCGGCGGGGCCGCTCGCGGTGCCGGGCTTGGTGGCGTACCGGAAGGTGGAGCGGGCGAAGCCGAGCTGGAGGATCTCCTCGGCGTCGGCGCCGGAGTCCAGCAGGAGGTCGCGGCCGGTGATGCCGATGTCGAGCTTGCCGGAGCTGACGTAGATGGCGATGTCGCGGGGGCGGAGGTAGAAGAACTCGACCTCGTTCTCCGGGTCGACCATCACCAGCTCTTTGGACTCCTTGCGCTGCTGGTAGCCGGCCTCATGGAGCATCGCCGACGCAGGTCCGGACAGTGAACCCTTGTTGGGGACGGCGATGCGCAGCATGGGGTGGGCTTCCTAACTATGAAAAGGAGGTTCTGTGGGAGCGGTGGTGCTCAGAGGTGGGCGTAGACGTCGTCGAGCGAGATCCCGCGAGCGACCATCATCACTTGGACGTGGTACAGCAGCTGCGAGATCTCCTCGGCGGCGGCTTCCTTGCCCTCGTACTCGGCGGCCATCCAGACCTCGGCGGCCTCCTCGACGACCTTCTTGCCGATGGCATGGACGCCCTTGTCCACCAGCTCGGCGGTGCGGGAGGTGGCGGGATCGCCGGTCTTGGCCTTGAGCTCCAGCTCGGCGAAGAGCTCTTCGAAGCTTTTACGGGTTCTGTTCGCCATGATGGTCCTAAGAGTACGGGGTGGGACATGCCCACTCAGCGCCAGGGTTCGCTGACCGTGCGCAGTGTGGTGGCGGTGGAGACGGCGGCGGTGACCGCCTCGTGCCCCTTGTCCTCGTTCGAGCCCTCCAGGCCGGCCCGGTCCAGGGCCTGCTCCTCGGTGTCGCAGGTCAGTACGCCGAAACCGACGGGGACGCCGGTGTCGACGGAGACCTGCACCAGGCCCTGGGTGACGCCCTGGCACACGTACTCGAAGTGGGGGGTGCCGCCGCGGATGACGACGCCGAGCGCGACGATCGCGTCGTAGCCGCGGCCGGCGAGGACCTTGGCGACGACCGGGAGCTCGAAGCTGCCGGGGACCCGCAGCAGGGTCGGCTCGTCGATGCCGAGCTCGTGCAGGGCGCGCAGGGCGCCGCCGACGAGGCCGTCCATGATCTTCTCGTGCCACTGCGCCGCGATCACGGCGACCCGGAGGTCGCCGCAGTTCTTCACGCTCAGTTCGGGTGCGCCCTTGCCGCTCACGTACGTACTCTCCTCGTGCTCTGGTGCTGGACCGTGCTGGTTACTGGTTGTTGCAGGGGGACGCGCCGGAGGCGTCGAGCCACGGCAGGTCGTGGCCCATCCGGTCGCGCTTGGTGCGCAGGTAGCGGAGGTTGTGCTCCCCGGCCTGGACAGGCATGGGCTCGCGGCCGTTGACCGTCAGTCCGTGGCGGACGAGGGCGTCGACCTTGTCGGGGTTGTTGGTCATCAGCCGGAGGCTGCGTACGCCGAGGTCGGCGAGCATCTGGGCGCCGGCGGCGTAGTCGCGGGCGTCGGCGGGAAGGCCGAGCTCCAGGTTGGCGTCGAGGGTGTCGTGGCCGCGTTCCTGGAGTTCGTAGGCGCGCAGCTTGGACAGCAGGCCGATGCCGCGTCCCTCATGGCCGCGCAGGTAGACGACGACACCGCGGCCGGCCTCGGTGACGCGGTCCATGGAGGCCTGGAGCTGGGGTCCGCAGTCGCAGCGCAGCGAGTGGAAGATGTCGCCGGTGAGGCATTCGGAGTGGAGGCGGACGAGGACGTCCTCGCCGTCGCCGATGTCGCCGTGGACGAGGGCGATGTGCTCGACGCCGTCGACGGTGGAGCGGTAGCCGTACGCGGTGTACGCGCCGTGCGCGGTCGGCAGCCGTACCTCCGCCTCGCGGCGGACGGTGGGCTCGCTGCTGCGGCGGTAGGCGATGAGGTCCTCGATCGAGATGATCGTCAGGCCGTGCTTGCGGGCGAAGGGCACCAGCTCGGGCAGGCGCAGCATGACGCCGTCCTCGCCGGCGATCTCGACGATGGCGCCGGCCGGGCGGAGTCCGGCGAGCCGGGCCAGGTCGACGGCGGCCTCGGTGTGCCCGTTGCGGACGAGGACGCCGCCGGGCTGGGCGCGCAGCGGGAAGACGTGGCCGGGCCGGACGAAGTCGGCCGGGGCGGCCACGCCGCTCGCGAGGAGCTGAAGGGTGGTGGCGCGGTCGGCGGCGGAGATGCCGGTGGTCACGCCGTGGACGGGGGCGGCGTCGACGGAGACGGTGAAGGCCGTCTTCATGGACTCGGTGTTGTCGCCGACCATCTGCGGGAGCTGGAGGCGGTCCAGTTCGTCGCCCTCCATGGGGGCGCAGATCAGGCCGCGGCACTCGCTCATCATGAAGGCGACGATCTCGGGGGTGGCCTTCTCGGCGGCGATGACGAGGTCGCCCTCGTTCTCGCGGTCCTCGTCGTCGACGACCACCACGGGGCGGCCTGCGGCGATGTCGCGGATGGCCTGCTCGACGGGGTCGAGGGCGAGGTCCGTGGCGTCCCAGAGGGGGAGGCTGCTCATGCGGGTGCTCCTTCCAGGGAGGCGGACTCGCTCGCTCGGGAGCGCAGCCACCAGTCGCGCAGGCCCCACAGGACGAGCGCGCCGTAGATGACGTAGACGAAGCCGGAGAAGGCGTAGCCGTTGACGAAGTTCAGCGGTACGCCGACGAGGTCGACCAGCAGCCAGGCGAACCAGAACTCGACCATGCCGCGGGCCTGGGCGTACATGGCGACCAGCGTGCCGACGAAGATGTACGCGTCGGGCCACGGGTCCCAGGACAGCGCCGGGTAGGCGGTGAACAGGCCGCCGACGGCGAGGGTGCCGAGGAGGGCGCCGCCCGCCATGAGGCCGCGTTCACGCCAGGTGGCGAAGCGCACGGCGATGGAGCCGTCCTGGTCGCGCTGCCGGCCACGGGTCCACTGCCACCAGCCCCAGGCGGCGACGACCATGACCACGACCTGCTTGCCGGCGCTGCCGGTGAGGTGGCCCGCGAAGGCGGCGAAGAGAATGGCGCCGGACAGGAACTGGGCGGGCCAGGTCAGCACGGAGCGCCGCCAGCCGAGCGCGAGGGCGACCAGGCCGATGGTGTTGCCGATCATGTCCGACCAGAGGATGTGCTGGCCGAAGGCGGTGAAGGCCTCTGAGTTGAGCCAGTTCACTGGGTGTTCCCCCCGTAGGTGGTGCCGACGAGCCGCTCGACGTACTTGGCGATGACGTCGACCTCGAGGTTGACCGGGTCGCCCGGCTCCTTGATGCCCAGCGTGGTGAGGGCGAGGGTCGTCGGGATGAGGCTGATGGTGAAGTGGTCGGCCCCGGCGTCGACGACGGTGAGGCTGACGCCGTCGACGGTGATGGAGCCCTTCTCGACGACGTACCGGCGGAGCGCGGCCGGGAGGGAGACCTTGACGATCTCCCAGTTGTCGGAGGGGGTGCGTTCCAGGATGGTGCCGGTGCCGTCGACGTGGCCCTGCACGATGTGGCCGCCGAGCCGGTCGCCGACGGCCATGGGGCGCTCCAGGTTGACCCGGGAGCCGGGGGTGAGGGCCCCGAGGCTGGAGCGGTTCAGCGTCTCGGCCATGACGTCGGCGGTGAACTCGCCGTCGGCGGTGTCCACGACGGTGAGGCAGACGCCGTTGACGGCGATCGAGTCGCCGTGCTTGGCGTCCCCGGTGACAAGGGGGCCGCGCAGGCGGAAGCGGGAGGAGTCGCCGAGGTTCTCGACGGCGGTGACCTCGCCCAGCTCTTCGACGATTCCGGTGAACACGCTCAGCGCTCCTTGGGTGTGACGGTGGCGGTGATACGAAGGTCGGGGCCGAGGGGCACGGTCTCGGTGACGTCGAGCCGCAGGGCCTCGGTGAGGGTGGTGATGCCGGCGCCGGTGAGGGCGGTGGGCCCGGCGCCGAGGAGGACCGGGGCCAGGTAGCCGACGACCCGGTCGACGGCTCCGGCGGCGACGAAGGAGCCGGCGAGCGTCGGGCCGCCCTCCAGGAGGACGGAGCGGACGCCCCGCTCGTAGAGGGCCGCCAGCAGGGCGGGTACCGACAGGCCGCGGCCGTCCCTGGGGAGGCGTACGACGTCGGCGGCGGGGAGCCGGTCCGTGGCGGCGTCCTGGGCGACCGCGATCAGGGTCGGGGCGGCGTCGTCCAGGACGCGGGCGCCCGCCCGGACGGCGGTGGCCTCGGTGTCGACGACCACCCGCAGCGGCTGGACGGCGCCCTCGACGCCGCGTACCGCCAGGTGGGGGTCGTCGGCGCGGGCGGTGCCGGAGCCGACGACCACGGCGTCGGCCTCGGCGCGCAGCCGGTGGACGTCGGCACGGGACGCGGGCGAGCTGATCCAGCGGCTGGTGCCGTCCTGGGCGGCGACGCGGCCGTCGAGGGTGGCGGCGTACTTCCACAGGACGTAGGGGCGGCCGAGGCGTACGGAGGTGAGCCAGGCGGCGTTGCCGGCCTCGGCCTCGGCCTCCAGCAGGCCGCCGACGACCTCGACGCCGGCCGCGCGCAGGGTGTCGGCGCCTCCGGTGGCCCGCGCGTCCGGGTCGCCGACCGCGTAGACCACGCGGGCGATGCCGGCCTCGACGAGGGCCTGGGAGCAGGGGCCGGTGCGGCCGGTGTGGTCGCAGGGTTCGAGGGTGACGTACGCGGTGCCGCCACGGGCGAGGACGCCGGCCTGGCGCAGGGCGTGGACCTCGGCGTGCGGGCCGCCGGCGCGCTGGTGCCAGCCGGCGCCGACCTCGTGGCCGGAGGCGTCGTGGATCACGCATCCGACGACGGGGTTGGGGCTGGTGGAGCCGAGGCCCCGGGCGGCGAGCGCGACGGCTCGGCGCATGGCGGCGACGTCGGCCGTGTCCGCGGGCTGGTCCACTGCGGTGGCCACCGGGTCCTCCTGCCTCTTCGGGCGCGGACTCCGGGGCCTGCCGAGGACGACAGGGAGCGGGTAGGACACCACCGCACAGGGGACGCGTGGCCGGAACACCGGTCGCCGGACACCGGCGACCAGCGGACGTACGGCCGGTCGCCCCAGGGGGGGTCACCCGCCGCGCACTGCCTCCCATCCGGACTTTCACCGTCGGTCCAGGAATTTCACCTGGTCAACCGGCCACTGGATGCGGCCGGGTCGCGGACTGTAACCGCCGGTTCGGAATTACACCGACCCCGGAGTGCGCTGCTGCTGATACAGGGCCAGTGTGCCACGCCCGCTCGTCACCCATGCGGGCGAAGGCTGTGGGCTGCCTCACAGACCGCCGGGACCCCTCCGGGATGCCGAACGGTCCGGACCTATTGGTCCAGACCTATTGACCGGCTGGTCTAGTCCTCTTAATGTCTGCGTCACCTCCACGGAGACGGCCCGCCGGGTGTGCGCACGCCAGGGCCCAACGCGACCCATCCGCCTGTCAGTTGTGTGCCCCTCAGCCTCCACGGGAGGAAACCCACCGTGCTGTCCCCCACCCGCAGACGAGCCACTCTGCTGGCGTCCGGCGCCGCCGCGGCCGGACTGCTGCTCGGCTCGCTCTCCGGTGGCGTCTCCCACGCCGCCACCGACCACGAGTCCTGTCGCCCCGACGGTCTCCACCGGACGTCCGGCGTCGACGTCCCCTACTGCTCGGTGTACGACACCGACGGTCGCGAGAAGATGGGCGCCGACCACCAGCGGCGGGTCATCGGCTACTTCACCGGCTGGCGCACCGGCAAGGACGGCACGCCCGCCTACCTCGCGCCGAACATCCCGTGGGACAAGGTCACCCACATCAACTACGCCTTCGGCCACATCGACTCGGGCAACAAGCTGTCCGTCGGCGCCGACGGCCCGGACAACGCCGCGACCGGTATGACCTGGCCGGGGGTCGCGGGCGCCGAGATGGATCCCGCGTACGCCTACAAGGGCCACTTCAACCTGCTGAACAAGTTCAAGAAGCAGCACCCGGACGTCAAGACGCTGATCTCGGTGGGCGGCTGGGCCGAGACCGGCGGCTACTTCGACGACGGCGGCAAGCGCGTCGGCTCCGGCGGCTTCTACTCGATGGCCACCAACGCCGACGGCTCGGTCAACCAGGCGGGCATCGACACCTTCTCCGACTCGGCGGTCGCCTTCATCAAGAAGTACGGGTTCAACGGCGTCGACATCGACTACGAGTACCCCACCTCCATGAAGGACGCGGGCAACCCGCTCGACCACGCGATCTCCAACGCCCGCCGGGCCGGTCTCGTCAAGGGCTACGCCGCCCTGATGAAGACCCTGCGCGAGAAGCTGGACCGGGCGGGCGCGGCCGACGGCAAGCACTACATGCTGACCGTCGCGGCCCCCTCCTCCGGATACCTGCTGCGCGGCATGGAGACCTTCCAGGTCCAGAAGTACCTGGACTACGTCAACATCATGTCGTACGACCTGCACGGCGCCTGGAACGAGTACGTCGGCCCCAACGCCTCGCTCTTCGACGACGGCAAGGACGCGGAGCTGGCGGCGGCGAACGTCTACGGCAGCGCGCAGTACGGGGGCATCGGCTACCTCAACACCGACTGGGCGTACCACTACTTCCGCGGCTCCATGCCGGCCGGCCGCATCAACATCGGCCTGCCGTACTACACCCGCGGCTTCAAGAACGTCCAGGGCGGCACCGACGGCCTGTGGGGCAGGGCGGCCACGACCACCTGTCCGGCCGGGTCCGGCCTCACCAAGTGCGGTGACGGCGCGGTGGGCATCGACAACCTGTGGCACGACAAGGACGACAGCGGCAAGGAGTCGCCGGCCGGCTCCAACCCGATGTGGCACGCCAAGAACCTGGAGAAGGGCGTTCTCGGCGACTACCTGCCGAAGTACGGCTTCGGCGCGGACACCAGGCTGACCGGCACCTACGCCCGCAAGTACGACTCCACGCTGGTCGCGCCGTGGCTGTGGAACGCGGAGAAGAAGGTGTTCCTGTCGACCGAGGATGAGCAGTCGGTCGCCCGCAAGGCCGACTACGTGGTCGACAAGGGCATCGGCGGCACCATGGTCTGGGAGCTGGCCGGTGACTACGGCTGGAACGCCGCCAAGGGGCAGTACGAGCCGGGGTCCGCGCTGACCTCGCTGATGTACGACAAGTTCAGGGCGGCCACCCCCTACGGCGCGAAGGTCTCCGACAAGACGCTGCCCGCCAAGGCGGTGAACATCGGGGTCGAGTTCGGCGAGTTCAAGCTCGGCGACTCCAACTACCCCCTCACCCCCAAGGTGAAGATCACCAACGGGACGAGGACCACGCTGCCGGGCGGCACGGAGTTCCAGTTCGACTACTCCACGGCCGCCCCGGGCAACGCCTCCGACCAGTCCGGCTTCGGCACCAAGGTGATCAGCAGCGATCACACCGGCAACAACGTCGGCGGGCTCAAGGGCGACTTCCACCGCGTCTCGCTGAAGCTGCCGGCCTGGCAGACGCTGGCGCCGGGCGCGTCGGTGGAGCTGTCCTTCAACTACTACCTGCCGGTGTCCACCCCGTGGAACTGGACCGTGAACATCGGCGGGACCACCTACGCTCTCGCCGGCGACCTGGCGCGCGGGGCGACGGTGGTGGAGCCGGGCTCCGGCACCGGTCCCTCGCCGGACCCGACGAACCCGACGCCGACCCCCACGCCCACTCCCGGCGCGTGCACCGCGCCCGCGTGGAGCTCGGCGGCCGAGTACGGCTCCGGCGCCACGGTGTCCCACGCGTCCCGCACCTGGAAGGCGAAGTGGTGGACCAAGGGCGAGGAGCCCGGCACCACCGGCCAATGGGGTGTCTGGCAGGACCTCGGCGCCTGCTGACCCGGTGACGGGACGGGCCCCGGCGGCGGAGAGACGGCCCTTGCCGCCGCCGGGGCCCTTCGCCGTGCTCCGGGGAGCCGCCCTTTGCCATGCCTCCGGGGAGCCGCCCTTTCGGCGTACCGCCTGCCGCCGGGGGCGGCTTTCGCCGTGGCGCCGGGGCCTTACGGCGTGACGTGCGACGCCGGTGGCGGCGGCGCGGGGTCCCGCGTGCCGCTCAGGGTCCCGCGTGCCGCTCGGGGACGGACGGGACGCGGTGGGCCGGCCGGCCCGGAGGTCAGGGGGTCGTGGGGGCGAAGAGCTCGTCCTGGGCCGCGTCCCGGACCGTCAGCAGCGCGCCCCGCAGTACCGCCGCGCCGCCCAGGGCGCTCGCCCGTACCTCCGTGCGCAGCGGGGACAGGGCGGCCAGCCGGTCCTCGACGCGGGCCGCCAGCGCGGGGCCGCCCGCGTGGCCGGTCTCACCGCCCAGGACGACGCAGCCGGGGTCGAGCACGGCGCTGACGGCGGCCGCGCCCAGGGCCAGCCGGTCGGCGAGGGCGTCGAGGAAGTCGTCCGCACCGGCGGCCAGGGCGGTCCGCACGGCCACGGCACCGGCCGGCTCCTCGCCCCGGTCGTCGCCGGACACGACACCGTGCTCGGCCGCCAGTGAGCGGATCGCCGCCGAACCGGCCAGCGCGTGGAAGCCGCCGTCGCAGCCGGTGGCCGACGGCAGGCCCCCGGTCCCCGGCACGGGCAGGAAGCCGATCTCGCCCGCGCCTCCGGAGGCGCCGCGCCGCAACGCGCCGTCCAGCACGACGGCCGCGCCGACGCCGTGGCCGAGCCACAGCAGGACGAAGGTGTCCCGGTCGGGGGCGGCACCCTCGCGCTGCTCCGCCACCGCCGCGAGGTTGGTCTCGTTCTCGACGACGACGGTGGCGGGCAGCCGTTCCTGGAGGGCGCCGACGAGCCGGCGGTGCCAGGCCGGCAGGCCGGTCGAGTCGCGCAGCTCGCCCGTGGCCGGGTCGATCAGGCCGGGCGCCCCGATGCCGACGCTGTGCAGCCGCCGCACCCCCGCCTCGGCCACCGTTCGCTCCAGCAGGCCGACCGCGCGCTGCACGGCGGGCTCGTCGCTGTGGCCGGTCATGGGCAGGGACGCCTCGGCGAGCGTGGCGCCCAGCAGGTCCGTGACGACCACGGAGACGCTGGTGGTGCGGACGTCGAGGGCGGCGAGGTGCGCCCGGTCGGCGACGATCCCGTACAACCGGGCGTTGGGGCCCCGCCGTTCGGCGCCCGATTCCCCGACGACCCCGATGAGCCCGGAGCCCTGGAGCCGTTCGACGAGATCGGCGACGGTGGGGCGGGAGAGCCCGGTGAGGTTCTTGAGCTGACCGGCCGTCAACGGCCCCTGGTCCTGGAGGAGTCGCAGGGCGAGCCGGTCGTTGATGGCCCGGGCGGTGCTGGGCGATGCGGGCATGCCGTGATCCTCTCAGACCTCGTCGTACCAGCTTACTATCAGGCAGGGTTCCTGATAATTTACGTCCCGCCGGAGAGGCCGGAGAAGGAGCAGGACGGGGAGGGCCCGTGGCGTCGCACGACATGGTGTTCGGCAAGGAACGGCTGAGGCGGGCGCGGTTCGCGGTGGCCGCCGTGTTCTGTGTGCACGGCGCCGTGACCGGCAGTTTCGCCACCCGCATCCCGTGGATCCAGGACCACGCGGGCGTCAGCGCCGGCCAGCTCGGCCTGGCGCTCGCCTTCCCCGCGCTGGGCGCCTCGGCCGCGATGCCGCTGGCGGGCGCGGTCAGCCACCGCTTCGGCGCCCGGGCGGCCCTGCGCGGCCTGTTGGCGCTGTGGACCCTCTCGCTGGTCCTGCCCGCCCTGGCGCCCGGCGTGTACACGCTGTGCGGCACGCTGTTCGTGTACGGGGCGACCGCGGGCATGTCCGACGTGGCCATGAACGCGCTGGGTGTCGAGGTCGAGAACCGCCTCGATAAGTCGATCATGTCCGGCCTGCACGGCATGTGGAGCGCCGGCGCCCTGATCGGCTCCGCCTGCGGCACGCTCGCCGCGCACCTGGGCGTGGACGCCCGGGTGCACCACCTCGTCGCGGCGCTGGTGCTCACGGCCCTGGGCCTGGTCTTCTGCCAGGGCGTCCTGGACCTGCGCAGCGCGCCGGACGAGGAACCGCCGCCCCGGTTCGCGCTGCCGCCCAGGTCGGCCCTGGTGATCGGGGCGATCGGCTTCTGCGGGGTGTTCGCGGAGGGCGCGAGCCTGGACTGGTCGGCGGTGTACCTCCGGGACGAGCTGGACGCGTCGGCGGGTCTCGCGGCCGCGTCGACCACCGCGTTCGCCCTGACCATGGCGGTGGCGCGGCTGGTGGGCGACCGGGTCGTGGACCGCTTCGGGGCGGTGCGCACGGTACGGGCCGGGGGCGCCGCGGCGACGGCGGGCGGCCTGCTGGTGGTGTCCGCGCCGCACCCGGCGGTCGCCATGGCCGGGTTCGGGCTCATCGGACTGGGCGTGGCCGTCGTCGTCCCGCTGGCCTTCGCGGCAGCCGGGCGCAGCGGCCCGAACCCGAGCCAGGCGATCGCGGGCGTCGCCACGATCACGTACACCTCGGGCCTCATCGCCCCCTCGGCGATCGGCGGAGTGGCCGACGCGACGTCCCTCACCGTGTCGTTCGGGCTGGTCACCCTGCTGACCTTCGGGCTGGTGCTGGGCGCGGGCGTTCTGCGCACCGCCGGCCGGACGTCCGACCCGGCGAGCACGGCGAAGACCGCACGAACCCCCCACTGACACGCGGGCCCGCCCGGCCCGGCCTTGAAGGTCCTCCGGCTCAGTCCTGCCGCAGCCCCGCTCCTTGTGCCGGGACCGCGGGAGCAGTGAGGCGCGCGAATTGGGAGCGTGGGATCTTGCGGCATAGGTTGACGGCATGGTGGAGGGGGCGAACTCCGCGGCGCAGACCATGCCGCAGGAGCAGCGGACAAGGGGGCGGCATGCCGCCCGGCGGAACAAGGACAAAGGCGGGCTGGCTCGTTCGTCCTTGTTGATGGCTGTCGGCACGGTGGTGTCGCGGGCGACGGGGCTGATCCGTCAGGTGCTGCAGGCCGCGGCGCTGGGAACGGGCCTGCTGGCCAGTACGTACAACACGGCGAACACCGTGCCGACGAGCCTGTACACGCTGCTGATCGGCGGCGCGCTCAATGCTGTGCTGGTGCCGCAACTGGTGCGGGCCCGGGCCACGGAGCCCGATGGCGGGCGGGCGTACGAGCAGCGGCTGATCACGCTCGTGGTGTGCGTGTTGGGCGTGGGGACGGCGCTGGCGGTATGGGCGGCGCCGCGGATCGTGGGCCTGTACATGCGGGACACCCCGGACAATCACGAGGCGTTCGAGCTGACGGTGACGTTCGCGCGGTTTCTGCTGCCGCAGATCTTCTTCTATGGGCTGTTCAGCATCTACGGGCAGGTGCTGAACGCGCGTGAGAAGTTCGGCGCGATGATGTGGACCCCGGTGCTGAACAACGTCGTGCTGGTCGGCATGTTCGCCGCCTATCTGGGGCTGATGACGGTGCCCGACCGGGTGGAGGACATCACCGCCGCCCAGGTGCGGCTGCTGGGGATCGGGACGACCGCGGGCATCGCCGTCCAGGCCCTGGCTCTTATCCCGTTCGCCCGGGCGGCCGGTTTCCGGTTCCGGCCGCGGTTCGACTGGCGGGGCACCGGCCTGGGCAAGAGCGTGCACGCGGCGAAGTGGACGCTGCTGTTCGTCCTGGCCAATCAGGTCTCCCTGACGGTGGTCACGAACTACGCCAATGCCGCCGACCAGGAGCTGCCGCAGGCCGGCGCGGGCTACTCCGCCTACACCTACGCGCAGACGATCTGGATGCTGCCGCAGTCGATCGTGACCGTGTCCCTGGTGACGGCGCTGCTGCCGCGCATGAGCCGGGCCGTCGCCGAGGGCCGCATCCCGGACCTGCGCGCGGACCTGTCCCGGGCGCTGCGGATCAGCGGCGTGGTCATCGTGCCCGCCGCCTTCCTCTTCCTCGCCCTGGGGCCCCAGATCTCTTCGCTGCTGTTCGCCCACGGAGCAGCCGATGCCGCCTCAGCCCGCCCACTGGGCTACATGCTGCAGGGGTTCGGGCTCGGGCTCATCCCGTTCTCCGCCCAGTACCTGCTGCTGCGCGGCTTCTACGCCTTCGAGGACACCCGCACCCCGTTCTTCATGGCGGCCTGGATCGCAGGCGTGAACATCGCCCTGGCCACGGCCTGCCATGTGGCCCTGCCCGCCCGCTGGTCGGTGGTCGGCATGGCCGGCGCCTACACCCTCTCCTATGTGGCCGGTCTCGCGCTTACCGCCTGCCTGCTGCGCAACAAGATGGGGAGCCGGATCGACGACGGAGGTCTGCGCCGCACCTACGTGAAGCTGCTGTGCGCCGCGTGCCCGGCTGCCGGGCTGGGCTGGGCCGCGGCGCGTGCGTGCGCCGGCCTGGGAGAAGGGACGTGGCCTACCGCTGTCGCCTTGGCCGCCGGGGCCCTCGCGACAGCCCTGGCGTATCTCCTTCTTGCCCGGTTGCTGAAGGTCGACGAGCTCCGTCGTCTGCCCGGGATGGGTTGAGCCCGGGCAAACGATGGAAGGGGGCGAGGAGGAACGCCGGCACCAGCCGCCACCATGGGTGTCACGTCCGGCGACGTGCGGCGGGGTCGCGCTCGGCGACGTGCGGCGGTAGGAGATCCGGGCCCGGCGGTCTCGGTGCACACGTCGAGCGTCACCGACCCGGACCGGGCCCGCAGTGACGTTCCGGGCCGGCCGGGCGGCGGGGGCGGGGTGGTGGAGGGCCGGGATTACCATGGCGGCTGGTCTTTTTCGGCCGCACCCGGCCGGGATCCGGTCGCGCGGTCGCCCGAACCGGAGAAGTGGAGTCACCACCCATGAACCTCGGCGTGCGCTGGACCCTGCACGGCGACGGACGGACACCCGCTCCCGGAGCCGTGGTCCGTCCCGACGAACGGCTGTCGTGGCCCCGTACGGTCGGGCTCGGCGCACAGCACGTGGTGGCCATGTTCGGTGCCTCGTTCGTGGCACCCGTGCTCATGGGGCTCGACCCCAACCTGGCGATCATGATGTCCGGCGTCGCCACGGTGATCTTCCTGCTCGCCACCCGCGGCAGGGTGCCCAGCTACCTCGGCTGCTCCCTGTCCTTCGTGGGCGTGGCGGCGACCATCCGGGCGTCGGGCGGCGACAGCGCCACCGTCACCGGGGCGGTCCTCGTGGTCGGCGCCGTGCTGTTCCTGGCGGGCCTCGCGGTACAGCGCTTCGGCGCCCGGATCATCCACGCGGCGATGCCGCCGATCGTGACGGGCGCCGTCGTCATGCTGATCGGCTTCAACCTGGCGCCGGTGACGGCCTCGACGTACTGGCCCCAGGACCAGTGGACCGCGCTGCTGGTGATGCTGTTCACCGGTCTCGCCGTCGTCTGTCTGCGCGGCTTCTGGTCGCGGGTGGCCATCTTCCTGGGGCTGGTCTTCGGTTACGCCGTGTCCTGGCTGTTCGACCTGGTCTTCGGCCGGATCCACTCCCCGCTCGGCGGCCCCGAGGCCGTCGACCACTGGCGGCTGGACCTGTCCGGCGTCGCCAAGGCCGACTGGGTCGGACTGCCGTCCTTCCACGCCCCCGCCTTCGAGTGGTCGGCGATCCTCGTCGCGCTGCCGGTCGTCATCGCGCTGGTGGCGGAGAACGCCGGGCACGTCAAGGCGGTCGGCGAGATGACCGGCGACCCGCTGGACGACCAGCTCGGGACCGCCATCGCCGCGGACGGCGCCGCCTCGGTCCTGTCCACCGCCGTGGGCGGCCCGCCGAACACCACATACTCCGAGAACATCGGCGTCATGGCCGCCACCCGCGTCTACTCGACGGCCGCCTACTGGGCCGCCGCCGGCTTCGCGCTGCTCTTCGGCCTGTGCCCCAAGTTCGGCGCGGTCGTCGCGGCCATCCCCGGCGGCGTCCTGGGCGGGATCACCGTGATCCTCTACGGAATGATCGGCCTGCTGGGCGCGCAGATCTGGACCAACGCCCGGGTGGACCTGCGCAATCCGCTCAACCTCGTCCCCGCCGCCGCGGGCATCATCATCGGCGTCGGCGGCGTCAGCCTGAAGATCACCGACAACTTCGAGCTGGGCGGCATCGCGCTCGGCACGATCGTCGTCATCACCGGCTACCACGTGCTGCGCGCCTTCGCCCCGGCCCACCTCAAGCAGCAGGAACCGCTGCTGGACGCCGGCACCTCCGCGTACGACACCGAAGACGGAGACGGCACCGGAGACCAAGACGGCACCGGCGGCGATCAGCCGGTCGCCAAGTCGTAGGCGTAGTCGGCGGAGAACTCCCCCGCCGCACCGGAGCAGCCGTCCGACTCCCCAGGCAGCTTGATCCACAGGTAGGCGTCGATCCGGGCCTCACCGGTCCGGGTCGTCGGGGTCCGGCCGAGTGCCCGGCCGGCCGGGTCGCACCACTCACCGGGCGCGGGGGCGCCGTTGCCGTTGCGGCTGGTGTCGATGACGGCACCCAGGTGGGACGGTCCGCCGAGCGCGGTGAGCACCCGGCGCGCGTAGGCGGCCTCGTCGGCGGTGCCGTGGAAGTTCGAGACGTTGGTGAAGATGCCGTCGCTGCTGGTCGCGGCGCCCGCCTCGCGGAGGGCGCCGGCCATCTTCGCGGCCGAGTGCCAGCCGGAGTGGCCCGCGTCGAAGTACACCTTGGCCTGCGGGTTGGCGGCCCGCAGCGCCTTGCCCGCGCGGGCGAGCGAGGCGTAGCGGGCGGCCCGCTGCCCGTCCGAGAGGCAGTCGGCGAGCGCGATCGAGTCCGGCTCCAGGACGACGATGACCGGCCCGCTGCCGAGCCCGTCCGCGAAGTTCCGTATCCAGCCGTCGTAGGCGTCCAGGTCCGGCGCGCCGCCCTGCGAGGCGCCGCCGCAGTCCCGGTCGGGTATCGCGTACGGCACGAGGACGGGCACGCGCCCGGCGGCGGCTGCCCCGGAGGTGACCGCGCGGACCCGGCCGGTGATGGCGCCCGGGTCGTACTCGGCGAACCAGACCGCGGCCGGCTGGTCGGCGATCCGGGACTCGATGACCGGCCGGCGCGGGTCGCCGGGGTTGGCACGCACCCAGTCCAGGACCTGCGACTCCGGATGGCGGTACAGGGCCGCCGACACGGTCCGCGGGGCGGGCGCCCGGGGCGCCCGCTTCTTGGTCACGGAGGGCTTGGGCCTCGGCGCGGCGGACGGCTTCGCCGGGGTGCGCGAGGGCGTCGGGGACGGTGAGGGCGAGGCGGCCGTGGGGCTGGGCCGCGCGGGCAGCGGTACGGGCAGGGCGCTGGCCGACACCTCGGGGCGCGGCCGGGCCGAGTCGTCGCGGTCGCCCCCGGTCGCGGCGAGCAGGCCGCTGACGGTGCCGACGGCGACGACCACCGAGGCGGCGGCCGCCATGGCGTGACGGCGCGCGGTGCGGCGCCGCTCGGCGCGGCGTCCCCGCGCCCGCCGCCGTCCGCCGCCTTCGCCACCGCCGCCGGGGCCGCCCGGGCGGTCCTGGCCCCCGCCACGACCGCCACGGCCACCCCGGCCACCGCCGTCGCGCCCGGGCCCGCCGGTGCCACCGCTGCCGGGCAGCTCCGTCCCGGACCAGGCGGCCGCCCCCGGCTCCGCCGCGTCCGCCGGATCCGCGCCCGGGCCGGTCGCCGGGCCCGTGGTGGCCGGATCCGGCCTGTGCGGGGCCGCCGCGTACGGGGCCTCCGCCTCGTGGCGGGCGGCTCGTTCCGGTGGCCCGGTGCGGCCCGTACGCTTCGTCGGGCGCTGTGCGCGCACGCCTGACACCGTGGTTTTCCCCTCCCCCTGGGTGCTCGCCCGGGCGGATCGTTCCCCCGTTCCGGGGAAGCCCGGCGCGATGACACCACCGAGAGCCTACCTACTGGGACGCTGCCCCCATGGCGCAGATCGAACAGTTCTCGGCGGCCCCCTCGGCGGTCGGCCCCGTCCTGACCCGGATGCGGGCGTTCCGCGAACTGTGGCCGGCGGCGGACGGCGTGGCCGTGTTCAACCGGGTCTACCTGACCGTCACGGAGGAGATCGCCCGGCGCATCGACGCGGGCGGGTTCGCGGACCGGCGGGCCGCCGCCACGCTGGACGTACGGTTCGCGGAGAGGTACCTCGCGGCCGTCGACGCGGTCGCCGCGGGCGGGCGTCCGCCCGCGTGCTGGCGGCCGCTGTTCGACTACCGGCGCCATCCCGGCGTACGGCCGTTGCAGTTCGCCCTGGCGGGCATCAACGCGCACGTCGGGCACGATCTGGCGCTGGCCGTGGTGGACGCCTGTCGTACGCTCGGCTGCGAACCGGCCGACCTGGAGGAGGAGTTCGACCGGGTGGGCGACATCCTCGTACTGCTGGAGGAGCGCATCCGCGAGGAGCTGATGCCGGGCCCCGACCTGCTGGAGATCGCCGACCCGCTGACCCATCTGGTGGGCTGCTGGAGCCTGGAGCGGGCCCGCGAGGGGGCATGGCTCGCGGCCCGCTCCCTGTGGCAGCTCGAGCGGCTGGGGCGGCTGACCGGACTGGCCGGGCCGACCCGGGCGGGCGGGCCCCCGGAGCCGGCCGAGGAGTTCACCGAACGCCTCGACCGCTCCGTCGGGCTCGTGGGACGGATGCTGCTGACCCCGCTCGCACCGCCCGGACACTGACGTCCCGCGCGGTGCCGGCCGTCAGTCCTCCGGGAGTTCCACCGGGGCGATCTCGTCGTAGACGTCGCCCGGGCCGGGGTTCGTGGCGTCCGTCCCGCCACCGAAGTGGTGCATGACGCCCCACACGGCGTTCAGCGCGGTCTGGACGGCGCCCTCGGCCCAGCCGGCCGTCCAGGAGATGTCGTCGCCCGCGAGGAAGATGCCGCGCTTGTCCTCGGGCAGCCGGTCCTGCATGAAGTGGGTGAACAGGCGCCGCTGGTAGCGGTAGTGACCCGGCAGGTTGGCCTTGAAGGCGCCCATGAAGTAGGGCTCGTTCTCCCACGACACGGTCACCGGGTTGCCGATGATGTGCTTGCGGATGTCGACCTTCGGGTAGATCTCACCGAGCGACTTGAGCATGACCTCCATGCGCTCGTTGGCGGAGAGCGGCAGCCACTTCAGGCTGTCGTCGCACCAGGTGTACGACAGGCAGATGACGGCCGGCTTGTCCGGGCCGTCGTCCAGCAGGTACGTGCCGCGGGTCATCCGGTCGGTGAGCGTCATCGACATGACGTCACGGCCCGTCTCCTCGTCCTTGTCCAGCCAGAAGGGCCGGTCGACCGGGACGAAGAGCTTGGACGACTCCATGTAGTGGGTGCGCTCCATCGCCGTCCAGTGGTCGATGGGGAACAGCGAGTCGTCACAGGCGATCTTGGACAGCAGCATCCAGGACTGGGCGGTGAAGATCGCCGCCTGGTACGTGCGGATGTCGCCGTTCGCGTCGGTGACGGTGATGCGGTTGCCGGCGGTGCGGTGCAGGCGCGTGACGGCGGGCTTGGGGTCGCCCTCGTGGAGCGACTTCAGCGACGTGCCGAGCGGCCAGTGGACGATCTTCTCCGGCTCGCGCTCCCACAGGCGCAGCGGTAGCTGCTGGGAGCCGCCGACGATGCCGCGGTGGTGGTCGTCCGCCTCGGTGTAGACGACGCGGAGGATCTCCAGGATGGAGTTGGGGAAGTCGGTGTCCCAGCCGCCGGTGCCGAAGCCGACCTGGCCGAAGATCTCGCGGTGCCGGAAGGACTTGAAGGCCTCGGACTCGCAGAGGAAGCCGTAGAAGGTCTGGTTGTCCAGCTTCTCGACGAGCTTGCCCCAGATCTCGCGGATGCGCGGGACGTCGCGCTCGCGCATGGCGCGGTTCATGTCGGAGAAGTCCGCGCCCTCCTCCAGGCACTCGTTCCAGGCCTTGGCCACGTCGCGGTAGACCTGCGGCAGGTCGTCGATGGTCTCCGCGTAGTGGGACTCGCCCTTGAGGTCGACGACGGTCGACGGGGTCGACTCGGCGAGCGGGTTGGGGAACGGGCGGGTCTCCAGGCCGACGAGGTCGATGTAGTGCTGGAGCGCGGTCGAGGAGGGCGGGAACCGCATGGCGCCCATCTCGGCGGTCAGGCCCTCGGTGCCGGTGCCCTCGAAGCCGACGGTGCGCAGCCGGCCGCCGATCTGGTCGGCCTCGTAGACGACGGGCTTGAGGCCCATCTTCATCAGCTCGTACGCGGCGACGATGCCGGACAGCCCGCCGCCGATCACGGCGACCTCGGTGCCGTGCTCGGTCGCGGGTATCTGGCCGAGCCCGGCCGGGTGGGCCAGGTAGTCGTCGTACGCGTACGGGAAGTCCGGACCGAACATGGTGATCGGCGGCTGCGCGTCGGTGTGCTGGACGGCGGTGGGCACCGTGGACGTCATGGGGTACGGACTCCTTGCGGGAAAGCTGGGGCGGGGCGGGAGGCGGGGCTCAGACGAGGGAGGTGTAGAGGCCGGGGCGGCGGTCGCGCAGGTAGGGGTTCGCCTCGCGCGAGGAGGTCAGCAGCTCCGGGTCGACGTCGCCGGTGACGAGCTCCTCGCCGCGGCCGGCGCGGGCGCGGGCGGTGCCGTCGGGGCCGGCCAGGGCGGACAGGCCGACGAACTCGAACTCGCCCTCGGGGCCGGTGCGGTTGGCGTACGCGATGTAGATCTGGTTCTCGAAGGCGCGCACCGGCACCACGGACTCGGCGACGATCTCGGCGGGGTGCATCAGGGCGGTGGGCACCAGCAGGAGCTGGGTGCCGGCCAGGGCGTGCGCCCGCACGTTCTCGGGGAACTCGACGTCGTAGCAGATCATCAGGCCGACGCGCAGTCCGCCGAGCTGCGCCTGGACGACCGGCTGGTCGCCGGGCGTGAAGGCACCGGTCTCGAAGCCGCCGTAGAGGTGGGTCTTGCGGTAGCTCAGCAGCCGGGTGCCGTCCGGGCCGATGAGCTGGGCGGCGTTGTACACGTGGTCGCCGTCGCGCTCGGGGTAGCCGTAGGCGACGGCGAGGCCGTGACGCTCGGCGATGTCGGCCACGGCGTCGGCCCAGTCGCCGTCGGCGGGCTCGGCCAGCCGGGCGATCCCGTCACCGATCGCGTACCCGGTGAGGAACATCTCGGGGGCGACCAGCAGCTCCGCGCCGGTAGCGGCGGCACGGCCGGCGGCCTCGTCGAGGACCTTGAGGTTGGCGGCGACGTCACCGGGCTGTCCGGAGCTCTGGAGCAGGGCGGTGCGCAGCGGCGGCATCGGCAGACCTCGGTCGGGTGCGTGACGGGCGGGGAAGGTGTCGTAAGACGTTCAAAACGGTACGGTCCGGGGTTCTTCCGGGACAAGGCGTGACCGTTGCGGACCGACGACCGATCCATTGCGCGGAAGGGGTGCCGCGCGGTGATTCATTGCGCGGCCGCTCTCCCTGGCTCGGAAGGCTCCCTCGCCGAGCGTCGGAGCCAGGTCGCCCCCGGGCCGCGACGCGGCGGGCCGGCGCCTCCCACCAGCCCGGAGGGCTCCGCCGCCACCTCCGAGGACGGGGCGGGGACCGGGTCCGTACGGGCTAGGGAGTGTGGTGTCGATCAGGCCGGATCAGCGAGAGCCCGGCAAGATCGGCGAGACGCCCCCTAGGTCGTATCCGGAAAGCCTCCCCTGGCCTCCGGGCGCACGCCGATACTTTCCCGGACACTCCCTAGGCCGGCGAGCCGGAGGAGAAGCGCCGCAGCAGGGGGGAGAGCACCAGCACCGACTTGGTGCGCTCCACGAACGGCTCGCCCGCGATGCGCTCCAGCACGCGCTCGAAGTGGCGCATGTCGGAGGCGAAGACCTGGACGATCGCGTCCGCGTCACCGGTGACGGTGGACGCGGCCGCGACCTCCGGGTAACGCTCGAGACCGCGCTGGATGGTCTCGGGCGAGGTGTTGCCCCGTGCGTAGATCTCGATGAACCCCTCGGTCTCCCAGCCGAGCGCCGCCGGGTCCACCCGGACGGTGAACCCGGTGATGGCCCCTTCGGCCCGCAGCCGGTCCACCCGCCGCTTGACGGCGGGCGCGGACAGACCGACGAGCGAGCCGATGTCGGCGTAGGAACGGCGGGCGTCCTCGGCGAGGGCGTGGACGATGCGTTCGTCGAGATCGTTCAGTCGCACTGGGCGTGGGTCACTTCTCTGCGGTGGCCAAACGGGAGCGGCGCATGCCGTACAGGAAGTAGAACACGAGGCCGACGGCCATCCAGACACCGAAGACGATCCACGTGATGGCGTCGAGGCTGAACATGTTGTACGCGCAGAACAGGAAGCCCAGCACCGGGAAGAGCCAGCCGAGCGGGACCCGGAAGGTGCGCGGCATGTCCGGACGGGTGCGGCGCAGCACGATCACCGCGATGTTGACCAGGGCGAAGGCGAACAGGGTGCCGATGCTGGTGGCGTCGACCAGCTCACCCAGCGGGATGACGGAGGCGAGCAGACCGCAGAAGACGGACACGATCACGGTGTTGACGCGCGGGGTGCCGGTCTTCTCGTCCACCTTGCCGAACGCCTTGGGGACCAGGCCGTCGCGGGACATGGCGAACAGGACGCGGGTCTGGCCGTACAGCACGGTCAGCACGACGCTGGCGATGGAGATGACGGCGCCGGCGGCGAGGAGCGTGCCCCAGAAGGCGTGGCCGCTGACGTCGTTCATGATCGCGGCGAGCGAGGCCTCGGAGCCCTCGAAGTCCTTCCAGTTCTGCGCGCCGACGGCGACACCGGCGACCAGGACGTACAGCGCGGTGACGATGATCAGCGACAGCATGATCGCGCGCGGCAGGTCACGCTGCGGGTTCTTGGCCTCCTCGCCGGCCGTGGAGGCGGCGTCGAAGCCGATGTAGGAGAAGAAGAGGCTGGCACCGGCGGCGCTGACGCCCGCCATGCCGAGCGGCATGAAGTCGGCGTAGTTGCCGGACTTGAAGCCCATGAAGCCGATGGCGCAGAAGAGGACCAGCGCGGCCATCTTCACCACGACCATGATCGTGTTGATGCGGGCGGACTCACGGGCGCCGCCGAGCAGGAAGACCATGGCGAGCATCACGACGATCAGGCCGGGCAGGTTGATGACACCGCCCTCGCCGGGCGCGGAGGAGAGCACGTCCGGGATCGTGACGCCGATGGTGCCGTTCAGGAGCTCGTTGAGGTACTCGCCCCAGCCGACGGCCACCGCGGCGACCGAGACGCCGTACTCCAGCACCAGGCACCAGCCGCAGACCCAGGCGACGAGTTCGCCCATCGTTGCGTACGCGTACGAGTACGAGGAGCCGGCGACGGGGATCGAGCCGGCCAGCTCGGCGTAGGAGAGGGCGGAGAAGAGGGCGGTGAGACCGGCGATCACGAACGCCAGGGTGACCGCGGGTCCGGCCTGCGGGACGGCGTCCCCGAGGACGACGAAGATACCGGTGCCGAGCGTGGCACCGATGCTGATCATGGTGAGCTGCCACATGGAGAGTGAGCGGCGGAGGGAACCGCCCTCACCCTGTCCACCCTCTGCGACCAGCACGTCCACCGGCTTGCGGCGGGTGAGGGCGGAGAGGCCGGACGCCTTGGGCGCGGACTTCTCGGTGGCGGGAGGGGCTGCGCCTTGGTCCAGCACTGCGGAGGCTCCTTCATGGCTGCGGGTCGAACGGAGGCGACCCGCGGCGGCTCCGTGGGCGTGCGTGCGCAGACCACGGGGAAGGGGAACCGCCGAGCAGGCGGTCGCCGCCACTCCTGGTACGGGCCCTGAGCCTACGATGTGCGGTTCGCGCTCGTAATGCAGGGTTGTTGCGCACCGACGATTGATCATTGCGCGCTTGGGGCACAGACGGGGAAACATTGCGCCCCGCCGCACGAATCGACACATTGGGGGTCCGGGGCAGGCATTTCACCGACCTGAGGAGACCCGCATGACCTGGCAGGATCCGGTGCCCTTCCTCCGCGGGACGGCCTGGCTCGACGACCGCGGCCGCGCGGTGCGCGCCGACCCGGCCGACCTGGCGCGCCTGACGTGGGACTCGGCCCGGCGGGCCGAGCTGCCCATCGGCGTACGCCTGGAGTTCACGGTGTCGCCGGGCACCCGGGCCGTGGAGATCCGCTACCGGGCCACCGTGCCGGACGCGCCCCGGGACCTGCGCCGGCTGGCGCACTGCTTCGCGCTCTGGGAGGGCCGGACATGCGTCCACGAGGCCCTCGCCGACCCCGCCGAGGAAGCCACCGTCACCGTCCCGCTTCCCGGGGGGCCAGGGCCCTACACCGTCCACCCGCCGGAGAGCCAGGCCCCCGACGTCCTGGGGCTCCGGGCCGTCGGCGGCACCCTCTCCCCCGCTCCCCCGCGGCCCCGCTGGCTGGTGCACGGCGACTCGATCACCGAGGGCTGGTGGTCCACCCGCCCCGCCCACTCCTGGCCCGCCGTCGCCGGACGGGCCCTGGGCCTGGACACGGTCAACCTCGGCTACGCGGGCTGCGGGCGCGGCGAGCTGCCCACCGCCCAGCACCTGGCCGCCCTCCCCGCCGACCTCCTCACCCTGGCGTTCGGCACGAACTGCTGGTCCGGCGTCCCGCACTCGGCGCCCCTGCTGTACGAGACGACGCGGGCGTTCATCACCCTGGTGCGCCGGGGCCATCCGGACACACCCCTGCTGCTGCTCTCGCCGCTGTTGCGCCCCGAGGCGGAGTCGACGGCCAACGCCCTGGGCGCGACGCTCGCCGAGCTGCGCACCGCCATGGAGGAGGCCGTCCGGGACCTGGTCGCGGCCGGTGACGAGCGGCTGGCCCTGCTGCCCGGGCGGGACCTGCTGGGGCCCGGGCACCTCGCGGACGGTCTGCATCCGGACGACGCGGGCCACGCGCGGGTCGCCGCCGCGGTCGCCTCGGCGGTACGGACCGCGGGGCCGCTCCGGGGACGGGTGCTCACCGGGAGGTGACGGCCGGTCCACCGCGCACATCCGTGCCGGAGGGAGGTGAGGGGGAATGACCCGACGACGTCGGGGTAGGGGCGCCTCTGGCCGGTGACAACATTTTCCGGCTGACAATCCCAGGTCCGGGGTTTTCCGCCACAAGGAGGTTCTGACGTGCTGATGGCGCACCCGTCGATGCTGCGCAAGCTCGTGGCCAGGTATGAGGAACTGGCCGCATCCGGTGCGGAGTCGGTGGACCCGAAGATCGTGCGTCAACGGGAGGACACCGCCTACACCCTGTGCGTGTCCACCGGCACACGTGACATACGCGACGCTCTGCGGGTGGCCCGGCAGGCGATCGCGGCGGCCGGGGAGCAGGTGACCGTCAGGGCGGCCGGGGAGCCGGTGACCGTCGCGGCGGCGTCGGTCTCGCGCTGAGCGGACGGGGAGGGCGGCGACCGGCACTCTCCGGTCGCCGCCCTCGGCGTCCGCGCGGTGGAGTCACGTTTCTTCCCACCGCCCCCGGCCACTACGATCCAACCGCCGTTGCACACGAGAAGCGGGCCGGGCGGCCATCCCGTCGATGTTTCCGGCGCCTCGCCGCGGAAACCCGCCCGAACCGTTTCCGACTGCGAGAGGTGCTTGTGAACACCAGCGAATCGAGCGTGCGGGACCGCCTCTGTGAGGCCCTGCGGGAGCGCGAGGAGGAGATCGCGGACCGCTGGGTCCGGCTCCAGCTGGAGCAGGCGGTGCTCAGCACGGACATGAGCGAGCACGAGGTGCGCGAGGAAGCGGACCTGCTGATCTCCGCCCTCGCGGCGGGCCTGGCCAGTGACGTACCGGTGGAACGCCTGGTGGCGTCCCGCAACGAGCTGCGCCAGACGGTCATAGAGCTGTCGCTGCGCCGCGCGCGGGCCGGTGCCTCTCCGACCGCCACGTCGTTGGCCGTGCTGTCGCTCAAGGAGGCGCTGCTGTCCGCCGTGCAGCACACCACCCGCGACTCGGCCGAGCTGTTCTCCGCCGCCATCCTGGTCAACCGGCTGCTGGACGCGGCCGGTGTGCTCTCCTTCGAGACGTACGTGGAGGGGCGCGAGGAGATCATCCAGCGGCAGAGCCGACAACTGCTGGAGGTCTCCACGCCGGTGGTCCGGCTGTGGCGGCACGTGCTGGCCGTACCCCTGATCGGCACGCTGGACACCGCCCGCACGCAGGTCGTGATGGAGAGCCTCCTCCAGGCGATCCAGGACAACGAGGCCCAGGTCGCCATCATCGACATCACCGGAGTGCCGGCCGTCGACACCGCGGTCGCCCAGCACCTGATGCACACCGTCAACGCGGTGCGGCTGATGGGCGCGGACTGTGTGATCAGCGGGATCCGGCCGCCGATCGCCCAGACCATCGCGCAGTTGGGCATCGACCTGTCGACCATCCTGACCCGGGCCACCCTGGCGGACGCCCTGGCCGCCGCCATCCGGCTGACCGACCAGCCCGCCGTCGGCCAGGACCCCGTCGGCCAGGACGCCGTCAGCGCCCGGCCGGTGACCGCGTGACGGCCCCGCGCGCCACCGGCGTGCCGATCCTGCGGCTCGGCGACGTGCTGGTCACCGGGCTGCTCAATGAGCTGGACGACCAGTCGGCGGTGGCCTTCACCGACGAGCTCACCGAGCGGATCGCCGGGGACGGCGCCAGGGGTGTGCTGATCGACATCTCCCGGCTGGAGATCATCGACTCGTTCGTCGCGCGCACCCTGATGGAACTCACCACCATGGCCCGGCTGCTCGGCGCCCGGGTGATCGTGGCCGGGATGCGGCCGGCGGTCGCCATCACCCTGGTCGAGCTCGGCCTGCAACTGACCGGCGTCGAGACGGCCCTCAACGCGGAACAGGGCCTGACCGCACTCGGCTGGCACCGTATGCCCCGACCCCCGGGGGAGGTCCGACGTGACGCTCGGCGGTGAACGGGTGGCGACACCGGGCTCCGAGCTGATCGCCCAGCGCTCCCCCCTCTCCGGCTCCTCCGTCGCGGCCGGGCCGTCCGGCACCCGCGCCGACGCGTCCGACGGCGGCCCCGCGGACCCGCCGCCACCGGCCGGCGGCCACGGCGCCGGGTCGCGCTTCAACGTCGCCTCCGAGGAAGACCTGCTGACGGTCCGCCACGCGGTGCGGGCCGCCACGATCGAGGCCGGCTTCGGTCTGGTCGACCAGACCAGGATCGTGACCGCCGCCAGTGAGCTCGCCCGCAACGCCTACGTCCACGGGGGCGGCGGCTCCCTGGAGATCGAGGCCGCGACCCGGGCCGGGCGCCGGGGCCTGCGGCTGACGGTCCGGGACGACGGGCCCGGCATCCCCGACCTGGAGGAGGCGCTAACCGACGGGTTCACCACCGGCGGCGGGCTGGGCCACGGCCTGGGCGGCGCCCGGCGGCTGATGCACGAGTTCCAGGTCCACAGCCGCCCGGGGCAGGGCACCACCGTCGTCGTGACGCGCTGGAACGACCGTTGACGAGGTCACCGGAGTCCGTCACCACCCACGTCCCGGTGGACCACTACAGCGCCGTCCAGCTCGCGGCCACGGCCGCCCGCCGGACGGCGCTGGAACAGGGGCTCACCGGCGCGCTGCCCGACCAGGCGGCCGTCCTCGCCAGCGAGCTGGCCGGCAACGTGGCCAAGCACGCCCGGCGCGGCTCCCTGTACATCCAGCCGCTGCCGCTGCGCGCCGGGGTGGAGATCCTCGCCGTCGACCGGGGGCCGGGCATGGCGGACCTGGAGCAGTGCCTCACCGACGGGTACACCACCAGCCGCACGCTCGGCTCCGGCCTGGGCGCGGTCCGCCGGATCGCGGACGAGTTCACCGTACGGACGAGGGAGGGCACCGGCACCGTCGTCTCCGCCCGGCTGGGTGAGCCGGGCGGCGGCCCCGCCGAGGGGACGCCCGGCGTGGGCGCGGTGCGCGTGCCCGCCGACGGGGAGACCGCGTGCGGCGACTCCTGGGGTCTGGCCGTGTCCGGGGAGATACGCACCGCCCTGGTCGTCGACGGCCTCGGGCACGGCACGCCGGCGGCCGAGGCGGCCGAGGCGGCCGTCCGCGCCTTCCACCGGGACCCGGACCAGCCGCTGCCGCAGTTGCTGCGCGCGATGAACCGGGCGCTGCGGCGCAGCAGGGGCGCGGCGGTCGGGCTGCTGCGTCTGTCCCCCGACGGTGTGGACCACTGCTCGGTGGGCAATGTGCGCGCCCTGCTGCTGGGACACGACGGGGTGCGCCGGCGCTTCGGCGGCCAGCCCGGGGTCGTCGGCTGGAACATGCCCGAACCGCGGGTGCAGCGGGTGCCGGCCGAACCGGGCGCCATCGCCCTGCTGCACAGCGACGGCATCGACGCCGGGTGGACGCACACCCTGACCCCGTTCCTCACGGGGCTGCCCGCGCCGCTGCTCGCCGCAGCCCTCGTCCACGAGAACCGGCGGAGCCGGGACGACGCGACCGTCCTCGCGCTCGGCCCGGCCCGGAGAGAGCCATGAAACCGCAGATCACCACCCTGCACTCGCTCGCGGGGCTGCGCAGCGCCCTGCGACGGCTGGCCCACCGGGCCGGCCTGTCCGTCGAACTGCGCTACCGGCTGGCGCTGTCGGCGACCAGGGTGGCGCGCGCCGAGCTCGCGGCCGGCCGGCCCGTCCTGCTGGAGACCGTGCCGCCGCGGCCCTCCGGCCGTGCGGACGGCCGCCCGGGCGAGGGGCGGGCCGGCGGCGGGCCGGGCGACGGTGCCGCGGAGGGGCGGCTCGTCGTACGGCTGCACCTGCCGCACGCGCCGCGCCGGCCCTCCCTGGAGGGGCTGCCGCTGCCCGCGGAGCAGCTGCCCGGCACGGCCGCCGTGTGGCGGGTCCCCGCCCCCGTCCCGTCCGCCGAGGACACCGGCCGGGACGACCCGCCGGGTCTGGTGGAGCTGCTGGAGGAGGAGCTGAGCGCCGCCGTGGACCGGGCGGACGCGCTCGCCGAGGACCACCAGCGCCTCAAGCACGAGCTGGCCGAGACGAACAGCGGCGTGCTGGCCCTGTACGTGCAGCTCGAAGAGCGCGACGAGCAGTTGCGCCAGGCCCACGGCCGGATACTGCGCCAGCTCGAGGACGCCCTGCGCCCGCCGCCGGTACGGGTGCCGGGCCTGGAGATGGCCGTCCACTACGAACCCGCGGAGAAGCACGCCCCGACGGGCGGCGACCTCTACGACTGGTTCGTCCTGCCGGACGGCACCGTGCACATCACGATCGTGGACGCCCTGGGGCACGGACTGACCAGTACGCGCAGCGCGCTCAACGTCACCCACGCGGTCCGCACCCTGGCCCTGGAGGGGCACCCCCTGGAGTCGATCGTCGCCCGGACGGACGAGGTGCTCGCCACCTTCGACCACGAGCTGATGGCCACCGTGCAGCTCGTGCGGCTCGACCCGGACAGCGGGGAACTGGTGCTGGCCAACGGCAGCCACCCGCCGGCCCTCCTCGTACGGGAGGACGGGGAATCGTCCCTGCTGGAGGTGCGCGGCCGGGGCATCGGCTTCCCGCTGCCCGGCAGCGAGCGGCTGCTGCGCGCCCGGCTCGACCCCGGGGATCTGCTGGTGCTCTACACGGACGGGCTGACCGAGAGCCGCCGTGACCCCCGGGAGGGCGAGCTGCGGCTGGCGCGGGCGGCCCGCCGGCACCGGCACCTGCCGATAGAGGAGATCCCGGCCGCCATCGCCGACGAGATGCACACGGTGATCCTGCATCCGGACGACACCGTCGCCCTGACCGTGCGGCGGGTACGCGGCTGATCCTCGCCGGACCCGTGGTGAACGCACGAGGTCTGGGTAAGCGAGCGGTGAAGGATGAAGGAGCCGCTCGTGGTTGTCATGATTTCGCCCTCCGTCGACTGTGCCTCGGCCCGTGACTCGGCCGCGCGTTTCGTCACCGAGCACTGCCCGTGGGCAGACCTGGACGCCGTGCAACTGGTGGTCACGGAGCTGACCGCCAACGCCCTGCGCCACACGACCGGCTGGTGGCGGCTGCGGATGCGGGCCGAGCCGGGCGAGCTGGCCGTGGAGCTGGACGACTCCAGCCACGCCGTTCCCGAGGCGCGGACGCCGGACTTCACGGGCGGTGGCGGCGGCTTCGGCTGGCCGATGGTGCTGAGCCTGGCGGGCCGGGTGGAGGTCCGCCCGACGGCGGCGGGCAAGACGGTTCGGGCGATCTGGTCGCGCCGGGCGGCCGCGGCCTGATCCGGCCCCCCTCGCGGCGGCACGGGCGGCACGGTCGGGCGGTCAGGCCGTCAGGCCGTCACGGCCTCCGTACCGGAATCGCCGCGCCGTCCCCCGCCCACCCCACAAGCGCGTCCGCCGGCGTCCGGACCGTGGGGCCCGGGCGCCGGCGGTGACCGGCCGGTGGAGTCACTCCACGGCCAGGAGTCCTTCCCGCAGCCGCGCGGTGATCCGCGACAGCAGCCGGGAGACGTGCATCTGCGACACCCCCAGCTCCGCGCCGATCTCGGCCTGGGTCATCTCGTCCACGTACCGCATGCGCAGGATGCGCCGGTCGCGCTCGTCGAACTTCTCGATGAGCGGCTTCAGGGCCTGGACGTTCTCGACGATCTCCAGCTCCCGGTCCGGCGCTCCCAGCCGGTCGCCCAGCGTCTCGGAGGAGTTGTCGGCGCTGTCGTCGAGCGGGAGGTCGATGGAGCCGGCGGTGTACCCGTTGGCGGCGACGAGCCCTTCGAGGATCTCGTCCTCCTCCATCCCCAGGTGCTCGGCCAGTTCGGCCGGGGTCGGAGAGCGGTCGAGGCGCTGGAAGAGCTCGTCGGTCGCGCGGGCGATGTCGATGCGCAGCTCCTGGAGCCGCCGGGGCACGTGCACCGACCAGCTCGTGTCCCGGAAGAACCGCTTGATCTCACCGATGACGCACGGCATCGCGAAGGTGGTGAACTCCACCTCGCGGCTGAGGTCGAACCGGTCGATCGCCTTGATCAGCCCGATGGTGCCGACCTGGATGATGTCTTCCATCTGGTCGGCCCGGTTGCGGAAGCGGGTCGCCGCGTACTTCACCAGGGAGAGGTTGAGCTCGATCAGGGTGTTGCGGACGTACTGGTACTCCGCGGTCCCCTCCTCGAGAACAGCCAGCCGGTCGAAGAACTGCTTCGACAGCTCCTTCGCGTCCTTCGGAGCCACCTCGCCCGGGTTCCGGATCTCCGGCAGACCGGTCGTGGCCTGCGAGGCGGTACCGGCCGAGATCGTGGTCGCCATGGACACTGCACCCTCCCTCTTGTCTGCACGCGTTCGCAGGGCGCGTGTACCCGCCTCCGGCCCGAGCACGCGTACGGATTCGGCCCGGCGTGAAAAAAGCGGAACGGCCGCTCCGCGCACCTGGCGCGAAACGGCCGCTCCGACCGCGGCTTGAGGGGCCGTCAGCTCCAACTGGCGTGCAGCGGCTTGCCCTCGGCGTACCCGGCGGCGCTCTGGACGCCCACGATGGCCTTCTCGGCGAACTCCTCCAGGGAGGCCGCGCCGGCGTACGTGCAGGACGAGCGGACGCCCGCGATGATCGAGTCGATCAGGTCCTCGACGCCCGGGCGGGCCGGGTCCAGGAACATCCGCGAGTGCGAGATGCCCTCCTCGAAGATCGCCTTGCGGGCCCGGTCGTACGCGGACTCCTCGCTCGTGCGGTTGCGGACGGCGCGCTTGGACGCCATGCCGAACGACTCCTTGTACAGGCGGCCGCTGGCGTCCTGCTGGAGGTCGCCCGGGGACTCGTACGTACCGGCGAACCAGGAGCCGATCATCACGTTCGACGCGCCGGCGGCGAGCGCCATGGCGACGTCGCGCGGGTGACGGACACCGCCGTCGGCCCAGACGTGCTTGCCGTACTTCTTGGCCTCGGCGGCGCATTCTAGGACGGCGGAGAACTGCGGGCGGCCCACGCCGGTCATCATCCGGGTGGTGCACATGGCGCCGGGGCCCACACCGACCTTGATGATGTCCGCGCCGGCCTCGATCAGGTCGCGCACGCCCTCGGCGGCGACGATGTTGCCCGCGACGATCGGCACGTGCGGGTCGAGACCGCGGACGGCCTTGATCGCGGCGATCATCGACTCCTGGTGGCCGTGCGCGGTGTCCACGACGAGGGTGTCGACGCCCGCGTCGAGAAGCTGCTTGGCCTTGCCGGCGACGTCGCCGTTGATGCCGACGGCGGCGGCGATGCGGAGCATGCCGTTGGCGTCGACGGCCGGCGAGTAGAGCGTGGCGCGCAGCGCGCCCTTGCGGGTCAGGATGCCGGCGAGGCGGCCGTCCTTGTCCACGGCCGGGGCGTAGCGGCGGTTGTGGTGGTCGAGGGTGTTGAACGCCTCGCGCGGGTCGATGTCGGCGTCGAGCAGCAGCAGCTCGTCCTTGGACATGACCTCGGAGAGCTGGGTGAAGCGGTCGACCCCGGACAGGTCCTCGTCGGTGACGACACCGATCGGACGCTGGTCGGCGTCCACGACGACCGCCGCGTTGTGCGCGCGCTTGGGCAGCAGCGACAGCGCGTCGGCGACCGTCTGGTGCGGGTCGAGGACGATCGGGGTGTCGAGGACGTGGTGACGGCTCTTGACCCAGGAGATGACGTCGGTGACGACCTCGATCGGAATGTCCTGGGGGATGACGACGAGGCCACCGCGCCGGGCGACGGTCTCGGCCATCCGGCGGCCGGCGATCGCCGTCATGTTGGCGACGACCAGGGGGATGGTGGTCCCAGTGCCGTCGGGGGAGGACAGGTCGACACCCTGGCGGGAGCCCACGGCCGAGCGGCTAGGCACCATGAATACGTCGTCGTACGTGAGGTCGTACGGCGGCTTCAGGTCATTGAGGAAACGCACGTGCTGAACATCCCAGTCGTTCGGAGTTGGCCCCCGGGCATTTCAGCCGGGGGGAAAACGCACGTACTTCATTCTCCCATGGCCGCACACGCGTACGCCCCGGGCGAAAGGCACAGGGACGCGGGAGGGCCCTGGTGGTTTCCTCCAAGCGGGCACCGTCCGGGCGCGCGCCGGCCCCCGGACGGTGCCCGGGGGCGGTGACGGCAGCGGAGCCCCGGGGTGGCCGGAGCCCGGGGCTACTCGTCGGGGTCCGCGCGGTCGAGGGCCGGGCGGGGGCCCGGGGTGAACTCGGTGAGCAGGTAATCCGCCGCCATGGTGTCCGTGACCAGGCTGGTGACCAGCCCGGACCGCAGTACCGCGCCGATCGCCGCGGCCTTGCGGCGGCCGCCCGCGATGGCCACGACCTCCGGGATGCGCCGCAGCCGGTCGGCCTCGACCGTGATGCACCGCTCCCCCAGGTCCCGGCCGACCCGGCGTCCGGACGCGTCGAACAGGTGGGCCGACATCTCGGCCGCGACGCCCAGCGAGGCGTAGTGCGCCCGCTCCTCGTCCGTGAGCATGTCGTGCACCGTGGAGATGCCCGGCTCCCAGGAGCCGATGGACACGGCCGCGACGGTGACCTTGTCGAAGTACTCGAAGGCGCGCGCGATGCCGGTCTGGTTGCGCAGCGCCGCCGCGGTCGCCGGGTCGGGCAGCAGCATGGGCGCGTAGATCGGGTGCGCCTCGCCGCCGGAGACCTGGGCGGCCCGCCGTACCGCCTCCACCGAGCCGCGCTCGGCGGTGCCGGCGTCGTACACGCCCGTGAGCTGGACGACCGTGCAGGGCGGCAGCCGGTCGAGGGCGGCCGCCATGTGGATGGTGGAGCGGCCCCAGGCGAGGCCCAGGACGTCGCCCTCCGCCACGAGCTCACCGAGCAGGTCGGCCGCGACCTCGCCCAGGTTCTCGGGGTCCGGCGAGGCGTCCTCGCCCTCCGGCGGGGACTCGACGACCACCGCGTGACGCAGCCCGTACCGGGCGCGCAGCGCGTCGGAGCGCTCCGCGTCGAGCTCGGCGGGTACGCGGATCTCGATGCGTACGAGGTCACGCTCGAGGGCGGTCTCCAGGACCCGGGCGACCTTGAAGCGGCTGACGCCGAACTCCTCCGCGATCTGGATCTTGGACTTGCCCTCGAGATAGAAGCGACGGGCCATGGCCGCCGCCTGCACCAGCTCCGCGGGTCCCATCCGCAGGGCTGGCCGTCCCGCCGACATAGCAGACACCGCGTTCTCCTCACTGCTGTTCACACTTCGGATCGCCATCCTCGCAGATGCGGCGGTCCTCGATCGGTCCTGATGGGCTGCGTTCATCTGCCCGTGGTCCACCCGTGGCTCAGTGGCCGCACGCCCACGCGGCCGTGGTGGTCGCCGCGGTGGCCTGTTCGCGCAGGGCCCGCACCGCGGCGGCCGGGTCCTCCGCTCCGTACACGGCGGAACCGGCGACGAAGACGTCCGCACCGGCCTCCGCGCAGCGCTCGATCGTGGCGGCCGAGACCCCGCCGTCGACCTGGAGCCACAGCTCCAGGCCGTGCTTGGAGATCAGCTCCCTGGTGCGGCGGATCTTCGGCAGCATGATGTCGAGGAACGCCTGGCCGCCGAAGCCCGGCTCCACGGTCATGATCAGCAGCATGTCGAGCTCGGGGAGCAGGTCCTCGTACGGCTCGATGGGGGTGGCGGGCTTCAGCGCCATCGACGCCCGCGCGCCCTTGGCCCGGATCTCGCGGGCCAGCCGCACGGGGGCCGCGGCCGCCTCCACGTGGAAGGTGACCGACCCGGCCCCCGCCTCCACGTACTGCGGGGCCCAGCGGTCCGGGTCCTCGATCATCAGGTGGCAGTCCAGCGGGGTGTCCGTCGCCCGCCGGAGCGACTCCACGACGGGCACGCCCAGGGTCAGGTTGGGCACGAAGTGGTTGTCCATGACGTCGACGTGGAGCCAGTCGGCGCCGTCGACGGCCTTCGCCTCCTCGGCGAGCCGGGCGAAATCGGCGGACAGGATGCTGGGGTTGATCTGGGCCATGAGCCAAGCCTGCCATGTCCCATGGGGTTTCTTTTACCCGATGCCGCCGCGGCCCTCGCGGGACGCGGCACACTTGCCGCATTCCCGGCGAATCGAAGTGCTCACGCGGTACGCCGCAGCAGCGCCAGGTACATCGCGTCCGTTCCGTGCAGATGCGGCCAGAGCTGTACGTCGGGCCCGTCGCCGAGCGCCGGGACCCCCGGCATCAGGGGCCTGGCGTCGATCAGCTCGGCGCCGCCGTGCCGCTTGAGGACGTCGTCGACGACCACCCGCGTCTCGGCCAGGTGCGGCGAGCAGGTCGCGTACCCGACGACGCCGCCGACCCGGACGGCCCGCAACGCCTCGGTGAGCAGACCCCGTTGCAGCGGGCCGAAGCCCTCCAGGTCCTCCGGACGGCGGCGCCAGCGGGCCTCGGGGCGGCGCCGCAGGGCGCCCAGGCCCGAGCACGGCACGTCCACGAGGACCCGGTCGAAGGAGCCGGGGCGCCACGGCGGCCGGGTGCCGTCGGCGGCGATGACCGTGTACGGGCCGGGGTTGCCGGACAGCGCACGGTCGACCAGCCGGGCGCGGTGGGGCTGCTTCTCGGAGGCGAGCAGGGCGGCGCCCCGCTCGGCGGCCAGGGCGCCCAGCAGGGCCGCCTTTCCGCCGGGGCCCGCGCAGCCGTCGAGCCAGCGGGCGTCGGGGCCGTCGACCGGGGCGTTGGCGAGGGCGATCGCGACGAGCTGGCTGCCCTCGTCCTGGACGCCCGCCCGGCCGTCGCGCACGGGGCCGATCGCGCCGGGCTCCCCGCCCTCGGCGAGCCGCACGGCATAGGGGGACCAGCGGCCCGGCAGGCCGGCCTCCTCCCCCAGCAGGTCCAGCAGCTCGTCGGGGGTGGACCGGCCCGGGCGGGCCACCAGGGTGACCTCGGGCCGCTCGTTGTCGGCCTCCAGCAGGTCCTCGATCCCGGCGCGCCCGCCGCCCAGCGCGTCCCACAGCGCGGAGACGACCCAGCGGGGGTGCGAGTGGACGACCGCCAGGTGGTCCTCGGCGTCCTCGTCGTACGGCGGGGCCACCTGCTCCAGCCAGGCGTCCAGGTCCTGCTGCGCGATCTTGCGGAGCACGGCGTTGACGAACTTGGCCCGCCCGTCGCCGAGCACCACCCGCGCCAGCTCCACGCTCGCCGACACCGCCGCGTGCGTGGGGATGCGGGTGCCGAGGAGCTGGTGCGCGCCCAGCGCGAGCACGTCCAGCACCGGCGGGTCCACCTCGCGCAGCGGCCGGTCGATGCAGGCCGCGATGACCGCGTCGTAGGTGCCCTGGCGGCGCAGCGTGCCGTACACCAGCTCGGTGGCGAGCGCCGCGTCGCGGCCGTCGAAGCCCTCCTTCTCGCGCGCCTTCTTCAGCAGCGGCGGCAGGACGAGGTTGGCGTACGCGTCGCGCTCGTCGACGGCGCGCAGCGCCTCGAAGGCCAGGATCCGCACCGGGTCCTTCTTGGGGCGGCGGTACGGCTTGGGGGGACGGCGACGGGACTGCTCGCTCAAAAGGTGCTCCGCTTTTCGGTGAGGCATCTACCCTTTCAGCCTACGTCGGCCGGGCCGGCCTTCTCCCCCGGGGCGATCCGGACGCCCCGGGCCCAGTCGGCGGCGCGCATCGGCTTCTTGCCCTGGGGCCGCACCCACAGCAGCTCGACGGCGTGCGATCCGGTACCGACGTACACGTTGTTCTTGCCGGCCGACAGCTCGCCGGGGGCCAGGTCGGTGCGGTCCGGGACGAGGGCGGCCTGGACGATCTTCAGCCGCTCGCCGCGGAAGACGGTCCAGGCGCCGGGGGCGGGCGTGCAGCCGCGGACGACACGGTCGACGCGCAGCGCCGGGGCGGTCCAGTCGAGGTGCGCGTCCTCGACGGTGATCTTCGGGGCGAGCGAGATGCCGTCGGCCGGCTGCGGCACGGCCTTCAGGGAGCCGTCCTCGATGCCGTCCATCGTCGCGGCGAGCAGCCCGGCGCCGGCGAAGGCGAGCCGGGTGAGCAGGTCGCCGCTGGTGTCGGTGGGCCGGATCCCCTCGGTGATCACGCCGTACACGGGGCCGGAGTCCAGCCCCTCCTCGATCTGGAAGGTCGAGGCTCCGGTCACCTCGTCCCCGGCCATGATCGCGTGCTGCACGGGCGCGGCGCCGCGCCAGGCGGGCAGCAGCGAGAAGTGCAGGTTCACCCAGCCGTGCGCGGGGACGTCCAGGGCCACCTTGGGCAGCAGGGCGCCGTAGGCGACGACGGGGCAGCAGTCCGGCGCGATCTCGCGCAGCCGGGCGAGGAACTCCTCGTCGCGGGGCCTCACCGGCTTGAGCACCTCGATCCCGGCCTCCTCGGCGCGCTGGGCCACCGGGCTGGCGACCAGCCGGCGGCCGCGCCCCGCGGGGGCGTCGGGGCGGGTGACGACGGCGGCCACCTCGTGCCGGTCCGAGGCGATCAGGGCGTCCAGGGCGGGTACGGCGACCTCGGGGGTGCCTGCGAAGACGAGCTTCATCAGTGGCTGACTGCCTGTCTGTCCGGTGGCGGTGGTGGGCAACGCACCAGTTTAGGTGCCGTCGGGGCGGGGGCGTACGCCGCCTTGCGCGCCCTGGGCATATGCGGATACGCCCCCGCAGCGTGACCCGGACCCCGGGTGGCGCGTTGGTCAAGGCAGATTGACCGTCACGGGCCGCCGCCACGGAGTGGCCCACCCCTTTCCAACGCCGGTTCGAGAGGCTTGTACATGGCCGACCACGCAACCCACGACGCCCAAGCCCGGGCGAGCCTGCACCTGCTGGTGCGGGACATCGAGCGGGTCCGCCGGCAGGTGGACGCGCTGCGCACGCTCACCGCCCAGCTCGGCAATGTCTACCGCCCGCGGCGCTCCGGCCCGTCCACGGGCTTCGTCGTCTACGGCAGGGCCCCGGCCCCCACCGTCCGGCTCGCCCAGGAGCTGCGGGACAGCGTCGAGACCCTGGTGACCGCGGCGGTGGACTTCGACCGCTCGCTGGGCTTCTCGTGGGACGCGGTGGGCTCGGCGCTCGGGGTGACCAAGCAGGCGGTCCACCGCCGGTACGGTTCCCGGCGCGCCACGGCCCAGCAGCCGGGCCCGGCGGAGGCGGAGCACACCGTCGAGCCGGGCGGTACGCGCACGATGCCCTCGGTCCCGGCCGCGCGGTCGATGCCGCCGCAGCCCACCTCCGGCTCCCAGACCCTCCGCGAGGAGGTCCGCCCGAGCGCCTTCCCCGGCCCGCGCAACGGCTGACCCCACCGGCCGCCCGGCCCCCTGCCCCCAGGGGACCGGGCGGCCGCCCATGCCGGCTTCTCGCCCCGTGCGTGTCGGGTGCCGCCCGGCGTGAGGCGCCGCCCGCCGGGCACCGCCACGGGGCCTTCCCGGAAGGGCGCCGAACCGCCGCCCTGGGGGCGGATCCCGCCCATGGGCGCCGCCGCGCCGGTCCCGGTCCCGCCGGTCGGGTCGGACAGAGCCCGGCGCGCGCCCGCGGACCCACGGCGCCACCACCCCGCGCCCGCCCGGTCAGCAGGCCCGGGAGGTCCGGCAGGCCCCTCGGTCAGCCGATGTCGGGAGGGTCCACGCGGATGCGGACCGGGTCCGTGCCGCCGCGGGCGAGGCGGGCCGCCTGGGTGGTCTTGAGGGCGGCCGCCAGGGCCGAGCCCCGGCCCGGCGGCACCCGGAGCAGGGCCCGCTCCCAGACCTCGCCCGGCGGCGGGTCGCCCGGGCGGCGGGGGGCGCCCGGCGGCGGGGGCGCGAGGGGCACGGGGCCGAGGACCTCGGCCTCGGCGGGCAGCTCGGCGGCGGCCAGGAACGCCGCGACCGCCTCCGCCCGGCCCGTCACGGCGGCCATCCGGGAGACCGGGGGGAAGCCGAGCTCGGCCCGCTCGGCCAGCTCCCGCTGGGCGTGCCCGACCGGGTCCCACCGCACCAGGGCCTGCACCGGCCGCAGGGTGGGCTCGGCCACGATGACGACGGTGCCGCCCTCCTCCTGGCCGCGTACCAGCGAGGCGGCGTCCGTCCAGCGCCGCAGGGCCTCCTCGCCGGCCCGCAGGTCGGCCCGGCCCAGCATGGCCCAGCCGTCCAGGAGCAGGGCCGCCGCGTACCCGCCCTCGGCGACCGGCTCGGCGCCCGGGGTGCTGACCACCAGGGCGGGACGCCCCGGCACGGTGTCCAGCACATGGTCCCGCCCCGAGGTCCGTACCGGTACGGCGGGGAACGCCCGCCCCAGTTCCTCGGCCGTGCGCCGGGCGCCCACCACCTGGGCCCGCAGCCGAGCGGACCCGCACTCCACGCAGTGCCAGTCGGGCGCGCCCCGCCCGCACCAGCCGCACCGCAGCTCCCGCTGACCGGGCGCCTCCAGGGGGCCCGCGCAGTGCCGGCACCGCGCGGGCGTCCGGCACCGCTCGCACGCCAGCCGGGGTACGTATCCCCGCCTGGGCACCTGCACCAGCACCGGCCCGGTCTTCAGGCCCTCCCGGGCGACCTGCCAGGCCAGCGACGGCAGCCGGGCCGCCCGCGCGGCCTCGTCGCGCGCCAGCTCCCCGTCCCCCACGGTCCGGACGAGCGGCGCGGCGGCCCGCACCTGGTCCCGGGGCGCCACCAGGGGGCGGGCCCAGCCGGTCTCGACGAGCTGGGCCGCCTCGACCGTGCAGCTCGTGCCGCCCAGCAGGAAGGCGCACCCGTCGTGCGCGGCGCGCAGGAGCAGCACCTCGCGGGCGTGGGGCAGCGGGGCGTGCTGCTCGCTGTGGCTGGAGTCCCCGTCGTCCCAGATGGCCACCAGCCCCAGGTCCCGCACCGGGGCGAACATCGACGCCCGGGTGCCGACGACCGCGCGGACGGCTCCGCGCCGCACCGCGAGCCACTGCGCGTACCGCTTCTCGGGCCCCGCCTCGGCGGTCAGCAGGGCGTGCCGCCCCTGGCCGAGCACGGTGGTCAGGGCCTCGTCGACCCGGCCGGCCGCCCGCCCGTCGGGCACCACGACGAGCGCGCCGCGCCCCGACGCGAGGGTGGCGGCCACCGCGCGGGCGAGCTCCTCCGCCCAGTGCGGTCCGGGCAGCGCGTTCCACACGGCCCGTGGCGCGCGACCGTCCGCGAGCGCGGCCAGGAACGCCTCCCCCCGTTCGTACCTGCTCCAGGTGCCGGGGTCCGGCGGCGGGGGCGGCGGCAGCGGCGGGGGCGACGGCTTGCCCTCGGCCCTGGCGTTGCGCGGCGGGACGGCGAGCTGGAGCACGTCGGCGAGGCTGCCGGCGTACCGGTCGGCGACCGCCCGGGCCAGGCCGAGCAGTTCGTCGTCGAGGACCGGTTCGGGCGACACCACGTCGGCCAGCGCCGCCAGCGGTCCCGAGTAGTCGGACTCGGCCCGCCGTTCGACCAGGAAGCCGTCCAGCAGCCGTCCGCCCTCGCGCCGCCCGTCGCGCACCTGGTGGGCGCCCGCCCCGAACCGCACCCGCACCCGCACGCCCGGCCGGGCGACGGCGTCGAGTTCCTCGGGCACGGCGTAGTCGAAGAACTGGTCGAGGTGGAGCACGCCTTTGTTGACCACGACCCGCGCGACGGGCAGCTCCTTGGCCAGGGCGGCCCCGCGCCAGGTGCGCGGTTTGGCGCGGGGCACCTTCGCCTTGCGCACGGTCTCCCGTATGAGCGCGAGCTGCTCGGGCGGCTCGGCCCCCCGGCCCCCGCCTTCCCTCTTCCCGTCGTCGCTGCTCACAGCCACATTCCTACCAGAGCGGACTGACAGCGCCCGTTGTCGGCGGGGTGCGCTTCCATGGTCCCGTGACCGTCCATGACACCGCGAGGCTGCTGCCTCCCCCACGGGTCCTCCGCGACCACTGCCGTGCCCTGGCCCTGCTGGAGGCGATCCTCTGCCGCGACCCGGCGTACCGGCACTACTCCTTCGACGCGCAATGGTCGCGGACCGAGGAGCTGGCCTCGATGAGCAACGGCTCGGGCGTCCTCGCGTCGCGTCCCCTCACCGACGAGGTGGTGGCCGCCCTGAACCCGGGGCCGGCGCTCGCCGGCCTCGCCGGGGACCTGGCGGCCCTCGGCCGTCCCGGGTCCGGCCGCTGAGCCGTTCCCCGTCCGCCCGTGCCGCCGCCGGAACGCCGAAGTCCGGCACCCCTGTCGGGGATGCCGGACTTCCGGTCGGGCGGTCGGCCTGCGGGCTACAGTCCGGCGGCCTTGCGCAGCGCGTCCACGCGGTCGGTGCGCTCCCAGGTGAAGTCGGGGAGCTCGCGGCCGAAGTGGCCGTACGCCGCCGTCTGGCCGTAGATCGGCCGCAGCAGGTCGAGGTCGCGGATGATGGCGGCCGGGCGGAGGTCGAAGACCTCGCCGATCGCGTTCTCGATCTTCTCCACCTCGACCTTGGCGGTGCCAAAGGTCTCGACGAAGAGGCCGACCGGCTCGGCCTTGCCGATGGCGTAGGCGACCTGGACCTCGCAGCGCGAGGCGAGCCCGGCCGCGACGACGTTCTTGGCGACCCAGCGCATGGCGTAGGCGGCCGAGCGGTCGACCTTGGACGGGTCCTTGCCGGAGAAGGCGCCGCCGCCGTGGCGGGCCATGCCGCCGTACGTGTCGATGATGATCTTGCGGCCGGTGAGGCCGGCGTCGCCCATCGGGCCGCCGATCTCGAAGCGGCCGGTCGGGTTGACCAGCAGGCGGTAGCCCTCGGTCTCCAGCTTGATGCCGTCGTCCAGGAGCTGCTTGAGGACGTGCTCGACGACGAACTCGCGGATGTCGGGCGCGAGCAGCGACTCCAGGTCGATGTCCGAGGCGTGCTGGGAGGAGACGACGACCGTGTCGAGGCGGATGGCCTTGTCGCCGTCGTACTCGATGGTGACCTGGGTCTTCCCGTCGGGCCGCAGGTAGGGGATGGTGCCGTTCTTGCGGACCTCGGTCAGGCGCTTGGAGAGCCGGTGCGCGAGGTGGATCGGCAGCGGCATCAGCTCGGGCGTCTCGTCCGAGGCGTACCCGAACATCAGGCCCTGGTCGCCCGCGCCCTGCTTGTCGAGCTCGTCCTCGTCGCCCTCGACGCGCTTCTCGTAGGCGGTGTCGACGCCCTGCGCGATGTCCGGCGACTGGGCGCCGATCGAGACGGAGACGCCGCAGGACGCGCCGTCGAAGCCCTTCTTGGAGGAGTCGTAACCGATCTCCAGGATCTTGTTGCGCACCAGCGTGGGGATGTCGGCGTACGCCTTGGTCGTCACCTCGCCGGCCACGTGCACCAGGCCGGTGGTGATCAACGTCTCCACGGCGACGCGGGAGGTGGGGTCCTCCCGGAGCAGCGCATCGAGAATCGTGTCGCTGATCTGGTCAGCGATCTTGTCGGGGTGACCCTCGGTCACGGACTCCGAGGTGAAGAGACGACGGGACACAACGCTCCCTGGGTTTGCAGCGGCTGCTGGCTGATCATTTGCGGACCGGCAGGGGGCTGCGCCCCGCGTCGTTCCGAGGACAGTTTATCGGGCGCTCTCGGCCGTCGGACCAGGTGTCTCGCAAGGTGGGAGCCGGATCGGCCACATCCACCGTTTCGGCGGTAGGAAGATCGGCTTCCACTCCGGGCCGGAACGCCGGTTTTCGTGGGGTTTCATCCACCCAAAGGGGCGAAATCAGAGATTCATCCTGTTTTGTCCGAGTCGGTCTTCCCCACCCCGCCGAGCCGGGGTGCGACGAGGTCCCAGACGGTTTCCGCCAGGGCTTCTTTCGGGCCGTGGGGAACGGGGGTCTCCCCGCCGTCCGCCGCCAGGACCACGGCTTCGTTCTCCTCGGAGCCGAAGGTCTTGCGCTCCCCCACCTCGTTCACCACGAGGAAGTCGCACCCCTTGCGGCGCAGCTTGTCCCGACCATTGGCCAAAACATCATCCGTCTCGGCGGCGAACCCGACGATCACCTGCTCCGGACGGGGACGCTCCGCCGAGATCTCTGCCAGGATGTCGGGGTTGCGCACCAGGGCGATGGGGGCCGGCTCCTGGCCGTCCTTCTTCTTGATCTTGCCTTCGGCGTACGTGGCGGGGCGGAAGTCCGCGACGGCCGCGGCCATCACCACGGTGTCCGCGTCGGCGGCCGCCTTGAGCACCGCCTCGCGGAGCTGGACGGCGGTGCCGACGTGGACGACGTCGACGCCCGCCGGGTCGGGCATCCCGGTGTTGGCCTCGATCAGCGTCACCCGGGCGCCCCGGGCGGCGGCGGTCCTGGCGAGGGCGTACCCCTGCTTGCCGGAGGAGCGGTTGCCCAGGTAGCGCACGGGGTCCAGGGGTTCCCGCGTACCGCCCGCGCTGATCACCACGTGCCGGCCGGCGAGGTCGGGCACGGCGGTGGCGCCGCGGGCCAGCACCCGGCGGCAGACCTCGAAGATCGCGTCCGGGTCGGGCAGCCGGCCCTTGCCGGTGTCGGCGCCGGTGAGGCGGCCCACGGCGGGCTCGACGACCACGGCGCCGCGGCGGCGCAGGGTGGCGACGTTCTCCTGGGTGGCGGGGTGCTCCCACATCTCGGTGTGCATCGCCGGCGCGAAGACCACCGGGCACCGGGCGGTGAGCAGCGTATTTGTGAGGAGGTCGTCCGCCAGGCCGTGGGCGGCCTTGGCCAGCATGTCGGCGGTGGCGGGGGCGACGACCACGAGGTCGGCGTGCTGCCCGATGCGTACGTGCGGGACCTCGTGCACGTCCGACCAGACCTCGGTGGAGACCGGGTTGCCGGAGAGCGCGGACCAGGTCGCGGCGCCGACGAAGTGCAGGGCGGCCGCGGTCGGGACGACCCGTACGTCATGACCGGACTCGGTGAGCCGGCGCAGCAGCTCGCACGCCTTGTAGGCGGCGATGCCCCCGCTGACCCCGAGGACGACCTTCGGCTTGTCCACTCAACGCCTCCCGGCTCCGTAACGCGTACGAGTCCTACGACTCCATGACACACCACAGGCCCGGCGGAGTGTCCACCGGGCCTGTCATGACGTGCAGTGGGGCGCCTACTGGGCCGGGCCCTCGATGGCCTCGGAGGTCAGCAGACCCGCGTTGATCTCACGCAGGGCGATCGAGAGCGGCTTCTCGTGGACGTGGGTGTCCACCAGCGGACCGACGTACTCCAGCAGGCCCTCACCGAGCTGCGAGTAGTACGCGTTGATCTGACGCGCACGCTTGGCCGCGTAGATCACGAGGCTGTACTTCGAGTCAGTGGCCTCGAGCAGCTCGTCGATCGGCGGGTTGATGATGCCCTCGGGCGCGGTGATGGAAGAGGACACGCTCTACCTTCCGAAAAACTTCTGGAAAATGGGACAAAGATCAAACAACTTGCATCAAGGCTAGCAGCTCACGGGCTACGTCCTCGACGGAGGTGTTGACCAGGGTGGTGTCGAACTCCGACTCCGCCGCGAGCTCGACCTTGGCCGCCTCCAGGCGTCGCTCGATGACCTCCGGCGGCTCGGTGCCGCGGCCGGTCAGCCGGCGGACCAGCTCGTCCCAGCTCGGCGGGGCCAGGAAGACGAGCTGGGCCTCGGGCATCGACTCGCGGACCAGCCGCGCGCCCTGGAGGTCGATCTCCAGCAGCACGGGCTCGCCCGCCTCGATCCGCTCCAGCACCGCGCGGCGCGGGGTGCCGTAGCGGTTGCCGGCGAACTCGGCCCACTCCAGCAGTTCGCCGTTGGCGACCAGCTTGTCGAACTCGTCGTCGGCGACGAAGTGGTACTGCACGCCGTCCCGCTCACCGGGGCGCGGCTTGCGGGTCGTCGCGGACACCGACAGCCAGACCTCGGGGTGGACCTTGCGCATATGAGCGACGACCGTGCTCTTGCCGACCCCGGAGGGGCCGGAGAGCACGGTCAGTCGCGGACGTACGTCCGGGGGCTCGGGGGCGGTCCCCCGGGATGTTGCGGCCATGGGGCGATTATTCCAGGTTTAAGCCAGTGCCCCGGACGTCAGGCCCCGGTGCTGCCGAACTCGCGCTCCAGGGAGGCGATCTGGTTGGAGCCGAGGCCCCGGACACGACGGCTCTCGGAGATGCCGAGCCGCTCCATGATCTGCTTGGCGCGGACCTTGCCCACGCCCGGCAGGGACTCCAGGAGGGCGGAGACCTTCATCTTGCCGATGACCTCGTTCTCCTGGCCCTGCTTGATGACCTCCTGGAGCGAGGCGCCGGAGTGCTTGAGTCGATTCTTGACCTCGGCCCGCTCCCGGCGAGCCGCGGCGGCCTTTTCGAGCGCGGCTGCGCGCTGTTCAGGGGTAAGGGGCGGAAGAGCCACGCCTACGTCACCTCGGATGTCGAACTGTCGGATACGGACCGGTGAGGAACCTAGTCGGCCCACACCAGGGGAGCAACGAGCAACGCAGTGCACGTTGGCTCTGCGACGGAGACTAGCGGCCATGGCCGCCAGAGTCAGCGAGAACGAAGGAAAAGTCCTGGTCAGCATCGACCTACCCAGACATGTGCGACATAACGACCCGGTTTTGCGCGCAGATTCCGACATGGGGAAGCACGAGCCGGTCGAACGTGAGACGCATCACACCGGAAACACCGGAACCCACGGTCACCCCGAGGTGACCGTGGGCTCCGACCAGGAGCGGAACGGGCGGGTCAGCCGCCGGTCGCCGCCCGCACCTCGTCCGCGTACCGCTCCGCCGCCCCGCGCAGCGCCGCCGCGTCGGGACCGTGCCGCAGCACGCCCCGGCTGACGCTCGGGACCACGTTGCGCACGGCCGCCCCGAAGACGGCCGGCAGGTCGGCCGGGGTCGCGCCCTGGGCGCCGATGCCGGGCGCGAGGAGCGGGCCGTTGATGTCCAGGTCGTACGAGGAGAGGTCGCCGAGCGTGGCGCCGACCACCGCGCCGAAGGAGCCGAGCGGCTCCGCGCCCGCGTTGTCCGCGGCGAGGTGGGCCAGCATGGTGGCGCCGATGGTGCGGCCGGCCGGGTCCTCGGTGCGGACGGCGCGCTGGACCTCGGCGCCCTCCGGGTTGGAGGTGAGGGCGAGCACGAACAGTCCGGCGCCGCTCTCGCGGGCCAGGTCGACCGCCGGCTTCAGGGAGCCGTACCCGAGGTACGGGGAGACCGTCAGCGCGTCCGAGAAGAGCGGCGCGCCCTCCCGCAGGTAGGTCTCGGCGTAGGCGGCCATGGTGGAGCCGATGTCGCCGCGCTTGGCGTCCATCACCACCAGGGCGCCCGCCTCCCGCAGATCGGCGACGGCCCGCTCCAGGACGGCGATGCCGCGCGAGCCGAACCGCTCGAAGAAGGCGCTCTGCGGCTTGAAGACGGCCACCCGGTCGGCCAGCGCGTCCACCACCGTGCGCGTGAAGCGCTCCAGGCCCGCCACGTCGTCCGCCAGGCCCCAGTCGGCCAGCAGGGAGGCGTGCGGGTCGATCCCGACGCACAGCGGGCCACGGGCGTCCATGGCGAGCCGCAGACGGGCACCGAAGGGGGCGAGGGGGCTCATGCGGCGGCCTTCCGGGTGTCGGCGCCGACGGCCTCGGCGAGAGTGGCGTAGGGGGACGCGTGCAGCCGGGCCGCGAGGCCCTTGTGGATGGCGCGGGCGTAGAACGGGCCCTCGTAGACGAAGGCGCTGTACCCCTGGATCAGGGTGGCCCCGGCCAGGATCCGCTGCCAGGCGTCCTCGGCGTTCTCGATGCCGCCGACGCCGACGAGCGTAAGGCGGTCGCCCACGCGCGCGTAGAGACGGCGCAGCACCTCCAGGGAGCGCTGCTTGAGCGGCGCCCCGGACAGGCCGCCGGTCTCGCTGCTGAGGTACGCCGGGGACTTCAGGCCCTCGCGCGCGATGGTGGTGTTGGTGGCGATGATGCCGTCCAGGCCGAGCTCGACGGCCAGGTCGGCGACCGCGTCGACGTCCTCGTCGGCCAGGTCGGGCGCGATCTTGACGAGCAGCGGGACGCGGCGGTCGGTGACCGTGCGGTCGGCGGCCTCGCGGACGGCCGTCAGCAGGGGCCGGAGGGACTCCGTGGCCTGGAGGTTGCGCAGCCCCGGGGTGTTCGGCGAGGAGACGTTGACGACCAGGTAGTCGGCGTGGCGGGCGAGCCGCTCGGTGGACTTCACGTAGTCGGCGGCGGCCTCGGCCTCCGGGACGACCTTGGTCTTGCCGATGTTGACGCCCACGACCGTCCGGAACACCGGCACGCGCGCGTGGAGGCGGGCGGCGACGGCGGCCGAGCCGTCGTTGTTGAAGCCCATGCGGTTGATCAGGGCGCGGTCGGTGACGAGGCGGAAGAGGCGCTTCTTGGGGTTGCCGGGCTGCGGCTCACCCGTGACCGTGCCGATCTCGACGTGGTCGAAGCCGAGCATGGCCATGCCGTCGATGGCGACGGCGTTCTTGTCGAAGCCGGCGGCGAGCCCGAAGGGGCCGTGCATGCGCAGCCCGAGCGCCTCGGTGCGCAGCTCCTTGTGGCGGGGTGCCAGGGCGGCGGCGAGGAACGTGCGCAGCACCGGGACGCGGGCGGCCAGCCGGATCCAGCGGAAGGCCAGGTGGTGGGCCTGCTCGGGGTCCATGCGGGTGAAGAACAGCCGGAAGAAGAGCTTGTACATGTGTGGTGGTGTCCTCATGAGGAGGGGGACACCGTTTCCGGTGTCCCCCTCGCTGCTAGTCGCGGGCCGCGGTCAGGTGCTCGGCGTGTTCCTGGAGGGAACGGACGCCGACGCCGCCGTGGTTGAGCGCGTCGATGCCCTGGACGGCCGCGGCGAGCGCCTGGACGGTCGTCAGGCACGGGACGCCGCGGGAGACGGCCGCGGTGCGGATCTCGTAGCCGTCGAGGCGGCCGCCGGTGCCGTAGGGGGTGTTGACGATGAGGTCGACCTCGCCGTCGTGGATGAGGCGGACGATGGTCTTCTCGCCGTTGGGGCCCTCGCCCTCGGACTGCTTGCGCACGACGGTGGCGTTGATGCCGTTGCGCTTGAGGACCTCGGCGGTGCCGGAGGTGGCCAGCAGCTCGAAGCCGTGGGCGACCAGCTCGCGGGCCGGGAAGATCATCGAGCGCTTGTCGCGGTTGGCGACCGAGATGAAGGCGCGGCCCTTGGTGGGCAGCGGACCGTAGGCGCCCGCCTGCGACTTGGCGTACGCGGTGCCGAAGACCGCGTCGATGCCCATGACCTCGCCGGTGGAGCGCATCTCGGGGCCGAGGACGGTGTCCACGCCGCGGCCGTGCACGTCGCGGAAGCGCGACCACGGCATGACGGCCTCCTTGACGGAGATCGGCGCGTCCAGCGGCAGGGTGCCGCCGTCGCCGTTCTTCGGCAGCAGGCCCTCCGCGCGCAGCTCGGCGATGGTGGCGCCCAGCGAGATGCGGGCGGCGGCCTTCGCCAGCGGCACGGCGGTCGCCTTGGAGGTGAAGGGGACCGTGCGGGAGGCGCGCGGGTTGGCCTCCAGGACGTACAGGATGTCGCCGGCCATGGCGAACTGGATGTTGATCAGGCCGCGGACGCCGACGCCCTTGGCGATCGCCTCGGTGGAGGCGCGCAGCCGCTTGATGTCGAAGCCGCCGAGCGTGATCGGGGGCAGGGCGCAGGCCGAGTCGCCGGAGTGGATGCCGGCCTCCTCGATGTGCTCCATGACGCCGCCGAGGTAGAGCTCGGTGCCGTCGTAGAGGGCGTCGACGTCGATCTCGATGGCGTCGTCGAGGAACCGGTCGACCAGGACCGGGCGGGTCGGGGAGATCTCGGTGGACTCGGCGATGTACGCCTCCAGGCGCGCCTCGTCGTACACGATCTCCATGCCGCGGCCGCCGAGCACGTACGACGGGCGTACGAGGACGGGGTAGCCGATCTCGTCGGCGATGGCCTTGGCGCCGGCGAAGGTGGTCGCGGTGCCGTGCTTGGGGGCGGGCAGTCCGGCCTCGGCGAGGACCTGCCCGAAGGCGCCGCGGTCCTCGGCGGCGTGGATGGCCTCCGGGGAGGTGCCGACGACCGGCACGCCGTTGTCCTTGAGCGCCTGGGCGAGGCCCAGCGGGGTCTGGCCGCCGAGCTGGACGACGACGCCCGCGACGGGTCCGGCGAGGGTCTCGGCGTGGACGATCTCCAGCACGTCCTCGAGCGTCAGCGGCTCGAAGTACAGGCGGTCGGAGGTGTCGTAGTCGGTCGAGACCGTCTCGGGATTGCAGTTGACCATCACGGTCTCGTAGCCCGCGTCGCTCAGGGCGAAGGAGGCGTGGACGCACGAGTAGTCGAACTCGATGCCCTGGCCGATGCGGTTCGGGCCGGAGCCCAGGATGATCACCGCGGGCTTCTCGCGCGGCGCGACCTCGCTCTCCTCGTCGTACGAGGAGTAGAAGTACGGGGTCTTGGCGGCGAACTCGGCGGCGCAGGTGTCGACCGTCTTGTAGACCGGGCGGACGCCCAGGGCGTGCCGGACCTCGCGGACGACGTCCTCGCGCAGACCACGGATCCCGGCGATCTGGGCGTCGGAGAAGCCGTGGCGCTTGGCCTCGGCGAGCAGCTCGGGCTCGAGCTTCTCGGCGGCGGCGAGCTCGTCGGCGATCTCCTTGATCAGGAAGAGCTGGTCGACGAACCACGGGTCGATCTTCGTGAAATCGAAGACCTCCTCGGGCGTGGCGCCGGCGCGGATGGCCTGCATGACGGTGTTGATACGGCCGTCGGTGGGGCGCACGGCCGCGCGCAGCAGCTCGTCCTTGTCGCCGGGCTCGCCGGTGAAGGTGAACTGGCTGCCCTTCTTCTCCAGGGAGCGCAGGGCCTTCTGGAGGGCCTCGGTGAAGTTGCGGCCGATGGCCATGGCCTCGCCGACCGACTTCATGGTCGTGGTCAGCGTGGAGTCGGCGGAGGGGAACTTCTCGAAGGCGAAGCGCGGGGCCTTGACGACGACGTAGTCGAGGGTCGGCTCGAAGGAGGCCGGAGTCTTCTCGGTGATGTCGTTGGGGATCTCGTCGAGCGTGTAGCCGACGGCGAGCCGGGCGGCGATCTTCGCGATCGGGAAGCCGGTGGCCTTGGACGCGAGGGCGGAGGAGCGGGAGACCCGGGGGTTCATCTCGATGACGATGACCCGGCCGTCCTCGGGGTTGACCGCGAACTGGATGTTGCAGCCACCGGTGTCGACGCCGACCTCGCGGATGATCGCGATGCCGACGTCCCGGAGGATCTGGTACTCGCGGTCGGTGAGGGTCATCGCCGGGGCGACGGTGATGGAGTCACCGGTGTGGACGCCCATGGGGTCGAAGTTCTCGATGGAGCAGACGACCACGACGTTGTCGTGCTTGTCGCGCATCAGCTCCAGCTCGTACTCCTTCCAGCCGAGGATGGACTCCTCCAGGAGCACCTCGGTGGTCGGGGAGAGCGTGAGGCCCTGGCCGGCGATGCGGCGCAGCTCCTCCTCGTCGTGGGCGAAGCCGGAGCCGGCGCCGCCCATGGTGAAGGAGGGGCGGACGACGACGGGGTAGCCGCCGAGCGTCTCGACGCCCTTGAGGACGTCGTCCATGGAGTGGCAGATCACCGAGCGGGCGGACTCGCCGTGGCCGATCTTGGCACGGACGGCCTCGACGACGCCCTTGAACAGGTCGCGGTCCTCGCCCTTGTGGATCGCCTCGACGTTGGCGCCGATGAGCTCCACGCCGTACTTCTCCAGCACACCCTGCTCGTGCATGGAGATGGCGGTGTTGAGCGCGGTCTGGCCGCCGAGGGTGGGCAGCAGCGCGTCGGGGCGCTCCTTGGCGATGATCTTCTCGACGAACTCGGGGGTGATCGGCTCGACGTAGGTGGCGTCGGCGATCTCCGGGTCGGTCATGATCGTCGCCGGGTTGGAGTTCACCAGGATGACCCGCAGGCCCTCGGACTTGAGGACGCGGCACGCCTGGGTGCCGGAGTAGTCGAACTCGGCGGCCTGGCCGATGACGATCGGGCCGGAGCCGATGACCAGGACGGACTGGATATCGGTGCGCTTAGGCACGCTCGGCCTCCATCAGGGTTACGAAGCGGTCGAAGAGGTACGCGGCGTCGTGCGGGCCGGCGGCCGCTTCGGGGTGGTACTGGACGCTGAAGGCCGGCTGGTCGAGCAGCTGGAGGCCCTCCACCACGTTGTCGTTGAGGCAGACGTGGGAGACCTCGGCGCGGCCGAAGGGGGTCTCGGACACCTTGTCGAGCGGGGCGTCGACGGCGAAGCCGTGGTTGTGCGCGGTGACCTCGACCTTTCCGGTCGTACGGTCCTGCACGGGCTGGTTGATGCCGCGGTGGCCGTACTTCAGCTTGTAGGTGCCGAAGCCGAGCGCGCGGCCCAGGATCTGGTTGCCGAAGCAGATGCCGAACAGGGGCGTCTTGCGCTCCAGCACGGCCCGCATCACGGAGACGGGGCCGTCGGCGGTGGCGGGGTCGCCGGGGCCGTTGGAGAAGAACACGCCGTCGGGGTTCACGGCGTACACGTCCTCGGCGGTGGCGGTGGCGGGCAGCACGTGCACCTCGATGCCGCGCTCCGCCATCCGGTGCGGGGTCATGCCCTTGATGCCGAGGTCGACGGCGGCGACGGTGAACTTCTTCTCGCCGACGGCCGGGACGACGTAGGGCTCCTTGGTGGCCACCTCGGCGGCCAGGTCGGCGCCCTTCATCTGCGGGGCGGCCTGGACCTTGGCCAGCAGGGCGGCGTCGTCGGCGAGGGCCTCGCCGGAGAAGATGCCGACGCGCATGGCGCCGCGCTCGCGGAGGTGGCGGGTCAGGGCGCGGGTGTCGATGCCGCTGATGCCGACGACGCCCTGGGCGGCCAGCTCCTCGTCGAGGGTGCGGCGGGAGCGCCAGCTCGACGGGACGCGGGCGGGGTCGCGGACGACGTAGCCGGAGACCCAGATCTTCCCGGACTCGGGGTCCTCGTCGTTGACACCGGTGTTGCCGACGTGCGGCGCGGTCATCACGACGACCTGGCGGTGGTACGACGGGTCGGTCAGCGTCTCCTGGTAGCCGGTCATGCCGGTGGAGAAGACGGCCTCGCCGAAGGTCTCCCCCACGGCCCCGTAGGCGCGGCCGCGGAAGGTGCGGCCGTCCTCCAGGACGAGTACGGCGGGAACCTTGGTTCCCCGGGTGGAGGTGGTCATCGTGCGGTGCCTTCCGTCGTAGTGATCATGGTGTTGAGGGTGTCGGCCCAGGTGCCGTGCTCCGCCGCCCGGTCCGAGCGGAAGCCCGAGTCGATCAGCGTGCCGCCGTGCTCCCAGGTGACGACCAGCAGGCCGCCCTCGGTGAGGACCTTGCCCGCGATGCCCTTGTCGAGGCGGGCGCCGCGCAGTTGCCCGGCCGGGACGAAGAAGTCGCGCGCCCCGGGGCGGACGACCACCAGTCCCGCGTCGGTCAGCGTCAGCTCGACCCGGCTGCGGGTGCCCAGGCCGTGGGCGACGATCCGGTCGAGCCACTGCCCGGCGGTGGTGGACCCGTGGTAGCGGCCGCTCATCGTCAGTCTCGCCGCACCGGGCGCGTCCGGCGCGGCGGGGAGGTCCGGCAGACCGGACTGGAGGCTGCCGCGCCACTTCCATCCCTGGCGCATCAGCCAGTAGACGAGGGTGATGAAGAGCAGCAGTCCGGCGACCCAGCCGAGCCGGGCGGCCCAGTCGGTCACCTCGGCGGACTTCTGCTCCGCGGCCAGTTCGATGAGTGTCACGCCAGCTTCCCGTCCATGAGCGTCGCCCGGCCCCGCAGGAAGGTGTGGGTGACACGCCCCGGCAGCTCACGGCCCTCGTAGGGCGTGTTGCGGCTGCGGGAGGCGAAGCCCGCGGGGTCCACGGCTCCACGGTATGCCGGATCGACCAGGGTGAGGTTGGCGGGCTCACCAGCCGAGACGGGGCGGCCGTGGCCGGTGGCGCGGCCGATCCGCGCGGGCGCGAAGGACATGCGGTCGGCGACGCCGGCCCAGTCCAGCAGCCCGGTCTCGACCATCGTGTGCTGCACGACGGACAGCGCGGTCTCCAGGCCGACCATGCCCATGGCGGCGGCGGCCCACTCGCAGTCCTTGTCCTCGTGCGGGTGCGGGGCGTGGTCGGTGGCGACGATGTCGATCGTGCCGTCGGCCAGCGCCGCGCGCAGCGCCATCACGTCGCGCTCGGTGCGCAGCGGCGGGTTGACCTTGTAGACCGGGTTGTACGAGCGGACCATCTCGTCGGTCAGCAGGAGGTGGTGCGGGGTGACCTCGGCGGTGACGTCGATGCCGCGCGACTTGGCCCAGCGGACGATCTCGACGGACCCGGCGGTCGACAGGTGGCAGATGTGGACGCGGGAGCCGACGTGCTCGGCGAGGAGCACGTCCCGGGCGATGATCGACTCCTCGGCGACGGCCGGCCAGCCGCCGAGGCCCAGCTCCGCGGAGACGACGCCCTCGTTCATCTGGGCACCCTCGGTGAGGCGGGGCTCCTGGGCGTGCTGGGCGACGACGCCGCCGAAGGCCTTCACGTACTCCAGGGCGCGGCGCATGATCACGGCGTCGTCGACGCACTTGCCGTCGTCGGAGAAGACGGTGACGCCGGCGGCGGACTCGTGCATGGCGCCGAGCTCGGCGAGCTTCTTGCCCTCCAGGCCGACGGTGACGGCGCCGATGGGCTGGACGTCGCAGTAGCCGTGTTCCTGGCCGAGCCGGTAGACCTGCTCGACCACGCCGGCGGTGTCGGCGACCGGGAAGGTGTTGGCCATGGCGAACACGGAGGTGTAGCCACCGGTGGCGGCGGCGCGGGTGCCGGTGAGGACGGTCTCGGAGTCCTCGCGGCCGGGCTCGCGGAGGTGGGTGTGCAGGTCGACCAGGCCGGGCAGCAGGATCCGCCCCTCGGCCTCGACGACGGTGGCGCCGTCGGCCGGCAGGCCGGAGCCGACCCGGTCGATGGTCTCGCCGTCGATCAGGACGTCCTGGGCCTCGCCGCCCAGCACCTTCGCACCACGGATCAGGATCTTGCTCATGGTTCTTACTTCTCCTCGGTACGGGTGTGGGCGACGGCGGACTCGTTACCGCCGAGCAGCAGGTAGAGGACGGCCATGCGGATGGAGACGCCGTTGGCGACCTGCTCGACGACCGTGCAGCGGCCGGAGTCGGCGACCTCGGCGGTGATCTCCATGCCGCGCACCATCGGGCCGGGGTGCATCACGATGGCGTGTTCCGGCATCCGCGCCATGCGGTCCCCGTCCAGGCCGTAGCGGCGGGAGTACTCGCGCTCGGTGGGGAAGAACGCGGCGTTCATGCGCTCGCGCTGGACGCGCAGCATCATCACGGCGTCGGACTTCGGCAGGGTGCTGTCGAGGTCGTACGACACCTCGCAGGGCCAGGTCTCGACGCCGACGGGGACGAGGGTGGGCGGGGCGACCAGGGTGACCTCGGCGCCGAGGGTGTGCAGCAGGTCGACGTTGGAGCGGGCGACCCGGCTGTGCAGGACGTCGCCGACGATGGTGATGCGCTTTCCGGCCAGGTCCTGCCCCAGGCCGGCGTCCCGGCCGACGAGGCGGCGGCGCATGGTGAAGGCGTCCAGCAGGGCCTGGGTGGGGTGCTGGTGGGTGCCGTCGCCGGCGTTGATGACGGCGGCGTCGATCCAGCCGGAGGTGGCCAGGCGGTACGGGGCGCCGGAGGCGCCGTGCCGGATGACGACGGCGTCGACGCCCATCGCCTCCAGGGTCTGCGCGGTGTCCTTGAGCGATTCGCCCTTGGAGACCGAGGAGCCCTTGGCACTGAAGTTGATGACGTCGGCGGACAGGCGCTTCTCGGCCGCCTCGAAGGAGATGCGGGTGCGGGTCGAGTCCTCGAAGAAGAGGTTGACGACCGTGCGGCCGCGGAGGGTGGGCAGCTTCTTGATCGGCCGGTCGGCGACCCGGGCCATCTCCTCGGCGGTGTCGAGGATGAGGACGGCGTCGTCGCGGGTGAGGTCGGCGGCCGAGATGAGGTGGCGCATCATCGGGGGTTCTCTCCGTTGAGGTGGAGGTGAGGGCCGGAGTGACCTGTTGTCGGACAGGCCCGGCGGGCATGCGGGCGCACGGCGGCACACGCCGTACGACGGGGTCGTACGGGGGTGCTACCGCTCGCCGGCCGGGGCGGTGGGGGCGGTCTCCCGCACACCGAGCAGCACGGTGTCGCGACCGTCCTCCTCGGCGAGCTGGACCTTGACCGTCTCCCGCAGCGACGTGGGGAGGTTCTTGCCGACGTAGTCGGCGCGGATCGGGAGTTCGCGGTGTCCCCGGTCGACGAGGACCGCGAGCTGCACGGCGCGCGGGCGGCCGATGTCGCCGAGCGCGTCGAGGGCGGCGCGGATGGTGCGGCCGGAGAAGAGGACGTCGTCGACGAGGACGACGAGGCGGCCGTCGATGCCGTCACCGGGGATCTCGGTGCGGGCGAGCGCGCGGGCGGGCCGCATCCGCAGGTCGTCCCGGTACATGGTGATGTCGAGGGAGCCGACCGGCACCGGGCGGCCGGTGATCTGCTCGAGCTTGTCGGCGAGACGGCGGGCGAGGAAGACGCCGCGCGTGGGAATGCCGAGGAGGACGACGTCGTCGGCACCCTTGGCGCGCTCGACGATCTCGTGGGCGATGCGGGTCAGGACCCGCGCGATGTCCGGGCCCTCGAGGACGGGGCGTGCGGCATCGGACTGCTGAATGGCGTCCATACGAAACGGACCTCCTTCTCCGCCTCACGGGACGGACCTTAAAGGACGTCGGAATTGCGTCACCCACGGTACCAGGGCCCGGCGGCTGCTCCGCTCCGGCCCGGTGAAGACCGTCGGTACGGACCATTCGGCTTGACGCAGCCAAGTAACGCTGCGTAACCTCACAGTGAGTTACCAGCCTTCGTCCCGGGAGCTATATGTCCAGCGAATACGCAAAACAGCTCGGGGCCAAGCTCCGTGCCATCCGCACCCAGCAGGGCCTCTCCCTCCACGGTGTGGAGGAGAAGTCGCAGGGCCGCTGGAAGGCCGTGGTGGTCGGTTCGTACGAGCGCGGTGACCGTGCCGTGACCGTGCAGCGCCTCGCCGAGCTGGCCGACTTCTACGGCGTCCCGGTGCAGGAGCTGCTGCCGGGCACCACGCCGGGCGGGGCCGCCGAGCCGCCGCCGAAGCTCGTCCTGGACCTGGAGCGCCTGGCCCACGTCCCCGCGGAGAAGGCGGGCCCGTTGCAGCGCTACGCGGCGACGATCCAGTCGCAGCGCGGCGACTACAACGGCAAGGTGCTCTCCATCCGCCAGGACGACCTGCGCACCCTGGCCGTCATCTACGACCAGTCGCCCTCGGTGCTGACCGAGCAGCTGATCAGCTGGGGAGTGCTGGACGCGGACGCGCGTCGGGCGGTCGCCCACGAAGAGGCCTGATCCACGGGCCACCACAGCAGAAACGTTGCCGCCGGGTGCGGGGGAAGCCTTCGGGCGCCCTCCGCACCCGGCGGTTCCGTCATGGGGCCCGTCCCCGGCCTTCCTCCCGCCCCGGGTACGCCGAAGGGCCCGCGGCGCGTGGTGCGCGGCGGGCCCTTCGGCAGGTCGTCGGGATCAGTCCCGGCGGAGCTTCGGCTTGAGGTCCTTGAAGCGGGCCATCATGCCGTTGACGAACGACGGGGACTCGTCGGTGGAGAACTCCTTGGCGAGCTGCACCGCCTCGTCGATCACCACCGCGTCCGGCGTGCCGTCCACCCAGACGAGCTCGTACGTACCGAGGCGCAGGATGTTCCGGTCGACGACCGGCATCCGGTCGAGCGCCCAGCCCTCCGCGTAGGTGGCGATGAGCTCGTCGATGCGGCCGGCGTACTGCGCGTACCCCTCGACGAGCTCCATCGTGTACTCGCTGACCGGCGGCTGCCGGTCGTCGGACCGGGCGTGCCGGACCCAGTCCGCGAGGACCTCCTGCACGGACGCACCGCGCTGGTCGGCCTCGAAGAGGATCTGGAAGGCGCGCTTACGGGCCTTGTTCCGGGCAGCCACGGTTAGCTGTTCACCCGGCCGAGGTAGCCGCTGTCGCGGGTGTCGACCTTGATCTTCTCACCGGTGGTGATGAAGAGCGGGACCTGGATCTGGTGGCCGGTCTCCAGGATGGCCGGCTTGGTGCCACCGGTGGAGCGGTCGCCCTGGACACCCGGCTCGGTCTCCTGGATCGTCAGCTCGACGGCGGCGGGCAGCTCGACGTAGAGCACCTCGCCCTCGTGCGTGGCGACGGTGGCGGTGAAGCCCTCGATCAGGAAGTTCGCGGCGTCGCCGACGGCCGCGCGGGAGACGTGCAGCTGGTCGTACGTCTGCATGTCCATGAAGACGAAGTACTCGCCGTCCATGTACGAGAACTGCATGTCGCGGCGGTCGACGGTGGCCGTCTCGACCTTCACACCGGCGTTGAACGTCTTGTCGACGATCTTGCCGGAGAGCACGTTCTTGAGCTTGGTGCGCACGAAGGCCGGGCCCTTGCCGGGCTTGACGTGCTGGAACTCGACCACGGACCAGAGCTGGTCGTTGTCGAGCTTGAGCACCATGCCGTTCTTGAGGTCGTTCGTGGAAGCCACGGTTGCGGAATCTCCTGGACTGACGCTGGTGGACGACCGAGGCGTGGTGCGTCACGCGCTACAGCGCGAGCAGCTCCTTGGTCGTGATGGTGAGTAGCTCGGGTCCGCCGTCCGCCTCCTGGCGTACGACGAGCGTGTCATCGATCCGGACCCCGCCCCGGCCCGGGAGGTGGACCCCCGGTTCGACGGTGACCGGCACACAAGCGTCCAGTTTACCCATGGCGCCGGGTGCCAACTGCGGGTCCTCCTCGATTTCGAGCCCCACACCGTGTCCGATGACGGGTGCGACGCACTCCGCGTACCCGGCGCCGTCGAGGATCTGGCGGGCCGCGCGGTCCACGTCGCCGTACGCCCGCCCCGGCGCCAGTGACTCCCGGGCGGCGCGCTGAGCGGCGAAGACGAGGTCGTACAGCTCGATCTGCCAGTCGGCCGGCGAGGTCCCGATGACGAACGTCCGGCCGATCTCGCAACGGTAGCCGCGGTAGTTGGCGCCCAGACAGACGGAGAGGAAATCACCCTCCTCGACCCGGCGGTCGGAGGGCCGGTGGCCGCCCCGGCCGGCGTTGGGGCCGGTGGCGACCGAGGTGGGGAACGCCGGGCCGTCGGCGCCGTGGTCGACCAGCCGGCGCTCCAGTTCGAGCGCGAGATGGCGTTCGGTGCGGCCGACGAGGATGGATTCCAGCAGCTCGCCCAGGGCCTGGTCGGTGATCTCCGCCGCGATCCGGAGGCAGGTGATCTCGTCCTCGTCCTTGACGATCCGCTCCTGCTCGATGGCCGAGCCCAGGTCCGCCAGGCGCAGTCGCGGGGCGGCCGCGCCCATCGCGCGGTGCCGGGCCACGCTCAGGTGGTGCTCCTCGACCGCGAGCACGTCCGCTCCGGCCGTGCCGGCGAAACCGGCGGCCGCGACCGCCGGGTCCCCGCCGGACGGGGGCAGCACCACGAGCCGCAGCCACTCGTCGATGCGGCCCTCCACGGGGTCGCCGGACGGCGTGCGGGGGCACAGCAGGACGTCGTCGTCGGCGCCCAGGAGCAGGACGGCGCCCGGGGGCGCGCCGCCCGCGAGATACCGGACGTTGGCGGGGCGGGAGACCAGGGCCGCCGCAGAGCCGGACGCCGCGCACCGGTCGCGCAGCCGCCCTCGTCGGTCCGCAAACACCTCTGACATGCCCCGAGCCTACGAGGGTGGGCGCGCCCCGGCAGGTCGGGCGGGTCCGACCGGGGCGGGGCGCCTCCCCGGGGCCCGGGCGCCCGGGCCGGGCGCGGGCCACGCGGGCGGCTACGGCGGGCGGTCACGGCGGCGGTCACGGCGGGCGCGCATTGTCGCCGACGGGCGCCCGGCGGGCATCCTCCCCGGGCACCGTCGCGACCCGGGGAAATGCGGGGGCCGTCCCTCTGCCGGAGGGAGGAAACGGCCGGGTACCTGCGGCGGACGCCGCAGCGGACGTCCGCTGCGAGGCTTTCCGCACCGGGCCGCACCGGGCGGCCCGTGGAGGGAGAGACGTGATCGCCAAGCAGTCAGCCGTGCGCGGCGCCCGCCGGACGGCCTTATGGATGACCGCCACGACGCTCGTGGGGGCGACCCTGCTGACCGTCGCCCCGGCCGCCATGGCCGCCCCGTCCCCCGCGGCATCCGCCGCATCCGCCGCATCCGCCGCATCCGCCGGGCAGGGTGACCGGGTACACGGCACCGACCTGGGGCCGGAGCTCCGGGCACTGGTCGAGCGGGCCGGGGCGAGCGCCGCGCTCGGCGAGGTCCGGGACCGGGGGCGGGTCACGTGGCGGGGAGCGGCCGGCGCGGCCGACCTGCGGACGGGGGCGCCCGCCCGGGCGGACGGACGCTTCCGCATCGGCAGCGTCACCAAGACGTTCGTCGCCACGGTGGTGCTCCAGCTCGCGGCCGAGGGCCGCATCGGGCTCGACGACCCGGTGGAGCGGTATCTTCCCGGACCTCTCCCCCATGGGCGGAGCGTGACCGTCCGGCAGCTCCTCAACCACACCAGCGGCATCTACGACTACACCTCCGACCCGGAGTTCGCCCTGGAGGACGAGGCGGACGTACGCCGGTTCCTGGCGGAGGACCGGTGGCGGACGTACAGCCGCCGGCAGCTTCTCGACGCGGCCGACCGCCACGACCCGTACTTCGCGCCGGGCCAGGGCTGGAGGTACTCCAACACCAACTACGTGCTGGTGGGAATGATCGTGGAGAAGGTGACCGGCAGGACCTGGCAGCGGGAGGTGGAACGGCGGATCCTCCGCCCGCTGCGGCTGGACGGCACGGTCATGCCCGACACCTCGACGCGCATCCCGGGTCCGCACGCGAAGGGCTACTTCCCGCTGCCGGAGGGCCCGGCCGACGTCAGCCGGCTCAACCCCAGCGTGGCCGGCGCGGCCGGGGCCGGCATCTCCTCCACCCGTGACCTCAACCGGTTCCTGTCGGCACTGCTCGGCGGGCGGCTGCTGCCGGAGGCGCAGCTCGCGGAGCTGAAGCGGACCGTCCCCGCGCCCGAGCTGGGCGCCTCCTACGGGCTGGGGATCATCCGGTACGAGACGGCCTGCGGACCGGTGTGGGGCCACCCCGGCGGAATCGAGGGCTACTCCACGTTCCTCCTCGGTACCGAGGACGGGCGGCGCCAGGTGGCGCTGTCGGCCAACCCCTACGGGCCGGACGCCGGCGAAGGGGCGGTCACCGAGGAGCTGCTCGACAAGGCGCTGTGCGGCCCGGCCGAGCGGCCGGGGCGGACGCCCGCGTACGGTCATGCCGCCGACCGGGTGAGGTTGCGGTAGTCAACGGCCGGAAGCGGGGTATCCGGCGCTTCGGACAGCAGTCGCCACGGTTCGAAGGAGTCGCCACCATGCCCAGCAGCAGCCCCGCCACGACCACCACCGACGTCGTCGAGCTGATCCTCCGGGACCACCGCCGGATGGAGGAGCTGTTCCGGGCGATGCGCAACGTCCAGGCGGACCGTGCCGGGGCGCTCCAGGAGTTCGCCGCCCTCCTCGTGGCCCATGCCGAGGCGGAGGAGCGCGAGGTCTACCCGGCGCTGCGGCGCTACAAGAACGTGGACGACGAGGACGTCGAACACAGCGTCCACGAGCACCGGGAGGGCAACGAGGCCCTCCTGGCGCTGCTGGAGGTCGGGGACACCGGCTCCGAGGAGTGGGACGAGAAGCTGGAGGAGCTGGTCACGGCGGTGAACCACCACGCCGACGAGGAGGAGCGGACGCTCCTGAACGACGCGCGCGAGAACGTCGCGGCCGAGCGCCGCGCGGAACTCGGCGCGGCGTTCGAGGAGGCGCGGGCGCGGCTGCTCGCGGACGACTGCGGCAGCGTGGAGAACGTGCGCCGGCTGGTGGAGTCGTCCTCCGACTGATCCCCGGCCCCGAGCCGGCGCCCCCGGCTCCCCGCCGGCCACCGGGCCCGCGTCCCCGGCCCGGTCAGTCGCACCGCCCGGACGGTTCCCGCCGTCCGGGCGGTGCGGTCGTGCGGGCGGTGCGTGACCGGGCCGGACGGACGTACCCGCGACCCTAGAAGGCCGGGGGGCTGGCGATCGCGCGCGCGAGGACGTCGTCCAGGACGCGGGCGGTGGTCTCCACGTCGTACTTCGAGTTGTCGATGATCGGCAGGCCGGAGCCGTACCAGCCGGCCATCCGGCCGTGGATGCCGGCGACCTCCTCGTCGGAGAGGCGGCGGTTGCCGGACCGCTCGGCGTTGCGCTCCAGGACGATCTCCAGGCCCGGGAGGAGCACGACGGGCAGCAGGCCCGGCCCGACGTGCCGCTTCCAGCCGCCGAGGCCGACGACGGGCCGGTCGGGGAAGACGGCGTCGTCGAGGATGCAGGAGATGCCGTTGGCGAGGAAGTTCCGCGCGGCGAAGCCGCAGGTGCGCCGCGCGAGGCGGTATTGGGCCTCGGACTGGTCGTTCCAGCCGTCCTGGGGGTCGGCGAAGCCGGCGCGGACCCATTCGCGGACGTCGTCGAGGCTGATGTGGGCGGTCGGCACCCGGCGGTTGTTCGCCCAGTACCGGGCGACGGTCGTCTTGCCCGCGCCGGCCGGGCCTATGAGCAGGACGGCCAGGGTGGCGGCGCCCGTACCGCCGTGGTCGGCGGGCGGGGGCGGGGCCGGGGCGGCGACCGGGGCGCCGGGCGGGAGGTGGATGTGGCCCGTGGCGTCGCGCGGGGGCGCGCCCGGTGGCGTCCAGCCGGGCGGCACCGGCGCCGCGGGCGCGCCCGGTGGCGTCCAGCCGGGCGGCACCGGCGCCGCGGGGGCGGCCGGGGGCGCGGGTACCGGGGCCGCCGCGGGCGGGGCGGGCGGCCCCTGGGGCGGCGGCGGGCCCGGGTGGTGGGCGGCGGGCTGATTCATCCATCCGGTGGCTGCGTGCCCCGGGTGGTGGGGCGGCGGCAGCGGAGCCCCCACTGCATGCTGCATCCGGTGCCACTCCGTCTCGTGCGACTGACGCTGGTCGGGCGGCCGTTCGGATCGGCCGTTACCGAACCGTACCCTCCCCGGCCGCCGTTGGGTGAAACGGCCGGGGAGGTGGGGACGTGCCGGTCAGCCGGTGAGCTCGTCGGCGAGGGCGCGCAGGGCCAGCCGGTAGGAGCCGATGCCGAAGCCCGCGACGGTGCCGCTGGCGACCGCCGCGACGACGGAGGTGTGACGGAACTCCTCCCGCGCGTACGGGTTGGAGATGTGCACCTCGATGAGGGGGGCGGTGCGCTGGGCGGCCGCGTCCCTCATCCCGTACGAGTAGTGGGTGAAGGCGCCGGGGTTGATGACGACCGGGAGCGCCCCGTCGGCCGCCTCGTGCAGCCAGCGGATCATCTCGCCCTCGTCGTTCGTCTCGCGTACGTCGACGTCGAAGCCGAGTTCCTTGCCGAGGGCCCGGCAGGCGTCCACCAGGCCGGCGTAGGAGGTCGCGCCGTAGACGTCGGGCTCCCGCGAGCCGAGGCGGCCGAGGTTGGGGCCGTTGAGGACCAGCACTTTGCGGGTCACGCGGCGACCTCCCCGTAGGCCGCGACGAGGACGGCCGGGTCCGGGCCCTCGAGCACCGTGGGCTTGCCCAGCCCGTCGAGGACGATGAAGCGCAGCAGGTCGCCGCGGGACTTCTTGTCGACCTTCATGGTCTCCAGCAGCTTGGGCCACTGGTCGCCGCGGTAGGTGAGGGGCAGTCCGACGGACTCCAGGACGGCGCGGTGCCGGTCGGCGGTGGCGTCGTCGAGCCGTCCGGCGAGCCGGCCGAGTTCGGCGGCGAAGACCATGCCCACGGAGACCGCGGCGCCGTGGCGCCACTTGTAGCGCTCGTTCTTCTCGATGGCGTGGGCGAGGGTGTGACCGTAGTTGAGGATCTCACGCAGGCCGGATTCCTTCAGGTCGGACGAGACGACGTCCGCCTTGACCCGGATGGAGCGCTCGATGAGCTCGGCGGTGTGCGGACCCTGGGGCGTCCGCGCGGCGGCCGGGTCGGCCTCGATGAGGTCCAGGATCACCGGGTCGGCGATGAAACCGGCCTTGATGACCTCGGCCAGGCCGCTGACGTAGTCGTGGACGGGCAGCGAGTCCAGCGCGGCCAGGTCGCACAGGACGCCGGCCGGCGGGTGGAAGGCGCCGACCAGGTTCTTGCCCTCGGCGGTGTTGATGCCGGTCTTGCCGCCGACGGCCGCGTCCACCATCGCCAGGACGGTGGTGGGCACGGCGACCCAGCGCACCCCGCGCAGCCAGGTGGCCGCCACGAAACCGGCGAGGTCGGTGGTGGCTCCGCCGCCCACGCCGACGATCACGTCGGTGCGCGTGAAGCCGGTCTGCCCGAGCGCCTTCCAGCAGTACGCCGCTACCTCGGCCGTCTTGGCCTCCTCGGCGTTCGGCACCTGGATGGCGACCGCCTCGTATCCCTGGTCGGCGAGGTCGGCGCGCAGCGCCTCACCGGTCTCGGCGAGCGCCTCGGGGTGGATCACGGCGACGCGCTTGGCCTTGGGGCCGATGACGCCGGCGAGTTCGCCGAGCAGTTGCCGGCCGACCAGTACCTCGTACGGGTCGGTGCCGGCCGTGCCGCCGACCTGGATGCGGGTCACTGCCTGGTCAGTCACTTCTTCAGCTCCAGTGCGTCGAGGACCGCCTCGGCGACCTCTTCGGGGGTCTTGTCGTCGGTGGCGACCACCACCCGGGCGACTTCGGTGTACAGGTGGCGCCTGGCCTCCATCAGCTCGCGCCACTGACGGCGCGGGTTGACGGCGAGCAGCGGGCGGGCGGTGTTGAGGCCGACGCGCCGGACCGCCTCCTCGACGTCCATCGACAGGTAGGCGACCGGCAGCCCGGCGAGCAGTGCGCGGGTGCCGGCGTCGAGGACGGCGCCGCCGCCGAGGGCGAGGACGCCCCGGTGCTCGGCGACGGCGGTCCGGACGGCCTCGCGTTCGAGGGCGCGGAAGTGCTCCTCGCCGTCCTCGACGAAGATGTCCGAGATCTCGCGTCCCTCGGCGGCCACGATGTCGGCGTCGGTGTCCCGGTAGGGCGCGCCGAGCCGTTCGGCGAGCAGCGCGCCCACGGTGGACTTGCCGGAGCCCATCGGGCCGACCAGGACGATCAGCGGGCCGGTGCTCACCGGATGTGGAGGTTGTCGAGGTACGAGCGGACGTTGCGGCGGGTCTCCGTCACGCTGTCGCCGCCGAACTTCTCCGCGACCGCGTCGGCGAGGACGAGGGCCACCATGGCCTCGGCGACGATGCCGGCGGCCGGGACCGCGCAGACGTCGGAGCGCTGGTGGTGAGCGGCGGCTGCCTCGCCGGTGACGACGTCGACGGTCTTCAGCGCCCGGGGCACGGTCGCGATGGGCTTCATGGCGGCGCGGACGCGCAGCAGCTCGCCCGTGGTGAGGCCGCCTTCCGTACCGCCGGAGCGGCCGGAGGTGCGCCTGATGCCCTCGTCGGTGGCGACGATCTCGTCGTGCGCCTTGGAGCCGGGCACGCGGGCGAGGTCGAACCCGTCGCCGACCTCGACGCCCTTGATGGCCTGGATACCCATCAGGGCGGCGGCCAGGCGGGCGTCCAGGCGCCGGTCCCAGTGGACGTGCGAGCCGAGGCCGACGGGTACGTCGTAGGCGAGGACCTCGACGACGCCGCCGAGGGTGTCGCCGTCCTTGTGGGCCTGGTCGATCTCGGCGACCATCGCCTCCGAGGCGTCGGCGTCCAGGCAGCGCACCGGGTCGGCGTCCAGCTTCTCGACGTCGGCCGGGGTCGGGTACACGCCGTAGGGGGCCTTCGCGGCGGCCAGCTCCACGACGTGCGACACGATCTCGATGCCGGCGGTCTCCTTGAGGTACGAGCGGGCGACCGCGCCCAGCGCGACGCGGGCCGCGGTCTCGCGGGCGCTGGCCCGCTCCAGGACCGGCCGGGCCTCGTCGAAGCCGTACTTCTGCATGCCGGCCAGGTCGGCGTGGCCGGGGCGGGGCCGGGTCAGCGGGGCGTTGCGGGCCAGTTCGGCGAGCTCGGCCGGGTCGACCGGGTCGGCCGACATGACCTTCTCCCACTTGGGCCACTCGGTGTTGCCGACCATCACGGCGACGGGCGAGCCCATGGTCAGGCCGTGGCGTACGCCGCCGAGGAAGGTCACCTCGTCGCGCTCGAACTTCATCCGCGCACCGCGCCCATAGCCGAGGCGCCGACGGGCCAGGTGGTCCGCCACCATCTCCGTGGTGATCGGGACGCCGGCGGGAAGGCCCTCCAGCGTCGCCACCAGTGCGGGGCCGTGCGACTCCCCCGCGGTCAGCCAGCGCAACCTGCTCAACGGTGCTCCTCATGCTCGCGCCTCGACTGCGACGGCGCGACCGGGTGCGCGGCCCTGGCCCGCCTCCCCCGATCCTCCCATGTCCGGGGGGCGCCCCGGTGTCCGGTCCAGCACGCGGACATCCGGTCCGTCAGGCGGACACCCCCTGGGCGGCCCGGCGCACGGACTCCCCGGACGGGCCGGAGCCGACCGGCGCCTGGGCCACCCCGGGCACCCCGGAGCGGACCGGCGCGCACGGGCCGGGGCGGACCGGGCGGGGCGCTACCCGGCGGCCAGGGCCCGCTCCCCGGCGGCCCGCATGGCGGCCATCGGGGCGGGCGTGCGCCCGGTCATCTGTTCCACCTGGAGGACGGCCTGGTGGACGAGCAGGTCCAGCCCGCCGACCACGCCGCCGCCGCGCGCGGACCAGGCGGCCGCCAGGGCGGTGGGCCAGGGGTCGTACAGCACGTCGAAGAGGGTGCCGGGCCGGGCGGGCACCCCGGCGGCGAGCGCGTCGGTGGTCCCGGCGGGCGTGGTGGCGACCACCAGCGGCGCCGCCAGGCCCTCGGCCGCGCGTGACCAGTCGGCGGTACGGACCGGGACGCCGAGCCGCTCGCCCCAGCCGCGCATCTCGGCGGCGCGGGCCTCGCTGCGCACATAGGCGGTGACGGGGCCGGTGCAGACGCGGGACAGCGCGGCGAGCGCGGAGGACGCGGTGGCGCCCGCGCCGAGCACCGTGGCGGACTCCACCGTCTCCACGCCCCGCTCCCGCAGCGCGGCGACCATGCCGGGGATGTCGGTGTTGTCGCCCAGGCGGCGGCCGTCCTCGGTGAACACCACCGTGTTGACGGCCTCGACGGCGGCGGCCGTGGCGGTGACCTCGTCGAGCAACGGGATCACGGCCCGCTTGAGCGGCATGGTCAGGGACAGCCCGGCCCAGGACGCGTCCAGCCCCTCCAGGAAAGCGGGGAGCCGGGCCTCGTCCACTTCGTGCCTGCCGTACGACCAGTCGGTGAGGCCGAGTTCCGCGTAGGCGGCGCGGTGCAGCACCGGGGAGAGGGAGTGGGCGATGGGCGACCCGAGTACGGCGGCGCGCTTCGCTGTGCTCACTGGCCGGACTTCTCCCGTTCCTTCTCGTACTGCTCGACGTTCCGGTTGTGTTCCTCGTTCGTCACCGAGAAGACGGTCTTCTCCTCGTTGATCGAGACGAAGTAGTACCAGGGGCCGGGAGTCGGCTTCAGCGCGGAATTGATGGCGTCGACGCCCGGATTGCTGATGGGGCCGGGCGTGAGGCCCTTGATGTCATAGGTGTTGTACGGATCGTCGATCTTCCGGAGATCGGCGACCGTACCGACGTCAAGGGTGCTTTCTTCCTTGATGTAGTTGATCGTGGAGTCGAATTCGAGCCGGCCGACCGTCTCCAGGTTGTTGGGCTTGAGCCGGTTGTAGACGACCCGGGCGACCTTGTCGAAGTCGCGCTTGTACTTGCCCTCGACCTGGACCATGCTCGCGACGGTCAGCAGTTCCCAGGGCCCCTTGAGGCCGAGGGAGGTGGCCTTCGTCTCGATGTCGAGCTTCGCGTATTCGGCGTTCGCCCGGGCGACCATCTTCTTGAGGACGTCCTCCGGCTTGGTGCCCTTCGCCACCGGATAGCTGGCCGGGAAGAGGAATCCCTCCAGCGGGTCCTTGAGGTCGGGGTGGTTGGTCGCCCAGGCCGGCAGCCCGAGGGTCTTCGCCTTGGCCAGGGCGACCGATTTCGTCGTGCCCGGCTTCAGTTCGAGCTTCTTGTCGATCTGCGCGTAGACGTAGGCGCTCCGCTTGCCTTCCGGAATGGTCAGCGCGTTCCGGTTCGCGGGATCGAGCATGGCTTCGACGGCGCTGGCGGCGGACATGCCCTTCTTGAGCGTGTAGACGCCGTCCTGGATGCTCTTGCCGTCGGGGTTCTTCTCCTGGGCGGAGACGAAGGCACCCTGGCTCTTGACCACACCGTTCTTGACGAGCAGCGCGGCGATCTCGTAGCCGCCCGCGCCCTTGGGGATCTCCACCTGGACGGTCTCGCCGGTGCCGTCGCCGGTGAAGTCGGGGGCGGGGCCGAACTGCCCCTGCCAGAACTGGTAGCCGAAGTAGCCGACACCGCCCGCGCCGCCCGCCATGACCAGGGCGACGACCAGGCAGGCCAGTCCGTTGCGGCTCTTCTTCTTCTGCTGCTTGCCGCCCCGGCGGCCCGGCCCGCCGCCGCCGCGCCGCGATCCGGCGGCCTCGTCGTCGTGGCCGTCGTCCTCGTCGCCGTCGTCGGCGCCGTCCGAGAAGAACGGGTGGCTCTCCTCCTCCGGCTCCTGTTCCGGTTCCCGGCGCTCCGGTTCCGGTTCGGCCCGCCGCCGGCCGGGCGGCTGCGGCGGCGGGTACGCCTCGGGCGTGCCGTACAGGTCGGGTCCCTGGGCGCCGTACGGGTCGGCCGGGGCCGCCGCGCCGTAGGGCATGGCGGTCTGCTGGCCGGTGTCCCAGCCTCCGGTGTCGTACGGCTGCCCCCCGTAGGTCTGCCCCGCGTAGGCCTGCTGCGGGTAGGACTGCTGGGGGTGGCCGTGCTGCGGATGCCCCTGCTGGGGCGGGTACTGCTCGGCCTGGGGCTGCTGGGGGTGCGCCTGCTGCGGAGGGACCTGCGGGCCCTGGTACTCCTGCCCGCCCTGGTACTGCTGGTCGCCGTAACCCTGCTGCGGCTGCTGCTGGTACGGGTCCTGCTCGTTCCCGTACGGCGTCTGCTGGTAGTAGGCCTGCTGACCTTCCCACCCCTGGTGCCCGTGGGCCGGGTCCTCGGGGTGCCACGGTTCGGAGCCGGGGCTCCGGCCATACTCAGTCATCGATCCCCAAACAGCCGCGAGGCTTCCGGACGATCCGCCTCTACGTCGCGCGGCGGCGGTTCTGTTCGAACACCACCGCATCGCGCGGAACGTTACCGTATCGCGATCAGATGACCACTTCGACGCTCTCCCCGGGCGGATTACCCGATACCCGTTCGGACTCAAGAGCGTTCTGAAGGATGATCACAGCGGCCGCCTGATCGATGACAGAACGGCCCTTTTTGGACTTCACGCCCGACGCGCGGAGCCCCTGACCCGCCGTCACTGTGGTCATCCTCTCGTCCACCAGTCGTACGGGGACGGGGGCGACGCCCCGGGCGAGCTCCTGGGCGAAGGCGCGGACCTTGACCGCGGCCGGGCCCTCGCCCCCACTGAGGGAGCGAGGCAGCCCGACCACGAGTTCGATCGGTTCGTACTCCTCGGTGAGCTGCTTCAACCGCCGGTGGGCGGCCGGGACGTCACGTCCCGGCACGGTCTCCACCGGTGTGGCGAGCACCCCGTCGGGGTCGCACGAGGCGACCCCGATCCGGGCGTCCCCGACGTCGATCGCGAGCCGGCGGCCCCGTCTCATCAGACGGTGTCCGCGACGAGACGCTCGACGGCGGCCAGGGCGTCGCCGATGGCCTCCGGGTTCTGGCCGCCGCCCTGGGCGACGTCCGGCTTGCCGCCACCGCCGCCGCCGAGGGTCTTGGCGGCCGTGCGGACCAGGTCGCCGGCCTTGAGCCCGCGCTCACGGGCGGCCTCGTTGGTGGCGATGACCGTCAGCGGGCGGCCGTTGGCGGTGGTGAACAGGGCCACCACGGCCGGGCGGTCGCCCGGGATGCGGCCGCGCACGTCCAGGACCAGCTTGCGGAGGTCGTCGGCGGAGGTGCCGTCGGGGACCTGGCCGGTCACCAGGGCCACGCCGCGCACGTCCTGGGCGCCCTGGGCCAGCCCGGCGGCGGCCTGGAGCACCTTCTCGGCGCGGAACTTCTCGATCTCCTTCTCGGCGTCCTTCAGCTTGGCGAGCATGCCGGAGATCTTCTCGGGAAGCTCCTCGGGACGGCCCTTGACCAGCTCCTGGAGCTGGGCGACGACCGTGTGCTCCCTGGCCAGGAAGTTGTAGGCGTCGACGCCGACGAGGGCCTCGATACGGCGCACACCGGAGCCGATCGACGACTCGCCCAGCAGCTTCACCAGACCGAGCTGGGCGGTGTTGTGGACGTGCGTACCGCCGCACAGCTCCTTGGAGAAGTCGCCGATGGTGACGACGCGGACCCTCTCGCCGTACTTCTCGCCGAACTCGGCGATGGCGCCCTGCCGCTTGGCCTCGTCGATGGGCATGACCTCGGCGTGCACGTCCAGCTCGCGGGCCAGCACCTCGTTGATCTTCTGCTCCACGTCGGTCATCACCGTCTGCGGAACGGCGGACGGGGAGCCGAAGTCGAAGCGGAACCGGCCGGGCTGGTTCTCGGAACCGGCCTGGGCGGCCGTGGGGCCGAGGGCGTCACGCAGCGCCTGGTGGGTGAGGTGCGTGGCGCTGTGGGCGCGGGCGATGGCCCGGCGGCGCCGGACGTCGATCGTGGCGTAGGCGGTGGCGCCCACGGTCACCTCGCCGACCTGCACCGATCCCTTGTGGACGGAGACGCCCGGGACCGGCTGCTGGACGTCGCGCACCTCGATGACGGCACCGCTGTGCAGCCGGATGCGGCCGGTGTCGGCGATCTGGCCGCCGCCCTCGGCGTAGAACGGCGTGCGGTCGAGGACGACCTCGATCTCGTCGCCCTCGGTGGCGGCCGGCGAGGGGACGCCGTTGACCAGCAGGCCGACGACGGTCGTCTCGCCCTCGGTGTTGGTGTAGCCGACGAACTCGGTGGCACCGGAGGTGTCGGCGATCTCCCGGTAGGCGGAGACGTCGGCGTGGCCGGTCTTCTTGGCGCGGGCGTCCGCCTTGGCGCGGTCCCGCTGCTCCTGCATCAGGCGGCGGAAGCCGGCCTCGTCCACGGAGAGGCCCTGCTCGGCGGCCATCTCCAGGGTGAGGTCGATGGGGAAGCCCCACGTGTCGTGGAGCAGGAACGCCTTGTCGCCGGGCAGGACCGTGCCGCCGCCGGCCTTGGTCTCGGTCACGGCGGTGTCGAGGATGTTGGTGCCGCCCTTGAGGGCCTTGAGGAAGGCGGCCTCCTCGGCGAGGGCGACGGTCTCGATGCGCTTGCGGTCGGTCTCCAGTTCGGGGTACTGCTCGCCCATCGTCCGGATGACCGTGTCGACGAGCTCGCCGACGACCGGGCCGGTGGCGCCCAGCAGGCGCATGTTGCGGACGGCGCGGCGCATGATGCGGCGCAGCACGTAGCCACGGCCCTCGTTGCCGGGGGTGACGCCGTCACCGATGAGCATCACGGAGGTGCGCATGTGGTCGGCGACCACGCGCAGCGAGACGTCGCTCCCGTGGGCCTGGCCGTACCGCACACCGGTGAGTTCGGTGGCCTTGTCGATGACGACCTTCAGGGTGTCGGTCTCGTACATGTTCTGTACGCCCTGGAGGATCATCGCCAGGCGCTCCAGGCCGAGACCCGTGTCGATGTTCTTGCTCGGCAGGTCACCGAGGATCTCGAAGTCCTCCTTCGAGGTGCCCTCGCCCCGCTCGTACTGCATGAAGACCAGGTTCCAGATCTCCACGTACCGCTCGTCGTTGACGGCCGGGCCGCCCTCGACGCCGAACTCGGGGCCGCGGTCGTAGTTGATCTCGGAGCAGGGTCCGCAGGGGCCGGGGACGCCCATGGACCAGAAGTTGTCCTTCTTGCCCAGGCGCTGGATGCGCTCGGCGGGCACGCCCACGACGTCGCGCCAGATCTGCTCGGCCTCGTCGTCGTCCTGGTAGACGGTGATCCACAGCTTCTCCGGGGCCAGACCGTAGCCGCCGTGCTCGACGGAGGTGGTCAGCAGCTCCCAGGCGAGCTTGATGGCGCCTTCCTTGAAGTAGTCGCCGAAGGAGAAGTTGCCGCACATCTGGAAGAAGGTGCCGTGCCGGGTGGTCTTGCCGACCTCCTCGATGTCCGGCGTGCGCACGCACTTCTGGACGCTGGAGGCGCGGGTGTACGGCGGCTTCTCCTCACCGAGGAAGAAGGGCTTGAACGGCACCATGCCGGCGTTGACCAGGAGCAGAGTCGGGTCGTCCGCGATGAGCGACGCCGAAGGGACGACGGTGTGCCCGCGCTCCTCGAAGAAGCTCAGCCAGCGGCGGCGGATTTCAGCCGACTCCATCAGTGGTCCTCATTCCGGTTGTACGAGTGGTTGTCGGGGTACGGACGGCGGGCGCCGTCCCGGGGGCTGTCCAGGGCGGCGCGGCGCGGCGCCGGCAGCGCCGGGTCGTCGGCGGGCGCCTCGATGCCGAGGGCCTCGCCCAGTTCGGCCTCGCGCTGGAGCATGCCCGCGCGGACGTCGAGTGCGAACTCCTTGAGCCGGTGGCCGGTCTCGACCGCCTTGTCGGCGGCCTGGGCGGCGAGGCTCTCGGGGGTCAGCCGCTTGAGCTTGCGGTTGACCTTGGTGGTGGCCCACACGCCGGCTGCGGCGCCCGCGGTGAACCAGAAAGCACGGCGGAACATCCCTTGCGTCAGCCCTTCCGCTTCCGGCCCCTGGCGCCCGGCACCGTACGGCCGACGATCACCGTACGCCGGGGCTGCTCGGCCGGCCTGTCGTTCTTGTTCCGGCTCATCGCCCGGCGCACGCCGTAGCCGAACGCCGCGACCTTGACGAGCGGTCCGCCGAAGGTGGAGGCGACCGTCGTGGAGAGCGCGGAGGCGTTGGAGGTGACTTCCTGGACGTCCGACGCGATCGCGTCGACCCGGTCGAGCTGCGTCTGCGCGGAGCGCACCGTCGCGGAGGCGTCGGCCAGCAGCGGGACCGCCTGCTCGGTCACCTCGGCCACGAGTCGGGTGGTCGCCCTGAGCGTCTGGGCCAGCCTCACCAGCACCACGGCCAGGAAGGAGACCAGGATCGCCCAGAAGACGGCGACCAGAATCCCGGCAACCTCTCCACCGGTCACTGCGCACCGCTCTCTGCTCGTCGGTCGTCGGACGTCGCACGTCGGGTGTCGAACGTCGTGAAAGTCGTTCTCCGAGCCTATCGCGCCGATGCTGGCTCCCCGTACCGCATTAGGGGCGTCCGGAGCCGGAGTTGTGCGGTCCGATTGCACGCAGCGCGTTCCTCTGAGTACGCTCCGTGTTCCATGTGTTCCAAGCGACGGGCCGTCTTCCGGCGGAGCTGAACCGGTTCGTCGGACGTGAGGGCGAACTCGCCGAAGTGGAGCGGTTGCTGGCCCGGTTCCGGCTCGTCACGGTGACCGGCGTGGGAGGGGTGGGCAAGACCCGGCTGGCGCTCACCCTCGGCGGTCTGGTGGGCCAGTCCGTGGTGCTGCGGGAGGAGACCCCCGCGGGCATGCGCTACCGGCTGCTGGACACCGTCCGGGCGTACGGCGCCCAGTGGCTGGCCGCGCTGGGCGACGAGGAGCGGATGCGGCGGCGGCACCGTGACTGGTACATGGGCCTGGCCACCTGGTGCGAGGTGGAGTGGTTCAGCCCGCGCCAGGCCGAGGTGGCGGCCTGCGCCGACGGCGCGCCGCCCGATCTGCGGGCCGCCCTGGAGCTGTGCCTGGAGGTGCCGGACGAGGCGCACCTGGCGCAGCACCTGGCCGCGAAGCTGGGCGCGGAGCGGTTCCGGGCGTACGTGGCGGAGGGCGGGGCGCTGTCGCTGGACGCGGCGGTGGAGCGCGCGCTGTCGGGCCGGCCCTGCGCGGGTGCCCCGGAGGGCGGCGGGGCGGCGGCGTGCCGTGCGGGCCGCTGCGGGTGCGTCGGGGGCGGGAGGCCTCCGGGCGGGGCGCCTCCGGGCCCGGCGCCTCGGGACCGGCGGTCGTGAGGGCGCCGGCCGGGCCTGCCGCGGCCGCGTGCGGAAACGAGCCCGCGCGGCCCGCCGTCCGCCCCCCCGTCCGGCCGGCGATCGCGGGCGGAAACGCCGGAGCCCGCCGCTCCCCGGAGGGAACGGCGGGCTCGGTGCACGCGTGAGCGTTACACCCGGGTCAGCGGGCGTAGTACTCGACGACCAGCTGCTCGTCGCAGATGACCGGGATTTCCTTGCGGTTCGGCTCGCGGTCCAGGCGGAAGGCCAGGGCCTTCAGGTTGACCTGGAGGTAGCGGGGGGTCTCGCCGTCGGGGGCGAAGCCACCCTCACGGGCCACCTGGAACAGGCTCTTGCTGCGGCTGCGCTCGCGGACCATCACGACGTCGTCGGGACGGACGCGGAACGACGGCTTGTCGACCTTGCCACCGTTGACCTCGATGTGGCCGTGGACGACCATCTGGCGGGCCTGGTAGATGGTGCGGGCGATGCCCGAACGCAGGACCAGGGCGTCGAGACGACGCTCCAGCTCGACGACCAGCGCCTCGCCCGTCTTGCCCTCGGCCTTCTTGGCGCGGTCGTAGGCGCGCGCCATCTGGCGCTCGCTGATGTCGTACTGCGCACGCAGACGCTGCTTCTCGAGCAGACGGACCTTGTAGTCCGAGTTCTGCTTGCGGCCACGGCCGTGCTCGCCCGGCGGGTAGGGGCGGGCCTCGAAGTACTTGACGGCCTTCGGCGTCAGCGCGATACCGAGCGCACGGGACTTCTTGACCTTGGGACGCGACTGGTTAGGCACGTTCTCCAGACCTCCGAATAGGTTAGGTTAGGCTTACCTTAATCAAGGAGATCGCATGTCGAGCCCTGGGAACACCACGCGCATCACAGACAGCAGCACAAAGAGCGACGCTCCTGCTTCGCAGAGCGCCGATGTGACGGAGGTCCGATCAGCTCATGGTCAGCCGCGTCCCAGCGGGCTTGAAATCGCGCGGATGCCGTCAGCAGCCGAGCGCACACGAACTCTCGTACAGAGTACATGCTCCGCGGTGCTCATCCTCCCGGGGGCGGACGAGGCCCGGCCCGACGAGCTGATGCCGGGCGCGCGCTCGGTGGGACCCGACGGGGCGGTCCACCTGCTGTTCCCGGCCGCATCCCCGGCCGTGCGGGCCGCCACGCACGCCCAGGACCACGACCTGCCGGCCGTGCTGGAGCTCACGGACGTCGCCCCGGTCGCCGTCCCCAACCGTGTGCGCGGCCGGGCCTGGGCCTCCGGATGGCTGACGTGCGCGCCCGGCCACGGGGAGCCCGGGACGACGACACTGCGCCTGGAGGTCGGCGAGCTGTACGTCGACGACCTGTGGGGCGACGCCGCGGTGGGCGCCGAGGAGTTCGCCCGGGCCGAGCCGGACCCGCTCATCGCGTACGAGACCGAGGTGCTCCAGCACCTCGCCGCCGCCCACGACGACCACGTCCAGGGCCTGGGCGCACTGCTCGGACGGCGGGCCGGCGTCCGGCGCGTGGTGCCGCTCGCGCTGGACCGGTTCGGACTGCGGGTGCGGTGCCGGGAGGAGACGGGGGGCTGCTTCGACGCCCGCTTCGACTTCCCCGAGCCCGTGCGGGATGTCCACGGGCTGCGGCGGGCGATGCGCGCGCTGTTCGAAGCGGCCGGCTAGGGCGTGCGGGACGCCGTCGGCCGGACACCCCCTAGGGCGTTCCCTCGCCGCGGAGCCGCTCCCGCACCTTCTCCACCACGTCCGCGTACCGCGCCTCCGCGCCGTACCGCGTGGGTTCGTAGTAGCGCCTGCCGTGGATCTCGTCGGGCGCGTACTGCTGGGCCGCGATGCCGCCCGGGACGTCGTGCGGGTACACGTACCCCTGGGCGTGGCCGAGCTTGGCGGCGCCCTTGTAGTGGCCGTCGCGCAGATGGGGCGGGACGGGGCCGGCCAGGCCGTTGCGCACGTCCGCCCGGGCGGCGCTGATCGCGGTGGTCGCGGCGTTCGACTTGGGGGCCAGGGCGAGGGCGATCGTGGCGTGGCTGAGGGTGAGGGCCGCCTCCGGGAAGCCGATCATGGCGACCGCCTGGGCGGCCGCGACCGCGAGGGGAAGCGCGGTGGGGTCCGCGAGCCCGATGTCCTCACTGGCGGAGATCATCAGACGGCGGGCGATGAAGCGGGGGTCCTCACCGGCCTCGATCATCCGCGCCAGGTAGTGCAGGGCCGCGTCGACGTCGGAGCCCCGGATGGACTTGATCAGGGCGCTGGCCACGTCGTAGTGCTGGTCGCCGTCCCGGTCGTACGTCACCGCGGCACGGTCCACCGTCTCCTCGAGGGTGGCGAGGGTGATCTCCGGTTCGCCCTTGGCGAGGGCCGCTCCGGCCGCCGCCTCCAGGGCGGTCAGCGCCCGGCGGGCGTCACCGCCCGCGATGCGCAGCAGGTGCGCCACCGCGTCGTCCGGCAGGGTCACCGCGCCGCCCAGACCGCGCTCGTCGGTGAGCGCGCGCTCCAGCAGTCCCCGCACGTCGGTGTCGGTGAGCGGCTCCAGGGTGAGGAGCAGCGAGCGCGACAGCAGCGGGGAGATCACCGAGAAGTACGGGTTCTCGGTGGTGGCGGCGATGAGGGTGACCCAGCGGTTCTCCACGGCCGGGAGCAGCGAGTCCTGCTGAGCCTTGCTGAAGCGGTGGATCTCGTCGAGGAAGAGCACCGTCTCCTTGCCGAAACCGCCGGCCGCCCGCCGGGCGCCGTCGATGACCGCCCGGACCTCCTTGACGCCCGCCGTGATCGCGGACAGCTCCACGAACCGCTTGTTGGTCGCCTTGGAGACGACGTACGCAAGGGTCGTCTTACCGGTGCCGGGCGGGCCCCAGAGGATCACGGAGGACGCTCCGGCGGGCCCGCCCGCGCCCTCGCCGACCAGTCGGCGCAAGGGGGATCCGGGCTTCAGCAGGTGCTGCTGGCCGACGACTTCGTCGAGGGTGCGCGGACGCATCCGGACGGCCAGGGGGCTGCTGGACGGGTCCTTCTCCTGGCGTTCCTCGGCTGCGGCGGTAAAGAGGTCGGGCTCCACACCGTGAAGCCTATGTCAGGCCACTGACACGTCAGCCGGTCCAGAAGTCCCACCAGCGGGTGAGGACCAGCATGCCGATGATCCCGATGTGCAGGACGGGCAGGACCCAGGTGAACTCGTCGAGGAACGTGCGCACCGGGCGGGGGGCGGGCAGCAGGCCCGCGCGGACGTTGTGCGAGGTGACGTACCAGAACATGGTGAGGGTGGCGGCCCAGGCCAGCGAGCACCACAGGCACAGCGCGTTGATCTCGTACAGCGACTGGTACATCAGCCACATGCAGAAGCCGGTGCCGAACAGCGTCCCGGCGTTCAGGCCCAGCCAGTACCAGCGCCGGTAGCGGGCGCCGGCCAGCAGCCCGGCACCGATGGCGACGACCATGCCGTAGGCGACCAGGCCCAGCATCGGGTTGGGGAAGCCGAAGACCGAGGCCTGCTCGCTCTTCATGATGCTGCCGCACGAGACGACCGGGTTCAGGCTGCACCCCGGGGTGAAGTCCGGGTCCTGAAGCAGCTTGAACTTGTCCAGCGTGATCACCCACGCCGCCAGCAGCCCCGCCGCCCCCGTGACCACCAGCATCCACGCGAACGCCCGCCCCGCCCCCACGGACGTCGTGCCGGGGCCGGAGGACGCTTCGTCAACCGCTGTCGTCGTCATGGTGGGCCGTTCCCTCACTCGGTCGGTGCATGAGGCAGTGGTCATTCTGCCGTACACGGGCGCCCGTCCGCCGTTCGCGGGACATAAGGACACCCCGGCCGGGGGCCGGGGTGTCCGGAAGGCGTCAGGCCAGGCGCGCGCCCAGCTTCTCGACGAGTCCGTCGAGCGCGACCGGCTCCTGCTCGCCGGTCTCCATGTCCTTGAGCTGCGCCACGCCCTCGGCGAGGTCCCGCTCGCCCAGGACGAGGGCGTACCGGGCACCACTGCGGTTGGCGGCCTTCATCGCCGCCTTGAGGCCCTTGCCGCCGTACGCGAAGTCCGTCGCCACCCCCGCCTTGCGCAGGCCGGTGACCACGCCGAACAGCCGGCGCCGGGCGTCCTCGCCGATCGGGACCGCGAAGACGCTGGTGGTGGCGGGCAGGTCGAGGGTGACGCCCTCGGCCTCCAGCGCCAGCACCGTGCGGTCCACGCCGAGCGCCCAGCCCACCGACGGCAGGGCGGGGCCGCCGATCATCTCGGACAGGCCGTCGTAGCGGCCGCCGCCGCCCACCGCGGACTGCGCGCCCAGGCCGTCGTGGACGAACTCGAAGGTGGTGCGCGTGTAGTAGTCCAGGCCGCGCACCAGCTTCTCGTCGTCCTCGAAGGCCACCCCGGCCGCCGTCAGCAGCTCGCGCACCTCGGAGTGGTACGCCCGGCACGCCTCGCACAGGTGGTCGCGCAGCAGCGGCGCGCCCACGAGCTGCTTCTGGACGTCCGCGCGCTTGTCGTCGAGGACCCGCAGGGGGTTGATGTCGATCCGGCGCCGGGTGTCCTCGTCGAGGTCGAGGCCGCGCAGGAAGCCCTGGAGGGCCTCGCGGTAGACGGGGCGGCACTCCTTGTCGCCCAGCGAGTTCAGCAGGATGCGGAAGTTCCGCAGGCCGAGCGAGCGGTACGCCTGGTCGGCCAGGATGATCAGCTCGGCGTCCAGCGCGGGGTCCTCGGCACCGATCGCCTCGGCGCCCACCTGCGAGAAGTGGCGGTAGCGGCCCTTCTGGGGGCGCTCGTAGCGGTAGTACGAGCCGGAGTACCAGAGCTTGACGGGGAGGTTGCCCTGCTTGTGCAGGTTGGCCTCCAGCGCGGCGCGGAGCACCGACGCGGTGCCCTCGGGGCGCAGGGCCAGCCGGTCGCCGCCCTTGGTCTCGAAGGCGTACATCTCCTTGGTGACGATGTCGGTGGACTCGCCGACACCGCGCGCGAACAGTTCGACGTTCTCGAAGCCGGGGGTCTCGACGTACCCGTAGCCGGAGTTCCGCAGCGGCGCGGAGATCGCCTCGCGGACGGCGAGGTACGTCGCGGAATTCGGCGGCAGCAGGTCGTAGGTGCCCTTGGGGGCCTGGAAGGTACTCACGGGGCTTCTCTCGTCACATTCCTCGTCGGGGAGCGGGGGACGCTCCCTGGCCGGCCGCCACCTCGCGCAGGTACGGGTTGGTGGCGCGCTCGCGGCCGATGGTCGTCTGGGGGCCGTGGCCGGACAGCACCACGGTCGAGTCGTCGAGCGGCAGGCACACGCGGGCCAGCGACGCGAGCATCTCGTCCATGTCACCGCCGGGCAGGTCGGTGCGTCCGATGGAGCCGGCGAAGAGCAGGTCGCCCGAGAAGAAGACCGGCGGGACGTCCGCGGCCTCGGGCATCCCGAAGGTCACCGACCCCTTGGTATGGCCGGGCGCGTGCGCCACGGTGAGCTCCAGGCCGGCGAGGCTCAGCTTCGACCCGTCGGTCAGCTCGTGGACGTCGTCCGGCTCCCCCACGGTCAGCTCGCCCATGAGCGGCATGCCGATGGAGCGGCCGAGGGCCTTCTCCGGGTCGCTCATCATGTACCGGTCGGCCGGGTGGATCCAGGCGGGTACGTCATGGGCGCCGCAGACCGGGACGACGGAGGCGACGTGATCGATGTGGCCGTGGGTCAGGACGACGGCCACGGGCTTGAGCCGATGCTTCTTGAGCGTCTCCTCGACCCCCTGGGTGGCCTGGTGGCCCGGGTCGATGATCACGCACTCCTCGCCGGCGGCGGGGGCGACCAGGTAGCAGTTGGTCCCCCAGGCCCCGGCGGGGAACCCGGCAATGAGCACGATCGTCCTTAAGGGTCGTCCGGCACGCGTCGTCCGGTAAAGGAATGCAGCAGATCAGAGCCTACCGGCGCTGCTCAATCCACAGCCAACCCGTATACGGTACGGGCACACTCGGCCAGGACAGGAACAGACGACCGACAAGGAGAAGACCCGGTGGTCACCAGCGATCAGCGGCGGCGCCAGCTCGCCCGGGAGAAGTTCGAGCGGCAGCAGAGGCGCCGGGAGGAGGCCCAGAAGAGGGCCAGGCGCCGCACCCGGATCGTCGTGGCCGCGGTGGCCGTGGCGCTGGTGGCGGGAGCCGGGGCCTACACGAACTTCCGCACCGAATCCGCCGACGCGAAGAAGCCCATCGAGTTCCCCTCCTCGTCGCCGGGCGCCGAGTCCTCGCCGGAGCCGAAGGCCGACGAGCCGAAGATGAGCGTCGACGCCAAGGCGGCGTACACGATGGCGCTCACCACCAACCACGGTGCCGTGTCGATCACCATGGACGCGTCGAAGACACCGCGCACGGTGAACTCGTTCAAGCACCTCGCGGACAAGAAGTACTTCGACGGCACGACGTGCCACCGGCTCACCACGCAGGGCATCTTCGTGCTCCAGTGCGGCGACCCCAAGGGCGACGGCACCGGAGGCCCGGGCTACACCCTCCCGGACGAGAACCTCGCCTCGCTGGGCAAGCCGGGCGCGGACGGCAAGGTGACCTTCAAAGCCGGGACGGTGGCGATGGCCAACACCATGCAGCCGAACACCGGCGGCAGCCAGTTCTTCCTGGTCTACAAGGACACCAAGCTGCCCCCGCAGTTCACACCCTTCGGAACGATGGACGCGGCCGGCCTGAAGGTCGTCCAGGACATCGCGGAGGGCGGGGTCGAGGGCGGCGCGACGGACGGTGCGCCCAAGAAGGCCGTCACCCTCCAGAAGGCGGTCGTCGGCAAGGCGTGAGCCGCGGCGTGACGCACAGCGTGACCTACGGCGCACCCAGGGCGTGAACCACCGAATTCGGTCGCGCTGAGAGCGGACAGCCGGGCGGCAGGTCGCCTAGATTGGCGTTGTGCAGCGCGGTTCGAATGTCGCGTTGTGGAGGGCGGGCGAGGCCCGTCAGGGAACTGTGGACGATGCCCGGGGGTGACCGCCCTCGTCGGCATCATGTGGAGGAGGCGCTGTGAGCAGCGACCCGTGGGGCCGCGTCGACGAGACGGGCACCGTGTACGTGCGTACAGCCGACGGCGAGCAGGTCGTCGGATCGTGGCAGGCCGGATCTCCCGAGGAGGCACTGGCCTACTTCGAGCGCAAGTACGAGGGCTTGGTTGTCGAGATCGGCCTCCTCGAGAAGCGGGTGAAGACCACCGACCTGTCGGCCAAGGACGCGACGGCCGCGATCGACCACATCCGTCATCAGGTGGACGAGCACCACGCCGTCGGCGACCTCGAGGCGCTGCGCAAGCGGCTCGACAAGCTGGTCGAGACCGTGGAGGCGCGGCGCGAGGAGCGCAAGGCCCAGAAGGCCAAGCAGACCGACGAGGCGCGGCACGCCAAGGAGGCGCTGGTCGCCGAGGCGGAGGAGCTGGCGCAGAGCGAGCAGTGGCGGGCCGCGGGTGAGCGGCTGCGGGCGCTGGTGGACACCTGGAAGGGTCTCCCCCGGCTCGACCGGAAGTCCGACGACGAGCTGTGGCACCGCTTCTCGCACGCCCGGTCGGCGTTCTCCAAGCGGCGCAAGGCGCACTTCGCGTCGCTGGACGCGCAGCGCGAGGAGGCCCGCAAGGTCAAGGAGCGCCTGGTCGCGGAGGCCGAGGCACTGTCCGGCTCCACCGACTGGGGCGTGACGGCCGCCCGCTACCGCGAGCTGATGGCGGAGTGGAAGGCGGCGGGCCGGGCCCAGCGGGAGCACGAGGACGATCTGTGGAACCGTTTCCGCGGTGCCCAGGACGTCTTCTTCGCGGCCCGCAGCGAAGTCTTCGCGGAGCGTGACGCCGAGCAGGCGGAGAACCTCAAGCTGAAGGAGGAGCTCGCCGGCGAGGCCGAGAAGCTGCTGCCGGTGACGGACCTGAAGGCGGCCCGTGCGGCCTTCCGGGCCATCAACGAGCGGTGGGAGGCGATCGGGCACGTACCGCGCGACGCCCGTCCCAAGGTCGAGGGCCGGATGCACACCGTCGAGCGGGCGATCCAGGAGGCCGAGGAGACCGAGTGGCGCCGGACCAACCCGGAGGCACGCGCGCGTGCGGCGGGTCTGACGGGCCAGCTCCAGGACGCGGTCGACAAGCTCCAGAAGCAGATCGACGCCGCCCGTGCGGCCGGCAACGACGCCAAGGCGGACAAGCTGGCGCGTGAGCTGGAGGGCCGGCAGGCGCTGCTGGACCAGGCCCTGAAGGGTCTCCAGGAGTTCGGCGGCTGACCGCGCGTACCGCGCGTACGAGAAAGGGGCCTCCCCGGCGGGGGAGGCCCCTTTCGCTGTCCGGTTACGGTCGGCGGGCCGAGGTCACGCGGTACACGTCGTACACGCCCTCCACGCCCCTGACCGCCTTGAGGACGTGCCCGAGGTGCTTGGGGTCGCCCATCTCGAAGGTGAAGCGGGAGGTGGCCACCCGGTCGCGGGAGGTCTGGACGGCCGCCGACAAGATGTTGACGTGCTGGTCGGACAGCACCCGGGTGACGTCCGACAGCAGCCGGGAGCGGTCCAGCGCCTCGACCTGGATGGCGACCAGGAAGACCGAGGACTGGGTGGGCGCCCATTCGACGTCGAGGATCCGCTCGGGCTGCTGCGACAGCGAGTCCACGTTGACGCAGTCGGCGCGGTGAACCGATACGCCACTGCCGCGGGTGACGAAGCCGATGATCGGGTCGCCCGGTACCGGCGTGCAGCAGCGGGCGAGCTTGACCCACACGTCCTCGACGCCCTTGACGACCACGCCCGGGTCGGCCTTGGCGCGCCGCTTGCCGCGGCCGCGCGACGGCGGGGCGGACTCGGCGATGTCCTCGCTGGCGGCCTCCTCGCCGCCGAGGGCCTGCACCAGCTTCTGCACGACGCCCTGGGCGGCGACATGGCCCTCGCCGATCGCCGCGTACAGCGACGAGATGTCGGGGTAGCGCATCTCGTGCGCGAGGGTGACCAGCGAGTCGCCGGTGAGGATGCGCTGGATCGGCAGGTTCTGCTTGCGCATCGCGCGCGCGATGGCGTCCTTGCCCTGCTCGATCGCCTCGTCGCGGCGCTCCTTGGAGAACCAGGCGCGGATCTTGTTGCGGGCGCGCGGCGACTTGACGAAGCCGAGCCAGTCGCGGGAGGGGCCGGCGCCGGCGGCCTTGGAGGTGAAGACCTCCACCAGGTCGCCGTTGTCGAGGGTCGATTCCAGCGGGACGAGCCGTCCGTTGACCCGCGCCCCTATGGTGCGGTGGCCGACCTCGGTGTGGACGGCGTACGCGAAGTCCACCGGGGTGGCGCCCGCGGGGAGCGCTATGACGTCACCCTTCGGGGTGAAGACGAAGACCTCGTTGCGGGACAGGTCGAAGCGCAGTGACTCCAGGAACTCGCTGGGGTCCTCGGTCTCCTTCTGCCAGTCGAGGAGCTGGCGCAGCCACGCCATGTCGTTGATGTGGTCGTCCTTGCCGCCGGCCCGCTTGGGGACGTCGGTACGCACCTTGGAGGCACCGGCGACGGCTTCCTGCTTGTACTTCCAGTGCGCGGCGATGCCGTACTCGGCGCGGCGGTGCATGTCGAAGGTGCGGATCTGGAGCTCGACGGGCTTGCCGTTGGGTCCGATGACCGTCGTGTGCAGCGACTGGTACATGTTGAACTTCGGCATCGCGATGTAGTCCTTGAACCGGCCGGGGACCGGGTTCCACCGCGCGTGGACGGTGCCGAGTGCGGCGTAGCAGTCGCGGACGGTGTCGACGAGGACGCGGATGCCGACCAGGTCGTAGATCTCCGCGAAGTCACGGCCGCGGACGATCATCTTCTGGTAGACGCTGTAGTAGTGCTTGGGCCGGCCGGTGACGGTGGCCTTGATGCGGGCGGCGCGGAGGTCGGCCTGGACCTCGTCGGTCACTATGGCGAGGTACTCGTCCCGCTTGGGGGCGCGCTCGGCGACGAGGCGGACGATCTCGTCGTACATCTTGGGGTAGAGGATCGCGAAGGCGAGGTCCTCCAGCTCCCACTTGATGGTGTTCATGCCCAGCCGGTGGGCCAGCGGCGCGTAGATCTCGAGGGTCTCGCGGGCCTTCTTCTCCTGCTTCTCCCGCTTGAGGTAGCGCATGGTGCGCATGTTGTGCAGCCGGTCGGCGAGCTTGATGACCAGGACACGCGGGTCCTTGGCCATGGCGACGACCATCTTGCGGACCGTCTCGGCCTGGGCGGCCTCGCCGAACTTGACCTTGTCGAGCTTGGTGACGCCGTCGACGAGGAGGGCGACCTGGTCGCCGAAGTCCTTGCGGAGCTGCTCCAGGCCGTACTCGGTGTCCTCGACGGTGTCGTGGAGGAGGCCCGCCATCAGCGTGGCCGGGTCCATGCCGAGCTCGGCGAGGATGGTGGTGACGGCCAGCGGGTGCGTGATGTACGGGTCGCCGCTCTTGCGCTTCTGGCCGCGGTGCCAGCGCTCGGCGACCTGGTAGGCGCTCTCGATCTGGCGGAGGGTCGACGTCTCGATCTTCGGGTCGTTGCCGCGGACTATGCGCAGCAGCGGCTCCAGGACCGGGTTGTACGGCGACGAGCGCTGGCCGCCGAGCCGGGCGAGGCGGGCGCGCACGCGGTTGGAGGAGCCGCCGGAGCGGGCGACGGCGGGCGGCGTGGGCTTGGGGGCCGAGACGGGGGCGGGGCCCTGGGCGCGCTGCGGCGCGGCCTTCCGCGCGTCCGCCGCCGCCTCGCCGCGCGCGGCCTCGTCGGGGGGCGTGGCTGGGGGCGCCGCGGCCTTGTCGGCCTGCTGGTCGGGCTTCGCGGCGGAGAGTGGCTGGGCCTCGTCTGGCAAGAGCGCTCCTCGTGCGGGTCCGGGTCCCCCGGTCAGGCCCGGAATCCCATGGTACTGACCCCGGGCGAGCCGTTCCCCCTCGGACGGGACGGGACCGGTCCGGGCCGGGGCGCCGGGAGCCCCGGACGCGCACACGAAACGGGCACCCGGTGTTCCGGGTGCCCGTCGTGGTGCCGTGTGCGTGCTGGTCAGAGCGTGATCAGCGACTCCAGCGGGGCGCCGGCCAGGCTCCGCTCCAGCCGGGCGCGACCGCCCAGGAACCCGAGTTCCATGAGGACGGCGACGCCCGCGACCTCCGCGCCGGCCCGCCGGATGAGCTCCAGCGAGGCCTCGGCGGTGCCGCCGGTGGCGAGGACGTCGTCGATGACCATGACCCGGTCACCGGGGGCCAGGTCCTCGGCGTGGACCTCGATCTCCGCGGTGCCGTACTCCAGCTCGTACGCCTGGCTCAGTGTCGCGCCGGGCAGCTTGCCCGCCTTGCGGACGGGGACGAAGCCGAGCTTCGCGGAGACGGCCACCGGGGCGGCCAGGATGAACCCGCGCGCCTCCAAGCCGACGATCTTGGTCGCGCCGTGCCGGACGCACAGCTCGGCCAGCGCCCCGGTCAGGGCGGCGAACGCCTCCGGGTCCGCCAGGAGCGGCGTGATGTCCTTGAACGTCACCCCCGCGATGGGGTGGTCCGGGACGTCCCGGATGCGGCTGAGCAGCAGCTCCCGTGTGGTGACGGTCATCGGCGCTTGCCCCGCCCCCGGGTGGGCTGGCGGCGCTGGCCGACCACCGCTCCGGCCGGGGCGGCGTCCTGCGGCTCGTCGTCCCGGTCGTCGGTCCCGGTGTCCCCCGCGTCCAGGGGCTCGCCCTTCTGGGCGGCCTGGGCGCGCTTGGCGAGGACCCGCTTCTTCAGCGCCTTCATCTGCGGGTCGCGTTCCTTGAGGTCGGCGACGAGCGGCGTGGCGATGAAGATCGACGAGTACGCGCCGGCGGCGAGACCCACGAACAGCGACAGCGAGATGTCGTTGAGCATGCCCGCGCCGAGGAAGCCGCCGCCGATGAACAGCAGGCCGGCGACCGGCAGCAGCGCCACGATGGTGGTGTTGATGGAGCGGACCAGGGTGCCGTTGAGGCTGCGGTTGGCGATCTCGCTGTAGGTCCAGCGGGTCTGCTTGGTGATGTCCTTCGACGCCTCCTTCAGACCGTCGAAGACGACGACGGTGTCGTAGAGGGAGTAACCGAGGATGGTGAGCAGACCGATCACGGTGCCCGGGGTGACCTCGAAGCCCACCAGGGCGTAGATGCCGACGGTGATCGTCAGGTCGTGGACCAGGGCGATCAGCGCGGCCAGCGCCATGCGCCACTCGAAGGCGATGGCCAGGTAGACCACCACGAGGATCATGAAGACGCCGAGGCCGGTCCAGGCCTTGTTGGCGATCTGCTCGCCCCAGCTCGGGCCGACCAGCTCGCGGTCGATCTTGTCCGCGGGGAGGTTCAGGTCCTCGGCCAGTTCGGCGGCCACCCGGTCGGCCTGGCCGGTGTTGAGCTCGCTGACCTGGATGCGCAGGGTGCCGTTGCCGAGCTTCTGGACGATCGCGGCGTGGCCGGAGGCCTCCTCCGCGTACTCCTGGGCCTGGGCGACGGAGGCGCTCGTCTTCGGGGTGTTGAAGACGGCACCGCCCTTGAACTCGATGCCCATGTTGAGGCCCTGCACCGCCAGGCCCACGACGGCGGTGATGGTGATCAGGATGGAGACGCCGTACCAGATCATCCGCTTGCCGACGAAGTCGTAGCCGACCTCGCCGCGGTACAGCCTGGCGCCGATGCTGCCGAGACGCGACATCTCACGCCTCCTTCGGGTCGATGGGGGCGGACAGACGGCGCGAGCGGCGCAGCGGGGGCTTCGCCCCGAGCCGCTTCGGGTCCAGACCGGACCAGGGGTGCCCGCCGGCGAAGAACTTCGTGCGGGCGAGGAGCGTCATGACCGGCTTGGTGAAGAAGAACACGACCACGACGTCCAGCAGCGTGGTCAGGCCCAGCGTGAACGCGAAGCCCTGCACCTTGCCGACGGTGACGATGAAGAGCACGGCGGCGGCCAGGAACGACACGAAGTCGGAGACCAGGATGGTGCGCCGGGCGCGCGGCCAGGCCCGCTCGACGGCCGGGCGGAGCGTCCGCCCCTCGCGGATCTCGTCGCGGATGCGCTCGAAGTACACGATGAAGGAGTCCGCGGTGATGCCGATCGCGACGATCGCACCGCAGACGGCCGGCAGGTTCAGCGCGAAGCCGATGGCCGGGCCGAGCAGCGCCATCAGGGTGTACGTGAGGATCGCGGAGGCCAGCAGGCTGAGCAGGGCGACGACGGACAGGCCCCGGTAGTAGACCAGCAGGTAGATCACGACGAGTGCCAGACCGATGGCACCGGCGATGAGACCGGCCTTGAGCTGCTCGCCGCCGAGGGCGGCGGAGACGGTGGTGACGCTCTGCTCCTCGAAGCTCAGCGGCAGCGCGCCGTAGCTGAGGATGTTGCCCAGGTCCTGGGCGGACTGCTGGTCGAAGCTGCCGGAGATCTCGGCGTTGGCGCTCAGCGTCGTGCGGACGGAGGGCGCGGAGACGACCTCGCCGTCGAGGACGATGGCGAACTGGTTCATCGGCGGCTGCTGCTGCGAGAGCCGGCTCGTGATCTTCTGGAACTTCTTGGAGCCCTTGTCGGTGAACTCCATCTGAACGATCCACTGACCGTTCTGCTGGTTGATGGCCGCCTGGGCGTCGTCGACGTCCTTGCCGTCCACCTCGGCCGGGCCGAGGATGTACTTCTCCCACTCGCCGATGCCGTTCTTGCCACAGCCGATGGTCGTGTCGCTGGGCTTGGCGTGCTCGCCGGCCGCGACCCGGGCCTTGCGGTCCGTGCAGTCGAGCGCGATGAACTGGGCCTGGAGCTTCTCGGCGGCCGCGGCGTCACCGGACGGCGTCGGCTTGGGGCTTTCGGGCGTCTTCGGCTTGCCGGAGGCGGAGCCGCTGGGCGCCGGCGTCGGCGCCTTGAGCGCGTCGGTGACGGCACGGCCCTGCGCGGTGGCGCTCGGCTTGGGGGACGGAGCGGTCACCTCGTCCTGGCCGCCCTTGCCGGAGGGCGAGGCGCTGGGCTTGGGGCTCGTCGACGGCTTGGGGCTCGTCGAGGGGTCCGGCTTCACCGGGCCGCCGGGGGCGACGGTGATGACGGGGCGGAAGTAGAGCTGGGCGGTGGTGCCCACCTGCTCCCGGGCCTGCTGCGAGTTCGTCCCCTTGGGGATGTTGACGATGATGTTCTCGCGGCCCTGGGTCTGGACCTCGGACTCGGTCACGCCCAAGCCGTTCACACGGCGCTCGATGATCCCGACCGCGGTGTTCATGTTGGTCTCGTTGACCGCGCTCTCCTGGCCGGGCTCCGCCTCGGCCTTGAGGGTGATCGTCGTACCGCCGGCGAGGTCGATGCCCAGGCGCGGCGTGGTGTGCCCCGACCAGAACATGCCGCCGGTCAGCGCGGCCATGACGATCAGGATCGCGGCCAGGGCGCGCCCCGGCTTGCCCTGCCCCCCCGATGCCGGCCCTCGGCCCTTCTTGGGTGCTGCCACCTTCTCGTTTCTCCCTGTCCAACCGCCGCTACGCCGGGTGAGCGTCGAGGCGGCCACGAAGTGGTGTGGGGAATCCCCCGTGTGTGTCGGCACGGAACGGACCGCGCACGCCGGTGGGCGCCGCGGTCCGTCGGCACGGCCCTACTTCGCGTCGGTGCCGCCGTCGTTCTTCTCGTCGGCCTTGGCGTCCTCGGCCCGCGGGGCGGTCGCGCCGTCGTCGGCCGCGTCCTTCTTGCCCAGGTCGATCCGGGCGTCGTCGTCGGCGGCCGCGGCGTCGGTGGATCCGGCTCCGGTGAGCGACGAGGCGTCGTCCGGCACGACGGCGGCGTCGGTCTTCAGGTCACCGTCACCGTGCACGATGCGGTTGTACTCCTCGTCGTCGAGCACGGCGCCGACGGCGTTCTTGGCGTACACGGCGTGGACTCCTGGAGCGACCTCCAGGAGGACCGTGTCCTCGCCGACCTCCTTGACAGTGGCGTACATCCCCCCGATCGTCCGTACGCCGGTTCCGGGCTGCATCTGGTTGCGCATTTCCACCGCCTGCTGCTGCTTCTTCTTGGCAGAGCGGGTCATCAGGAACATGGCCCCGATGAGGACGATGAACGGCAGGAGAGTCACGATACTCACGGGACGACAAATCCTTCGCACGGTCGCGGGGCAACCGCGGCCTGATCTTCGGGGGTGGGTACGCCGGCCTGAAGGGTCGGCATCGGCGGAGTCTAGGCGAGTCCGCATCGATGGAACAACGCCCAGCATGGCACCGCGGTTCCTGGCCCGGCGAGTCCCCTCGCCGTCACACCCCGAACAGGCCCTGTTGTCCGCCGCCCGGGCCGCCGGCCTGCGGGGGCAGCAGCCCGAGGTGCGCCCACGCCGCCGGGGTGGCGACCCGGCCACGGGGCGTACGGGCCAGCAGACCCTCCCGTACGAGGAAGGGCTCGGCGACCTCCTCGACGGTCTCGCGCTCCTCGCCCACGGCGACGGCGAGGGTGGACAGGCCGACCGGCCCACCGCCGAACAGCTTGAGCAGGGCTTCCAGCACGGCCCGGTCGAGCCGGTCCAGGCCCCGGTCGTCCACCTCGTACACCTTGAGGGCGGTGGCGGCGATGTCGCGGTTGATCATGCCGTCCGCCTTGACCTGGGCGTAGTCGCGGACCCGGCGCAGCAGGCGGTTGGCGATACGGGGCGTGCCGCGGGAGCGGCCGGCGATCTCGGCGGCGCCGTCGGTGTCGATCCCGACGTCCAGGAGCTGGGCGGAGCGGTGGATGACGCGCTCCAGCTCGGCCGGCGCGTAGAACTCCATGTGGGCGGTGAAGCCGAAGCGGTCCCGCAGCGGGGGCGGCAGCAGGCCGGCCCGGGTGGTGGCGCCGACCAGGGTGAAGGGCGGCAGCTCCAGCGGGATGGCGGTGGCGCCGGGGCCCTTGCCGACGATGACGTCGACGCGGAAGTCCTCCATGGCCATGTAGAGCATCTCCTCGGCGGGCCGGGACATCCGGTGGATCTCGTCGAGGAAGAGGACCTCTCCCTCCTGGAGGGAGGAGAGGATCGCGGCGAGGTCGCCGGCGTGCTGGATCGCGGGGCCGGAGGTGATGCGGATGGGGGCGCCCATCTCGGCCGCGATGATCATGGAGAGGGTGGTCTTGCCGAGGCCGGGGGCGCCGGAGAGCAGGACGTGGTCGGCGGTGGCGCCCCGGGCGAGGGCGGCCTTGAGCACCAGGTCGAGCTGCTCGCGCACCCGCTCCTGGCCCACGAACTCGTCCAGTGACTTGGGGCGCAGGGCCGCCTCGACGGCCTGGTCCTCCCCGTCGGCGGACGCCCCGACGAGCCGGTCGGCCGCGGCGTCGGCGGCCGGCGTGCTGGTGTCGTCGTCCCAGTTCACTGCGGATTGCCTCGTGTGGTCATGGCGGCGGAGCCGCACGGGTGGTCGGCCGGCGGCACCGGTCCCCGGTGGGGCGCGGGATGCGCGGCGGGGCCGGTGGGTCCGGTGGGCGCGGTGGCTGTGGCGAGCGGGGTCATCGGGTGCGGTTCAGGGTCTGGAGGGCGGCCTTCAGGAGCTGTCCGATCGGGGGTACGTCGCCGGCGGCCTCGGCCTGCGGGGCGACCGCCGCCACCGCGTCGTCGGCCTCGCGGCCGGCGTACCCCAGGCCGATCAGCGCGGCGTGGAGCTGGTCGCGCCAGGGCGCGGGGCCCGCGGTGCCGACGCCCTGCCGGCCGATGTGGGCGCCGACCGGTTCGCCGAGCCGGTCCTTCAGCTCCAGCAGCAGCTTCTGCGCGCCCTTCTTCCCGATGCCCGGCACCGCGGTGAGCGCCTTCTCGTCGCCGGACGCGACCGCGACGCGCAGCGCGTCCGGGGAGTGCACGGCGAGCATGGCCTGGGCCAGGCGCGGGCCGACCCCGCTGGCGGTCTGGAGCAGCTCGAAGACCTGGCGCTCGTCGTCGTCCGCGAAGCCGTACAGCGTCAGGGAGTCCTCCCGGACCACCAACGACGTGGCCAGCCGGGCCTCCTGACCGACCTTCAGCCCGGACAGGGTGTTCGGGGCGCACTGGACGGCCATGCCGATGCCGCCGACCTCGATCACGGCGGTGGTCGGGGCGAGCGCGGCGACCGGGCCGGAGACAAAGGCGATCATGCGGTGGGGCCTTTCCTTGCGTGGTGTGCGGCGACCGCCTGCTGGAGGCGGTTCTGGGCGGGGGCGCGCCAGATGTGGCAGATGGCGAGGGCGAGCGCGTCGGCGGCGTCGGCCGGCCTGGGCGGGGCGTCCAGCCGGAGCAGCCGGGTGACCATCGCTCCGACCTGGGCCTTGTCGGCGCGGCCGCTGCCGGTGACGGCGGCCTTGACCTCGCTGGGGGTGTGCAGGGCGACGGGGATGCCCCGGCGCGCGGCGCACAGGATGGCGACGGCGCTGGCCTGGGCCGTGCCCATCACCGTACGCACATTGTGCTGGCTGAACACCCGCTCCACGGCGACCCGTTCCGGCCGGTGCTCATCGAGCCACTCCTCTATGCCGCGCTCGATGGCGACGAGGCGGTGCCCCGTCTCCGCGTCCGCGGGCGTACGCACGACGCCGACGCCGAGCATGGTCAGCGGGCGCCCGGCGACGCCTTCGACGACCCCGACACCGCACCGGGTCAGCCCCGGGTCCACCCCGAGAACGCGCACGCCGCCCCCCTTCTTCGTCAACCTGTTCGTGCAGGCTATCGGGTGGCACCGACAACGGGACGGGCCGGCGAGGGGTGTGTCCCCTGCCGGCCCGTCACCCGTGCGTGGGTCAGGCGTCGACCTTCGCCATGACGTCGTCGGAGACGTCGAAGTTGGCGAAGACGTTCTGCACGTCGTCGCTGTCCTCGAGCGCGTCGATCAGCTTGAAGATCTTGCGGGCGCCCTCCTCGTCCAGCTCGACCTGCATGGTCGGGACGAAGTTGGCGTCGGCCGAGTCGTAGTCGATGCCGGCCTCCTGGAGGGCGGTGCGGACCGCGACCAGGTCGGTGGCCTCGCTGATGACCTCGAAGGTCTCGCCGAGGTCGTTGACCTCCTCGGCGCCCGCGTCCAGGACGGCGCCGAGCACGTCGTCCTCGGACAGCTCGCCCTTGGGGACGATGACGACGCCCTTGCGGTTGAACAGGTACGACACCGAGCCCGGGTCGGCCATCGAGCCGCCGTTGCGGGTCATGGCGACACGGACGTCGGAGGCGGCGCGGTTGCGGTTGTCGGTGAGGCACTCGATGAGCACCGCGACACCGTTCGGGCCGTAACCCTCGTACATGATCGTCTCGTAGTCGGCGCCACCGGCCTCCAGGCCGGCGCCGCGCTTGACCGCGGAGTCGATGTTCTTGTTCGGGACCGAGCTCTTCTTCGCCTTCTGGATGGCGTCGAAGAGCGTGGGGTTACCGTCGGGGTCGGCGCCGCCGGTGCGGGCCGCGACCTCGATGTTCTTGATCAGCTTCGCGAAGAGCTTGCCGCGCTTGGCATCGATCACGGCCTTCTTGTGCTTCGTCGTAGCCCATTTAGAGTGGCCGGACATCTGCCTGTCTCCTTCGCGTAACCAATTTCTGAACTGACCCCGGAGATCCTACCGGGAGCGGGTCAGGCCGCGGCGCGCACCATGTCGACGAACAGGGCGTGCACGCGGTGGTCGCCGGTCAGTTCCGGGTGGAACGACGTGGCGAGGGCATTGCCCTGCCGTACGGCGACGATGTGGCCGTCGTGCTCGGCGACGACCTCGGCCCGGGCGCCGACCGACTCGACCCAGGGGGCCCGGATGAAGACGCCCTCCACCGGACCGCCCTCGACGCCCGCGACCTCGACGGCCGCCTCGAAGGACTCGTTCTGGCGCCCGAAGGCGTTGCGGCGGACGATCATGTCGATGCCGCCGAGCGTCTCCTGGCCCGAGCGCGGGTCGAGGATCTTGTCGGCGAGCATGATCAGGCCGGCGCAGGTGCCGTAGACGGGCATGCCCGCCCCGATGCGCTCGCGCAGCGGCTCCATGAGGCCGAACAGGTCGGCGAGCTTGGAGATGGTGGTGGACTCGCCGCCGGGGATGACCAGGCCGTCCACCTCGGCGAGCTCCTCGGGACGCCGGACCGGCCTGGCCACGGCGTCCGCCGCGGCCAGGGCGATCAGGTGCTCACGTACGTCGCCCTGGAGGGCCAGGACCCCGATGAGCGGAGTGGTCATCACCAGCCCCGGTTCGCGTAGCGCTCGGCCTCGGGGAGGGTGTCGCAGTTGATGCCGACCATGGCCTCGCCCAGGTTGCGGGAGGCGTCGGCGATGATCTTCGGGTCGTCGTAGAAGGTGGTGGCCTTGACGATGGCGGCGGCGCGCTTGGCCGGGTCGCCGGACTTGAAGATGCCGGAGCCGACGAAGACGCCCTCGGCGCCGAGCTGGCGCATCAGCGCGGCGTCGGCCGGGGTGGCCACGCCACCGGCGGAGAACAGCACGACCGGCAGCTTGCCGAGCTCGCTGACCTCCTTGACGAGCTCGTAGGGGGCGCGCAGCTCCTTGGCGGCGGCGTACAGCTCGTTGTTGTCGAAGCCGCGCAGCTTGGCGATCTCGTTCTTGATCTGGCGCAGGTGGCGGACGGCCTCGACGACGTTGCCGGTGCCGGCCTCGCCCTTGGAGCGGATCATGGCCGCGCCCTCGGCGATGCGGCGCAGGGCCTCGCCCAGGTTGGTGGCACCGCAGACGAAGGGAGTGGTGAAGGCCCACTTGTCGGAGTGGTTGACCTCGTCGGCCGGGGTGAGGACCTCGGACTCGTCGATGTAGTCCACGCCGAGGGACTGGAGGACCTGGGCCTCGACGAAGTGACCGATGCGGGACTTGGCCATGACCGGGATGGAGACCGCGTCGATGATCTCCTCGATCATGTTCGGGTCGGACATCCGGGCCACACCGCCGTCCTTGCGGATGTCGGCCGGGACCCGCTCCAGGGCCATGACGGCGACGGCGCCGGCGTCCTCGGCGATCTTGGCCTGCTCGGCGTTGACCACGTCCATGATCACGCCGCCCTTGAGCTGCTCGGCCATGCCGCGCTTGACGCGGGCGGTGCCGGTCTCGGGGGACTGCGGGGTGGTGGTGCTGGACACGGATGGACCTCACTCGGGAAACGGGGCGGTTTCAGCTACACCGAGGAAACCGGGGCCACCCAGTCCACATCAAGGGCCAATGGTGAGCCGGTGGCTCGTTTTGCCGGGCTCAGCCGCTCCCGGGCCGGTCCGCGAGGGCCACCGGCGGCTCGTCGTCCATCTCGAACGCCATCGGGAACGGGGCGTGCCCGGCCAGCCGGAACCAGCGCACCTTGCGGTGCCGGCGCAGCGCCCGGGCCGCCCGTACGGCGTCGTTGTGGAACCGGCGGGCCATCGGCACCCGGCGCACCGCCGCCGCGAGCTCGCCGGCCGCCTCCTCGCCGCCCGGGGCCTCCCGTACCGCCTCCATCTGCTCCGGCTCGCCGAACACCGCGCGCAGCGCCTGGCTCAGCTCGCTCTCGGCGACCTCCCGCTGCTCCTCCTCAGCCTGCCGGGCGGCGTGGGCGGCCTCGTACAGCACGATCGACGCCGCCGGGTCGAGCACGCCCGAGGTGGCCAGTTCCTGGGCCACCGAGGCGCGGCGCAGGAGCTGGGCGTCGAGCGCCGCCCGGGCCGCGTCGATCCGGGCGTGCAGCCGGTCGAGCCGCCCGGCGGTCCAGCTCAGGTACAGGCCGATGGCCACCAGGCCGACGACGATCCAGATGAGGGTTTCGATCACGGCGGAAGGCTACCGGCACCCCGCCACCGGACGGCCCGCGGTACGCCGCGGCCCGGCGGGCAGGGGACGGGTCCGGGCGGCCGGGCAGGGGCCGGCGTCCGGGCGGCCGGGTGCGGCTCCGGCCCGCGTCCGGACGGCCGGGCACGGGCCGGGTGCTCGTACGGCGTCACGGCCACGGCCCGCCGGGTCAGTCGCGGGCCAGGCCCCAGCGGGCGCGGAGGCCGAGGCGCTCGTCGGTGGCGACCGACGCCGCGCCGTCCGTGACCGTCTCGTACACCGCGAGGATGTCCGCGCCGACGGTCGACCAGTCGAAGCGGCGGACATGGGCGCTGCCCCGCTCCCGCAGCTCCTCGCGCCGGTCCGGGTCGCCGAGCAGGCGGACGGCGGCCTTCGCCAGCGCGTCCGCGTCCTCGTTGGCGAACAGCTCGCCCGCCGCGCCCTGGTCCAGGACCTGGGCGAACGCGTCGAGGTCGCTGGCCAGCACCGGGGCGCCCGCCGACAGGGCCTCGACCAGGATGATGCCGAAGCTCTCGCCGCCCGTGTTGGGCGCGACGTACACGTCCACGCTGCGCAGCAGCCGCGCCTTGTCCTCGTCGCTGACCATGCCGAGGAACTCGACCCGCGAGCGCATGTCGGCCGGCAGGGACGCGACGGCCTCCTCCTCGTCGCCCCGGCCCGCGACGAGCAGCCGGGTGTCGGGGCAGGCGGCAAGGATCCTGGGGAAGGCCTTCATCAGCACGGGCAGTCCCTTGCGGGGCTCGTCGATCCGCCCGATGAACCCGAGGGTCCCGCCGCGCCACTCCGCCTTCGGTTCCGCCTTGGCGAAGAAATCGACGTCGACGCCGTTGGGGATGACGACGGCGTCGCCGCCCAGGTGCTCGACGAGGGTCCGGCGCGCGTACTCGCTGACCGCGATCCGGGCGCTGATCTTCTCCAGCGCGGGCTGGAGGATCGGGTACGCGGCGATCATCGCCCGCGACCGCGGGTTGGACGTGTGGAAGGTCGCCACGATCGGCCCCTGCGCCGCCCAGCAGGACAGCAGCCCCAGGGACGGCGACGCCGGCTCGTGGATGTGGATGACGTCGAACGTGCCGTCGTGCAGCCATCGCCGCACCCGGGCCGCCGACAGGAAGCCGAAGTTCAGCCGGGCCACCGAGCCGTTGTACGGCACGGGGACCGCGCGCCCCGCCGAGACGACGTACGGCGGCAGCGGCGTCCCGTCGTCGGCGGGGGCCAGCACCGACACCTCGTGGCCGAGCCGGATCAGATGCTCGGCGAGGTCCCGGATGTGGAACTGGACGCCGCCCGGCACGTCCCAGGAGTACGGGCAGACGATGCCGATCCTCACGCGCCGGGCCCCTTCGCGGGATCCAGGTCGGCGAGCCACAGCCGCTGCAACATGTGCCAGTCCTCCGGGTGGTCGGCGATTCCGGTGGCGAAGGCGTCGGCCAGCGCCTGTGTCATGGAGGACGTCTTCTCGGCGCGCGTACCCGTCTCGGGGACGTCGACGGGCGCGTGCACCCGCCCCTTCATGACCGGCGACCCGTCGTACCAGAGCGTCACCGGCAGCAGCAGCGCGCCGGTCTGCTGGGCCAGCATCGCCGGCCCGGCCGGCATCCGCGCCGTCTCGCCGAAGAACTTCACCTCGACGCCCGACGTCGACAGGTCACGGTCGGCGACCAGGCAGACCAGCCCGCCCGCCCGCAGCCGCCGCGCCAGCGTCCCGAACGCCGAGCCGCCGGTGTGCGGCAGGACCTCCATGCCCAGCGACTCCCGGTACGCGACGAACCGGTCGTACAGCGTCTCGGGCTTCAGCCGCTCGGCGACCGTCGTGAACGGCACGCCCAGCGCCCGCGTGACCCACACGCCGGCGAGGTCCCAGTTGGCCATGTGGGGCAGCGCCAGGATCACGCCCCGGCCGGCGGCGAGGCCGTCGGTGAGCTGGTGCACGTCCTTCACGTCGACGGATTCCCCGACGCGCTCCGCGCTCCACGCGGGCAGCCGGAACGACTCCATCCAGTAGCGCATGTACGAGCGCATCCCGGCCCGCGACAGCTCGGCGAGCCGCGCCGGGGAGGCGTCGGGCACCACGCGCGCGAGGTTGGACTCCAGGCGCAGCACGCCCTTGCCGCGCCGCTTCCACGCGGTGTCGGCGATGCGCCGGCCGAGCCCGGCCGCCACCGGCTCGGGCAGCTTCTTCACGGCCGACCAGCCGAGCCCGTACAGCGCGTCGGTCACCCGCTCACCCACAGCGCTCATGTCGCCTCACTCCCCCTCGCACCCGAAGCGCCCGAAGCACCCGAAGCGTCGCCGGGCGCCCCCGCACCACCGGTACCAGCAGCACCACCGGTGCCAGCAGCACGATCGGTACCAGCAGCACCACCGGTACCCACCGCCGCGTCCGCCTCGGCCGCTTCGCGCCGTACCGTCACCACCCGCTGCCCCAGCGTCACCGCGCTGCCCACGGCCACCAGCCAGAGGGCGATCGGCAGCAGCACCTGGATGCCCGGCACCCCGAACCCGTGGAGTCCGGCGAGACCCGCGGCCACCAGCGAGACCACGAGCCGTTCCGCTCGCTCGACCAGCCCGTTGACGGCCACCGGCAGGCCGATCGACTCGCCGCGCGCCTTGGTGTACGACACGACCTGGCCGCTCGCCAGGCAGAAGATCGCCACCGCGCACAGCACGTTGTCGTCGCCGCCGCCCGCGTACCACAGGGCGAAGCCCCCGAAGATCGCCCCGTCTGCGACCCGGTCCAGGGTCGAGTCCAGGAAGGCGCCCCAGCGGCTGGAGACACCGGCCTGGCGGGCCATGTTCCCGTCGACCAGGTCGGAGAACACGAACAGGGTGATGACGATCGTGCCCCAGAAGAACTCGCCCCTGGGGAAGAAGACCAGCGCGCCCGCCACCACGCCGGCCGTGCCGATGAGCGTGACGGCGTCGGGGCTCACCCCGCGGCGGAGCAGAAACGCGGCGAACGGCGTGAGAACACGCGTGAAGAAAGCACGCGCGTACTTGTTCAGCATGGCCTTCCCGAGGGTCGGTGGGCCGCGCGGCCCCTACGGCCACCGGCTGGCCCATCGTAGCCACGCGGGGCCACCCGCCACCCCGGGGCACCCTGCTCCCGTCGCGGTGTCGGACGTATGGACGCAACCTGGCCTGAGTGGAAAGCTCGAAAGACGACCGCGGGCACCGCCGGAGCTGCCCGAAGGAGGCTCCTCCCCCGCGCCCGCGCCCCCCACCTCCACCGTGCACCCCGTGCACTCGCGATCAGGAGGAAGAATCATGGGCGACAAGGCGAACGCACACCCCGGAGCCGCCGGCAGGGCAATAACGGCCGACCAGCCCTCATCGGTACGGAACGTGGTGCTGGTCGGCCACAGCGGATCCGGCAAGACGACCCTCGTGGAGGCCCTCGCGCTGACCGCCGGAGCGGTCAACCGGGCGGGCCGGGTCGAGGAGGGCGGCACGGTCTCCGACTACGACGAGATCGAACACCGCCAGCAGCGCTCCGTACAGCTCTCCCTCGTCCCCCTCGAATGGGGCGGGTGCAAGATCAATCTGCTGGACACTCCCGGGTACGCCGACTTCGTCGGGGAACTCCGGGCCGGTCTGCGCGCCGCGGACGCGGCCCTCTTCGTCGTCTCCGCCGCACAGGAGGCCGACGCCGTCGCCGGCTCGTGCCGCATGGTGTGGGAGGAGTGCGCGGCGGTCGGCATGCCCCGGGCCATCGTCGTCACCCACCTCGACACCGCGCGCGTCGACTTCGACGAGCTGACCCGCGTCCTCGCGCGGATCTTCGGCGGCGACGACCCCGACGCCATCCTGCCGCTGTACGTCCCCGTCCTGGGCGCCCAGACGCCCGACGGGCACTCCCCCGCCACCGGACTCGTGGGGCTGCTCACCCAGAAGGTCTTCGACTACTCCTCCGGCGAGCGGAAGGAGAACCCGCCCGACGACGCCCAGCTCCCGCTCATCGCGGAGGCCCGCAACCGTCTCATCGAGGGGATCATCGCCGAGAGCGAGGACGAGACCCTGATGGACCGCTACCTCGGCGGCGAGGAGATCGACCTCAAGACCCTCGTCGACGACCTGGAGAAGGCCGTCGCCCGGGGCACCTTCCACCCGGTCCTCGCCGCCGCGGCCGCCGCGTCCGGGGCGAAGCAGGGGCTCGGCACCGTCGAACTGCTGGACCTGATCACCCGCGGCTTCCCCACCCCCCTGGAGCGCGAGGCGCCCACCGTCACCACCCCCGACGGAAGGGCGCGCCCCGGGATCACCTGCGACCCGGACGGGCCGCTCGTCGCCGAGGTCGTCAAGACCTCCTCCGACCCGTACGTCGGCCGCATCTCGCTGGTACGGGTCTTCTCCGGGACCCTGCGCCCCGACGAGACCGTCCACGTCTCCGGGCACGGCCTCGCCGACCGGGGCCACGAGGATCATGACGTCGACGAGCGGATCGGCGCGCTCTCCGCGCCCTTCGGCAAGCAGCAGCGGCAGCTCAACCGCTGCATCGCCGGCGACCTGGCGTGCGTCGCCAAGCTGTCCCGCGCCGAGACCGGCGACACCCTCTCCTCCAAGGACGACCCCCTCCTGATGGAGCCGTGGAGCATGCCCGACCCGCTGCTGCCGCTCGCCATCCAGGCGCACGGCAAGGCGGACGAGGACAAGCTGTCCCAGGGGCTGTCCCGGCTCGTCGCCGAGGACCCGACCATGCGGCTGGAGCAGAACCAGGACACCCACCAGGTCGTCCTGTGGTGCCTGGGCGAGGCGCACAAGGACGTCGCCCTGGAGCGGCTGCGCAACCGGTTCGGGGTCCAGGTCGACGTCGTCCCGCACAAGGTGTCGCTGCGCGAGACCTTCGCCGGACCGGCCTCGGGCCGCGGGCGGCACGTCAAGCAGTCCGGCGGGCACGGGCAGTACGCCATCTGCGAGATCGAGGTCGAGCCGCTGCCGCCCGGGTCCGGGATCGAGTTCGTCGACAAGGTCGTCGGCGGGGCCGTACCGCGCCAGTTCATCCCGTCGGTCGAGAAGGGCGTGCGCGCCCAGGCCGCCAAGGGCGTCGCGGCCGGTCATCCGCTCGTCGACGTGCGGGTCACCCTCCTCGACGGCAAGGCCCACTCGGTGGACTCCTCCGACGCGGCCTTCCAGACGGCCGGCGCCCTGGCGCTGCGCGAGGCCGCCGCCGACGCCCGCATCGACCTCCTGGAACCGGTCGCCGAGGTCCAGGTCCTGGTACCGGACGAGTTCGTCGGACCGGTGATGAGCGACCTGTCCGGCCGGCGCGGCCGGGTCGTCGGCACCGAGCAGGCCGGCCAGGGGCGGACGCTCGTCCGGGCCGACGTACCGGAGATCGAGATCGGACGGTACGCCGTCGACCTCCGCTCCATCTCCCACGGCACCGGCCGGTTCGACCGCGCCTACGCCCGTCACGAGGCGATGCCCCCGCAGATCGCCGAGAAGGTCCGCGAACGCACGGAGGACTGACCACCGTTGGCCGTGCCGCCCGCCCAACCCCGTTGAGCGGGCGGCATTCCGCCGTCCGCCGACGCGCGCGCGATGTCCTCGATAGGCTGTAGTGCCCAGCTCAGCAGGTGTGCGGGGCACGGGGGTTGGGAACAGACCGCAGTGCGGACACACGCGGCGATGGGGGCGGCGAAGTGACAATGGACAGTTTCGGCCCCGGGGCACAGGTCCCGCTCCAGGGCTCGGCCGGACAGACCGTGGCGACGCACGCGCTGGCATCCGCCGCCTACCGGGAGAACGTCGAGGTCGAGGAGATCCTCAAGGCCAACAACGAATGGCACGAGTCGACCGTCACGAAAGGCCGGTTCTCGCTGTTCAAACCGACCTTCGGCGAGGCGTTCTCGCGGGCCGTCCAGGTACGGATGCTCGGTGGCGCCCGCAAGCCGCTCATCCAGTCCTTCGGCACCGATCCCCAGCCGGTCGTCGAGCACTGCCTGGCCGCCACCAACATCCGCAAGCGGCGCGACCGGCGGCTGACCCTGATCACCCTGGTCTTCGGCGTGCTGTTCCTGCCCGGCATGCTGGTGTGGCTGACCGTCTTCCAGTTGCGCCGCATGCTGGCCGGCGGCGCCTCCGGCAAACGCTCGGGACCGCTGGGCACCCTGCTGCTGGTCGGGGTGGGCATCCTGGCCGTGCTGTTCCTGTTCCGGCTGCCCTTCACCGGCATCCCGGCGCTCTACCTCCGCGCCATGTTCGTCGCCCCGGTGATCGGCTGGTTCCTCGCCAAACGGATCTGCGAGGCGACCGCGAAGGATCTGCGCGCCCGCTGGGACTCCCTGCTCAGCGGCGGTGGCGGCATGGGCCCCAAGATCCCCGAGGCCGTACCGCACGACCCCAACGAGACCGCCGCCGAGGAACTGCGCCAGCAGCTCGAGAAGCTCACCGCCGAGCAGCGCTCCAACGTCGTCTTCTACGCCGGCCCCAAGGGCATCCTCGGCATGGGCACCCGCTGGGGGAGCTGGCACCTCGCCGAGGAACTCGTCCCGCAGGAGGGCAAGGAGATCCACGCCTTCCGCACCTGGGACGTCATCCGCCCCATCCACGACGAGCTGAAGATGCTGGAGCGCGGCACCCTCAAGACCGGCTTCCCGGCCCCGTCGGTGAAGCACTGGATCGTCACCCCGGTCGGGGAGGGCGCGAAGGAGGTCGCCCGGCCGGAGGGCGAGGACATCGTGGCGTACCAGGTCAAGCCGCACGAGATACAGCGCATCTGCAACGAGAACCAGTTCGGCAAGGGCAACCGCCACTACCTGGGCGTGCAGTTCGTCCTGTGGGACGGCCAACTGGTCCTCACCATGATGGTCACCGTCACGGCGCTCCTGCACACGCTGCGCATCGAGGTCACCGGCCACGCCCTCGGCCCGGTGCACGGGCTGTTCACCACGAAGCCGGAGCCCAAGAAGAAGGTCGTCTCCAAGACCGTCCGGTTCTGGGAGACCAAGGAGATCCCGCTGCCGCTGATCGACAACGACGAGGTGGTACGCCTGGCGGTCCGGGCCCCGCTGACGTGGTTCCCGCCGGTCCTGGACTTCCTGGGCGGCAAGCTGGTCCTGCCGGAGCCCTTCGGCCTGCGGCACGCCTGGGCGGCCCAGCCCTGGCGCCACCGCTTCATGGCCGACGACGCCATCCGCGCGGCCACCCCGGTCATGCGGGCCGTGCACACGGCGACCATCAGGATGCTCACCGAGCACGGGGTGGACACCGAGCGCTTCAGCAACCGTTCGATGGTCCTCAGCGGCCTCGTCCAGGACCCGATGCCGAAGAAGGCCGACACGTACGACGCGTGACCCGGCACCGCCGGCCGGACGGGCCGGCGGGGCGGACGGCCGCGACTAGGCCGTGGGTCCTGCCGGCCAAGCCTCGGCGAGCATCCGGCGAGTGTCGCCGAGGAGCTGCGGCAGCACCTTGGTGTGGCCGACGACCGGCATGAAGTTGGTGTCGCCGCCCCAGCGCGGCACGATGTGCTGGTGCAGGTGGGCGGCGATGCCCGCGCCGGCGGACGCGCCCTGGTTCATGCCGATGTTGAAGCCGTGCGCGCCGGATGCGGTCCGCAGCGCCGTCATGGCCTGCTTGGTGAACCGCGCCAGTTCGGCCGTCTCGGCCTCGTCCAGTTCCGTGTAGTCGGCGACGTGCCGGAACGGCACGACCATCAGGTGTCCGCCGTTGTACGGGTACAGGTTGAGCACGGCGTACACGCTCTCGCCCCGGGCGACGACGAGGCCGTCCTCGTCCGACTTGGCCGGAATGGTGCAGAACGGGCAGCCGTCGTCGGCGCCGGGGCCGGTCGGCTTGTTCTCGCCCTGGATGTACGCCATCCGGTGGGGCGTCCACAGGCGCTGGAACGCGTCAGGCGTCCCGACTCCGATCTGCTGCTCCGGCTCAGTCGTCATGCGTGCCAGCATATTCGCTGGCGGTGGAGCGATGACCGAGGGGCGGTCCCGTCGACCGGGACCGCCCCTCGGCTCCTGCGTCAGACCTGGACCCGGCGCTCCACGACGTCGGCGATCTTCGCCAGCGCCTCCTCGCGCGGGATGCCGTTCTCCTGCGAACCGTCCCGGTAGCGGAAGGAGACCGTGCCGGCGTTCATGTCGTCGTCACCGACGATGATCATGAAGGGCACCTTCAGCTTCTGGTGGTTGCGGATCTTCTTCTGCATGCGGTCCGAGGACGCGTCGACCTCGATCCGGAGGCCCTTCTTCTTCGCCTCGGCGGCGAACTCGTGGAGGTAGTCCACGTGCGCGTCGCCGATCGGGATGCCGACCGCCTGCACCGGGGCCAGCCACGGCGGCATGGCGCCCGCGTAGTGCTCCAGCAGCACCGCGAAGAAGCGCTCGATGGAGCCGAACAGGGCACGGTGGATCATGACCGGCCGCTGACGGGAACCGTCCGGGGCGGTGTACTCCAGGTTGAACCGCTCCGGCAGGTTGAAGTCGAGCTGGACGGTCGACATCTGCCAGGTCCGGCCGATCGCGTCCTTCGCCTGGACCGAGATCTTCGGGCCGTAGAAGGCCGCGCCGCCCGGGTCCGGGGTCAGGGGCAGGCCCTGCTTCTCGGCCACCTGCCGCAGCGTCTCGGTGGCCTCCTCCCAGATCTCGTCCGAGCCGACGAACTTCTCCGGGTCCTTGGTGGACAGCTCCAGGTAGAAGTCGTTGAGACCGTAGTCGCGCAGCAGGTTCAGGACGAAGGTGAGCGTCTTGTCGAGCTCCTCCGCCATCTGCTCCTTGGTGCAGTAGATGTGCGCGTCGTCCTGGGTGAAGCCGCGGGCACGGGTCAGGCCGTGCACGACGCCGGACTTCTCGTACCGGTACACGGTCCCGAACTCGAACAGGCGCAGCGGCAGCTCACGGTAGGACCGGCCCCGCGCGTCGAAGATCAGGTTGTGCATCGGGCAGTTCATGGGCTTGAGGTAGTAGTCCACGCCCTCGTCGAGCTGCATGGGCGGGTACATACCGTCCGCGTACCAGTCGAGGTGCCCGGAGGTCTCGAAGAGGCGGCCCTTGGTGGCGTGCGGGGTGTAGACGAACTCGTACCCCTCCTCCTCGTGGCGCTTGCGCGAGTAGTCCTCCATGACGCGGCGGATGATGCCGCCCCGGGGGTGGAAGACGGCGAGGCCGGAGCCGATCTGGTCGGGGACGGAGAACAGGTCCAGCTCGGTGCCCAGGCGGCGGTGGTCGCGCTTCTCGGCCTCGGCGAGGAAGTCCAGGTGCGCCTTCAGCTCGTCCTTCGACGGCCACGCGGTGCCGTAGATGCGCTGGAGCATCGGGTTCTTCTCGCTGCCGCGCCAGTACGCCGCCGCGTTGCGCATCAGCTTGAACGCCGGGATGTTCCGGGTGGTCGGCAGGTGCGGGCCGCGGCAGAGGTCCTTCCAGCACAGCTCGCCGGTCTTGGCGTCGAGGTTGTCGTAGATGGTCAGCTCGCCGCCGCCCACCTCGACGTCCGCGCCGTCGTCGCTGGACGCGGAGCCCTTGATGCCGATGAGCTCCAGCTTGTACGGCTCGCCCGCCAACTCCTCGCGGGCGGCCTCGTCGCTCACCACCCGGCGGGAGAAGCGCTGGCCGCGCTTCTGGATCTCCTGCATCTTCTTCTCGATGGCCTTCAGGTCATCGGGGGTGAAGGGGCGCTCGACGTCGAAGTCGTAGTAGAAGCCGTCCTTGACCGGCGGGCCGATGCCGAGCTTCGCCTCGGGGAACAGCTCCTGCACGGCCTGCGCCATGACGTGCGCGGTCGAGTGGCGGAGGATGTTCAGACCGTCCTCGGAGGAGATCTCCACCGGCTCGACGGTCTCGCCGTCGGCGACCGCGTAGCCGAGGTCCTTCAGCTCGCCCGCGACCCGGGCGGCGACGACGGTGCGCTCACCGGTGAAGAGGTCGGCGGCCGTAGTGCCCGTCGTCACCACGCGCTCTTCCCGCTCGGAATCGCGTTGGATGATCACACGGACGTCTGACACCGGTCTCTCCTGACTGAAGGGGAAGCGCGCCGCATGACGTGTGCGACGGCCAGACGTCATGGTACCGAGCCGCCCGGCCCGCCCGCGAAACGGTTTCCCCCGCCCCGGGCCTCAGTCCCCCGGGCCGCACGCCTCCCCGAAGATGCCCAGGTTCTCGTGCAGGGACTTCATCAGCCGGTCCCGCTCCGCCTCGTCGACCTGCACCGGAACCACCCCGGAGGCGTCCGTCAGCCGCCGGAACCCGCCCCGGCTCTCCAGCCGCCCCGCCACCCGGACGGGCAGCCCGACCAGGTGCGCGTGCCCGGCCGTGCGGTAGGACTCCTCGTCCAGCGCCACCCGTACGTAGGGCACCTCCGCCCCGGCCAGCACCCGCAGCCGCACCGTGCCCGCCCCGCGCGGACCCGACCGGCGCATGCGGACCACCGTCCCGGTGATGCGCACGGGCACCGAGGGCTCCTCCTGGAGGTACCGGGCGCCCGCCTCCCGCAGCGCGGGCAGGTCGCCCGGGGAGAACTCGACCGGCTCCGGCCGGGCCGCGCACCCCTCCGGGACGCCCGCCGCGGGCGCCCACTCCAGGGCGATCCGCGCTCCCTCGGCACCGCGCACCAGCGAGACCAGCGCCTCGGTGAGCTCCCTGCTGACCCCGGCCTCGACAGCCGAGTCGAACGCCTCCGGCCTGCCGGTCGCCCGCTGATAGTCGACGGCCTCCCGGGCCGCGTACAGGGCGTGGTAGAGCCGGGCGGTGACCACCCGGCCGGGGTCGACCGGCACGAAGGCGGTGAGACCGCGGCCGCCCTGGGCGTTGCCGACGAGGACGCCGTCCAGCGAGGCCCGGGCCTGCCGCCGGTGCCGGGCGCCGTGGTAGCCGGCGCGGCCGCGCACCGCGAGGGCGCCGGCGAGGAGGACCTGCCGGGCGGCGGAGCGGAGCTGTTCCTGCACGGGCCACGGGACGGTGCCGGACGGCCCCTGCGGGACGTCCCGCCACCAGCGGACCTCGTCGCTGGGCACCGTCAGCCCGGTGAGGACCTCGCGGGCGGACGGCGCGGGGCAGTGGGTGAGCGCGGCGAGGGCCTCGCCGACGAGGTCCTCGCAGTCGGGGAAGGCACGGCTCTCGGGAACGAGGAGGCTGGTGGCCCCTCCGCCGGGGCCGGGCGGGGTCCAGCGGCTGTAGCGTCCGGGCGCGCCGCCGCGGCGGCGCCAGCCGTGCCGGTCCAGCAGGGCACCGAGGACGAGCGGGTCGACCTGGGCGGGATCGAGCGGGGTGTGGGGGGCCGGAGTGGCGCCGGGGGCGGTGGGGGGCGGCCGCATGGGCTCGCCGGTCGGCCGGTGCATCAGGGTCTTCCTCCCGCCCCGACCCGGGTCATGATGTCGCAGAGCGCCCGGTCGTCGAATATCCGATGGGTTGGTACGCGCACGGTGGTGCGGCGCCGGCCGGTGACCGGGTGCCCCGCGAGGTTGGTCCAGTAGCAGCAGTGCCGCAGGTCGAGACGGTCGTGACCGGCGCGCAGCCAGTCCTCCCGGGACCTGGGGGCGATCATCACGACCAGGATCTTGTGCACCGAGACGGGGGTGCGGGCCAGCTTCACCAGGTGGTCGTTGTCGAGGGTGAAGGAGAACGCGGGCCCCGGCGGGTGCGGCGGGATCTGGTAGGTGCACTTGAGCTGCACCTTGATGGTGACCTCGTCGTCGACGGTGTGCCCGGGGGCGCTGTGGCTGACGTGCCAGTCGATGCCGTTGTCCGGAAACGGCTGGGACAGCGAGCAGCCCGCGGCGGCCGCGACCGCGTGGAGGTAGCCCACCTGGAGGGTCTCCATGCAGGCGGTGGTGGCGAGCGCGCCCCGCAGCGGCGCGACGCGCTCGGGCAGCAGCCCACCGGGTTCGGGCTGCGCGAGCGCCATGGCTCCCATGCCTTCCGGGTGGCGACGGGGCGTCAGTCCGACGGCCCCTCACCTGTGTTGTCACCGTCCTGCGTACGGCGCAAACGGCGCGGGTATCACCGTTTCGGGCAGGGGGATCACGCCATCTGCCGGGCACGCGCGAGGAGTTCGGGGTATGACGCTCTGGTACGAAGGGCCCCTGGCCGCTTTCGACACGGAAACCACGGGAGTTGACGTCGAGCGGGACCGCATAGTGTCGGCCGCCGTCGTCGTCCAGGATGCCGCCGGCGGGCGGGTCCGGGCCACCAGGTGGCTGGTCAATCCGGGCATACCGGTGCCGCCGGGCGCCACCGAGGTGCACGGCCTGACGGACGATCACCTCCAGCGCAACGGGCGCTGGCCGTCACCGGTGGTGGAGGAGATAGCGCGGCAGCTCGCCGAGCACTGCGCGGCGGGCCGGCCGCTGGTGGTGATGAACGCGCCGTTCGACCTGACCCTGCTCGACCGGGAACTGCGCCGCCACCGCGCCTCGTCGCTCTCCCGGTACCTCCAGAACGCCCCGCTGTGCGTACTGGACCCGAGGGTGCTGGACAAGCACCTGGACCGGTACCGCAAGGGCCGCCGTACGCTCACGGACCTCTGCGCCCAGTACGAGGTGGCGCTGGAGGGCGCGCACGACGCGGCGGCGGACGCGACGGCGGCGCTGGAGGTCGTCCGGGCGGTGGGGCGCCGGTTCGCGGCGCGGATGGAGCGGCTGTCACCGGCGGAACTGCACACCTTGCAGGCGGGGTGGCACGCCGCCCAGGCCCGGGGCCTCCAGGCGTGGTTCGCGCGCAACGGCTCAGAGGAGGCCGTGGACCCGGCCTGGCCGCTGCGCCCGGAGCTGTCGGCGGCCGCCTGACGCGGACGGGCCCGGGAAGCGCGAAGGCCGGTCCGTGACTCACGGACCGGCCTTCCCCGGTGGGCGATACTGGGTTCGAACCAGTGACCTCTTCGGTGTGAACGAAGCGCTCTCCCACTGAGCTAATCGCCCGGGAACGCACTGAACCATACAGGCCCCGGCCCGCTTCCTTCAAACCGTTCGCACCCGGGCGGCCAGGCCCCGGCGCCCCGCCCGCATCATCACGGCGTGGTTGGCCCGGAAGAGGGGGCGGCAGGGCAGGGCGAGGCGCCGCAGCAGGGGCCGTTGGACCTCGACCTCCTGCTCGTAGAGGACGCGCGTGCGGTCGCCCCCGGGGGAGGTGAGCGTCCAGCGGGCCCATCCCTCGACGTCCCCGGCGAGCGAGGTCTCCAGGACCCGGGCGGCCGGGTCACGGCGCCGCTCGGTGAGGGTCACCACGAGGTCGTACGGGAGGAAGGACCGCACGCGGGCGGTGCCGGTGCGCTCGTCGAGCCGGGTCGCCTCGCGCACCTGCGGCCACCAGGAGGGGTACTCCTCGGCGTGCTCCAGGACCCGGTAGACGGTCCCGGGCGGGGCGGTCAGTTCCCAGACGCTGCGGAAGCGGTAGTGGCACCAGTTCATGGTGCGAGTCTGCGCCGCCGGGCCGTACTCATGCCCGTCTGAGTACGTACGCTCATGTCGCGCGGTGTGGCCCGGGACACACTCCGCTCATGAACACCGTGCCGTCACCGGCCGAGGAGCTGGTGGTCCTGGACCGTGAGCTGGCGCAACTGGACGCCCGCCGGTCGCATTTGCTGGCCCGCAGGGCCTGGTTGCTGAGCGTGCTGTACGCGCCGGCCGCTCCCGGGCGCCCCGCGCCACCGACGACACCGGCGGCCGCCGCCGGGGCGGAGACCGCGCCGCGCGGCGCGCGGAACGTGCTGCTGACGCTGGGCGGTGTGCTGCTGGCCGTCGCCGCGGTCGCCTTCACGCTGGTGAGCTGGGGACACCTGGGCATCGGTGGCCGTGCCGCGGTCCTGGCCGCGGTCACGGCCGGGGCGCTCGCCGCGCCGGTGGTGCTGCTGCGCCGGCGGCTGGGCGCGACGGCGGAGACGGTGGCCTCGCTGGGCCTGCTGCTGACGGTGCTGGACGCGTACGCGCTGCACCGGGTCGCCCTGTCGCAGACCGGCGCCCTGGCGTACGCGGCGGTCGCGTCGGCGGTGCTGGCGGCGCTGTGGGCGGCGTACGGCGTGGTGGCCGTCGGGCTGCGGGGTCCGCTCCCGGTGGCGGTGGTGGCGGCGCAACTGCCGCTGCCGCTGTGGGCGCTGGCGTCGGGCGCGGGGACGCTGACGGTCGGCTGGGCGCTGCTGGCGACGGCGGCCCTGGACGTGCTGATGGCGGTGCGGCTGCGGCCGGGTGGCGCGGTGCGGGTGGTCACGGGTGCGACGGCCGGTGCGACCGGGGGCGGGGCGGTCCTGGTGGCGTCCTGGTTCTCGGTGGTGGACGGCGGGGCGGGACCGGCCGTGCTGCTGCTGGGGGCGGCGGGTCTCGCGCTGTACGGGGCGTGGGGGGCGACGGCCGGCGGCGAGGGGTGGGCCGCGGCGTGGGCGGTGGTCGCCGGGCTGCTGGCGGTCGCCGGTGGCGGCGGGCTGGTGCGGGAGGTGGTGCCCGGGGCGTGGGCGGTGCCGGGTCATCTGCTGGTCGCGGTGGCGGTGTGCGGGGTGGCGGTGCGCGGTGGGGTGCCGGGCGCGGTGGGCCGGGGACTGGCCTGGGCGTCGGCGGCTGCGCAGGCGGTGGCGCTGGTGTGGGCGCTGCCCCTGGTGGCGGCCGCCGTGGCGGGGATCCGGCCGGGTGCTCCGTGGGCGGTGGAGGCGTCGCTGGTGATGGTCGCCGGGGTGCTGGTGTGCCTCCGGTCCGTGCCGGCGCGGTGCGGTGCGCTGGGGCTGGGCTGGGTGGCCGCGTTCGGTCTGCCGGACGCCCTGTCGCTGCCGTTCGGGGGCGCGTCGGCGGCCCGGCTCCTGCTGACGGCCGGGCTCCTGGCCGTGGTGGTGCGTCCGGCCCGGGTGGCCGCCGGGCTGCCGGGGCGTCCCGGTGCGGCGCGGGACGCGGTCGGCGGTGGCGCCCTGGGCGGGGCGCTGCTCGGCGGCGTGGTCGTCGCGGTGGACGCGTGGGGTACGGGCCCGGCGGCGGTCGTCGTGCCGGGGGTACTGTGCGGGCTCCTCGCGGGCGCGGCGGTCCTCGGCGGGGGCGCGCACCGGACCGTGGCGGCCTGTGCCGCGGTGGTGGCCGCGACCGGCCTGGTGGGCGCCGTCGCCGCGGCGGTGGACCTGCCGATGGACCTGGTGGGCCTGGCGCTGCTGGCCGTGCCGGCCGCGACGGCGACCGTCGGGGCGGTGCTGCGGCGCCACCCGGTGGCCGTGCCGGTCGAGCTGGCGGGCGCCGGGGCGGGGGCCCTGGCGGTGGGGACGGCGTCCGCCCGCCCGGCGGTCCTGGCCCTCGTGCTGGCCCTGGGCGGGGTGCTGGCGGCGGCCACGGCGGTACGCCCGGAGCGGCGCCCCGCGGCCGGGTACGCGGCCACGGCGCTGTTCGTGGCGGCGACCTGGGTGCGGCTGGCCGCCTCCGGGGTGGCCGCCCCGGAGGCGTACACGGTCCCGGTGACGGTGCCGGCGCTCGTGGTGGGCGTGCTGCGGACGCGCCGCGACCCGGCGGCGTCGTCCTGGACGGCGTACGGTCCGGGCCTGGCCGCGACCCTGGTGCCGAGCCTGTTCGCGGCGTGGGGCGACGCGGACTGGCCGCGCCCGCTGCTGCTGGGCCTGGTGGCGCTCGCCGTCACGCTGGCGGGCGCCCGGCTGCGGTTGCAGGCCCCGCTGCTGCTGGGCGGCGCGGTCCTCGCCCTGGTCGGGGTGCACGAACTGGCGCCGTACGTCGTCCAGGCGGTCGGCGCGCTGCCCCGCTGGCTGCCGCCGGCGCTGGCCGGTCTGCTGCTGCTCGCGGTGGGCGCGACGTACGAACAGCGACCGCGCGACGCCCGGCGGCTCCGCGACACCCTCGGCCGGATGGGCTGACCGGGGAACGCCGAAGGCCCCGGAGACATAGGTTCTCCGGGGCCTTCGGGCCGGGTGGTGGGCGATACTGGGTTCGAACCAGTGACCTCTTCGGTGTGAACGAAGCGCTCTCCCACTGAGCTAATCGCCCGGGCGCACCGCAAACATTACCCCATGTCAGAGGGTGCCCCGACCACGTCCGGCGGCCCGGTGGATCACCGTTCGATCTTCCAGGGCAGGGTGAGCCCGTACTTCCACAGGTAGACGCTCAGCAGCGCCGCGATGATCACCAGGCCGACGGTGGTGAGGATGATGTTGCGCCGCCGCACCTTGGGGTCGAGGGCCCGCTGCGCGGCCTCGGTCACTTTCCGTTTGGTCCAGCGCAGCACGAGCTGCGCCCAGACGAACTCGGTCGCCCAGATCGCCATGCCGCCGAAGATCACGACCCAGCCCGGCCCCGGCAGCACCAGCATCGAGACGCCGGCCGCCACGACGGCGAGGCCGACGACGAACACGCCGACCTGCCAGCTGATGTGGAGCGTCCTGCGCGCCTTGATGAATTCGGGCGCCCGCGAACCGAGTGCCGGTTCCGCGGTCGCCTCCCCCGTCACGTCCCCCGTGGCGGGTGTGGTGGTCGCCGGTCGGGCGACCTTGCCCCGCTCGTCACTCTCCGCGTTCATGAGCACCAACCTACCCGACGGCGACCGGGCACCGGAATGGACGTATAAGGCCCGCTTACACACCGCCATACGAGGTACCTCAAGGGCCACAAAACAGACAGAGGGGTTTACAACGGCACCGTAGGTGGCATGTCGATTTCGCCGACGTGCGAATCCCCGAGCGCACACTGAGCGAAAGGCCCTGGCGCTTATGAACACCACGGTCAGCTGCGAGCTGCACCTGCGCCTCGTTGTATCCAGCGAGTCCTCACTGCCTGTACCGGCGGGCCTGCGGTATGACACGGCCGATCCCTATGCCGTGCACGCCACCTTCCACACCGGAGCCGAGGAGACGGTCGAGTGGGTGTTCGCCCGCGACCTTCTCGCCGAAGGGCTCCACCGCCCCACGGGCACCGGCGACGTCAGAGTATGGCCGTCCCGCAGCCACGGCCAGGGCGTCGTCTGCATCGCGCTGAGCTCCCCGGAGGGCGAAGCCCTGCTCGAGGCCCCCGCGCGTGCCCTGGAGTCGTTCCTGAAGCGGACCGACGCCGCGGTGCCGCCCGGCACCGAGCACCGTCACTTCGACCTCGACACGGAGCTCTCGCACATCCTGGCCGAAAGCTAGGGCCAGGCCGAGAGCCGCACGGCGCCGTCCGACTCGGGGCGACGGCGCCGCGCGGAGAGCTCGTACGGCCGTGACCGGCCGGATACGGCGACACCGGCGCCGTCACCGCGGAAACCACCGCGGTGACGGCGCCGGTGCGTTTCCGGCCGCCCGGGCGCCCCGCTCCCCCGGACACCGCCCCGGCGCCCCGCCGGCGAGCCGCTAGAGTCGGCGCCATCCGGCGGGCGCCCGCCCGCGGCAGGCCAGGGAGCGAATCGTGCTGATCCCCCACGACACCCGGATCGCGCTCGACACCGTCGTCGATCTGCTGAACACCGCGCCCGAGGGCGGCCGGGGCGACGGGCTCGGCACCATCGCGGCGCTGTACGCCTTCGTACGGGACCACAACGTCAGCGGGGTCACCGACCTCGGCGAGCCGGACCTGCGGGCCGTACGCGACGTACGAAAACGATTCGCCGAGGTGTTCGCGGCACCCGACGCCCGTACCGCCGCCGAGCTGATCAACCAGCTCGTGGCCGCCGCCGGCACCACGCCGCAGCTCACCGACCACGACGGCTACGACTGGCACGTGCACTACTTCGCGCCGGGCGCCTCGGTCGCCGACCACCTGGCCGCCGACTGCGGCATGGCGCTGGCCTTCATCGTGGTCGCCGGCGAGCAGGACCGGCTGCGCCGCTGCGAGGCGCCGGACTGTGGACGGGCCTTCGTCGACCTGTCCCGCAACCGCTCGCGCCGCTACTGCGACAGCCGCACCTGCGGGAACCGGCTCCACGTGGCGGCGTACCGGGCCCGCCGCAAGGAGGCGGCGGCGGGCTGAACCGCACCGCGCCGGGCCCGGCCGCGGTTACAGCACGAACAGATCGTGCACCGCGGCCATCAGCAGCAGGCAGCCGATGACCGCCAGGAAGATCACCAGCGGTGGCTGGGAGAGCGCGAACAGGCATCCGCGCCGCTCCTCGACGGTGGTACCGACGGTCATGTCGCCGGTTCTGTCGGCGGCTTCTCCGCCGGAGGTGGCGGAGGTGTGAAGGGCGTGGGTTCTGTCGATGACCTCGTCGATGGCGTGCTGGGCGGTTGCGTAGGTGGCGGGGAACGACTCCCGCGTGGTTTCCGGCATCTCGGTCCCGATGATGGCGCAGCCGGTCACCGCGTGAACGGCGAACGCACATGATCGGCAGGGGAGTTCACCCCTTCCCGTGGTCCCTGGCCGTGTGCCGTGCTCAGATCCCGTGCTTCTTGAGAATGGCCTCGATGTCGCTGAAGTCGTCGGCGGGCTTCGCCGTGGCGCGGCCCCCGGCTCCCAGCGACGGCGCGGACGCGGCCGGCTCGGCCGCCGGGCGGCCCTCCCCGCCCTCCGCCCGCTCCCGGCGGGCCTTGCGACCCCCGCGCTCGGCACGGGTCCCGCCGGCGCGCCGGCGCTCCACGGCCCGGGTCGTCATGAACAGCAGCCAGGACAGCCCGAGCACGGCGAAGCCGCCCCACGCCACCGGGCTGAAGGCGGTCCGGGCCAGCCACTCCACGGCACCGGTCATGACCAGCCCGAGCGGGACCAGCGCGTAGGCGGCGACACGGGCGGCGGCCAGGAACCTCTTGCGGTACGCGGTGAGCGCCGCGATGCCCAGCCCGGCGGCGGACACGGCGGAGCAGATCGTCTCGGCGAGCATCCGGTCCTCCAGGCGGGTGCGGACGGTACGTCCCCTCCATCCTGCACCGCCCGGCCGCGCCGCGGCCATGCCCCGAGCGGCCACCGGGGCGATCTCCGGGACATCTCAGGGCCCGCCTCCACCCCAGGTCCCGGTTGGGGCCCCGGCGGTCCTGCTGGAAGACTGCCCCCATGAACGACTCCACCACCGACCGCACCGCGAGCCCCGTCGTCCTGGACGTCTGGTGCGAGCTCCAGTGCCCCGACTGCCACGCCGCCCTGGACGACCTGCGCGCCCTGCGCGCCCGGTACGGGGACCGGATGGAGGTGCGGCTGCGGCACTTCCCGCTGGAGAAGCACCGGCACGCCTACGCCGCCGCGCAGGCCGCCGAGGAGGCGATCGAGCAGGGCAAGGGCTGGCCGTACGCGGAGGCGGTGCTGGCCAGGACCCAGGAACTGACCGCCCGGGGCGAGCCGGTACTGATCGACACGGCTCGCGAACTGGGCCTGGACGCCGAGGAGTTCGACACCGCCCTGATCGACGGCCGGCACCTGCTGATCGTCGACGCCGACCAGGCGGAGGGCAAGGCCATCGGCGTCACCGGCACCCCGACGTACGTGATCGGCGGCGAGCGGCTGGACGGCGGCAAGAGCCAGGAGGGGCTGCGCGAGCGCATCGAGGAAATCGCCGACCGGCTCCTGGCCGAGCCGGACGGCCGGTCCTGAGGGCCCTCAGAGCAGCGGCTTGACGCTGTTCACGTGCGTCGTCGCGTACCCCAGCGACTCGTAGAGCCGCTGGGCCGGCGCGTTGCCCGCGAAGACGTGCAGGGCGATCCGGCGCTCCCCCGCCTCCAGCGCGATCCGCTCGGCCAGCAGCATCAGCGCCCGGCCGTACCCCCTGCCCCGCTGCTCGACCGTCACCTCGACGTCGTACACGAACGCGGCCTCCTCGCCCGGGGAGAGCTCCAGCCGGCCGGTCCACAGGTGCCCGACGGGCAGGCCGTCCCGGACCGCCACGTGGAACGCGGCCCCGGCCGTGGCCGGGCCGTCCGGCAGGTGCCGCAGCCGGCTCGCCTCGGCCCGCGCCACCGCCTCCTCCTCCGGTACGCCCCGCTCGGCCCAGCTCCGGGCGAACCGCCGCTGGGAACGGACCTCCCACTCCGCGTACTCGACCCGGGTCATGGGCCTGGTCAGGACCTCCGGGGGCAGCTCCGGCGGCGGCCCGGTGAGGTCCTTGGCCATGTTGCGGCTGCGCTCGGTGTAGCCGAGGGCGGTCGCCATCCGCAGCGCGGCCTCCGCCCCGGCCGGTACGGAGACGGTGACCTGGTCGCAGCCCCAGTCGCGCAGCACCTCCTCGGCGGCGAGCGCGGCCACGGTGCCACGGCCGCGCCGCCGGTCCGGCTCCTCGATGCGGAGCGAGCGGATCAGCCCGGCCGGCCGCCGCCCCGTGCCGGGGACGGTGCCGAGCTCGACGGAGCCCGCGCGGCGGCTGTTCACGCAGACGTCGTAGAGGCGCGAGCGGCCGCCGTCGGGGGTCTGCTGGAGCGGCCCGGCCGGCCGCAGGGTGGTGGTCATCGCCTGTGTCCTACCCACCCCGCGCCCGGCTGCTCACATCTGGGCCGCGCGCTCCGCGAAGATCCGCATGGCCTTGGCGGTGACCGGCCCCGGCGCACCGGGCAGCTCGCGCCCGTCGACCCGGTGGACCGCCTGGACGTCGCGGAGGGTGGAGGTCAGGAAGATCTCGTCGGCGCGCTCCAGGACGTCCATCGGCAGCACGGCCTCCTGGGCGCCGGTCCATTCGACGGTCAGCGCCCGGGTGATGCCGGCGAGGCAGCCGGAGGCGAGCGGCGGGGTGTACAGCCCGCCGTCCAGGACGACGAAGACGTTGGAGCCGGTGCCCTCGCAGAGCTGTCCGACCGTGTTGGCGAACAGCGCCTCGCTCGCGCCCGCCTCGTGGGCCCTGGCGAGGGCGACCACGTTCTCGGCGTACGAGGTGGTCTTGAGCCCGGCCAGCGCACTGCGCTCGTTGCGGGTCCAGGGAACGGTGATCACGGCGGTGCTGTCGGGGCGGGGCCGCGTCTCGCCGAGGGCGACCACCAGCGTCGGTCCGGCGTCGCCACGGTCGGAGCCCAGCGGGGACAGCCCCCCGGTGTACGTGACCCGCAGCCGGCCCAGCGGCATCGGGTTGGCCTCCAGCACGGCGGCGCAGGCCCGGCGGACCTCGTCGAGGTCGGGGTCGGGCAGGCCGAGGCCGCGCGCGGAACGGGTGAGCCGCTCCAGGTGCGGGTCCATCGCGAAGGGCCGGCCGTCCACGGCCTTGAGCGTCTCGAAGACGCCGTCACCCACGGTGAGTCCGTGATCGAGTACGGAGACCTTGGCGGCGTCCGCGTCGTGCAGCGCGCCGTTGACCCACAGTTTCATGTCCCGATGGTCCTTCCACTCGCCTCGTACGTGCCCGACGCTACAGCGAGCAGCCGGGAGGCCTTCAGTTCCGTCTCGTCCCACTCGCGCTCGGGGTCCGAGCCCCAGGTGATGCCCGCGCCGGTGCCGAAGCGCAGCACGCCCGGGCCTTCCGTGCGGTCGATCCAGAAGGTGCGTATGCCGACGGCCAGCTCGCCGGTGCGGCGGTCGGCGTCGACCCAGCCGATGCCGCCGCAGTACGGCCCCCGGGGGGCGGTCTCCAGCGCGTCGATGATCCGCAGGGCGCTCGACTTGGGGGCGCCGGTCACCGAACCGGGCGGGAAGGTGGCGTCCAGCAGGTCCTTCCAGCGGGCCCGGGGCGCCAGCTCGCCGCGCACGGTGGACACCAGGTGCACGAGCCCGGGGTGTTCCTCCAGGGCGCACAGGGCGGGCACGGTGACCGATCCGGTGGCGCACACCCGCCCCAGGTCGTTGCGGACCAGGTCGACGATCATCACGTTCTCGGCGCGGTCCTTGTCCAGGAGGTCCTCGGCGGTCCGCCCGGTGCCCTTGATGGGGCCGGACTCGACGGTGGCGCCGTCCCTGCGCAGATACAGCTCCGGCGAGGCGGTGGCGATCTCCACGCCGTGGGCGGGGAGGCGAATCGTTCCGGCATAGGGGGCCGGGTTGCCGCGCGCGAGGAGCGCGGTGAGCGCGTCCACGTCGGCGGCGGGGTCCGGCAGGGGCGCGGAGAGCACCCGGCAGAGGTTCGCCTGGTAGACCTCGCCCGCCGCGATGTGCTCCCGGATCCTCCGTACGCCGGCGGTGTACGCGGCGCGGTCGAGCGAGGACGTCCAGTCACCGGCGGCCGGCCCGCGCCAGGCGCCGGGAACGGGCGCGGGCACCGGGTCGGGACGTACGTCGCCGAAGCGTGCGCAGGTCAGACGGCCCTCGAAGTCCGCGCTGACCGCCCAGAAGCCGGTCGAGTCGAGGGCCTCGGGGTCACTGGTGACATCCCGCAGGTCGGTTGCGAGGAGGCCGCCGAAGCGGGCCAGAGGAGCGAGGTCGTGCACGGATGCGAGTCTATGGCCGGGGCCGACGGGACGGTGCGGAGCGGGCTCAGCGCAGCACGCTGGGCAAACGCGTTTTTGTGCTGGCCCGGGAATCCGCTAGAGTTCAACACGTCGCCGGGACGCGGAAGCGGAACGGAAACGACAAGCGGACGTGGCTCAGTTGGTAGAGCATCACCTTGCCAAGGTGAGGGTCGCGAGTTCGAATCTCGTCGTCCGCTCGAAGTGGGGGATCCATCCCGAACCCCTGCACTCCTGGTGGAGTGGCCGAGAGGCGAGGCAACGGCCTGCAAAGCCGTCTACACGGGTTCAAATCCCGTCTCCACCTCCAAGGACGATTAGCTCAGCGGGAGAGCGCTTCCCTGACACGGAAGAGGTCACTGGTTCAATCCCAGTATCGTCCACTGGATCTTCGGATCCCCCGCGCGATTAGCTCAGCGGGAGAGCGCTTCCCTGACACGGAAGAGGTCACTGGTTCAATCCCAGTATCGCGCACGCAGTGCCCGTGATCTCCGGATCATGGTCCCGAGGACGATTAGCTCAGCGGGAGAGCGCTTCCCTGACACGGAAGAGGTCACTGGTTCAATCCCAGTATCGTCCACACGCCCCGGAGCCCCGGCCGCATCACGCGGCCGGGGCTTCGTCGTCGTCTCAGGACGAGAAGAGCATCCGGCCGAAGCCGCGGTGGTGGCCGTGGTGCCCGTGGTGCGGGGCGCCCCAGGCGGGGGCGTGCGCGGCCGGGTAGGCCTGCGGGGCCGGCGGGGCGGGCGGGGCCTGCTGGACCCACTGCGCCTCCAGGCGGGTCAGGGCCTCCAGCTCGCCGTAGTCCAGGAAGATCCCCCGGCAGCCGCTGCACTGCTCGATCTGGACGCCGTTGCGGTTGTAGGTGTGCATGGGGGCATGGCACTTGGGACACTGCATGCTCGGCTCAACTCCTCGCCGTACGGATGGTGTCCTCACCCTACGACGGAGCCGCGGCGTCCAACTCGGGTGGGAGTGTCGCGATTCGGGTACAGGCGTCGATCACGCTCAGTTCGACGTCGTCCAAGTCCCGGCTCTCGGCCGTGCTCTTGGCGATCGCGAGGGCGGCCGTCTGGACCGTCAGCGCGCGGGCCGGCACGTCCAGCCGGGGCCAGGGGTCGCCGTCGGCGGGTACGGCCGGACCGCCCGCCGCCCGGTAGGCGCCGAGGAAGCGGTCCCACACCCGCGGAGCCAGCAGCCCGGCCGCGTACCAGGCGGCGGGGCGGGCCAGGTCCCACGCGGGCTCGCCCACCCCCAGGTCGTCGACGTCGATCAGCAGCCAGGGCCCGGTGGCGGCGGGGTGGCGGACGAGCTGGCCCAGGTGCAGGTCCCCGTGGCAGAGCGCCGCGCCCGTCCCGGGCGGTACGGCGGGGCCGGGTGCCTCGTCGCGCGCCCAGGCGGGAAGGCGGCGCCAGGCGGCCCGTACCGGCGCGGCGGCCGGGTGCGGTCCGGCCGCCGTCATCCGCGCCACCGCCCGGGCCGCCTTGGCGGGGCCGCGCATCACCGGCAACGGACCGGGCAGGTCGCCGGGCGGTACGCGGTGGAGGCGGGCGAGCAGGGTGGCCGCCTGCTCCCACGGGGCGGCCTCCGGGTCGCCCGGGTCGACGGGGCTGCCGTACGGCCAGGCGCTCACCGGTCGGCCGCCCACCTCCCGCGCGGCCACCGGGAGGGGCGGCAGCAGGATGCCCGCGAGGCGCGGGTGGGCGGCGACGGCGAGGCGCACGCGGTGGGCGGCGGCCTCGGTGTCCGGGGCGTGCGCCTTGGCCACGGCGTGCCCGTGCCGGACCACGGTGCCGTCCGGGCGGTCCGCCAGGACGGCGCCGGACCCCCGGCAGGCGCGGCAGTCCGGGTGGGGCACGGCCCGCCGGGCCACGGCGTCGAGCTCCCGTACGAGGGCGTCGGTCTCCTGCTGCTGCACGCCACGACCTTACGGGTGCGGTGCGGTGCGGTGCCCGGGCGCGGGGCGGGCCCCTCAACGACGGGCACGTCAGCCTCGGACGATCCGGCCTGCGGACGACGCACAAGGGAGAGGGCCACGGCCTCGGCGAACCGGTCCGCAGACGGGCGACGGGCTGGGGTGGGGCCGTGCAGGGTCGCCCCCGCAGAGGCCGGCGGCGACGAACGGCCACACATCCGGTAGGGCGCCCCGCCGGCCTCAAGGAGGTGAGCCCGGAGGAGCCACACCCCCCACCCACCGGCAGGCACCGCGCACCGCGCACACCGCCCCGCGGCACGGGCGGGCAACCAGGGTCGGGGGGACAAAGCGGTGGCCGGCAGCTCCCCAGCTGCCGGCCACCGCTGCCGTCCGCCGCACCCCCGTCCCCACGGGGTTGTTGGCCGGATGACCCCGACCCGGGCCGCTCTCCCGGGTCCGGGGCGCCGTTCAGCGCCCCAGCATCACGCCCACGGACGACGCCTGTGTGACCACTGCGTCCCAGCCGCCGAAGGCGACCACCAGGAGCACGGCCAGCGGGAGGACCATGGCCGTGGCCACCAGGGGGTGGCGTCGGCCGGACGGGCGGGCGCCGAACGAGGCGTACGCCTTGCGTCCCTGCGTGCGGACCATCGTCCGCGTTGCCGTGTCCGCCATGGTTCCTCTCCTGTCGTTTCGGCAGCGGCGGGTGTCTGACCTCGGGGGACGAGTGCTGCCACCCGCCGCTTGACCTCAACATTAGGGAAGCGGTGGGCCCGGCACGTCATGCCCGCGTACCCATTCGCGGGCCTCCCGGAGGATGAGCCGCCACCGGACGGCGTACTCCCCTGGGTGGAGACGGACGTGCCGGTGTGGGGGACTTCCCGGAGGGGTCCGCGGCGCCGGGTGACGTCACTCACGTCCGGTCGGCGCCTCCGTACCGCCGGTCACCGTGGAGGGTCAACACCCGTATCGGGGGCGGGGCTTGAGGTCACGGGCCGCTCCTGGGGGGCCATCGGCACTGACAATCGATCGGTTCGCGAGGGCGCGGCCTATGAGCGCGCCGGGGCGCGGGTACGTAAGCTGTGCCACGTCAAACGGACACCGGTGCAGCGAGGGTGGGGCCTCCCCACCGCAGGTAGGGGACGGACATGGCGATGATGCGGCTCCGGCGCGAGGACCCGCGTGTCGTCGGCTCATTCAGGCTTCACCGGCGGCTCGGCGCGGGCGGCATGGGGGTCGTGTACCTCGGTTCCGACCGGCGGGGGCAGCGCGTGGCCCTGAAGGTGATCCGGCCGGATCTCGCCGAGGACCAGGAGTTCCGTTCGCGCTTCGCCCGCGAGGTGTCGGCCGCGCGGCGGATCCGCGGCGGGTGCACGGCCCGGCTGGTGGCGGCCGACCTGGAGGCGGACCGGCCCTGGTTCGCCACGCAGTACGTGCCCGGACCCTCCCTGCACGACAAGGTCGCCGAGGAGGGTCCGCTGGTGGCGGCCGACGTGGCGGCCATCGGCGCGGCGCTCTCGGAGGGCCTGGTGGCCGTGCACGAGGCCGGGGTGGTGCACCGGGACCTGAAGCCGTCGAACATCCTGCTGTCGCCCAAGGGCCCCCGGATCATCGACTTCGGCATCGCCTGGGCGACCGGCGCGTCCACGCTCACCCATGTGGGGACGGCGGTGGGCTCGCCCGGCTTCCTGGCGCCCGAGCAGGTCAGGGGCGCGGCGGTCACCCCGGCGACGGACGTGTTCGCGCTGGGGGCGACCTTGGCGTACGCGGCGATGGCGGACTCGCCCTTCGGGCACGGGAGTTCCGAGGTGATGCTGTACCGGGTGGTGCACGAGGAGCCGCAGTTGCACGGCGTGCCGGACGCGCTGGCGCCGCTCGTGCGGGCGTGTCTGGCGAAGGACCCGGAGGAACGTCCCAGCACCCTGCAACTGTCCATGCGGCTCAAGGAGATCGCCGCCCGGGAGGCGCAGGGGCTGTCCGACGTCCGGCCGCCGGCGCCGCGGCCGGCCGCGAGGCCGGTGGACGACCGGCCCACGGGGCGGCTGACGGAGCGTTACACGGAGCGCGGCACCCAGGACCGGTCCCCGCGCACGCCCGCGCCCGGGGCGCGCGGCGCGTCGGCTCCGCGCGCCTCGTCGCCGCGCAATCGGCCGCCGGCCCGGACCGGCGGCGGCCGGACGGCGTCGCGGCCGGGGGTCCGTACGGGAGCGGGCGGTGCGCGCCGGCCGGCGAACCCGCGGCTGCTGCGTCAGCGGATCTTCGTCTTCGTGGTGGTGACGCTGATCGTGCTGCTGGGCATCGCGGCGGCGCAGGGCCTCCAGGGATAGGGACCGGGGCCCCCTGGAGGGCCGCCGGTCAGGCCCCGGGGCGGCCGGTGGCCACCGCGTAGAACGCGACGGCGGCCGCCGCGCCCACGTTGAGCGAGTCCACGCCGTGGGCCATGGGGATGCGCACCCATTCGTCGGCGGCCATCAGCGCCTTGGTGGTGAGTCCGTCGCCTTCCGCGCCCAGCATCAGGGCGACGCGCTCCAGCCGGTGCGGGGCTGCCGCGTCGATGCTGGTGGCCTTCTCGTCGGGGGTCAGCGCGAGCAGCCGGAAGCCGGCTTCCCGTACCATCTCCAGGCCTCGGGGCCAGGTGTCGAGGCGGGCGTAGGGGACGGAGAAGACGGCGCCCATGGAGACCTTCACGGACCGGCGGTAGAGCGGGTCCGCGCAGTCGGGCGACAGCAGGACCGCGTCCATGCCGAGGGCGGCGGCGCTGCGGAAGATGGCGCCGATGTTGGTGTGGTCGTTGACGCCCTCCATGACGACCACCCGGCGGGCACCGGTGAGGAGTTCGCCGGCCGTGGGCAGCGGCTTGCGCTGCATGGAGGCGAGCGCGCCGCGGTGCACGTGGTAGCCGGTGACGCGTTCGGCGAGGTCCGGCGTCACCGCGTACACGGGCGCCGGGACCTCGTCGATCACATCGCGCATGGCGTCGACCCACTTGGCCGACAGCAGCATCGACCGCATCTCGTACCCGGCCTGCTTGGCGCGCCGGATGACCTTCTCGCCCTCGGCGATGAAGAGGCCCTCGGCCGGCTCGCGCCGGCGGCGCAGCTCGACGTCGGTCAGACCCGTGTAGTCGTGCAGGCGCGGGTCGTCGGGGTCGTCGATGGTGATGAGTTCGGCCACGGGGTGATACTGCCTCGTCCGGTATGGGGTGCCAACGGGTTACTTGGTGCTCTTGTGCGGGCCTTCGGCGACGACCGGTCCGATGACGATGACCGCGGGCGGGCGGACGTCCTCGGCCCGGACCCGCTCCGCGACCGTCGCGAGCGTGGCGTCCACGCGCCGCTGGGAGGCCGTCGTGCCCTCCTGGACGAGCGCGAGCGGGGTGTCCGGGGCCTTGCCGTGCGCCACCAGTGCCTCGGCGATCGCGCCGATCTTGTCGACGCCCATGAGGATGACGAGGGTGCCGGTGAGCTTGGCGAGCGACGCCCAGTCGACGAGCGAGCGCGGGTCGTCGGGGGCGACATGGCCGCTGACGACGGTGAACTCGTGCGCCACGCCCCGGTGGGTGACCGGGATGCCCGCCGCACCGGGAACGCTGATCGAGCTGGAGATGCCCGGGACGACCGTGCAGGCGATGCCGGCCTCGGCGAGTGCCTGCGCCTCCTCCATGCCCCGGCCGAAGACGAAGGGGTCGCCGCCCTTGAGGCGGACGACGGACTTGCCGGCCTTGGCGTGCTCGACGAGGGCGTTGTTGATGGCCTCCTGCGCCATGAACCTGCCGTACGGGATCTTCGCCGCGTCGATCACCTCGACGTGCGGCGGCAGTTCGTCGAGCAGGTCGCGGGGGCCGAGGCGGTCGGCGATGACCACGTCCGCCTCGGCCAGCAGCCGGCGGCCGCGCACGGTGATCAGGTCCGGGTCGCCGGGGCCGCCGCCGACCAGGGCGACGAAGGGCGTGCGGGAGCGGTGGTGCGGGGCCGCGATCGAACCGTCGCGCAGCCCCTCCACGATCGCGTCCCGTACGGCGGCGGAACGGCGCGGGTCGTGTCCGGTGAGCACGGCGACGGTGACGCCCTCGCTGCGGCCGGTCGCCGGGGTCCAGGCCGTGGCCGCCTCGGCGTCGTCGGAGCGTACGCACCAGACGCGGTGGCGCTCGGCCTCGGCGGACGCGCGGGCGTTGGCCTCCGGGTCGGTGGCGGCGATCAGGGCGTACCAGGCGTCGGCCAGGTCCCCGTCCTCGTACCGGCGCTTCACCCAGGTCAGCTCGCCGGCCTCCACCATGGCTTCGACGGACGGCGTCGCGGACGGGGAGACCAGGGTGATGTCGGCGCCGGCCGCGATGAGGGCGGGGAGGCGGCGCTGGGCGACCTGGCCGCCGCCGATGACGACGACGCGGCGCCCGGTCAGGCGCAGTCCGACGGGGTAGGCGGGGTGCTCGGCGTGCTCGGCCATGACGGTGCGGCTCCTCGGCAGGGCGGTGGTGCGGTGTGCGGGGCCGCTGCGACGGTGAAGCGGCTGGTGGGGCGGGGGCGGCGCGGTGGGGGACGCTGCCGACCACGATACGGTGCGCTCCGCCGGACGGGTCCGGGGCGGTGGCCCGGGCCGGGCGGCCGGCGGGTCCGGGAGGGGCGGAGGGTGGCCGGGCGGTGCCGGAGGCCCGGGGGCCAAGGGGGCGGGTGGTGGCCGGTGGACCGGGAGGCGGGCGGTACGGGCGGCGGGGGCCGCCGGGGCTTGCGTCCCCGGCGGCCCTCCCCCGCCGCGCCCGCTACTTCTCCGTGACGCCCGCCGAGTCGAACGTCGCCACCTCGTGCATCGCGCGGGCCGCGCTCTGGATCACCGGCAGGGCCAGCAGGGCACCGGTGCCCTCGCCCAGGCGGAGGTCGAGGTCCACCAGCGGGCGGAGGCCCAGCTTGTTCAGGGCCGCCATGTGGCCCGGCTCCGCGCTGCGGTGGCCAGCGATGCACGCCGCCAGCGCCTCGGGGGCGATGGCCCGGGCGACGAGTGCCGCCGCTCCCGCGCTGACCCCGTCGAGGACGACGGGCGTGCGGAGGGAGGCGCCGCCGAGGATGAACCCGACGAGCGCCGCGTGCTCCAGGCCGCCGATGGCCGCGAGGACACCGATGGGGTCGGCCGGGTCCGGCTGGTGCAGCTCCAGTCCGCGCCGGACGACGTCCACCTTGCGGGCGTGCATCTCGTCGTTGATGCCCGTGCCCCGGCCGGTGACCTCCGCGGCGTCGGCGTCCGTGTAGACGGAGATCAGCGCGGCGGACGCGGTGGTGTTCGCGATGCCCATCTCACCGGTCAGCAGCGCCTTGTTGCCCGCGGCGACGAGGTCCCTGGCCGTCTCGATGCCGACCTCGACGGCCGCGAGGACGTCCTCGCGGCTGAGGGCGGGGCCGGTGGTGAAGTCGGCGGTGCCAGGGCGCACCTTGCGCGGCAGGAGGCCGGGGGTGGCCGGCAGGTCGCCGGCGACGCCGACGTCGATCACGCAGACCTCGGCGCCCACCTGGTTGGCGAACGCGTTGCAGACCGCGCCGCCGCCCAGGAAGTTGGCGACCATCTGGGCCGTCACCTCCTGGGGCCAGGCGGTGACGCCCTGGGCGTGCACGCCGTGGTCGCCGGCGAAGATCGCGACGGCCGCGGGCTCGGGGATGGGCGGCGGGCACATCCGGGACAGGCCGGAGAGCTGCGCGGAGATGATCTCCAGCATGCCGAGCGCGCCGGCCGGCTTGGTCATCCGCTTCTGCCGCTCCCAGGCCTCGCCGAGCGCCTTGGCGTCGAGCGGGCGGATGTTGGAGACGGTCTCCTGGAGGAGGTCGTGCGGCTCCTCGCCGGGCAGGGCGCGGCGGCCGTACGTCTCCTCGTGGACGACCCACGACAGCGGGCGGCGCTTGGACCAGCCGGCCTGCATCAGTTCCGGCTCCTCCGGGAACTCGTCGACGTAGCCGACGCACAGGTACGCGACGACCTCCAGGTGCTCGGGCAGGCCGAGGGCGCGGACCATCTCGCGCTCGTCGAAGAAGCTGACCCAGCCGACGCCGAGGCCCTCGGCGCGGGCGGCGAGCCACAGGTTCTCGACGGCGAGCGCCGAGGAGTACGGGGCCATCTGCGGCTGGGTGTACCGGCCGAGGGTGTGGCGTCCGCCGCGGGTGGGGTCGGCGGTGACGACGATGTTCACCGGGGTGTCGAGGATGGCCTCGATCTTCAGTTCCTTGAACTGCTTGGCCCGGGCCTTCGGCAGCGACTTGGCGTACGCCTCGCGCTGGCGCTGGGCGAGCTCGTGCATGGTGCGCCGGGTCTCTGCCGAGCGGATGACGACGAAGTCCCAGGGCTGCGAGTGGCCCACGGACGGTGCCGTGTGGGCCGCTTCGAGGACCCGGAGGAGGACCTCGTGCGGGATCGGGTCGCCGCGGAAGCCGTTGCGGATGTCCCGGCGCTCGCGCATGACCCGGAGCACGGCCTCGCGCTCCACGTCGTCGTAGCCGGGGGCGGGCGCGCCCTGGACGGGCGCGCCCTGGACGGGGGCGTCCGGGGCGGGGGCGTCGGGGGCGGGGGCGTCCGTGCCGGGGGTGGCGTCCGCTTCGGGCGTGGCGTCCGGGGCGGGTGCGTCCGGGGCGGGTGCGTCCGGGGCGGGTGCGGCGTCCGCTTCGGGCGTGGCGTCCGGGGCGGGGGCGTCGGAAGGGGCAGGGGCCTCGGGGGCGTCCGGGGCGGTGGGCGCCTCCTGGGCGGGGGTCTCCGCCGTCGGGGGGACCTCGGCCTGCCCGGCGTCGGCAGCCTGCTCGGGGTCGGCCGTCTCCAGGACCTCGGGCTGCTGCTCGGGGGCGGCCTGCGCGGGCTCGGCCGCCGGCGCAGGCTCGGGCGCGACGGCCACGGGCTGCGGCTGCGGCTCGGCGGCCGGCTGCTCGGCGAGGACCGGCTGGGCGGCGACGGGCTGCTCGGCGGCGGGCTCCGTTGCCACCGGCTCGGCGGGCTCGGCGGGCCCGGCGGGCTCGGCGACGGGCTGCTCGGCGACCGGCTCCGGTGCCACCGGCTGCTCGGGCGCGCCAGGCTCGGCGGGCGCGGGCTGCTCGGCCACCGGCTGCTCGGGCACGGGCTCGACGACGGGCTGCTCGGCAACCGGCTCCGGCGCGGCCGGCGCGGCGGCGGGGGCGTCGCCGTCGCGGGGGGCCGGGACGGTCACGGCGACGTCCGCCGCGGGCTCCTGGGCGGCGGCGACGGGTTCGGCGGCGGGCTCCTGGGGGGCCGGCTCGGCGGGCGGCGCGGGCGCCAGGTGCGGCGCGGTCGGGACGGTGCCCTCGACCGGCACGAACTGCCCGGCCGGCGCGGGCACCTGCTCCGGAACGACCGTTTCTGCTGTGGCAGGCGGCGATGTGTGGGGCTGCTGGGGTTGCTGTGGCTGCGGGGACCACGGCTCCGCGCTCTGCGGCGGCAGCTCACCGAGCTGCGGACCGGGCAGCGGCGACGGCACCGGCTCCTCGCGGGGCACGTCCAGGTACTCCAGGCCGCCGGAGGTCGCCGGACCGGGCTGGGCGGGGCCGCGGTCGGCGAGCGAGCGGACGACGCCGCCCGTGGCGTCCGGGACCGGCGGGCCCATGTGGAGCGGGCGACGCGCGGGCGCGGGAACCTGCGCCTGGGCGGGCTCGGGGGCGGGCGCCGGGACCTGGGCCTGCGCCGGGGCGGGCTCGGGCATCCGTACGCCGGTCAGGTCGACCGACCCGGAGTCATGCCCACCGGCCTCGTGCGCGCCCGCCTCGTGGACGGCGTGCTCGTGGTGGACGACCGGCTCCTGGACGAACTGCTCCGGCGCGACCGCCTCCCGGGCGGCCTGCTCGGGGGCCGTTGCGGCCTGCTCCGGGGCGGCCGGTTCGTACACCGGGGCCACCGGCTCGTGGGCGGCCGGCGCGGCCTGCGCCACCGGCTCGAACACCGGCTGTTCCTGCTGGAGCTGCTGGGCCTGCTGGGCCTGCTGCTCGGCGATGACCGCCGCGCCCACCGGGTCCACCGCCGCGGGGACGGTCGGGGGCATCGCCATGGGCGCCGGGGCGACGCCGGCGTGCGGCTCGCTCCAGGCTCCTTGCGACCCCGGCATCAGCAGCAGGTCGTCGTCCTCGGCAGCGGTGTCGGAGGGGTCCAGGAAGGTGTAGGCGCCCGGGGCGGGGACGCCCGGCTGCTCCACCATGCCTGCGTTCTCCGGCTGCCCCTCGCCCGGGACCTGGCCGGTGTCAGTCATGCGTACCCCTCGCCCATCGGTTGTGCTCCTTCAGACCGTCGCCCGCCAACAAGAACGAGCATGCGCGCCGCGCGGCACGAACGACCCGCGGACAAGACGTATTGTCGCGGCCTTCTGCCGCCGTGGCAGCGGGATCCGCCACCGTCGGCTGTGGACTGCGCCACGTCGCGCAACCCCCCGGTAGCGCCGTACGGCGGAGGGGCGCCGGAAAGGCCCCCTCGTCCGGATGCCGACGAAGCGATGTGCCGGTCGTCCGGCCGCCGTACAACGATCGGCCAGCCTACCTGCCGTGGTGTAGTGACATGGTCACGGGGAGGGTGCCGGCCGGTGGCCGGACAGCAGGAAGACGACCGTGCGGTCGCGTTCGGTCCAGGCGCCGGGGTCGAGTTCGACGGACTGGAGGAGCGCGCACTCGACCGCGTACCCGCCCTCGGTCAGCGCCGCCCCGACGGCCTCCGCCTCGTCCCGGGTGGTGGCGTGCGTGACGATGCGCTCGGGCCGGCGGTCCGCGCAGGCGGTGACGACGGCCACTCCCCCGCCCCCGATCCGTACGACATCGGGTTCCGGCAGCCGCTCCAGCACGTGCGGCGCCCGTCCCGCCACCGTCTGGACCTGGACGCCGTAGTGGCGTGCGGCGGCCTCGGTGCGGGCGCAGGCGGCCGGGTCCTCGTCGACCGCGATGACGGCGGCCCCGAAGCGGGCGGCCTCCACGGCGAGCGCGCCGGCGCCGCAGCCGATGTCCCAGACGAGGTCGCCGGTGCGGGGGCCGAGGCGGGCGAGCTGGGCGGCGCGGAGGTCCGCCGTCTCGCCGGTGCGGAGGTCGTCGCCGTACGCGTGCGCGGGCAGCCCCCAGCCGCGTACGGCTCCGGGGTCGGGGCCCATCAGCCAGCCGCCGCCCTGGGCGCCGGCCGCGGCGCCGCCGATGACGATGACGACGTTGGGGTCGCGCCAGGCGTGGTCGGCGGCCTTGTCGGAGGTGAGGACGGTGACCTGTTCGCGTTCCGTGCCGAGTTCCTCGCAGATGACGAACGTGCGGTGGACGTCGTCGAGGAGGAGGGCGAGTTCGGCGGGGCCGGCGCCCGGGGAGGTGAGGACGGCGACCTTGGGGTGGGCGCGGCAGACGTTGACGGCGCGGCGCAGCGTACGGCTGTGGGCGACGACGACGTGGGCGTCGTCCCAGGGCATGCCGGCGCGGGCGAAGGCGGCGGCGACGGAGGAGACGGCGGGCACCACTTCGACCTCCAGGCCGTACTGGGGTGCGCGCAGGGTGCGGACGACGCCGAAGAAGCCGGGGTCGCCGTCGGCGAGGACGACGGCGGTGCCGCGGTGGCCGGCGATGCGGCGGGCGGCGAGGTCGACGCTGCCGAGGCGGACGCGTTCGGCGGCGGGAGGGATGTCCGGGAGGGCCAGATGGTGGCCTGCTCCGGCCACCAGGGTGGCGGCCGAAAGGGCGGACCTGGCGGCCGTGGTGAGGGGCGAGCCGTCCCAGCCGATCACCGTGACCCGGTCGGCCATCTTCGTCTGTCTCCTGGAGTGTTGTGGAGGTCGGGTGGAGTGCTGGTGAGCGTACCGGGTGTCAGTTCCAGTCGGTGAACGAGGAGTATCCGGCGTCGGCGAGCTGGTCGGCGGCGCCTTCGAGGTCCTCGGGGAGCAGGCTCCAGACGATCAGGTCGGTCCTGATGTCGGTCCAGCCGCCGTCCTCCGTCTGGGTGCGCGCTATCCAGGCGTTGCGGAGGACGCCCTCGCTGATGCAGCCGATCTTCTGGGCGACCTGCTGGGAGGCGGTGTTGTCGGCGGCGGTGCGCAGTTCCAGGCGTTCGAAGCGCTGGTGGCGGAAGAGCCACTGGGCGACGGCGAGGACGGATTCGGTGGCGTAGCCCTCGCCGCGGGCCCAGGGGGCGGTGACGTAGGCGACCTCGGTGGCGCGGGTGCGCCAGTTGGTGTTCTTCAGGTGGATGGTGCCGACGAGGCGCTGGGTGAGGAACTCGGTGACGGCGAGGACGACGCCGCGGCCTTCGGTGCGTTCCCCGGGAGCGATCCTGCGGACCCAGTCCTCGGCGTGGCCGGTGGTGTAGGGGTGCGGGGCGGAGGTCCAGGCGACGACCATCTCGTCGTTCATCATCTCGGTGTGCGCGGGGATGTCCGACTCGTCGTAGGGGCGCAGCACCAACCGTTCCGTGCTGATGGAGATGTCCGGAAAGGTGGTAGTCATGCGCAGCTCCATGCAGGGGACCGTCCGTAAAGGCCGTGAAGGCACAGCATGCAGCATGCAGCCGGTTGTGCGCATGGCCGGGTCGGTACGGATTCGTCGGTACGGATACGTCGACTCGTCGATGCGTCGACATGGCGGAGGCCCCGCGCACCGGACGGGGTGCGCGGGGCCTGTGTGCCGTACGGACGGGGCTACTTGACCGCGCCGAAGGCGGGGACGATGGAGCCGTCCTTGTAGGTGTCCTCGATGAACTTCTTCACCTCGGGCGAGTTCAGCAGCTCGGCGAGCTTGCGCACGCGGGCGTCCTTCTCGTTGCCCTCCTTGACGGCGAGGAAGTTGGCGTAGGGGTTGCCCTCGGCCTTCTCCAGGGCCAGGGCGTCCTTGGCGGGGCTGAGCTTGGCCTCGATGGCGTAGTTGCCGTTGATGACGGCGGCGTCGACGTCGTTCAGGGCGCGGGGCACGGTGGCGGCCTCCAGCTCCTTGAACTCCAGGCCCTTCTTGTCCTTGATGTCGGACAGCTTGCCGTTGGCGCCGACGCCGTCCTTGAGGGTGATGACGCCGTTGTCGGCGAGCAGCTTGAGCGCGCGGCCGCCGTTGGTGGTGTCGTTGGGGACGGCGACGGTCTGGCCGGGCTTGAGGTCCTTGAGCGCCTTCAGCTTCTTGGAGTAGAGGCCGAGGGGCTCCAGGTGGACGTTGACGACCGGGACGATGGTGGTCTTGTTCTTCTTGTTGAAGTCGTCCAGGTACGGCTTGTGCTGGAAGTAGTTGGCGTCGACCTGGCCCTGCTGGGTGGCGGTGTTCGGCAGGACGTAGTCCGTGAACTCCTTGATCTCCAGCTTGAGGCCGGCCTTCTCGGCGAGGTTGTCCTTGACGAAGCCCAGGATGTCGGCGTGCGGCGTGGGGGACGCGGCGACGACGAGGGGCTTGGTCTCGTCGGCCTTGCCGGAGCCGCCCTTGGAGGAGGACGGGTCGGAGGCGGTGCCGCAGGCGGTCAGGCCGAGGGCGAGGACGGTGATGCCGGCGAAGGCGGTGGTGAGCTTGATGTTCTTACGCACGAAAAGTGCCTCTTTCTGGTGGTGCGGACAACGCCCGGACAAGGAGTGCGGGCTGTTTTTGGGGGTCAGGAAGCGGTGCGGCCGCGGCGGGCGAGGAGGAGTACGGCCAGGTCGCCGATGAGCTGGATGATCGTGACGATGACGATCAGCAGCACCACGGTGATGAGCATGAAGCCGGTCTCGAACCGCTGGTAGCCGTAGGTGATCACCTTGGAGCCGAGGCCCTCGCCGCCGACCGCGCCGGCCAGGGCCGAGTAGCTGATGAGCGTGATCACGGTGGTGGTCAGGGCGGCGATCAGGGACGGGAGGGCCTGCGGGAGCAGCACCTTCCCCACGATCGTCGGGATCCCGCCGCCCATGGACTGGACGGCTTCGACGAGTCCGTGGTCGACCTCGCGGATCGCGGTCTCGACGAGGCGGGCGAAGAAGGGGATGGCTCCGATGGAGAGCGGCACGATCATGGCGGTGGGGCCGATGAAGGTGCCGACCACCAGTGTGGTGACCGGGATGAGGGCGACCAGCAGGATGATGAACGGCAGCGACCGGCCGATGTTCACGATCACGCCGATGACCTTGTTCACCGGGCGGTTCTGGAGCAGTCCGCCCTTGTCGGTCAGGACGAGGAGGACACCGAGCGGCAGGCCGCCGGCGACGGTGACGACGGTGGACCACAGCACCATGTAGAGCGTGTCGATGGTGCCCTGCTCCAGCAGGGGCCGCATTTCTTCCCAGGTCACTTCGCGATCTCCTTGACCAGGCCCTGTGCGGGCACCTTCGGTTCCCCGTCGACGACCTCCACCTGGAGGCCCTGTTCGCGCAGGAAGCCGATGGGGACGACGTTCTCCTCGTAGCGGCCGGGCAGCTCGATGCGCATGCGGCCGATCTGCCGTCCGGCGACGGTGTCCATGGCGGCGCCGAGGATCGAGATGTCGATGTTGTACGTGCGGGAGAGCTGGGAGATCACCGGCTGGGTGGCGGCCTCGCCGTGGAAGGTGACGTCGACGACCGTGCGGTCGCCGCCGGAGGCCTCGCCGGTCACCGGGAACAGCTCCCGGGCGAGCTCGGAGCCGGGAGTGGCGAGGAGCTCGGCGACGGTGCCGGACTCGACGACGCGGCCCCGCTTCATCAGGGCGGCGGAGTCACAGATCTGCTTGACGACGTCCATCTCGTGGGTGATGAGCAGGACGGTCAGGCCGAGCTGCCGGTTGAGGTCGCGCAGCAGTTGGAGGATGGAGCGGGTGGTCTCGGGGTCCAGGGCGCTGGTGGCCTCGTCGGAGAGCAGCACCTTGGGATTGCCGGCCAGGGCGCGGGCGATGCCGACGCGCTGCTTCTGGCCGCCGGAGAGCTGGCCGGGGTACGCCTTGGCCTTGTCGGCGAGGCCGACGAGGTCGAGGAGTTCGAGGGCACGGCGGGAGCGGTCGGCGCCGGAGACGCCGAGGATCTCCAGCGGCAGCTCGATGTTGTCCTGGACGGTGCGGGAGGACAGCAGGTTGAAGTGCTGGAAGACCATGCCGATGCGGCTGCGTGCCCGGCGCAGGTCCTTGCCCGCGCGGCGGCCGCGGCCGGCGAGGGCGGTGAGGTCGGTGCCGTCGACCGTCACGGTGCCGGAGGTGGGGCGCTCCAGGAGGTTGACGCAGCGGATGAGCGAGGACTTGCCGGCGCCGCTCTGTCCGATGACGCCGAAGACCTCGCCTTCGCGGACATGCAGGTCGACGCCGTCCAGAGCGGTGACCTGGCGGCCTCGCGACTCGTAGACCTTGGTCAGGCCCGTAGTGGTGATCACAGGGGTTTCCGTCACTGTCGAGTGCACGGCGCGGTGTCCGCCGGGCACGGGGCATTCGTCGTTCCGACGCGCGGCACGGCTGATTCGGCCGGGTGGGCCGGGGAACGGCTCGTGCGCGGGGCAGGCGTGGTCCGTCGGTTTCGATGACGTACGGAGCACGGCTCGGCTGTCGGGTCTCGCTTCGGGGCGCGAGGCTCAGGCAGGGGCCCTCAGAAGGCGCACATTCGACACATACAACGAGCACCGGGCGTCGTGATCGCCTCGGTCGCAAGGGTGCGGCAGCTCGTCGTGGTCATGCGGGCCAGTAAACCAGACCCCCTGTCGGCGTCCGGATGGCTGTCCGAATAGCGGACGGGCCGTGTACGTCATACGGACAACCGTGGGGCGGTGGCGGCACGGCGCCGGGGGCCGTTCCGCCCGCTGTGGCCTGGGCCGTCGCCCTTCCCGCGACCGTCGGCCGGGGTGCCGGGGGTGGCCGGCGGGGGCGCCCGCTGTGGTCAAGACCACGGTCGCCCCGGCCCGGCCCGTCGCCCTCGCGGGGGCGGTCGCACGGGGCCTTTTGGCCCGTAATAGTCTCGGGCGCATGCTTGACGCCCTGACGGTCGCGGTCTCCGTGGCCGCGCTCGCCCTCGCCGCCTGGTGCGGCTTCGCCGCGTACCGGGACCAGCCGACGAAGGACTGGCACTTCATCGGCATGGCGGTGGTGACGGTGCTGGCCCTGGCGCAGCTCGTGGTCGGCGTCGTACGGCTGGTGGGGGGCGAGGATGCCGACGAGGGTACGGCGATCTTCCTGGCGTACCTGATCGGCGCGTTGTGCGCGGTGCCGGCGGCCGGTTTCCTGTCGCTGACCGAGCGCAGCCGCTGGGGGTCGGCGACCGTCGCGGCCGGGGCGGTGGTGCTGGCGGTGCTCGAAGTACGCCTCTACGACATCTGGAACGGCTGACATGACGGAGCGCCGGTTGGCCCGGGGGCCGGGCATGCTGCTGGTGTGGCTGTACGGGGTGATGTCGGTCGGCGCGGTGTCGCGGTCGGTGTTGCAGATCGCCACCGAGTTCGGCCGCGCGCCGCTGGCGTACTCGCTGTCGGCGCTGGCGGCGGTGGTGTACGTGTTCATCACGTACACGCTGGTGCGGGGCGGGGAGACGGCCCGCAGGGCGGCGCTGGTGTGCTGCGCCGCCGAGCTGGTGGGCGTACTGACCGTGGGTACCTGGACGCTGGCCGATCCCGGCGCCTTCCCGGACGCCACGGTCTGGTCGGACTACGGGTACGGGTACGTCTTCATCCCGGTGCTGCTCCCGGTGACCGGGATCCTGTGGCTGCGGAAGGCTAGGCGGCCTTCTCCAGCGTGACGAGGGTGAGCCGCGGGCCCACTTCCTCGGTGGCGACGGTCTCGTACCCCTTCTTGCGGTAGAGGCGCAGGTTGGCGTCGCTGCGGTGTCCGGTGAAGAGCTGGAAGCGCTTGGCGGCGGGGGCGCGGCCGGTGGCGAAGTGCTCCTCGATGGCGTCCAGAAGGCGGCCGCCGAGGCCGTGGCGGCGCAGCCGCGGATGGACGATGAGCTTGCCGATGGTGGCGGTGCCGGTGTCGTCGATCCGGCCGCGTACGGAGGCGATGACCTCGTCGCCGAGCCGGGCGACCAGGGCGTGGCCGCGGTCGAGTTCGGCCTTCAGGTCGTCGAGCGACTGGGTGAGGGGTTCGATGGCGTAGTCGCCGTAGAGCTCGGCCTCGCTCTGGTAACACAGGTACTGGAGCTTCAGGATGTGTTCGGCGTCCTGCGCGCTCGCCGCTGAGATGGTCACGCTCATGCCCATGTATGCATGCCTCCGGCTCACCTGATCCGCCCTGTGGGTCTACCGCTCCATTCCCCGATGTGCAGGAACGGCAACCTCTGCCGCGAGCATTCTGCGCAGGCATCCCAGGCAACGGGAACGCATTGGCCCCAAACTGCCTTGTGAGATACCCAACTCTCCTGCGATTTCCCGGTAGGTGGGGTCGGTGGGCGACAGCATCGCGGTCAGCAGGCGCCGGCAGTGGACGGGTGTGCGCGCGACGGCGGTCCGCAGGGCACGGCGGCGTTCGGCGACCAGCGCGGCGCTCTCGGGCTCGGTGTCGGACACGGGGTCGTGGGCGTAGGGCAGTTCCCGTACGACGGTGCGGCGGGCGCGGCGGGCTTCCGCCCGGACCGCGCGGCGCAGCCAGTCGGCGGGGTGGTCGGGAACGCCGGGGCCGCCGTCGAGGCGCTCCAGGAGCCTGAGCCACACGGCCTGTTCGAGGTCGCCCGGCTCGACGCCGGCGGCCGCGGCCTCCGCCGCCGACTCGGCGGCGAGCAGCGCGGTGAGGGCGCGGACCAGTTCGGGGAGGGCGTCCCCGGCCGGCGCGGGGGCACCGGTGGCGCGGGCGGGTGCGCGGCGGGCGGGCACATGGCGGGTTGGTGCGGTGCCGGTGGGTGCGGTGGGGGTAGGTGCGGTGCCGGTGGGTGCGGTGGGGGTGGGTGCGGTGGGGGGCGCTTCGGGCAGCGGCTCTCGGGTGGGCGTCGCTTCGGGGGGTGTCATGCCGGCCATGACACGGCCGCCGGGTGGCGCGGTTGCCCGCGCCACCCGAAACCGCCCGTCCGGGGGTTGTGCCGGGCGGGGTGCTGACGACCGCGCGACACGGGCCCGGCCGGGCGGGGCGTGGGTCAGCGGGCGCGGTGGTCCGCGGCGGCCAGGAGGCCGGTGTCGGGCTGGTCGGTGAAGATGCCGTCGATACCGGTGGCGAAGTACGCCCGGTACGCGCCGAAAGCGTCCCCGTAGGCCGCCGGGTCCGTGCCCCGCCGGAACTCGGCCGGCAGGAAGGTGTTCTCGTTGCGCAGCGTGTACGGGTGGAGGACCAGCCCCTCGGCGTGCGCGTCGCGCACCAGGGTGGTGGGCTCGCCGAGGGTGCCGTCGGGGCGCCGGGGGACGACGAGGTCCAGCGTGGGGCCGATGCCCTGGGCGAAGGAGGCGATCCACTCCAGGCCCTCGGGGGTGATGAGGTCGGCGACCGTGCGCGGGTCGCCCGACTCGGTGAAGTCCCAGGGGCGGGTGCCGGCGCCGGACAGCAGGACGACGCGCGGCGCCGAGACCAGCTTCGCCATCCGCATCATGCTGCTGGGCTCGAACGACTGGAGGAAGGTCGGCGAGCCGGCGCCGTGGCGCCCGTACCGGCGCAGCAGCTTGGCGAGCGGTTCCTCCAGGGCGAGGCCCAGCTTGCGGAAGTAGGTGGGGTGCTTGGTCTCGACGTGCAGCCACACCGGGCGGCCGCGGCGGTGCCCCTCCTTCTCGGCCCAGCGCAGCACCTCCTCGAACGTGGGGACGGTCCAGCGCCCGTCGTAGAGGGTGTTCTCCTGCCGGGTGGCGGGGATCCGCTCCTTGGCCCGCAGCGTCTTCAGCTCGGCGAGCGTGAAGTCCTCGGTGAACCAGCCGGTCAGGGGCGTGCCGTCGACGGTCTTGGTGGTCTTGCGGGAGGCGAACTCCGGGTGGTCGGCGACGTCCGTCGTCCCGGTGATGTCGTTCTCGTGACGGCAGACGAGGTGCCCGTCCTTGGTGGGGACGAGGTCCTGCTCGATGACGTCCGCGCCCATGTCGAGGGCCAGCCGGTAGGAGCCGAGGGTGTGTTCGGGGCGGTGGCCGCTGGCGCCCCGGTGCGCGATGACCGTCGGCACGGGCAGGTGCCGGTACGCGGCCGGCGGGCGGCCGTGCGCGGCGGCCGGGCCGGCGCCGGCGCCCACGGAGAGGGCGGCCGAGCCGAGCACCGCCGCTCCCAGCACCGTACGGCGCCCGGGACTCGTGTGCGCGCCCTGTGTCATGGAGGCTCCCTTGGTGAGTACTTTTCGGACATCCTTGCGAGGCCGATCGTAGGCAGCGGCGCCCCGCCCGGGGGAGACCTCGCGCGAATTCGCGGAAAACACGGGTCAACACTGTGTATCGACTCGGTGAACCCGGTGTGCGTCCGGGCGTGGCCCACGAGTATCGTCCTCACCTGCACATACTGGTCATGTACGTGGTCGGCTGATTTCGACGGAGGACTCGTTGTCCCGCTTCGCGCTCATCAAGGCAGTGCTCGGCCCGGTCATGCGCCTGATGTTCCGCCCCCGGGTGGAGGGCGCCGAGAACATCCCCGGTGACGGGCCGGTCATCCTGGCGGGCAACCACCTGACGTTCATCGACTCGATCGTCCTGCCGATCGTGTGCGACCGTCAGGTCTACTTCATCGGCAAGGACGAGTACGTCACGGGCAAGGGCGTCAAGGGCCGGCTCATGGCGTGGTTCTTCACGGGCGTCGGCATGATCCCGGTGGACCGGGACGGCGCCAACGGCGGTGTCGCCGCGCTGATGACGGGGCGCCGGGTGCTGGAGGAGGGCAACGTCTTCGGCATCTACCCGGAGGGCACCCGCTCCCCCGACGGCCGCCTGTACCGCGGCCGCACCGGGATCGCGCGCCTCACGCTGATGACGGGCGCGCCGGTGGTGCCGTTCGCGATGATCGGTACCGACAAGCTCCAGCCGGGCGGCGCGGGTCTGCCCCGCCCGGGCCGGGTGACGGTGCGCTTCGGCGAGCCGATGGAGTTCTCCCGCTACGAGGGCATGGACCGTGACCGGTACGTGCTGCGGGCGGTGACGGACTCGGTGATGACCGAGGTGATGCGCCTGTCGGGGCAGGAGTACGTGGACATGTACGCCACCAAGGCGAAGGCGGCGTAGCGGTACGGGGGCCCGGGCTCCCGTACTGCCGGAGGGCCGCACCCGCGTCGGGTGCGGCCCTCCGGCCTGTCCGGCACGGGTCCGGCCAGGTGCCGGACCTGTGCCCGGACACCCCCTAGGGGTGTTCGGCGCCCTCTTCGAGCCTCTGGCCCCGGAGCAGGAACCAGGCCGCGACCGCCGTCGCCAGCAGGACGGCCGCGCCGGCCCCGGCCGCGATGCGCAGGCCCTCGACGAAGGCGTCCTGCGCGGTGGTGACCAGCGCCCCGGCCGTCGCGTCCGGCAGGCCGGCGGAGGCCTCCACCGCGCCGCCCAGCGACTCGTGCGCGGCCGCCGCCGTGTCGGCGGGGACGCCCGGCGGGGTGACGAAGTCGCTGTAGACGCCGGTCACCACGGAGCCGAGGAGCGCGATGCCGAGCGCCGCGCCGAGTTCGTACGCCGTCTCGGAGACGGCCGACGCGGCCCCCGCCTGCTCGCGCGGGACGCTCGACAGGATGACGTCGGCGGTCACGGTGAACGCGAAGCCCGCGCCGACCCCGACGACCAGCAGGGACACGCCGAGCATCGGGTAGCCCGTGGAGCGGTCGAGCAGGGTCAGCGCGGCGAGCGCCAGGCCCACGGCGGCGAGGCCGCCCGACACCACGGACCGCACCGAGAAGCGCCGGGCCACATGACCGGCGATCAGACCGGTCGTCACCGCGCCGAGGGCGGCGGGCAGTTCGGCGAGGCCCGCCTCCAGCGGGGAACGTCCCTGGACGAGCTGGAGGAACTGGGAGAGGAAGAACACCAGTCCCGACAGGCCCAGGATGGTCAGCAGATCGGCGAGCACCGCGCCGGAGAAGCCCCGGTGGTGGAACAGCCGCATGTCGAGCAGCGGTGCGGCGAGCCGGAGCTGGCGCCGTACGAACCAGGCCAGCGCGGCCGCGCCGATGACGGCGGCGGCGGCCGTACCGAGGTGAAGCCCGTGCGCGGCGGCCTCCTTGACCGCGTACACGACGCCGATCATGCCGACGAGCGACAGCGCGACGCTGGGCAGGTCCCAGGGTCCGGGCGCGGGGTTCTTCGACTCGGGGATGTACCGCATGCCGACCAGGACGAGCACGGCCATGACCGGCAGGTTGATCAGGAAGACCGAGCCCCACCAGAAGTGCTCCAGCAGGAAGCCGCCGACGACCGGGCCCACCGCCGCGCCGGCGGACGCCATGGCGCCCCAGATGCCGATGGCGAGGCTGCGCTCGCGCGGGTCGTGGAACAGGTTGCGGATGAGCGCCAGCGTGGAGGGCATGAGGGTCGCGCCGGCGACGCCGAGCAGCGCACGGGCGAGGATCATCATCTCGGGGCTGGTGGCGTACGCGTTGAGGACGGAGACGGCACCGAAGGCGGTGGCCCCGGTCAGCAGCAGCTTCTTGCGGCCGATGCGGTCGCCGAGACTGCCCATGGAGACGAGGAGCCCGGCGATGACGAAGGAGTAGACGTCGCCGATCCACAGCAACTGGGTGCCGGTCGGCCGGAGGTCCTCGCTGAGGAACGGTGTCGCCAGGCCGAGCACGGTGGCGTCGACGGCCACCAGCAGCACGGCGAGGACCAGTACGGCGAGTGCCAGCCACCGGCCCGGGCGGCGCAGGACCTCCGCTTCCCTGGTGGGCTGATCGGTACGGGTCATCTCTCCACGCTCCTGCGTGCTCCGCCGAGCAGCAGCTCGGCGATCATGTACTGGTAGTCCTTGGCGGCGACCCGCCCGTCCTGCACGGCCCAGGCACAGGTGCCGATGAGCCCGTAGAGCGCCTCGGTGAGCCAGGCGGGCGTGAGGTCGATCCGGAACTCGCCCTCCTCCTGGCCGCGCCGGAAGAGCGCGGCCACGCGGGCGTCGAGGCGGGCCCAGCCCTCGTTCATCTGGTCGCCCTCGAAGAGCTGGTTCTCGGTGACGAGGAACGCGAGCAGCCCGGCGACCGGCTCCAGTCCGGCGATCAGCCGGCGCAGTGCCGCCTCGGCGGTGCCGTCCTCGAACCGGGCGGCGTCGATGGCCGCCTCGAACTCCTGGATCCCGAGCGCCTCCAGGGCCCTGACCAGCGCGTCCCGTCCGGCGAAGTGCCGGTGAAGGGTCGCGCGGCCGATGCCGGCGGCGCGGGCGACCTCGTCCATGGTGGCGGTCGCCTTGCGGGAGAGGAGGGCGGCGGCGGTGCGCAGCACCTGCTCACGGTCGACGGTCATGAGACAACCATAACCCACGTGAGACATCAACGTCTCATTCGGGATCCGATCGACTCGCCTGATACGCCGACGGCGCGGTCCCTCAGGCCACACGCCCGTACGCCACCGGCTCCGGCCCGCTCCCGCTGCGGCCCCGAACGCACCGAAGGCCCCTCGCGGGGCCTTCGGTGGGTGCTGGGAAAGCGCGGCACGCGCGATCGCGCGCAAGGTGCCGCCGCGCCGTTACCGCTTGGCAGTGGCCCAGGCGCGCTGGATCACGAGGTCGGCCTTGAGCTCGGCGAGCTGGGTGGCGACGGCGGAGGGGGCCGTGCCGCCCCGGCCGCTGCGGGAGGCGAGGGCGCCGGGGACGTCCAGGACCGTCCGCACCTCGGGGGTGAGGTGCTCGGAGATCTTGGCGAACTGCTCGTCGGTGAGCTGGTCCAGCTCGATGCCGTGCGCCTCGCACTCCTTGACGCACTCACCGGCGACCTCGTGCGCCACCCGGAACGGCACACCCTGCTTGACCAGCCACTCCGCGATGTCGGTGGCGAGCGAGAAGCCCGCCGGGGCCAGCTCCTCCATCCGCTCGCGGTTGACGGTGAGCGTGGCCATCATGCCGGTGAAGGCGGGCAGCAGGACCTCGAGCTGGTCGCAGGAGTCGAAGACCGGCTCCTTGTCCTCCTGGAGATCGCGGTTGTACGCGAGCGGGAGCGCCTTCAGGGTCGCCAGCAGGCCCGTGAGGTTGCCGATCAGCCGCCCCGACTTGCCGCGCGCGAGCTCGGCGATGTCCGGGTTCTTCTTCTGCGGCATGATCGACGAGCCGGTGGAGAAGGCGTCGTGCAGGGTCACGAAGGAGAACTCCTTCGTGTTCCAGATGATGACCTCCTCCGCGATCCGGGAGAGGTTCACCCCGATCATCGCGGTGATGAACGCGAACTCGGCGACGAAGTCGCGCGAGGCCGTGCCGTCGATGGAGTTGCCCGCGCTGCCGTTCTCGAAGCCCAGGTCCTTGGCGACCGCCTCCGGGTCCAGCCCGAGCGACGAGCCGGCGAGGGCGCCGGAGCCGTACGGGGAGACCGCCGTCCGCTTGTCCCACTGGCGCAGCCGCTCCGCGTCCCGGGAGAGCGACTGCACATGGGCGAGCACATGGTGGGCGAAGAGCACGGGCTGGGCGTGCTGGAGGTGCGTACGCCCCGGCATGGCGACGTCCGGGTGGGCGTCGGCCAGGCCCACCAGGGCGTCCTGGAGGTCGGCGAGCAGCCCGCCGATGATCCGGGCGTGGTCGCGCAGGTACATCCGGAACAGCGTGGCCACCTGGTCGTTGCGGGACCGGCCCGCGCGCAGCTTGCCGCCGAGGTCGGGGCCGAGCCGCTCCAGCAGGCCCCGCTCCAGCGCCGTGTGGACGTCCTCGTCGGCGATGGTGCCGGTGAAGGAGCCGTCCGCGACGTCGGCCTCCAGCCGGTCGAGGCCCGCCAGCATGCGCGTCAGCTCGTCGGCGGTCAGCAGCCCGGCCTTGTGCAGGACGCGGGCGTGGGCGCGGGAGCCGGCGATGTCGTACGGCGCGAGGCGCCAGTCGAAGTGCACGGACGCGGACAGCTTGGCCAGTGCCTCGGCGGGACCGTCGGCGAAGCGGCCGCCCCAGAGCCGGACGTCACCGTTGTTGCTGCTCACTGCTTCAAGCTCCTCAAGGCCGGGGAAGTACGACGCCTCCCCGCCCACGGGGAACGGGGAGGCGGCTGTCGAACGAGCGGGGTCAGGTCAGGTCACGCTTGGCGGCGATCTTCGACGAGAGCGCGAAGATGTCGATGAAGCCCTGCGCCTTGGACTGGTCGAAGGTGTCGCCCGAGTCGTACGTGGCCAGGTTGAAGTCGTACAGGGACTTGTCCGACTTCCGGCCGGTGACGACGGCGCGGCCGCCGTGCAGGGTCATCCGGATGTCACCGGAGACGTGCTGGTTGGCCTCGTTGATGAAGCCGTCCAGGGCCCGCTTGAGCGGCGAGAACCACAGGCCGTCGTAGACCAGCTCGCCCCAGCGCTGCTCGACCTGCCGCTTGTAGCGGGCCAGCTCGCGCTCGACCGTGACGTTCTCCAGCTCCTGATGGGCGGTGATCAGGGCGATCGCGCCGGGGGCCTCGTAGACCTCGCGGGACTTGATGCCGACCAGCCGGTCCTCGACCATGTCGATCCGGCCGATGCCCTGGGCGCCGGCCCGCTCGTTGAGCTGCTGGATGGCCTGGAGGACGGTGACGGGCTTGCCGTCGATGGCGACCGGGACGCCCTCCTTGAAGGTGACGACCACCTCGTCGGGCTCACGGGGGGTGGCCGGGTTCGAGGTGTACTCGTAGATGTCCTCGATCGGCGCGTTCCAGATGTCCTCGAGGAAGCCGGTCTCGACGGCCCGGCCGAAGACGTTCTGGTCGATGGAGTACGGGGACTTCTTGGTGGTCGCGATCGGCAGCTCCGCCTTCTCGGCGAACGCGATGGCCTTGTCGCGGGTCATCGCGTAGTCCCGGACCGGGGCGATGCACTTCAGGTCGGGACCGAGGGCCTGGATGCCGGCCTCGAAGCGGACCTGGTCGTTGCCCTTGCCGGTGCAGCCGTGGGCGACGATCGAGGCGTCGTGCTTCCTGGCGGCGGCGACCAGGTGCTTGACGATCGCGGGCCGGGAGAGCGCCGAGACCAGCGGGTAGCGGTCCATGTAGAGGGCGTTGGCCTTGATCGCCGGGAGGCAGTACTCGTCGGCGAACTCGTCCTTGGCGTCCGCGACCTCGGCCTCGACCGCACCGCAGGCGAGCGCGCGCTTGCGGATGACGTCCAGGTCCTCGCCGCCCTGGCCGACGTCCACGGCGACGGCGATGACCTCGGCACCCGTCTCCTCGGCGATCCAGCCGATGGCGACGGAGGTGTCCAGTCCGCCCGAGTAGGCGAGTACGACGCGCTCGGTCACGGGTTTCTCCTTACGGTGCATTCACTGACAGGTATAACTATGCAGACCGCCGTATGTTTTGTCAACGCGGGGTCCCGGTGGTCCGGGAGGCGGGTGACGCGGGGGCCGGTGGGCCGGGGAGGGGCGCGCGGACCGGCCGTGGGGCCCGGCCCCGTTCGGCCGCGCGCGGCGGGCGGGAGGGGGGCGGCGGGCGTACGGTCCGGGCATGCGCCGCCCAGGTCCCGCCTTCGCCGCCGTTCTCGCGTCCGCCCTCGCCGCCGTCCTCGTGGCCGTCCTGCCGCCGGTCCCGGTCGCCGCCGCCGGGGAGGGTCCGCCGCTGCCCGCGCGGATGGCGGACACGGGGGGCGGTACGCAGCTGATCACGGCCGTCGCGCCCCGCGCCGGGGCCACCCACGGGAGGGTGAGCTGGTGGGACCGGCGCGGCGGGCGGTGGGTGCGGGCGGGTTCGGCGGCGGCGCGGTTCGGGGCGAACGGGCTGGTCGAGGGCGGCCGGCGGCGCCAGGGCACGTCGACCACGCCGACGGGTCTGTACGCGCTGCCGTACGCCTTCGGCATCGACGCCCGCCCGGCGGGCACGGGGGTGCGGTACCGGCGCGTGACGCGGGAGTCCTGGTGGTGCCAGGACAACCGGTCACGCGCCTACAACCGCTGGGTGGAGGGCCTGCCTCCCGACTGCCGGGCCGGGGAGGCGGAGCACCTCGTCACCTACGGGCGGCGCTACGCCCACGCCCTGGTGATCGGATTCAACTACGACCGTCCGGTACGCGGCCGGGGCGCGGGCATCTTCCTGCACGTGGCGGGGCGCGGGCCGACGGCGGGCTGCGTGGCCGTTCCGGCCCGCGCCATGCGCCGGATCCTCACCTGGGCGGACCGCTCCCGCCGCCCGCACATCGCGATCGGCACGGAGTCGGGCGCGACCGCCGTCACCCGGTACTGACCCGGTGGTCGGGGCCGGGTGCCGGGCCGGTCACCGCTCCTTCTGCGCCAGCCGCAGCAGGTGGTCCGCGAGGGCCTGGCCGCCCGCGGGGTCGCGGGAGATGAGCAGCAGGGTGTCGTCACCGGCGATGGTGCCGAGGATGGCGTGCAGTTCGGCCTGGTCGATGGCCGACGCGAGGAACTGGGCCGCGCCCGGGGGCGTCCGCAGGACCACCAGGTTGGCGGAGGCCTCGGCGGAGATCAGCAGCTCGCCCGAGAGGCGCCGCATCCGCTCCTCCTTGGCCGACTCGCCGAGCGGGGCCTGCGGGGTGCGGAAGCCGCCCTCGCTGGGCACCGCGTAGATGAGTTCGCCGCCCGTGTTGCGGATCTTCACGGCGCCCAGCTCGTCGAGGTCCCGGGAGAGCGTCGCCTGGGTGACGCTCAGCCCGTCGTCGGCGAGGAGCTTCGCGAGCTGGCTCTGGGACCGCACCGGCTGCCGGTTGAGGATGTCCACGATCCGGCGGTGGCGTGCCGTCCGGGTCTGCGGGACGGACGGCCCCCCGTGGTCGAGGTCCTGCGCGTCGGTCATCGTCGTCTCATTCTCCGGCTCGTCCTTCCCCGTTCACGCTGCTGAGGACGCCGGGCAGGGCCCGGAGGAAGGCGTCCACCTCGTCGTCACCGATGACGAGCGGCGGCATGAGCCGTACGACATCGGGAGCGGGCGCGTTCACCAGGAGGCCGGCGTCCTGAGCCGCCTGCTGCACCTGAGGCGCGAGGGGCTCGGTGAGCACGATACCCAGCAGCAGGCCCGCACCACGGACGTGGGAGACCAGCGAGTGGTCCAGGGCCTCGATTCCGGCGCGCAGCCTCTCGCCGAGGCGCTTGACCTCGTCGAGGGCGGAATCGGCGGCGAGGGTGTCGAGTACGGCGAGTCCGGCGGCGCACGCGACGGGGTTCCCGCCGAACGTCGTGCCGTGGTGGCCGGGCTTCAGCAGGTCGGCCGCCGGGCCGAACGCGATCGTCGCGCCGATGGGCAGGCCGCCGCCCAGGCCCTTGGCGAGGGTGACGACGTCCGGCTCGACGCCGTGCGCCTGGTGCTCGAACCAGTGGCCGCACCGCCCGATGCCGGTCTGCACCTCGTCGAGGACGAGCAGCGCGCCGGTCGCGCGGGTGATCTCCCGGGCGGCCTTCAGATAACCGGGCGGCGGGACGACGACGCCGATCTCGCCCTGGATGGGCTCGATGACGACGAACGCCGTCCGGTCGGTGACGGCGGCGCGGAGCGCGTCGACGTCCCCGTACGGCACATGGGTGACGTCGCCGGGCAGCGGCAGGAACGGCTCCTGCTTGCCGGGCTGGCCGGTGAGGGCCAGGGCGCCCATGGTGCGGCCGTGGAAGCCGCCGGTGGTGGCGACCATATGGGTGCGGCCGGTCAGCCGTCCGATCTTGAAGACGGCCTCGTTGGCCTCGGCGCCCGAGTTGCAGAAGAAGACCCGCCCGGGCCGGCCGAGGAGCTGGAGCAACCGCTCGGCGAGGGCGACGGGCGGCTCGGCGACGAAGAGGTTGGAGACGTGGCCGAGGGTGCCGATCTGCCGCGAGACGGCCTCGACGACGGCGGGGTGGGCGTGACCGAGGGCGTTGACGGCGATGCCGCCGACGAAGTCGAGGTACTCGGTGCCGTCCGCGTCCCACACCTTGGCGCCCTCGCCCCGGACGAGGGGGAGCCGAGGCGTGCCGTAGTTGTCCATCAGCGCGCCTTGCCAGCGCTGGGTCAGTTCCTGGTTCGTCACTGCGGTCCCCCTGGTCCGTCCGGCACGACCATCGTGCCGATGCCCTCGTCGGTGAAGATCTCCAGCAGGATCGAGTGCTGTACGCGCCCGTCGATGACGCGCGCGGTGGTGACGCCGTTGCGCACGGCGTGCAGGCAGCCCTCCATCTTGGGGACCATGCCGCTGGAGAGCTCGGGCAGCAGCTTCTCCAGCTCGGTGGCGGTGAGCCGGCTGATGACCTCGTCGCTGTGGGGCCAGTCCTCGTACAGGCCCTCGACGTCGGTCAGCACCATCAGAGTCTCGGCGCCCAGCGCCGCAGCGAGTGCCGCAGCCGCCGTATCAGCATTGACGTTGTAGACATGTCCGTCGTCCTGGGAACGTGCGATCGAGGAGACGACCGGGATGCGGCCGTTGTCCAGCAGTGCTTGGATGGCGCCGGTGTCGATCTCGGTGATCTCACCGACGCGGCCGATGTCGACGAGCTCGCCGTCGATGCGCGGCCGGTACTGCGTGGCGGTGATGGTGTGCGCGTCCTCGCCGGTCATGCCGACGGCGAACGGGCCGTGCTGGTTGAGCAGTCCGACGAGCTCGCGCTGGACCTGTCCGGCGAGCACCATCCGTACGACGTCCATCGCCTCGGGCGTGGTGACGCGGAGGCCGGCCTTGAACTCGCTGGCCAGGCCGTGCTTGTCGAGCTGGGCGCTGATCTGGGGACCGCCGCCGTGGACGACGACCGGCTTGAGGCCGGCGTGCCGGAGGAAGACGACGTCCTGGGCGAACGCGGCCTTCAGCTCCTCGTCGACCATGGCGTTGCCGCCGAACTTGATGACGACGGTCTTGCCGTGGTGGCGCGTCAGCCAGGGCAGCGCCTCGATGAGGATCTGCGCCTTGGGCAGGGCGGTGTGCTTGCGTGTGGTGCTCATGAGCTGTACGCGCTGTTCTCGTGGACGTAGTCGGCGGTGAGGTCGTTGGTCCAGATGACGGCGGACGCGGACCCGGCCGCCAGGTCGGCGGTGATCTTCACTTCGCGGTACCGCATGTCGACGAGGTCGCGGTCCTCGCCGACCGAGCCGTTCTTGCAGACCCAGACGCCGTTGATGGCGACGTTGAGCCGGTCGGGCTCGAAGGCGGCCTTCGTGGTGCCGATGGCGGACAGCACGCGGCCCCAGTTGGGGTCCTCGCCGTGGATGGCGCACTTGAGGAGGTTGTTGCGGGCGATGGAGCGGCCCACCTCGACGGCGTCGTCCTCGCTCGCCGCGTTGATCACCTCGACGCGGATGTCCTTGGACGCGCCCTCGGCGTCGCCGATGAGCTGGCGGCCGAGGTCGCCGCAGACCTGCGTCACGGCCTCGGCGAAGTCGTCGTGGTCCGGGGTGATGCCGGAGGCGCCGGAGGCGAGCAGCAGGACGGTGTCGTTGGTGGACATGCAGCCGTCGGAGTCGACCCGGTCGAAGGTGACGCGGGTGGCGTCGCGGAGCGCCTTGTCGAGCGCGGCGGCGTCGACGTCGGCGTCGGTGGTGAGGACGACGAGCATGGTGGCGAGACCGGGGGCGAGCATGCCGGCGCCCTTGGCCATGCCGCCGACGGTCCAGCCGTCCTTGGTGACCACGGAGGTCTTGTGGACGGTGTCGGTGGTCTTGATGGCGATGGCGGCCTTCTCGCCGCCGTGCTCGGACAGTTCCCCGGCGGCCTTCTCGACGCCGGGAAGCAGCTTGTCCATGGGCAGGAGCACGCCGATGAGTCCGGTGGAGGCGACGGCGACCTCGCCGGCGCCGATGTCGAGGACCTCCGCGACCTTCTCGGCGGTGGCGTGGGTGTCCTGGAAGCCCTGGGGGCCGGTGCAGGCGTTGGCGCCGCCGGAGTTGAGAACGACGGCCCGCAGCTCGCCGGTCTTCAGGACCTGCTCGGACCACAGGACGGGGGCGGCCTTGACGCGGTTGGAGGTGAACACGCCCGCGGCGGCGCGGCGGGGCCCGTTGTTGACCACGAGGGCCAGGTCCGGGTTGCCGTTCGCCTTGATCCCGGCCGCGATGCCCGCGGCCGTGAATCCCTTCGCTGCCGTGACGCTCACTGTGCTTCTCCGTTCGCTGCTGCGCCCGCGCACGGTGGTGCGGGCATCGTCGTCGTCCGCGGCCCGGTCGCCGCGTGTTCCGCCCCGGCCACCACGGGGAGGCGTCCCGGGCTCACGGTGCGACTCCGGTCGTGGAAAGACCCGTGTCCTCGGGGAGCCCGAGGGCGATGTTCATGCTCTGCACCGCGCCGCCGGCGGTGCCCTTGGTGAGGTTGTCGATGGCGCTGATCGCGATGACGCGGCCGGCCGCCGGGTCGAGGGCGATCTGGACCTGTACGGCGTTGGAGCCGTACACGGACGACGTCGCGGGCCACTGCCCCTCGGGGAGGAGGTGGACGAACGGCTCGTCGGCGTACGCCTTGGTGTAGGCGGCCCGGACGTCCTCGGCGGTGGTGCCCGGCTTCGCCCTGGCGCTGCACGTGGCGAGGATGCCGCGGGCCATCGGGGCGAGGGTGGGGGTGAAGGAGACGGTGACGGGCTCCCCTGCGACCCCGCCGAGGTTCTGCATCATCTCGGGGGTGTGGCGGTGGCCGCCGCCGACGCCGTACGGGCTCATGGAACCCATGACCTCGGAGCCGAGCAGGTGCGGCTTGAGCGCCTTGCCCGCGCCGGAGGTACCGGTCGCGGCGACGACCACCGCCTCCGGCTCGACGAGGCCGCCCGCGTACGCGGGGTAGAGCGCGAGGGAGACGGCGGTGGGGTAGCAGCCCGGCACCGCGATGCGCTTGGTCCCCTCCAGCGCGGCGCGGGCACCCGGCAGCTCGGGGAGGCCGTAGGGCCAGGTCCCGGCGTGCGCGGAGCCGTAGAACCGCTCCCAGTCGGCGGCGTCCTTCAGCCGGAAGTCGGCGCCCATGTCGATGACCAGGACGTCGTCGCCGAGCTGCTCGGCGACCGCGGCGGACTGTCCGTGCGGAAGGGCGAGGAAGACCACGTCGTGGCCGGCGAGGACCTCGGCGGTGGTCGGTTCGAGGACGCGGTCGGCGAGCGGCGGCAGGTGGGGCTGGAGCGTGCCGAACGTCTGGCCCGCGTTGGAGTGGCCGGTCAGGGCGCCGATCTCCACCCGGGGGTGGCCGAGGAGCAGCCGGAGCACCTCTCCGCCCGCGTACCCGCTCGCACCCGCCACTGCTGCTCGTACTGCCACTGGACCCTCCTCGTCGATGGCATGACTATACGCATCTTCGCAGTTTTATGCAACGTTTCCGCGTGCCTGCCGGCATGGGCGGGCACGGGCGCGCCCGTGCGGGGAGCGGGGAGCGCCGGCGGCGGCACTGACGGACTTCTCGGGGCGTTCGGCGGCCACAACGCCTCGTTGACGTTCACGCGTTGAGGGGACGGTACGGACGGTAATATCCGCTGCCTCAGCGATTCGGCGCGAGCAGGAGCACGACGATGGCAGCGAACCCGGTGGCCGGTGTACTCGCCCGTGTGGCGGACGTGATCCGGGACGTGCCTGCCGACCGGAGCGGTGCGCTGTGGCGCCTCGCGGAGGACAGCCGTCAGCTCGACGCCAATGTGGTGCGCCTGGCCGCCGGCTCCCGGGTCGCCGCGCACGTCGAGCCGGACCTGGACGTGCTGGTCTACGTGGTGGACGGCACCGGGCGGCTCGGCACCCCGGAGGGTGAGCTCCCGCTGGAGGCGGGGTGCGTGGTGTGGCTGCCGCGCGGCTCGCGGCGCGGGATGGCGGCCGGGCCGGAGGGGCTGACGTACCTGACGGCACACCGCCGCCGGCCGGGGCTCTCCATCCGGTCCGCCCCCGGTGCCCCGGCGGAGGACCGGGCGGACGACGGTGACCGGGCGGGCGGCGAGGCCGTGTGCCTGCTCGGCCGGGTGTGCCCGGAGTGCGGGCGGCTCGCCCCCGACGAGTCCGGCGTCCGCTTCTGCGGGCGCTGCGGGAGCCGGCTGCCGGACGCCTGACCGGCTACTTCTTCACGGCCCGCAGCACGACGAACTTCGGGTCGGCCGCCACGACCTCGGAGTTGCCGAAGACGCGGCGCAGCGTCACGTGGTAGCCGAGGTGCCGGTTGCCGACCACCCACAGCTCGCCGCCGTCGCGCAGCGCGCGCCGGGCGTCGGAGAACATCCGGCGGGCCGTGACGTCGGTCATGGCCTGGTGACTGTGGAAGGGCGGGTTGTTCAGCACCAGGTCGACGGAGCCGGCCGGGACGTCCGCGAGTCCGTCGCCGACCAGGAACTCGGCGTCGCCGCCGGGCGGGCCGCTGCTCCGGTACGTCTCCTCGGCCGACGCGACCGCCTGGTACGACTCGTCGGTGAACAGGAGCCGCGCCCCCGGGTCGGCGAGCGCCACGGCGAGGCCCACCACCCCGTTGCCGCAACCCAGGTCGACGACCCGGGAGCCGCCGAGGCCGCGCGGCAGGTGCTGGAGGAAGAACCGGGTGCCGATGTCCAGGCGGTCGGCGCAGAAGACGCCGGCGTGATTGACGACGGTCCGGCCCGCGACGGGCGCCGGGGCGTCGTCGGGGAGGGCGTAACGGAGCGGCCAGGGGCTCGGGGTGCGCGGGAGCGCGGGGTCCGGCGTGCACAGGACGAGCCGGGCCTTCTTGACCGCCAGGGACGTGGGGGCGGGGCCGATGATCCGCTCGAAGAGCCGGAGCGTGGAGGTGTGGATCTCCTTGACCATGCCGGTGCCGACGACGACCGTCCCGGCGTGCACGGCCGGGGCGAGGCGGTGCAGCAGGTCCTCCAGGAGCGCCAGGCTCTTGGGGACCCGGACGAGCAGCACGTCGATGCGCTCGGGCGGGGCGTCCCGGGTGGTCAGCAGCCGCACGGCGCCGGGGTCGACGCCGTTGCGGGCGAGGTTGGCGCGGGTGGCCTCGCGCGCGAGGTACGAGTCGGTGATCTGGACGACCCGCCCGGGGTGGTGCCCGGCGAGCGAGGTGGCCAGGGCGCCCCACCGGTCACCGGCCACGACCACGGTGCCGGTGTCCGGGAGCGGTGTTCCGGCGAGGTGTCCCAGCAGGTACTCGTCGGCGGCGTCCCAGGCGCGCAGCCGGTCGCGCGGGTCCTCGGGGAAGCGGGCGAGTTCGTACGCGCCCCATGACGTGGTCAGACGGTTCATTGTCCGCCCAGGCTAGCCGGTGGGGCGGGGGCCGCCGGAACCGGAGCGCGCCCTCCAGCGGTCCGGGACGTCGAGCGGCGCGAACGCGTGCTGCGGGACACGCTCGTTGCCCCCTCAACGACCGGCACCCGACCGGCTTCCTCCGGGTGACACGGACCACACCTGCGGACGTAGACTCCCCCTACGGAACGACAAACAGGGCGAAATGCCGCAAGGAGGTCACTCGATGCACGCGATCGTGGGCGACACATTGCTGGTGCACGGCAGGGTCGTGGGCCAGCACGACCGGACCGCCGAGGTCATCGAGGTGCTCGGGCCGGACGGCACTCCCCCGTACCGCGTCCGCTTCGACGACGGTCACGAGGCCGTGATGTCCCCGGGCCCCGACAGCGTCGTACGCCACAAGGAGCCCGGTTAGCCGTCCGGCACGATCGGCGAGACGCTCCCTAGTCCGGCGGACGGGCCGGGGTCGGGTAGTGGTCGGCCACCACCCGGGCCATCGCGCCGATACGGTCCGCCACGACCTCCTTGGCCGAGAAGAAGACATGCCCCCGCACCCGCGGGTACTCCCCCGCGAGCGTGAGGTGGCGTGACAGTTCGGCCGGGTCCTGCCAGGCCGCCGGCTGGGCGGGGTCACCGGCCTTGTACAGCGCCTCCCCGACGTACAGCTCGACGCCCGTGCCCCGCGCCACGTCGTCCCACCAGGGCACCAGCGTGGCGTAGTCGGCGGCGGCGAAGCCGATGTGCCAGTAGAGCTGCGGCACCACGTAGTCGATCCAGCGCTCCTTGACCCACTTGCGGGTGTCGGCGTGCAGGTGGTCGTAGGTCTGGACGCCCGCCCGGGTGTCCGAGCCCAGCGGGTCGGCGGCGCGGTTGCGCCACACGCCGAAGGGGCTGATCCCGAACCGTACGTCCCGGTCGATGTCCCGGATCCCCTCGGACATCTCCCGCACCAGCCGGTCGATGTTGTCGCGCCGCCACGCGGCCTTGTCCGGGAAGCCGGCCCCGTGGGCGGCGTAGGTGTCGTCGTCGGCGAAGGCCTGGCCCGCGACCGGGTAGGGGTAGAAGTGGTCGTCGAAGTGCACGGCGTCGATGTCGTAGCGGCGTACGGCGTCGAGCATGGCGTCCTGGACGAACCGCCGCACCTCCGGCAGCCCCGGGTCGTAGTACAGCTTCCCGCCGTACGGCAGCACCCAGTCCGGGTGGACCCGGGCCGGGTGGCCCTCCGCCAGCCGGGCCGGGTCCGTGTGGTTGGCCACCCGGTACGGGTTGAACCAGGCGTGCAGCTCCAGGCCCCGCGCGTGCGCCTCGGCCACCGCCGTGCCCAGCGGGTCCCAGCCCGGGTCCCGGCCCTGGACGCCGGTGAGCCACTGCGACCAGGGCTCGTACGGCGAGGGCCACAGCGCGTCGGCGGTGGGGCGCACCTGGAACACCACCGCGTTCAGCCGCCGCTCCACCGCGGCGTCGAGGAACGCCAGCAGCTCGGCGCGCTGCCGGTCGGCCGGGAGGCCCGGCTTGGAGGGCCAGTCGCGGTTGGCGACGGTCGCCAGCCACATCCCGCGGAACTCCCGGCCGGCCCGCCGCCTGCCATGCTTCCCGTGCTTCCCGTGCTTCCCGTGTTTGTCGTGCTTCCCGTGCTTCCCGTGTTTGTCGTGCTTCCCGTGGCCCTGGCCGTGCTCGCGGCCGGACCGGGCCGCCGCGCCCGCGTCCGCCGCCGTCCACAGCGAGGCCGCCGCTCCGATCACGGCCGCCGCCAGGCTCCGTCTACCGATATGCCGCATTCATATGCCCCTTACCGGTGGGTTGTCCCGTTGTCTCCCCGTCCCCGCAGAGCATGCCCGCCCCGGAGCGGCCTCCACCCGCGCGAACGGAGTAACGTCGTGGGGTCGAGGCGGGCGCCGGAATCACACGGGGGACCTGCCGCAGGGAAGATCAGCGAAAGGCACGATGTGACCGACATCGAACGCGTCGGAGTGGTGGGCTGCGGCCAGATGGGCGCGGGCATCGCGGAGGTGTGTGCCCGTAGCGGCCTGGAGGTCAAGGTCGCCGAAACCACCGGCGAGGCCCTGGAGATCGGCCGTACCCGGCTGTACAACTCCCTCTCCAAGGCCGCCCAGCGGGGCAAGATCACCGAGGAGGAGCGCGACGCGACGCTCGCCCGGCTCAGCTTCACCACCGATCTCGGCGAGTTCGCCGACCGTGACCTGGTCGTCGAGGCGGTCGTCGAGAACGAGCAGGTGAAGACCGAGATCTTCCAGGTCCTCGACCAGGTCGTGACCCGCCAGGACGCGATCCTCGCCTCGAACACCTCCTCCATCCCGCTGGTGAAGCTGGCCGTGGCGACGTCCCGCCCCGACCAGGTCATCGGCATCCACTTCTTCAACCCGGCCCCGGTGCAGCAGCTCGTCGAGCTGATCCCGGCACTGACCACCTCCGAGGGCACGATCAGCCGCTCCCAGGCCGTGGTGGAGAAGGTGCTCGGCAAGCACGCGATCCGCGCCCAGGACCGCTCCGGCTTCGTGGTGAACGCGCTGCTGATCCCCTACCTCCTCTCCGCGATCCGGATGTTCGAGTCGGGCATCGCCAGCCGCGAGGACATCGACAACGGCATGGAGATGGGCTGCGCCCACCCCATGGGGCCGCTGAAGCTCGCCGACCTCATCGGCCTCGACACGGTCCACTCGGTCGCGGACTCGATGTACGCCGAGTACAAGGAGCCGCTGTACGCCGCTCCCCCGCTGCTCCAGCGCATGGTGGACGCGGGGCGCCTCGGCCGTAAGACGGGATCGGGCTTCTACCCGTACGGTTCGTGACGCTGAGCGACGAACTTTCGCACGGGGTGTGCGGAGCGTGTGCGCATATGCCCTGCGCACACGCTCCCCGCGCTCCCGTCACGGGGGTTGACTCGGTACCGCTCAGTCGACCAAGAGGAGCGGAGAACCGTGACCACCGATCCCGAACACTTAACGGCCGTCGAGGAGTTCGCAGAGCTGCGCCGCTGTCTCGACGTCGGGCTCGCCCGGATCGACGGGCAGCTCGCGCTGCTCGCCCAGCGCAACGGCCAGATCGACCGTGAACTGACCGGTCTGGCCGCGCGCGTGGCGGCACTGGAGCAGGCCAAGTGGCCGCTGCCCGCCGTTTCCGCGTGCACCGCCGTGGGCGCGCTGGCGGTGGCGGTGTGGCAGGCGCTCGGCCACTGACCCGGGCGACCGCCGTCAGCCGAGCCGGAGATGGTGCAGCATCAGCAGCCCGGCCGCCATGTTGGCGGCCGGGACCTCACCCCGGGCGATCATGTCCGGGACGAGTTTCAGCGGTATCCACTCGCGGCGGGACGACTCGAAGTCGTCCTGGGGGTGGCCCACGTACGTGGCGTCGTCCGCCCAGTAGAGGTGGTGGCGGGCGTCGGTGAGGCCGTTGGACGGTTCGACGGTCAGGAGGTGGTGCAGGGGGCCCGGGCGCCACCCGGTCTCCTCCTCCATCTCCCGGGCTGCCGCCGCGGCGACGTCCTCGCCGTCCTCGACGACCCCGGCGGCGAGTTCCCAGCCCCAGCTATCGGTGATGAAACGGTGCCGCCACAGCATCAGCACCTCGTTGGCCGCGTTGACGGCCGTCGCCACGGCCACCGGGCGGAGCCGGATGAGGAAGTGCTCCAGGTGCCGGCCGTCGGGGAGTGCGACGTCCGCGAGGTTGACCTTGAACCAGCGGTTCTCATAGATGGTTTGTTCGCTCAGGTTCGTCCACTGCACTTTTCTGCCACCTTCCGACAAGTAGGTGGCAATATCGCAGCAGGCCCTGGGACCGTGCGGAACGTCGCACGGCAAGGTCACAGCGGCACGCGCAGCGCCCCGTCGATGAGCCCGGCCGCCTCCTCGGCATCACTGCACCCGCTCGCCACCAGGTGTTCGCGCACCTCGCGCAACCGGTCCCGCAGCCGTTGCGACTCCATCCCGCGCGCCCGTTCGGCCATCTCGGCCGCCGTCACCGCCGCCCGGTCCGCCTCGCCCTGCCGCAGTTCGATCTGGCTCAGCATGGCGAGCCGGTGCACACGCCCCCGGTCGTGCGCCGGTGTGCGCACCGCCGCCGCCGCGTGCTCCCGCGCCCCGTCCAGATCGCCCAGGCTCAGCAGGGCCTCGGCGACCTGCACGTTGACCAGCCCTGGCTGGACGTAGCCGGTCTCGTCCGGCTCGTGGCCCGGCCGGATGCGCTCCGCGTCCGCCTCCGCCCGCCGGATGCATCTCAGCGCGCCGGACCCGTCGCCCAGGTGCGCGTACGCCTTGGCCTGCATCGCGTACAGGTCCGCGGCGAGCGCCGGGGTGATCTGCCGTCCCGCGGTGCGCAGCGCGGCCTCCGCGAACGCCACCGCCTGCCGGTACTCCCCCATGAACAGCGACTGGTTGACCAGCAGGGCGATCACATAACCGCCGAGCCCCCGGTCGCCGCTCGCCTTCGCCAGCCGCAGCGCCTGGTGGAAGTACCGCTGGGCGAGGCCGTGCGCGTCGGAGTCGTACGCGCAGATGCCGGCGACCGCGACCAGTCCGCCGGTCGCGCGGTGCAACTGGCGGCCCAGCGCGTCGCTGTAGCCGCCGCGCAGCAGCGGCGCGGTCTCCGCGTTGAGGAAGCCGACGATCCGGGCGCGGGTGGCGATGCCGCCCGCCCGGCGGTACATCAGCTCGTAGTGGGCGCGGGCCGCGCGCAGCATGGTGATGTCGGACAGGCTCACCCGGGTCTGGCCGTCGCGCGAGACGTCGGCGTCCTCAGGCGGGTTCTCCCACTCCCACACGGGCATCACGGCCGGGGTGCCGGTCACCGCCGGTGCGCCCAGGACGTGCGGCCGCTGCTGCTCGTCGGAGCGCCACAGCGCGGTGGCCCGCTCCACGAAGCCGGACAGCGGCGAGCCGTGCGCGGCGGCGGCCTCGCCGGGGACGCCCAGCCCGATGTCGTCCAGGGTGACGGGGCGGCGCAGCCGGGCGCCCAGCACCTCGCAGATCAGGTCCGGGACCTGGCCGCGCGGCCGCTGGCCCTTCAACCAGCGCGCCACCGCGGTGTGTTCGTACCGCAGCGCCAGGCCGCGCGCCCGTCCGGCCTGGTTCACGTGGGCGGCCAGGCCCGCGTGCGAGATCCCCGCCTCGTCGAGCAGGGCGTCGAGCAGGGTGTTGGGCTGCATGGGCCCCTCCGGTGACTCGGTGTGCCCAGACTAGTGGAGTCGGGTTCGCACGGGGTGTGAACGGAATGCCCGTATCCGTACTCCGCGCGCGCTGCCGCCGGGCGCCCGGCGCCGGTTGACTGGGCGGTCTCTCACAGAGGCGGCCGGGCCGCCGGCTCCCCCTCGAACAGTGCGGCGGCCCGCAGGAGCGTCGTCCGTCCTGCCTGATCTGCCCGACACTCCGCGGCAGGGCGGACGGCGCCGGCCGCACCGCCATGTCCCCGACGGACGCGACCGATGGGAGGGCACAGGACGGGTACGGCGCGGCCCCGGGTCCGCGCCGTACCCGTACGACCGTCGCGCACGGCCGATCACGTCCACGCCGCCGGGGAGACGCCCGGCGGTACCCGCGTCCCCGGCCCTACGGCGTCCGGTCCGGGCACGCGTGAGGGGCACGGCCCGTGGTCCCGGCCGTGCCCCTCCTCGTGCGTACGGGCGTCAGGCGCCGCGCAGCACCGCGCCGGTCCGCTCGGCGGCCACGGCCACCGCGGCGTCACGGGCGGCCGAGGCCTCCTCGACGGTCAGCGTGCGGTCGGCCGCCCGGAACCGCAGGGCGTACGCCAGGGACTTCTTGCCCTCGCCGATCTGCTCGCCCTCGAAGACGTCGAACAGCCGGATGGACTCCAGCAGTTCACCGGCGCCCTCGCGCAGCGCGCTGCCCACCTCGGCGGACGGCACCTGCCGGTCCACGACCAGGGCGACGTCCTGCGTGGCGACCGGGAACGCCGAGATCCGCGGCGCGCGCACGGCACCGGCCGAGGCCCGCTCGACGGTGTCGAGGTCCAGCTCCATCGCGCACGTACGGGCGGGCAGGTGCAGCGCCTTGATGACGCGCGGGTGCAGCTCGCCGGCGTGGCCGACGACCCGCTCCTCGCCGTCCACCACCACGGCCAGCTCGGCGCAGCGGCCCGGGTGCCACGGCCCGTACTGGCCCTGACGCACGATCAGCTCGGTGCCGGCCTCGCGGGCGACGGTCCGGGCGGCCTCGACGGCGTCGGCCCAGTCGGACGGGCGGCCACCGCCCCACCAGCCGGCCTGCTCGCGCGCCCCGGCCAGGACGACGGCGGCGTGCCGCGGCTGCTCGGGCAGGACGGCGTTGACGCCGGCGATCTCCTCGTCGGTCGGGCGCCGGTCGACGGGCAGCCGCACCGCGACGCCCTGCTCCCGGGCGGCCCTGAAGACCAGGCCGGTCTCGAAGAGCGCCAGGTCGTGGCTGCCGCGGCCGTCGTTGCGGCGCAGCGCGCCGAGCAGGCCCGGCAGCAGCGTCGTGCGGAGCGCGGGCTCCTCGTCGGAGAGCGGGTTGACGAGGGTGACGACCTCGCGGCACGGGTCGTCCGCCGGGATGTCGAGCTGGTCGAGGACCTGCTCGCCGATGAACGGGTAGTTCAGCGCCTCGACGTACCCGGCACCCGCCAGGGCGCGGCCCACGCGGCGGTGGGTGCGCTGGCGCTCGGTGAGCCCGCGGCCGGCCGGGGGCCTGGGGAGCGTGGAGGGCAGGTTCTCGTACCCCTCGAGCCGGATGACCTCTTCGGCGAGGTCGTTGGGCTCGTTGAGGTCGGGACGCCAGGACGGGACGGTGACGACCAGCTCGTCCTGCCCGTACACGTCGCAGCCGACCTCCTGGAGGCGGCGGACGACGGTCTCCCGGCCGTACGCCACGCCGGCGACGCGGTCGGGGTGGTCGGCGGGCATCGTGATCGTGCGCGGCGCGGACGGCGCGAGGACCTCGGTGACGCCGGCCTCGGCGGTGCCGCCCGCGAGGAGGACCAGCAGGTCGACGGTGCGCTGCGCGGCGGCGGCCGCGGCCTGCGGGTCGACGCCGCGCTCGAAGCGCTTGGACGCCTCCGAGGACAGCTTGTGGCGGCGCGCGGTGCGGGCGATGGAGATCGCGTCGAAGTGCGCGGCCTCGATGACCACCTCGGTGGTGCCGCGGACCTCGCCGGTCTCCGGGTCGGTCTCGGAGTCGGCGATCTCGGTGTTGGCGCCGCCCATGACGCCCGCGAGGCCGATGGGGCCGCGGTTGTCGGTGATGAGCAGGTCGGCCGGGTCGAGGACGCGGACCGTGCCGTCGAGGGTGGTGAGTTTCTCGCCGGGCTCGGCGCGGCGGACCCCGATGGGGCCGTCGAGCCGGGAGCGGTCGTAGGCGTGCAGCGGCTGGCCGAGCTCCAGCATCACGTAGTTGGTGATGTCCACGGCGAGGGAGATCGGGCGCATGCCGGCCTTCTGGAGGCGGCGCTGGAGCCAGATCGGGGAGCGGGCCTCCGGGTCGAGGCCGACGACGGTGCGCGCGGTGAAGCGGTCGCAGCCGATCGGGTCGGAGACCTTGACCAGGTAGCCGTAGGAGTTGGGCGCGGGCACGTCGAGGAGCGCCGGGTCGCGCAGCGGCAGGCCGTAGGCGGTGGCGACCTCGCGGGCGATACCGCGCATCGACAGGCAGTAGCCGCGGTCGGGCGTGACGGCGATGTCGAGGACCTCGTCGTACAGCTCCAGCAGCTCGGTGGCGTCGATGCCGACCTCGTACTCCGGCGGGAGGACGATGATGCCGTGGGAGCCGTCGTCGCCCATGCCCAGCTCGTCGCCGGAGCAGATCATGCCGCGCGAGACCTTGCCGTACGTCTTGCGCTCGGCGATCCGGAAGTCGCCGGGGAGGACGGCGCCGGGCAGGGCCACGACGACCTTGTCGCCCTCGGCGAAGTTCCGGGCGCCGCAGATGATCTCCTGCGGCTCGCCGGTGCCGTTGGCGCCGCCGACGTCGACGGTGCAGAAGCGGATCGGCTTCTTGAACTCGGTCAGTTCCTCGATGGTGAGGACCTTGCCCACCACGAGCGGGCCCGTCAGGCCGGCGCCGAGCCGCTCGACGGTCTCGACCTCCAGCCCGGCCGACACCAGCTTGGCCTGTACGTCACGGCCGGTCTCCGTCGCCGGCAGGTCGACGTACTCCCGCAGCCACGAAAGCGGGACCCGCATCAGATCTCCATCCCGAACGGCCGGGTGAACCGGACGTCACCCTCGACCATGTCTCGCATGTCTTCGACGTTGTGGCGGAACATCAGCATCCGCTCGATGCCGAACCCGAAGGCGAACCCGCTGTACTTCTCGGGGTCCACGCCGCAGGCGGTGAGCACCTTGGGGTTGACCATGCCGCAGCCGCCCAGCTCGATCCAGCCCTCGCTGCCGCAGGTGCGGCAGGGCCGGTCCACGTCGCCGACGGACTCGCCGCGGCACACGTAGCAGAGCATGTCCATCTCGGCGGACGGCTCGGTGAACGGGAAGAAGTTCGGGCGCAGCCGGGTCTTCATGTCCGGGCCGAAGAGCGCCTGGACCATGTGGTCCAGGGTGCCCTTGAGGTCCGCCATGGTCAGGCCCTCGTCGACGGCCAGCAGCTCGATCTGGTGGAAGACCGGGGTGTGCGTGGCATCGAGCTCGTCGGTGCGGTAGACGCGGCCGGGGCACACCACGTACACGGGCGGCTCGCGGTCGATGAGCGTGCGGGCCTGCACCGGGGAGGTGTGGGTGCGCAGCACGATGCCGGACTCGTCGCCCGTCGTGGCCTCGCCGTCGGAGGAGGTGCCCCGGACGAAGAAGGTGTCCTGCATCTGGCGCGCCGGGTGGTCCGGCACGAAGTTCAGGGCGTCGAAGTTGAACCACTCCGCCTCGACCTCGGGGCCTTCGGCGACCTCGTAGCCCATGGAGACGAAGACGTCCGCGACGCGCTCCATGAGGGTGGTCAGCGGGTGGCGGGCGCCGGCCGGGGTGCGGTCGTGGGGCAGGGTGACGTCCACCGCCTCCTCGACGAGCACGCGCGCGTCGCGCTCCGCCTCCAGCTCGGCCTGCCGGGCGGCCAGTGCCTTGTTCACGGCACCCCGGGCCTGCCCCACGCGCTTGCCGGCCTCGGCCTTGGCGTGCGGCGGCAGGGCGCCGATCTCCCGGTTGGCGAGCGCGAGCGGCGAGGTGGGGCCGGTCTGGGCGACCTTGGCCTCGTGCAGCGCGTCGAGGTCGCCGGCGGCCGCGAAGGCGGCGAGCGCCTCGTCCCGCATGCGCTCGATCTCTTCCGGTTTCAGTGCCTCGACCTCGACTGGGTCGTACGACTTGTTCGGTGCCGACATCTCTTCCCGTACTTCCGATGGGCTGGCTGGGGCCCCCGCTCGACGACCGAGGACGCAAAGGTGCCAAAGGACGAGTCTAACGGGGTGTGGGCGGCGCGATGAGCCGCGGATCAGCCCGTGGACACTCGGCGGGCCCTGGCTAGGCCAGGTAGGCCGGGGCGCCCACGGGCAGCGTAAATCGGAACTGGGCGCCACCGGCGGGTCCGCGGCCGACGGTGATGGTCCCGCCGTGCGCCTCGACGATGCCCTTGACGATGTACAGGCCGAGGCCGGTCCCGCCGCGCTTGCTCCCCCGCCAGAAGCGGGTGAAGACACGGCCCATCGACTCCTCGGGGATGCCGGGGCCTTCGTCGCTCACGGTGACGGCCGTTCCCTTCTCGTCGTCCTGGGGGCCGGTGGGGGCCACCTCGATGGTGACGGTTCCCTCACCGTGGCGCACCGCATTTTCCAGCAGGTTGCCGAGGATCTGGTCGATCTTGTCCGGGTCCGCCCACAGATCGGGCAGCGGGTGGCGTACGCGGACGAAGAACCGGTCCGGCGACTGGCCGCGGGCGGTGTGCGCCTGGACGTGGCGGCCGACGGCGGCCGCGATGTCGACCGGCTGGCGGCGCACCTCGAGACGCCCGGAGTCTATTCGGGAGATGTCGAGGAGTTCGGCGATCAGCCGGGTGACGCGGTTGGCGTCGGCGTCGACGGTCTCCAGCATCAGCCGCTTCTGGTCGTCGGTGAACCGCTCCCACTTGGCCAGCAGCGTGGCGGTGAACCCCTTGACGGAGGTGAGCGGGGAGCGCAGCTCGTGGGCGACGGTGGCGATCAGTTCGGCGTGGCTGCGCTCGGTGCGCCGCCGCGCCTCGGTGCCGCGGACGGTGACGACGACCTTCCGGACCGGCCCGAGGGGCTCCTCGCGCACGTAGCGGGCGGCGACGAGGACCTCCCGGTTGCCGGGCAGCAGGAGGTTGCGCTCGGGCTGGCCGACGCGGATGGCGAGTCCGCCGTACGGGTCGGTCAGCGTCCACCAGCGCCTGCCCTTGAGGTCCTCCAGCGGCAGCGCCTGGTCCAGGGGCCGGCCGAGTGCCTCGGCGCGGGGGACGGCGGTGAGGCGCACGGCGGCGGCGTTGAAGCACACCACCCGGCCGTCCGCGTCGGCGACGACGAGGCCGTCGGGCAGGTCGTCGGGGTCGATCCCGGGCGTGGCCGTCGCGGGCCCGGGCGTGGCGGGCGCGTCCGTCCCGGCCGTGTCCGTCCCGGTCGTGCCGGGAGCGGCGGAAGCGCCCGCGCCGGCGCCCGCTAAGGCGCCCTTCCGTGCCGCGGGCCTGCTGGTGCCGACCGTCATCCCCGTCTCCCACCCCTCCGTGTCACGCAGTGGGCCCCCGAGCCCGCCACCCTACTAGCTGGAGGTCACGGAGCGGCACCCTCCGGCAGCACGCTGCGCACGCGCGGAGCCGTAGAGACATACGGCCGCGGCGGTCGCCAGGTTCAGGCTCTCGGCCTTGCCGTGGATGGGGACGCGCACCACGGCGTCGGCGAGGGCGCGGGTCTCCTCGGGCAGGCCCCACGCCTCGTTGCCGAAGATCCAGGCGGTGGGCCCGCCCATGGTGCCGGCGTCGAGCTCGGCGTCCAGGTCGTCCCGGCCGGCCCCGTCGGCGGCGAGGATCCGCACCCCGGCGCCCCTCAGTCCGGCGACGGCCTGCTCGACGGGGACGCCGACGGCGACCGGGAGGTGGAAGACGGAGCCGACGGAGGCGCGCACCGCCTTGGGGTTGTAGAGGTCGACGGAGGCGTCGGTGAGGACGACGGCGTCGGCGCCGGCCGCGTCGGCGCACCGCAGCACGGTCCCGGCGTTGCCGGGGTCGCGTACGTGGGCGAGGACGGCGACCAGCTTGGGCCGGCCGGCGAGGATCTCCTCGAACGGCGAGTCCAGGAAGCGGCACACCCCGAGCAGCCCCTGCGGGGTGACGGTCTGGGAGACCTCGGCGAGCACGGCGTCGGAGGCGTGGTGGACGCGGGCGCCGGTGGCGCGGGCGGCCTCGACGATGCCGGCGTACCGCTCGGCGGCCTCGACGGTGGTGAACAGCTCCACCAGGGTCGGTTCGCCGCCGGTCCGGTGGGCGACGGCCTCGCGCACGGCCTGGGGGCCCTCCGCGATGAACCGGCGCTCCTTGCCCCTGAAGTTGCGCTTGGCGAGCCGCCGCGCCGCGATGACGCGCGGGGAACGGGGGGAGATCAGCTCGGGGGTGCCCATGGTGGTCGGCGGCTCTCTTCTCGTACGCGCGGGGGTTGAACAGACCGGACCCGCAGGCTCGGGGCCTGCGGGTCCGGAGGAAAGAACTGCGGCCTGGGAGATCAGGCAGCGGCCTTCGGGGCGTTGACGTCGCTCGGGAGCGCCTTCTGGGCGACCTCGACGAGCGCGGCGAACGCGTTGGCGTCGTTGACCGCGAGCTCGGCCAGGATCTTGCGGTCCACCTCGATGTTGGCGGCCTTCAGACCCTGGATGAGGCGGTTGTACGTCATGCCGTTGGCGCGGGCAGCGGCGTTGATGCGCTGGATCCACAGCTGACGGAAGTCGCCCTTGCGCTTCTTGCGGTCGTTGTAGTTGTAGACCAGCGAGTGGGTGACCTGCTCCTTGGCCTTGCGGTACAGGCGCGAACGCTGACCGCGGTAGCCGCTGGCCTGCTCGAGGATCGCCCGGCGCTTCTTGTGGGCGTTGACTGCCCGCTTGACGCGTGCCACTTGTTAACTCCTTGTAGCGGGGCCGTGGTTGGACTCACACGGCCCGGAAACGATATGGGTCCCGGTGTCGGGCTGCCCCCGGTGGCCGGGGGCGGAGGTCAGTCAGATGCCCAGCATCTTCTTGATCTTGGCGCTGTCACCCGGGGCCATCTCGGCGTTGCCGGTGAGGCGACGCGTCAGCTTGGACGACTTGTGCTCGAGCAGGTGGCGCTTGCCGGCGCGCTCACGCAGGATCTTGCCGGAGCCGGTGACCTTGAAGCGCTTCTTGGCACCGGAGTGCGTCTTGTTCTTCGGCATAGCGCCGTTCTCTCCTCGTCAGTGGCGCTCCCAGCCGGTCCGGGGACCGGCAGGCGGGAGCGTCATGTGTGTCGGTTGAATCCTGGGCGGGTGCCCGGGAATCAGGCCTCGGCGGCCTCGTCGGCAACCTCGTCGGCGACCTCGTCCGCCTGGGCGGGCTGGCCCTGGCGTTCGGCCTTGCGAGCGGCCTGGGCCTCGCGGGCCTCGGCCATCGCCTCGGTCTTCTTCTTGTGCGGGCCGAGAACCATGATCATGTTCCGGCCGTCCTGCTTCGGGTTCGACTCGATGAAGCCGAGGTCCTGGACGTCCTCCGCGAGCCGCTGGAGCAGGCGGTAGCCGAGCTCCGGCCGGGACTGCTCGCGACCACGGAACATGATCGTGATCTTGACCTTGTCGCCCTGCTTGAGGAACCGGACGACGTGACCCTTCTTGGTGTCATAGTCGTGCGGGTCGATCTTCGGCCGGAGCTTCATCTCCTTGATGACCGTGTGCGCCTGGTTCTTGCGCGCCTCACGGGCCTTCATGGCCGACTCGTACTTGAACTTCCCGTAGTCCATGAGCTTGCAGACCGGCGGACGGGCGTTCGCCGCGACCTCGACGAGGTCGAGGTCGTACTCCTGCGCAAGCTCCAGGGCCTTGGCAAGCGGAACAATCCCGACCTGCTCGCCGCTGGGACCGACAAGTCGCACCTCGGGAACGCGAATCCGGTCGTTGATGCGGGGCTCGGCGCTGATGGATCCTCCTCGGTAGCACCACGCGACCGCCTGGCGGACGGACGCGTAACGTCTGTTTAGTGAGACCAACCGCGCCGGCGCATGAAAAATGCCCCGGACGGGACACAGGCGGGGCTCCTCGTCATACCGGAGCACCGCCACGGCGTACCGCGGGGCGCACATCGGGCGGCTCCATCGTCCGTACGGAACGATGGTCGCCACCTGACCGGTGACCCGCCGTCCCGGAGGACGGTCAGGTGGGAGATCGGAGCCTCCACTTGTGGGCCGGAGCACGAGTCGTGTCCAGCCGGTCGTCACACCAGGTTACCAGCTCCCGCCGGGTGCGGCTAACCGGGACGGGGCGCATATCGTGGGCCCCATGAGTGACGCAACGCCGAGCAACGCCTCCGCCGCCCAGACCCCCGATTTCGAGACGATGACCCGCGACATCGCGGAGGTCCCCGCGGTCGAGGTGATCGTGACGGTCGCCGTCAACCTGATGAGCGCCGCCGCCGTCAAGCTCGGGCTCACCGAGGAGGGCGACGAGCACAAGGACCTCGACGAGGCGCGCAAGCTGATCCACGCGCTGGCGGGTCTCCTGGACGCGGGCGTCACCGAGATCTCCTCCTTCCACGCGGCTCCGCTGCGGGACGGTCTGAAGTCGCTCCAGCTCGCCTTCCGCGAGGCGTCCTTCGTGCCCGACGAGCCGGGTCAGGGCCCGGGCGAGAAGTACACCGGGCCGGTCTACGGCTGATCCGCGCGGCCGTCCCTCTCAGGGGCGTACGCAGTCTCAGGGACGTACGTAGAAGGGCTCGCCCGGGGGCGTGGCAGTGGCCGGCAGGAGTGCCAGGTCGAGGCCGCGCACCAGGCGGGCCCTCAGTGTCTCGTCGGCGGCCAGGGCGCGGGCGACGCGACGGGCCGCCTCGGCGGGGGCCGCGTCCGGGGCCAGCACCAGGGCGAGGGTGCCGTCCGCGGTGCCGGGGCCGAGGTGGGCGCGGAGGACCGCGGGTTCGGCGGCGACCACGGTACGCACCGCCGCCGTGACGGCCGGGTCCGCGAGCGGGTCGGTGGAGGTGCGGCCCTCGGCGAGGGCGAGCAGCGCGCGGCCGGTCAGCTGGTACGGCACCGGCCCGGCGAGGTCCAGCACCAGGGTGTCGGCCTTCTCGTGGGCGGCCGCCTGGAGCGCCTGGTGCAGCGGTACGGCGACGGGGCGGGCGGCCGGGTCCCACAGGGCCAGGGACGCGAGGGAGGTGAACGCCGGCAGGGCGCGGCGGTCGCCGGCCGTGAGCGTGGGGACGGCCATGTCGCTGGTCTTCTCGCGGCGCAGCCCCGTCTCCGGGTCCTCCTCCACCTCGCCGAGGACGGCGACGACCGGGACGAGCAGCCGGGCGTCCTTGAGGGCGGCGAGGACGCGCGGCTCGGCGGCCCGGTCCTCGGCCCAGGCCGCGAGGGCCTCGGCGAGCCTCGGGTCGGCGGTGCCGTCGTCGTCGGAGAAACCGGGGTCAGGGATGTTCTTGAGCGCCACGCGACGAGCCTAACGGCGCGGGTCAGCGCCCGGCGGCGCGGCCCCCGCGCCACAGCACGAGCGCGGCGGCCAGCAGCAGCACGCCGATCCCGCCGGCGACCGGGGCGAGCAGGCCGGTGTCCTCGTCCCCGCCGGGCGCGGCCGCCGGGCCCGTACCGAAGTACCGCTTGCCGTAGCCGGCGGTGGCGGCCTTGAGGTCGGCCGGGCGCAGCGCGGCACCCGCCCGGATCGCGGCGGCCGGGTCGACCGTCCCGTAGCCCTTGTCGATGTCGTGGCCGCCGCCCCGGGGGCGGTCCCGGGCGGTGTCCGTGAGCAGCTTCTTGACCTGGGCGGGGGTGAGCCCGGGGTGGGCGGCCTTGACGAGGGCGGCGGCGCCCGAGACGAACGCGGAGGCGGCGCTGGTGCCCCAGCCCTCGTAGTACTTGCGGTCGGGGTCGGCGATGATGATGTCGACGCCGGGCGCGCTGACCGTCGCGTACCAGCGGCTGGTGGAGAACGCGGCGTGGGTGCCGTACCGGTCGACGGCGGTGACCGCGATGACGCCGGGATAGGCGGCGGGGTACGAGATGTGGTCGCCCTTGTCGCCGCCGTTGCCGGCCGAGGCGACGACGACGGCGCCCTTGGACAGGGCGTACTGGACGGCGGCGTCCTCGCCCGCGTCGGGGTGGGCGGACTCGCTGTCGTCGCCGAGCGACAGGTTGATGACGTCGGCGCCCTGGTCGACGGCCCAGCGGATGCCCTGGGCGAGGGCGGTGCCCCGGGTGTTGCGGGCCTTGGTGCGGGCCGGGTCGCCGCCTTCGAGGATGACGCGGACGGGCAGGATCTTCGCCTCGGGCGCGATGCCGAGGACACCGTCCTCGCCGCCGGGGCCGTGCCCGTGGCCCGCGATGATGCCGGCCATGGCGGTGCCGTGGCGGGCCCAGGGCCGGTCGCCGCGCCGGGCGCCGAAGCCGATGAGGTCCTTGCCGGGCAGGACGTTGCCGGCGAGGTCCGGGTGGGTGTCGTCCACGCCGGTGTCCAGGACCGCGACGGTGACGCCCTCGCCCTTGGTGGTGTCCCAGGCCCCGGCGGTGTGCAGCGCCTCCAGGCCCCACTGGCGCTCCCGGATGGTGTCGGCGTGCGCGGGCGCGGCGGGCAGCACGGCGAAGGCGGTGGCGGCGAGGGCTGCCGTGAGGGCCGCGCCGCGGCGGCGGTGGGTCGGGGACGTCATCGGAGCTCCTGTGCGGCTTCCGCGCCGGTGGTCGCCGTGGTGCGGAGGCGGCGCTCGATCCGGTCGGCGATGCCGTCGGCGTCGTGGCCGAGTCCCGCCTGCGCGGGGGTGCTGGTCTGGCCCTCGGCCATCGCCTCGGCGGCGGGCTGCGGGTCGGCGACCGTACGGCCGTCGGCGAAGCCGGACACCGCGTAGACGATGACGGGTACGTCGGTGAGCACGCTCACCCGCCAGCTCGCCCGCTGCGCGTCCCCGAAGCGGGCGGCGACGGTGCCGGGTGCGGAGAGGGTGCGCGGCAGCAGGTCGGTGCGCTCGTCGAGGCTCTCGGCCCGGAAGCGCTCACGCAGCGCGGCCATGCCGGGGCGGTCGGCGTCGGTGAAGACCATGCCGACGGTGGTGACGCTGGTGGAGGTGGCGTCGGTGTACGTGGCGCGCAGCACCCGGTCGCAGCCCACCGGCCGCAGGGTCCGCAGCAGCAGCGGGTCGAAGGCCCCGGCGCACGGCCCGTCCGGCGCGACGGCGACCCGCGTCCAGGTGCGGTCGGCGCGTCCGGGTCCGGCGCCCTCGCCGTCGAGGGTGCGCGGGAACAGGGTGTCGACGGGGACGCTGTGCCAGAGGCCGCGCGCCTCGCCGAAGCGGTCACCGGCGGAGGTCCGCGCGGCCGAGTCCCCCACGAGCCACGACCCGGCGGCCGCCCCGCCGGTGAGCCCGAGCCCCAGCACCAGGCAGGCGACGGCCGCCGCCGCGCGGGCGGGGTGCCTGCTGCGGACGGGCCGGAGGCGGGTGGTCGTCTCGACGGGCGTCTCTGGGGGCAGCCAGTAGGGCGGGGCGGTCGGGTGCGGGGCGGTCACGTGCGGGGCGGCGGGGTGCGGGGAGGCGGCCCCGGGCCGGGGCGTGAGGTCGACGGCGCCGACGGGCCGCCGCCGGGTGGGCGGCGGGGGCGTCGGCGTCGCGGGCGCCGCCGTCGTGGGCTTCGGCGTCGTGGGCGGTACGGCCCGGGGCGCCGCTCCGGGGGCCGGCGGGGCGGCAGGGGTGGTCGCCTGCTCGCGGACGGGGCGCAACCGGGCGGTCGTCTCGACGGCCCCGGCGGCGGGCGCGGAGGCGGGGACGCGCGGCGCCGTGGCGGGCCCGGGGGCGGCGGTGGTTCCGGGCGTCGGGGCGGGGGCTCGCGGCGCGGAGGCGGGGGCCGGGGCGGCTTCGCGCGCCGGCGCCGGCGCCGGCGCGGGCGTGCGCGGCGCGGAGGCGGGCGCGGGTGCCGGGGCGGGCGCGGTACCGGGGGCCGGAGCGGTGGCGGGCGCGGGCGGCGCGGTGGTGGCGTGGCGGGGCCCGGAGGCGGGTGCCGGAGCGGTTCCGGGGGCGGGGGCCAGGGGGCGCGTAGGGGCGCCGCCGGGTCCCTGGGCCGGAACGGTGCCGGACGCGGTCGGCCGGGTCTGACCGGAACCCGTCGCGGGGCGGGCCGCCGGTGCGGTGGTGGGGCGGGGCGGCGTGACCGGAGCGGTGGCGGACGCGCTCGCCGGGGCGGAACCGGAACCCGGGGCCGACGGCGGTATCGACGGCGGGCGGGGAGTCCGCGTGGCGCCGGGCGAAGGGTGTCGTGCCTCGGTGCTCATCCGCCCCCCTCGGTGTCGTCCGGATCGCCTTGCGGGGCAGGCCCGTTCGTCAGCGCGTGGGTAACTCTACGGGCTGCGCCCGCTCGGACGGGAACGCGGCCGCCGGCCGGGCCGGATCTGACCGGAACGTCCCCCTACCCCCGGGTAGGCGGTTCTGGCAGGCTCTGGCCATGACTCCGCGTGCCGCTGACCGGGCCCGGTACGACCGGGCCACCGCCCATCTCGACGCGCCCCTCGCCGTCGTCGACCTGGAGGCGTTCGACGCCAACGCCGACGATCTCGTCCGCCGGGCCGGCGGCAAGCCGGTACGGGTGGCGAGCAAGTCCGTGCGGTGCCGGGCGCTGCTGGAGCGGGTGCTGGCCAGGGACGGGTTCGCGGGCGTCATGTCGTACACGCTCGCCGAGTCGCTGTGGCTGGCGCGGGCCGGGTTCGACGACGTGCTGCTGGCCTATCCGTCGGCCGACCGCGCCGGGTTCGCCGAGCTCTCGCGGGACGCCAAGCTCGCGGCCGCGGTGACCGTGATGGTGGACGACCCGGCGCAGCTGGACCTGGTCGACGGCGCGCGGGACGGGGGTGCCGAGGAGGTCCGGGTGTGCCTGGAGCTGGACACGTCGCTGCACCTGCTGGGCGGCAGGATCCGGATCGGGGCCCGCCGGTCGCCGCTGCGTACGCCGGCGCAGGTGGCGGAGCTGGCGCGGTCGGTGGCCCGGCGCCCGGGGTTCCGGCTCGTCGGGCTGATGGCGTACGAGGGTCATGTCGCCGGTGTGGGTGACGCCCTCGCCGGCCGGCCGGTGCGGTCGCGGGCGGTGCGGCTGATGCAGGCGGCCGCCCGGCGGGAACTGGCGGTGCGGCGGGCGGCCGTGGTGGCGGCGGTACGGGCGGTGGCGCCGGACCTGGAGTTCGTCAACGGGGGCGGGACGGGGAGCGTCCAGCACACGGCGGCCGAGGACGCGGTGACCGAGGTCGCGGCCGGGTCGGGGCTGTACGTACCGCGTCTGTTCGACGACTACACGTCGTTCCGCGGCCGTCCGGCGGCGCTGTTCGCGCAGCCCGTGGTGCGCCGGCCGGGCATGGGCGTGGTGACGGTGCTGGGGGGCGGGTACCCCGCGTCGGGTGCGGCGGGGGCGGACCGGCTGCCGGTCCCGTACCTCCCGGAGGGGCTGCGGTACGACCCGCGGGAGGGCGCGGGTGAGGTGCAGACCCCGCTGCTGGGCCCGGCCGCCGACGACCTGCTGATCGGCGACAAGGTGTGGTTCCGGCACGCGAAGGCGGGCGAGCTGTGCGAGCGGTTCGACGCGCTGCACCTGATCGAGGGCGACCGGGTCACGGCGACCGTGCCGACCTACCGGGGTGAGGGGCGGACGTTCCTCTGACGGGCCCGGCGGGCGCCCGGCGCGGTCACGGGCCGATGCTGCTGCCCACTCCCCCACCGGTCGAGCTGCCGACGGGCCGGATGCCGGCGGTGATCTCGTCCATCGCCGACAGTGGCGGGGCGCCCGGCCCGGCGGAGAACGCGAACCGCACGATCACGGGTGACTCGCTGCCGAGCGACGAGGGGAAGACCAGGGACTGGACGTAGCCGCCGGGGCCCTGGCCGGTGGTGACCTGCCAGCGGACCAGGTAGCCGGTGCGGCCGGCGACGACCGCGGCCCGTTCGGCCAGCACCTTGTGGGAGCGGATGCCGCCGTAGGGCCGGACGCCGAGGGTGTCCTCCTCGAAGGCACGGTCGGCGGCCCTGGCGATGTCCTCCTCGGCGATGGCCTTGGGGTCGCTGGTGCCGGTGGCCGTGGCGGTGCGGGAGGACACCGTGCCGCGCTTGCAGGTGCGGCTGCTCGCGGCGGGGCACGGGTCGTCGGCGACCGTCGAGACGGTCGGCACGTTGTCGGTGGTGAACTCCGCCTTCTCCCAGCCGTCGAGGACGGGCAGGGTGATGCCGTTGAGCTGGTCGACGACGAGTCCCGGGTCCTCCTGAGGGGAGGTGGCCGGGGCGGGGGGCGGCGACGCGGGCGCGGACGTGACCGGTGGTGGCGTGGGGCTGTTCGCGGCGTCGGCCGGCGGTCCGTCGCCGCCGCCGAGGAGGAGCGCCGCCGCGCCGGCCACCGCCACGCCGGCCAGCGCGACGGCGACGAGGCGGCCGGTCCGCCGCTCCGGGCGCGCGGGGGTCAGGGCGGTGGGGGCGCCGGTGCCGGCGGCGCGGGTGTGCCCGGTCCAGGCGGTGCCGTCCCACCAGTGCTCGACGGCGGGGTCGGCCGGGTCGGGGTACCAGCCGGGTGGCGTCATGCTCATGCGGTCACCTTAGGGGGCGCGCACGGCATCCGGTCGGTCCGGTACGGCGCTCCCGCCGGTCCGGCGCACAAGACCCGGCCGGCGTCGTCCGTCCGTCCCTCACGTGCACGCTCCTGCTCCGCGCCCGGCAGCCGGGCGTCGTGCGCCGCCCGGCTGCCGGGTGGGTGGAGGTGGCCGCGGGGGTGGCCGCGAGGGGTGGGCTAGAGGGGCGTGACGTACGCCCCGGAGATGCCGCCGTCGACGAGGAAGTCGGTGGCGTTGACGAACGACGAGTCGTCGCTCGCGAGGAAGGCGACGGCGGCCGCGATCTCGTCGGCCTCGGCGAAGCGGCCGGCCGGGATGTGCACGAGGCGGCGGGCGGCGCGCTCGGGGTCCTTGGCGAACAGTTCCTGGAGGAGCGGGGTGTTCACCGGCCCGGGGCACAGGGCGTTGACGCGGATGCCCTCGCGGGCGAACTGCACGCCCAGCTCGCGGGACATGGCCAGGACGCCGCCCTTGGAGGCGGTGTACGAGATCTGGCTGGTGGCCGCGCCCATGATGGCGACGAAGGAGGCCGTGTTGATGATGGAGCCCCTGCCCTGGCGCTGCATGTAGGGGATGGCGGCCTTGCAGCACAGGTAGACGGAGGTGAGGTTGACCTCCTGGACCCGCTTCCACGCCTCCAGGCCGGTGGTGAGGATGGAGTCGTCGTCGGGCGGCGAGATGCCGGCGTTGTTGAAGGCGATGTCGACGCTGCCGTAGGTCTCGTACGCGGTCCTGAAGAGCGCCTCGACCTCGTCGGCGTCGGTGACGTCGACGCGTACGAAGGTGCCGCCGACCTCGTCGGCCGCCGCCTTGCCCGCCCGCTCGTCGATGTCGCCGCAGACGACGTGGGCGCCCTCGGCGGCGAGGCGGCGGGCCGCGGCGAGGCCGATGCCGCTGCCGGCGCCGGTGATGACGGCGGTACGGCCGGTGAGGCGGCGGCACACAGGGGTTTCGGTCATGGTGGGTCAGGCCTCCGTACTGATGAAGACGTTCTTGGTTTCGGTGAAGGCGGTGAGGGCGTCGGGGCCGAGTTCGCGGCCGAGGCCGGACTGCTTGTAGCCGCCGAACGGGGTCCAGTAGCGGACGCTGGAGTGGGAGTTGACGGAGAGGTTCCCGGCCCGGACGGCGCCGGAGACACGCAGGGCGCGGCCGATGTCCCGGGTCCAGACGGAGCCGGACAGGCCGTACTCGGTGGCGTTGGCGAGCCGGATCGCGTCGGCCTCGTCGTCGAAGGGGAGGACGGCGGCGACGGGGCCGAAGACCTCTTCGACGGCGGCGGGCGCGTCGGGCGCGAGGCCGGTGAGGACGGTGGGCGGGAACCAGAAGCCGGGGCGTTCGGGGGCCTTGCCGCGGATGCCTTCCGCGTCGTCGGGGACGTACGACCGGACCCGGTCGAGCTGGGCGCGGGAGATGAGGGGGCCCATCTGCGTCCTCTCGTCGGACGGGTCGCCGACGACGATCTCCTCGATGGCGGGCGCCAGCAGCTCCAGGAAGCGGTCGTACACGGCGCGCTGGACCAGGATGCGGGTGCGGGCGCAGCAGTCCTGTCCGGAGTTGTCCAGGAAGGACATGGGGGTGGCGGCGGCCGCGGCCTCGATGTCGGCGTCGGCGAAGACGATGTTGGGGCTCTTGCCGCCGAGTTCCAGCGTCACGCGTTTCACCCGGGCGGCGCACTTGGCCATGATGGCCTTGCCGACCCGTGTCGAGCCGGTGAAGACGATCTTGGCGACGCCGGGGTGCTCGACGAGGGCGTCGCCGGTGACGGGCCCGGCGCCCGGCAGCACCTGGAACAGGTGCTCGGGGAGGCCGGCCTCCAGGGCGAGTTCGGCGAGGCGGAGCGCGGTGAGCGGGGTGGTCTCGGCGGGCTTGAGGACGACCGCGTTGCCGGCCGCGAGGGCGGGGGCGGTGCCCCAGGCGGCGATCGGCATGGGGAAGTTCCACGGCGCGATCACGCCGATGACGCCGAGGGGTTCGAGGACGGTGATGTCGAGGCCGCCGGGGACGGGGATCTGCCGGCCGTTGAGGCGCTCGACACCGCCGGCCGCGTAGTCGAGGAGGTCGCGGACGTTGCCGGCCTCCCAGCGGGCGTTGCCGAGGGTGTGGCCGGCCTCGCGGACCTCCAGGCGGGCCAGTTCCTCGACGTGCTCGTCGACGACGGCGGCGAAGCGGCGCAGCAGGCGGGCGCGGTCGGCGGGGGCCGCCGCCGCCCACCCCCGCTGGGCGGCGGCGGCACGGGTGACGGCCGCGTCGACGTCGGCCGGGGTGGCGGCCGGGACGGTCGCGACGACCTCTTCGGTGGCGGGGTCGAGTACGAGGTGCTCGGTGGTCACGACAGGGGCCTCACATGCGTTCGAAGGAGCGGCGCAGCTCCCAGTCGGTCACCGCGGCGTCGAAGGCCTCCAGCTCGACCCGCGCCATGTTGCGGTAGTGGGCGACGACCTCGTCCCCGAAGGCGGCCTTGGCGATGGGGCTGCTCTCCCACAGTTCGGCGGCCTCGCGCAGGGTGGTGGGGACGTGGTCGTAGTCGGCGGCGTACGCGTTGCCGTCGCACGGCTCGGGGAGCTCCAGCTCCTGTTCGATGCCGTACAGGCCGGCCGCGACCAGGCCGGCGACGGCGAGGTGCGGGTTGACGTCGCCGCCGGGGAGGCGGTTCTCGAAGCGCATCGAGCGGCCGTGGCCGACGACCCGGAGGGAACAGGTGCGGTTGTCGTACCCCCAGGCGACGGCCGTCGGCGCGAAGGAGCCGGGCTGGAAGCGCTTGTAGGAGTTGATGTTGGGGGCGTAGAGCAGGGAGAAGTCGCGCAGCGCGGCGAGCTGTCCGGCGAGGAAGTGCCGCATGACCCGTGACATCCCTCCCGGTCCGTCGCCCGCCATGACGCTGTGTCCGGCCTCGTCGATGGACTGGAGGGACAGGTGGATGTGGCAGGAGTTGCCCTCGCGCTCGTTGTACTTCGCCATGAAGGTGAGCGAGACGCCCTCCTGGGCGGCGATCTCCTTGGCGCCGGTCTTGTAGATGGCGTGCTGGTCGCAGGTGACCAGGGCCTCGTCGTACTTGAACGCGATCTCGTGCTGGCCCGGGTTGCACTCGCCCTTGGCGGACTCGACGGTCAGCCCGGCGGCGGCCATCTCGTTGCGGATGCGGCGCAGCAGGGGTTCGATGCGGCCGGTGCCGAGGACGGAGTAGTCGATGTTGTACTGGTTCGCCGGGGTGAGGTCGCGGTAGTCGGCGTTCCAGGCCTGCTCGTAGGTGTCCTTGAAGACGATGAACTCGAGCTCGGTGCCGACGTGGGCGGTGTAGCCGTGTTCGGCGAGCCGTTCGAGCTGGCGGCGCAGGATCTGGCGGGGCGCGGCGACGACCGGTGAGCCGTCGTTCCAGGCGAGGTCGGCGATGAGCATCGCGGTGCCGTCGTTCCAGGGGACCCGGCGCAGGGTGGTCAGGTCCGGGCGCATGGCGAAGTCGCCGTAGCCCTTGGCCCAGGAGGACATGTCGTAGCCCTCGACGGTGTTGAGCTCGACGTCGACGGCGAGGAGGTAGTTGCAGCCCTCGGTGCCGTGCTCCAGCACGTCGTCGAGGAAGAAGGGTGCGGCGAACCGCTTGCCCTGGAGCCGCCCTTGCATATCGGGGAAGGCCAGGACCACTGTGTCGATCTCACCGCTCGCGACGAGGGCACGCAGTTCCTCGACGTCGAGCGGGGGTTTGCGGTCTGCCACGGGATTGCTCCTCCTTCGGTCAGCCGGGAGCCATAAGGTATTGCGGAAGACCATTGCTTGGGAAGGGGAAACGGCGAGGTGGCGAAGAAGAGCCCGGGCGGCGAACCCGGGGACCGGTTGGCACCCGTGCTGCGGCCGGTGCGCGCGGGCAACGGCTTCGAGGAGGCGCTGGAGCAGATCCTCCAGGTCGTACGGCTGGGTCTGGTGCCCGGCGGCGAGCGGCTGCCCGCCGAGCGGGAGCTGGCCGACCGGATGGGGATCAGCCGGGTGACGCTGCGCGAGGTGCTCAAGGTGCTCCAGGAGCAGGGCCTGGTGGAGAGCCGGCGCGGCCGCTACGGCGGAACGTTCGTGCTGCACCGGGACCGGGCGCCCGGCGACTCCGGCGAGGCGGAGCTGCGGCGGCGCATCGCGTCGGTCGACGTCGAGGACACGCTGCGGTTCCGCGAGGTGCTGGAGGTCGGCGCGGCGGGGCTGTGCGCGGCGCACGGGCTGACCGAGGAGGGCGCCGAACGGCTGCGCACGGCGCTGCGGGCCACGCACGACGCCCCGCTGGAGGAGTACCGGCGCCAGGACACGCTGCTGCACCTGACGCTCGCCGAACTGTCCGGCTCGCCCACACTGACGGCCCAGTACGCGGCCGTGCGGGCGTCGGTCAACGACCTGCTGGACTGCATCCCGCTGCTCGTGCGCAACCTGGAGCACTCGCAGCACCAGCACACCGCACTGGTGGAGGCCGTCCTGGAGGGCGACGCGGACGCGGCGCGCGAGGTGATGCGGGAGCACTGCGCGGGTACGGCGGCGCTGCTGCGCGGGTTCCTGACGTGACGGGGCGCGGGCCGGGGCGGGCGACCACGGGCGGCGGGGGGCGGGCGGCCACCGGGGGCGGACCGGGCCGTCGGCGTAACCCGAAAGTAACGCACGGGTCTTGCGCTCCCGCCCGCCCACCGCAAAGGTATGGGTCCATTCCATTGGGCCCCGACCGACACGGGAGCACGGCTGCCATGACGCTGGAAGAAACCAAGGACACACCCGGACCGGCGGACTCCGGCTCCGACTCCGGATCCGGCTCCGAATCCGACGACTATCTGCGGCGCCGGGCGCTGCGGCAGGGCAGCGCCGGCTGGCTGCTGCTCACCGGGCTCGGAGTGGGGTACGTCGTCTCCGGCGACTTCTCCGGCTGGAACATCGGCCTCTCCGAGGGCGGCTTCGGCGGGCTGGCGACGGCGACCGTGCTGATGGGCGTGATGTACGCCTGTCTCGTCTACGCCCTCGCCGAACTGTCCGCCATCCTGCCGGCCGCCGGCGGCGGCTACGGCTTCGCCCGCCGGGCGCTCGGCACCTGGGGCGGGTTCCTCACCGGGACGGCCATCCTCATCGAGTACATCCTCGCCCCGGCCGCCATCTCGATCTTCATCGGCGACTACGTCGAATCCCTCGGCCTGTTCGGCCTGGAGTCCGGCTGGCCCGTCTACCTGGCCTGCTTCGTGATCTTCATCGGTATCCACCTGTGGGGCGTCGGCGAGGCGCTGCGCTTCAGCCTGGTCGTGACCGCCGTCGCGGTGGCCGCCCTGCTGATCTTCGCGGCCGGCGCCCTCACCGAGTTCCACACGGACGGGCTGAACGACATCCCGGCCGACCCCACGGCGTTCGGGGCGAACTCCTGGCTGCCGTACGGGCTGCTCGGCATCTGGGCGGCCTTCCCGTTCGGGATGTGGTTCTTCCTGGGGGTCGAGGGCGTGCCGCTCGCCGCCGAGGAGGCCAAGGACCCGGTGCGCTCGATGCCCCGGGCGCTGTCGCTGTCGCTGATGGTCCTGGTGCTGCTGGCGGTGCTGACGTTCTTCGCCTCGACGGGTGTCCGCGGCTCGGCCGCCATCCAGGACGCTGGCAACCCGCTGGTGGTGGCCCTCCAGGGGGACGGGGACCCGACGGCGCTGAGCCGGTTCGTCAACTACGCGGGGCTGGCGGGGCTGGTGGCCTCGTTCTTCTCACTCATCTACGCCGGTTCGCGGCAGCTCTTCGCCCTCTCCCGGGCCGGGTACCTGCCCCGGTTCCTGTCGCTGACCAGCCGCCGCAAGTCCCCGTACCTGGGGCTGCTGATCCCGGGCGCGATCGGGTTCGCGCTGGCGGCCGGGACCGGGAACGGGGCGCGGATGCTGAACATCGCGGTGTTCGGCGCCACCATCAGCTACGCACTGATGGCGCTGTCCCACATCGTGCTGCGGCGCCGCGAGCCGGAGCTGCCCCGCCCGTACCGTACGCCCGGCGGGATCGTCACCTCTTCGGTCGCCTTCGTGCTGGCGCTGTCGGCGCTGGTGGCGACGTTCCTGGTGGACAAGGACGCCGCGTTCATGGCGCTGGGGGTCTACGCGGTCGCCCTGGCGTACTTCGCCTTCTACAGTCGGCACCGTCTCGTCGCCAACGCGCCCGAGGAGGAGTTCGCGGCCCTGGCCGCGGCCGAGGCCGAACTCACCCGCGACTGAGCCCGTGTCCGGGACCGGGACGGGACCGGACCCGGGACCGGGGCTGGAACCGGGACCGGGGCCGGGGCTGGAACCGGGACCGGGGCCGGGGCTGGAACCGGGACCGGGGCCGGAACCGGGGCTGGAACCGGAACCAGGACCGGGACGGGAAGCGCTCCCGGCGCCCGGCGCCCGGACCGAGACAGAGAGGAACCACACCGTGCCGAAGCCGCTCATCGGCGTCACGACCTACCTGAACCCCGCCCGGTGGGGCGTGTGGGAGCTGCCCGCCGCGCTCCTCCCGGAGGCGTACCCCCGTCTGGTCCGGGCCGCGGGCGGCATCGCCGTGATGCTCCCGCCGGACGCGCCGTCCGTCGCCGCCGATGTGGTCGCCCGCCTCGACGGGCTCGTCGTCGCGGGCGGCGCCGACGTCGACCCCGAGCGGTACGGGGCCGAGCGCGACCCGCGCACCGGCCCGCCGGCGGCGGCGCGGGACGCCTGGGAGCTCGCGCTCATCGGGGCGGCGCTGGCGGCGGACACGCCGCTCCTGGGCATCTGCCGCGGCATGCAACTGCTGAACGTGGCCCTCGGCGGCACGCTGGTCCAGCACCTGGACGGGCACACCGGCGGGGTCGGCGTGTTCGACGCCCACACGGTGAAGCCGGTTCCGGGGACGCGGTACGCCGCGCTCGTCGGCGAGGCGACGGCGGTCCCCACCTACCACCACCAGGCCGTGGACCGGCTGGGCGAGGGCCTGATCCCCTCGGCGCACGCCGAGGACGGCACCGTGGAGGCGGTCGAACTGCCGGGTGCCCCGTGGGTGCTGGGCGTGCAGTGGCACCCCGAGATGGGCGACGACCCGCGGGTCATGGAGGGCCTGGTCCGGGCCTCCTCGTGACGAGCCCGTCCGGGCGGCCCGGGCGGCGTTGCCAGGGGGTGCCCCGACGATCTGGCCGGATCGGCGCGAGGTGCGGTGGCGGACGCCGAGAGCCCGGCAAGATCGGCGCGACTGCCCCCTAGCCCCGCGCCAGGGACAGCAGGTCGCGGGCCGGGCCGGTGGGGAGGGGGCCCGTCGGCCAGACGGCGCGGAGGGCGCGGCGGAGGTGGACGCCCTCCACGGGGACCTCCACCAGGCGCCGCGAGGACAGCTCCTCGGTGACGGCCAGTTCGCTGAGCACCGCCGGTCCCGCCCCGCTGACCGCCGCGCCCTTCACGGCGGTCGTCGAGGCCAGCTCCATCAGGGGGTCGGCCAGCCCGCCGTACTCGGCGAGCGCGGCGTCCAGGACCTGGCGGGTGCCCGAGCCGTACTCGCGCAGCACCAGCGGGGTGGCCGCCAGTTCCGCGGGGGTCAGCGGGGCGCGGCGGCGGGCCCACCGGTGGGAGGGCGCCGTGACGACCACCAGGCGGTCGTGGGCGACCACCGCCGCGTCCAGGCCCTCCGGAACGGTGAGGCCCTCGACGTACCCCAGGTCCGCCTCCCCGGCGAGCAGCCCGGCGGCGACGTCGGTCGAGTTGCCGGCCCATAGCGACACCGCCGTGTCGGGGCGCTCGGCCCGCAGCGCGATGAGCCAGCCGGGCAGCAGGTACTCGGCGATCGTCATGGACGCGGCGACCCGCAGCCGCGAGTCGCGCCGGTCGCGCAGCGCCTGGGCCCCGGCGTCGAACGCCTCCGCCGCCTCGACGATCCGCCGCGCCCAGTCGGTGACCAGGGTGCCCGCGTCGGTGAGCCGGGACCCGCGCGGGGAGCGGTCCACCAGGGCGACCCCCAGTTGGCGTTCCATGGAGCGGACGCGGCTGCTGGCGGCGGGCTGGGTGATCCCGACCTCGCGCGCGGCGCGGCCCAGGCTGCCGTGCCGGGCGACGGCCAGCAGCAGTTCCAGGGCCCCGAGGTCGGGAACGCGGTGCGCGAGAGTCATAACCCCAGTTTATGTGGCCATAGGACAGTGATCTCTGGTGAGGGGCATCCCCGGGACACAGGGTGGTGCCATGGCAACCCTCGCGCAGCACCGTGTCCCGATCACCCGCGCTCCCCGCGCCACGGCCGTCCGGCACCTCGGGCCCAACTGGTACGCGACGGTGATGGGCACCGCGATCGTCGCCAACGCGGGCGCCGCGCTTCCCGCCCCCGTGCCGGGGCTGCGTACCGCCTGCGCCGCCGTCTGGGCGCTGTCCCTGGTGCTGCTGCTCACCCTGCTCGCGGCGCGGGCGCTGCACTGGACGCACCACCGGGACCAGGCCCGGACGCACCTCCTGGATCCCGCCGTCGCCCCGTTCTACGGGTGCCTGGCCATGGCCCTGGTGGCGGTCGGGGGCGGGGCGCTCGTGGTCGGCGTGGACTGGATCGGGCCGGGTGCCGCGCTGGCCCTCGACGCGGTCCTGTTCACGGCCGGGACGGTGATCGGGCTGACGGTCGCGGTGGCGGTCCCGTACCTGATGGTGGTGCGCCATGACACCGGTCCGGCCTCACCGGTGTGGCTGCTGCCCGTCGTGGCGCCCATGGTGTCCGCGGCGCTCGGCCCCCTCCTGGTGCCGCACCTGCCGCCCGGCCAGTGGCAGCGGACCCTGCTGACCGCCTGTTACGGGATGTTCGGGCTGAGCCTGCTGGCGACCCTGGTGGTGCTGCCGCTGGTCTTCGGGCGGCTGGTGACCGGCGGCCCGCTGCCGCTGGCCATGACGCCGACGCTGTTCCTGGTCCTCGGGCCGCTGGGCCAGTCCGCGACGGCGGCGAACAACCTCGCCGGCGCGGTGCCGGCCGGCGTGCCGTACGCCGCCGGCCTGGCCGTGCTGTATGGCGTGCCCGTGATGGGCTTCGCGCTGATGTGGCTGGCGCTGGCCGGGGCGGTGGTGCTGCGGGCGCGTCGCCGGGGCATGCCGTTCGCGATGACCTGGTGGGCGTTCACGTTCCCGGTCGGTACGTGCGTGACGGGCGCGGAGGGGCTGGCGCGGCACACCGGGCTCGCCGTCCTGGGGTGGCTGGCGGTCGGCCTGTACGCGCTGCTGGTGGCGGCATGGCTGACGGCGGCCGTCAGGACGGCCCGTGGACTGGCCGCCGGAGAGCTGCTCGCAGCGACTCCGGTGCCGCGGCCAGCGACGGCCCGTACCACGTGAGGTGCCGTCCGTCGACGAGCGCGGCGGGGATGCCGTCGAACGCCTCGGGCCCGTCGTCGGCGGTGAACCGGTACGGCTCGTCCGGCAGGACGACCAGGTCGGGCCCGGCGGCGCGCAGCTCGTCGAGGGGCACGCGCGGGTAGCGCTCGGGGTGGTCCGCGTACACGTTGACGACGCCGAGGCGGGCCAGCAGGTCGCCCGCGAAGGTGTCGCGGCCCAGCACCATCCAGGGGCGGCGCCAGACGGGCACGACGGCCGTGCGGCGCGGACCGGGCGTGACCGCCGCCCAGGCCTCCCGCGCCGCCTCCAGCCAGTGCGGCCGCTCCGGCACCCCGCAGGCGCGCAGCACCCGGTCCAGCTCCGGGAAGGCCTGGTCCAGGTCGCGGACCTCGGTGACCAGGACGTCGATCCCGGCGGCGCGCAGGGCGGCCAGGTCGGGGGCCCGGTTCTCCTCCTCGTTGGCGACGACGAGGTCGGGGCGGAGGGCGACGACCGCCGCGACGTCCGGGTTCTTGGTGCCGCCGATACGGGTGACGTCGAGTCCGGCGGGGTGGGTGCACCAGTTCGTGGCACCGACCAGCAGTCCCGGGGCCGTGACGGCGACGGCCTCGGTGAGGGAGGGCACCAGCGACACGACCCGCATCAGGCGGAGGTCTCGATGTGCTCGGCGACGGACACGACCAGGACCCGGGTGTGCGGGTCGCCGGCCCGCCAGCGGTGCCGGACGCCCCCGGAGAGGTAGAGGGTGTCGCCGCGCTCCAGCCGGTACGCCTGCCCCTCGGCCTCCACCTGGGCGGTGCCGTCGGCGACGTACAGCATGGCGTCGTTGCGCAGCACGAGTTCCCGCCCCGCGTCGTGCTCGCCGGTGAACTCCTCGGCGTGCATCTGGTGCTGGCCGCGCACCAGCGCCCGCGCGCCGGGGCGGCCGGGATCGTCCGCGGCGCGTACGACGTCGACGGTGCGTGCCGGGTCGGCGGCGTCGAGCAGCGCCACGGTGGTGGTCTCCAGGGCGTCGGCGATCTGCTGGAGGGAGCGCTCGCTGGGCCGGGCGCGCTCGTTCTCGATCTGGCTGAGGAAGGGCACGGACAGCCCGCTCCGCGCGGCGACCGCGGCGAGGGTGAGCGCCATGGCTCTTCGCCTCCTGCGGACGGCCACGCCCACCCGGAGCGTCTCCTTCTCGTCCATGTCTCGGCTCCCTCCCTCTGCGACCACCTTACGCAGCGGCGGTACCACCGAGTAGCGCAACGGTAGGGAAAGGCGCGAAGCGGCGGGCCCCGGGGGACGTGTGCTCCGCGCGGGCCCGTCGCGGACGCCCGGCTGTCAGTGGGGTGGGGCATGATCGGAGGCGTGACGCGACGCCTGATGCTCCTCGACTCCGCCTCCCTGTACTTCCGCGCCTACTTCGGGGTCCCCGACTCCGTCCGGGCGCCGGACGGCACGCCGGTCAACGCCGTGCGCGGACTGCTGGACTTCATCGCCCGGCTGGTCCAGGACCGGCGGCCGGACGACCTGGTCGCCTGCATGGACGCGGACTGGCGGCCGGCCTGGCGGGTGGAGCTGATCCCGTCGTACAAGGCGCACCGGGTGGCCGAGGAGACGGAGGTGGGGCCGGACGAGGAGGAGGTCCCGGACACGCTGTCGCCCCAGGTGCCGGTGATCGAGGCGGTGCTGGACGCCCTGGGGATCGCCCGGGTGGGTGTGGCGGGGTACGAGGCGGACGACGTCATCGGGACGCTGGCCGGGCGGGCGGCGGGGCCGGTGGACATCGTGACCGGCGACCGGGACCTGTACCAGCTTGTGGACGACGCCCGGGGCGTGCGGGTGCTGTACCCGCTCAAGGGCGTCGGCACGCTCCAGGTCACGGACGAGGCGTGGCTGCGCGGCAAGTACGGGGTGGGCGGGCCGGGGTACGCGGACCTGGCGCTGCTGCGCGGCGACCCGAGCGACGGGCTGCCGGGCGTGCCGGGCATCGGCGAGAAGACGGCGGCCAAGCTGCTGGACACGTACGGGGACCTGGCCGGGATCATGGCGGCGGTGGACGATCCGGCGTCGAAGCTGACGCCCGCGCAGCGGAGGCGGCTGGACGAGGCCCGGGACTACGTGGCGGTGGCCCCGAAGGTCGTACGGGTCGCCGGGGACGTGCCCCTGCCGGAGTTCGACCCCGCGCTGCCGTCCGGCCCGCGCGACCCCGCGGGCCTGGAACGGCTGGCGGAGCGGTGGGGGCTGGGCGGTTCGCTGGACCGGCTCCTCGTCACGCTTCGCGGATGAGGTGTTAACTTAGGTATACCTAAGCAACCACGTCCCCCGGGAGACCACTGTGGCGGAACAGCCGGCTCGCAAGGCACCCCAGGCGCGAGAGGCGCGCGTCGTGCACACCGAGCGGATCACGCCGCACATGGTGCGCATCGTGCTGGGCGGTGACGGGCTGGACGACTTCCCGGCGGACGAGTTCACGGACCATTACGTCAAGCTGCTCTTCCCGGCGCCCGGCGTGACGTACCCGGAGCCGTTCGACATGGCGCGGATCCGCGAGGAGTTCCCGCGTGAGCAGTGGCCCACCACCCGGACGTACACGGTCCGGGCGTGGGACCCGGCCCAGCGGGAGCTGACCCTGGACTTCGTCGTGCACGGCGACGAGGGCCTGGCCGGCCCGTGGGCGGCGCGCGCCCGGGTGGGCGAGACCGTGCGCTTCCTCGGGCCGGGCGGCGGGTACGCGCCGGACCCCGCGGCGGACTGGCACCTGCTGGTGGGCGACGAGAGCGCGCTGCCCGCCATCGCCGCCTCGCTGGAGCGGCTGCCGGAGGACGCGGTGGGCCACGCCCTCGTCGAGGTCGAGTCCCCCGACGAGGAGCAGAAGATCGCGGTGCCGTCCGGCGTGGAGCTGCGCTGGATCCACCGCGGCGCGGCCCCGGTCGGCGACGCGCTCCTCGCGGCGGTCCGGGCGCTGGACTTCCCGCCCGGCGACGTGCACGCCTTCGTCCACGGCGAGGCCGGCTTCGTCAAGGAGCTGCGCCGCCACCTCCGCCTGGAGCGCCAGGTGCCGCGCGAGCGCCTGTCCATCTCCGGCTACTGGCGCCTGGGCCAGACGGACGAGGCCTGGCGCGCGGTCAAGCGCGACTGGAACGCCCAGGTGGAGCGCGAACAGGAATCCCCCGCCGCCTGACCCCCCGGGCCCCGGCCCCTTACCGGATCAGGCTCCCGCGGGCGCTCGCCGCGTGACACCGACCGCGCCGGGCGCCCGGCACCGCCCCGGCAGCCTCACGCGAGCGCCCGCGGCCCCACGCGGCCGCCGCGGCCGCCGGCACCTCCCGAGGGCGCCCCGCGGTCCCACCCGACCGCCCGTCCGCCGGCACCGCGCGCGGGCGCCCCTCGGCCTCACACGACCGCCCGCCGGCACCGCGCCCAACCGCCCCGCCCGACACCGCGTCCGGCAGCCCGGCGCGGCCGCCCCGGCCCGTCGGCACCGGGCGCGGGCAACCTCGCGGCGGCCCGGGCGCGGTGCGACCCGGGCCGGTCACTCCCCCGCCCGCGCCCCCGGCGCCACCCCGTCACCGGCGTGGCCGGCGGCGTCGGCCACGCCGAGGACCCGGTCCCCGTCCCCGTCCCCGTACGCGCGGGCCGAGGCGTCCACATGGGCCAGGCGGCGCAAGGACGAGAGGACCGCGTCGCCCAGCACCGTGCCGATGACCGCGCATTCGACGACCTCCTCGCGCTTGACGTTGCGGGCCACCCACGCCAGGTCGGCGGCGGCCACCTTCTCGGCGGCGTCCGCGTAGGCGTCCAGCAGCTCCACGAACGACCCGTGCCCCAGGCGCCGGAGCGCGGCGATGGCCCCCGCGAGCGACTCGGCGTGGGGGCCATCGGTGTACACGTGCCAGCCCCGGCGCGTGATGAACTCCGCCGCCGTGGCGCGCGCCGCCTCCATGTCCTCGTCGGCCTCGCCCGCGTGCCGGGGCGTGAGGCGGTCGGCGGCCTCACCGAGCATCTCGTGCACCGGCCGGCCGTCGTCGTCGACCGCGTCGAGCACCTCCCGGATGGCGGCCACCGACAGGCCGCCCACGTCCAGCAGAGCCCGGATCAGCCGCAGTCTGCGCTCGTGGAGCGTGTCGTAGCTGGCCTGGTTCGGGCTGGTCAGCCGGCCCGCCGGGAGGAGTCCCTCCCGTACGTAGTACTTGATCGTCGGCACCGCGACCCCGGTCCTGCGGCTCAACTCACCGATACGCACGCGGCGTTCACCCTCTTCGTTTCCGGCTCACCCTTGCCAACGCAACCTCCATCATAGATAGTCTCACTATCAGATAGCAGACAGTGCCGCTATCCATACATGTCCCGGCCGTGGCCGTCACACAGGGGGATCCAGAAGCATGTCCGTCTTCCGTCGACTCGCCGGTCTCCACCGGCCGCTGACGCTCTTCTCCGGCGCGATGATGGTGCTCGCCGTCGTCTCCGCGGCCGGTCTCGCCGTCGACGACCGCGTCCTGGTGGGCGCGCCGATCTGGGCGAAGCCGCTCAAGTTCACCCTCTCCCTCACCGCCTACTGCTTGTCCCTGGCCTGGATGCTGTCGCTGCTCCCCCGCTTCCGGCGGGCCGGCTGGTGGGCGGGGACCGTCGTCGCGGCGGCGGGCGCCGTGGAGATGGCCGTGATCACCGGCCAGGTGATCCGGGGCAGGCGCAGCCACTTCAACGTCGGGACCGCTTTCGACGCCGGGCTGTACGAGATCATGGCGGTGACCATCGTGATCCTGTGGACCGCCACGCTCACCCTCGCCGTGCTCCTCTTCCGCACCCGGCTCGTGGATCGGGCCTCCACCTGGGCCATCCGTCTGGGCACGGCGCTCGCCCTGGCCGGCACGGGGCTCGGCTTCCTGATGACGCAGCCGACGCCCGAGCAGAAGCCGGACTCCACGACCGTCGGCGCGCACAGCGTCGGAGTCCCGGACGGCCGCCCCGGCATGCCGCTCACCGGCTGGTCGACCACCGGCGGCGACCTGCGGATCCCGCACTTCGTGGGCATGCACGCCCTGCAACTGCTCCCGCTGCTGGTCCTCGTCCTCGTCACCCTGGCCCCGCGTTTCCGCCGGCTCCACGACGAACGGGTCCGGACCCGCCTGGTACTGGTCGCGTCGGCGGCGTACGCGGCGGTGCTGGCCCTGCTCACCTGGCAGGCGCTGCGCGGTCAGCCGCTGGTCCACCCCGACGGTGCGACGCTCATCGCGGCGGCCCTGATCCTCGCCCTCACCGCGGCGGCGACCTGGGTGGCGCTGCGCCGCTCCACGCCCGCCCCGGCCGCCGGCACCACCCCGTCACCCGCTCCCGCCCCCTCGGCACACCCGGAGCACGCGGCATGACCGTCCTCCTCTTCGAGCTGTCCTTCTTCCTGGCCGCCCCGGTCTGGCTGCTGATGATCCTGGCGCCCAACTGGTCCCGGACGGCCCGGATCGCCGCCTCGCCCTGGACCGTCGTCCCGATCCTGCTGGTCTACCTCGGCCTCGCCGTACCGGTGTTCCCCGAGCTGTGGACCGCCGTCCGCGAGCCGGACCTGGAGACGTTCCGCGCCCTGACCGCACTCTCCGGCGGCGCGGGCGCGATCTGGGCGCAGGTCATCGCGTGGGACCTGCTGATCGGCCAGTGGATGTTCCTCCAGGCCCGGCGCCTCGGTCTGCACCCGCTGGTGACCGGACCGCTGCTGGTCCTGACGATCCTGCTCTCCCCTGTCGGGCTGCTGCTCTTCCTGGCCGTCCGGGCGGCGGCCCGCCGGAGCGCGCCGCCCCGCCCCGGCGGGCCGGCCGTACGCTGACCCCATGCCAACCCCCGACCGTCACGGCCGTGTTGCCGGTACCGTCCTGGGCTCGGCCGTCGGAGACGCGCTCGGCGCCCCCTTCGAGTTCGGCCCGCCGGGCGTCTACTCGGCGCGCTTCCCGGACGGGAGGGGCGCGATGTGCGGGGGCGCCGGCTGGGACCCGGGCGAGGCCACGGACGACACGCAGATGGCCGAGGACGCCCTGGCCGCCGCGATCGACCTGGGCGGTGACACCGATACCGTCGCGGCCGTCACGGGCACGCTGGCGGGCGCGGTGTACGGGGCGGGGGCGATCCCCGACCGCTGGACGGCCGCCCTGCATGTGCCCCTGCCGGGCCACGGCGACCGGGTGCTGCGGGTCGCGGAGCTCACCGCGCTGGCCGGGGCCCTCGCGGCGGGCCCCCGTCAGGGGTGACCTGAGCCCGGAGCGCGTCAGGGCCCGGCCGGGATCCGGCCGGGCCCTGACGTCGTGCCCCGTCAGCCCACCGAGCTGTAGGCGACGACGCCCCTCAGCAGCGCGTCGACCGCCTTCCGCGCGTTCTTGGTGACCGTACTGCCCTCGCCGGGCGCCGCCGCCGCGATCTGTCCGAGGACGTCGATGACCTGCTTGCACCAGCGGACGAAGTCACCGGCCGGCATCTCCGCCTCGCGCAGCACCTCGTCGAGGCTCTTGTCGGAGGCCCACTGGTAGGCGGCCCAGGCGAAGCCGAGGTCCGGTTCGCGCTGGCCGACGCCCTCGGCCTGGTTGATCCGGAAGTCCTCCTCCAGGGCGTCCAGCCGTCCCCAGATGCGGACCATCTCGCCGAGCGCCGCCTTGGCCTTGCCCGTGGGGAGCTTCGGCGCGACCGCGTCGTCGGCCTGCCGGGACTCGTAGACCAGGGCGGAGACGCACGCGGCCAGTTCGGCCGGGTTGAGCCCCTCCCAGACGCCGTCCCGCAGGCATTCGCTGGCCAGCAGGTCCAGTTCGCCGTAGAGGCGGGCGAGCCGCTTGCCGTGCTCGGTCACCTCGTCGCCGCGCAGGTAGTCCATCTCCGTGAGCAGGGCGACGATCCGGTCGAAGGTCCGCGCGATGGTGTTCGTACGCCCCTCGATGCGCCGCTCCAGTTGCCGCGTGTCGCGCTGGAGCCGGTGGTACCGCTCGGCCCAGCGGGCGTGGTCCTCCCGCTCGTCGCACCCGTGGCAGGGGTGCGCGCGCAAGGCGGTGCGCAGCCGGGCGATCTCGCGGTCGTCGGCGGCGGCCGAGCGCTGCTTGCGGTGCCGCTCCGGCGCTATGTGCCCGGCCTTGGTGCGCAACGCGGACGCCAGGTCGCGCCGCGACTGCGGGGAGCGCGGGTTGAAGGACTTGGGGATGCGCATCCGCTCCAGCGGTTCGACCGGCACGGGGAAGTCGATCGACGCCAGCCGCTTGACCTGCCGCTCGGCCGTGAGCACCAGCGGGCGCGGCCCGTCCTGGTGTTCGAAGCCGCGGTGCCCGTTGGCCCGGCCGGCCGGCAGGCCCGGGTCCAGCACCAGCGCCAGTCCGGCGAACTTGCCGGTCGGCACATGGATGACGTCGCCCGGCTTGAGGCGCTCCAGGGACGTCGCGGCCGCCACCCGGCGCTGCGCGGCGCCCTGCTTGGCCAGCTCCGTCTCGCGCTCCTTGAGCTCGCGGCGCAGCCGCGCGTACTCCTCGAAGTCACCGAGATGGCAGGTCATGCCCTCGCGGTAGCCCTCCAGGCCCTCCTCGTTGCGCTGGACCTGGCGGGAGATGCCGACGACCGACCGGTCCGCCTGGAACTGGGCGAAGGACGTCTCCAGCAGCTCGCGCGAGCGGTGCCGGCCGAACTGGTCGACCAGGTTGACCGCCATGTTGTACGAGGGCTTGAAGCTGGAGCGCAACGGGTACGTACGCGTGCCGGCGAGTCCCGCCAGGTGGCCGGGGTCCATGCCGCGCTGCCAGAGGACCACGGCGTGGCCCTCGACGTCGATGCCCCGCCGCCCGGCGCGCCCGGTCAACTGGGTGTACTCGCCGGGGGTGATGTCGGCGTGCTGCTCGCCGTTCCACTTGACGAGCTTCTCCAACACCACGGAGCGGGCGGGCATGTTGATGCCGAGCGCCAGGGTCTCGGTGGCGAACACGGCCTTGACCAGGCCCTGGACGAACAGCTCCTCGACGACCTCCTTGAAGGTCGGCAGCATGCCGGCGTGGTGCGCGGCGATGCCCCGCTCCAGGCCCTCCAGCCATTCGTAGTACCCGAGGACGTGCAGGTCCTCGGTGGGGATGGAGGCGGTGCGCTCCTCGACGATCTCGCGGACGCGGGCGCGTCCCTCGTCGTCGTTGAGCCGGAGGCCCGCGTACAGGCACTGCTGTACGGCGGCCTCGCAGCCGGCCCGGCTGAAGATGAACGTGATGGCGGGCAGCAGGCCCTCGGCGTCCAGCCGCTCGATGACCTCGGGCCGTCCCGGGGTCCAGATCCGCGAGCGCTGCCGCCGCTCCCGCTCGCGGTCCGCCTCGCGCCCGCGCCGCCGGTCCCGGCCGCCCATCGGGCGCGAGTTCTCCATGCGCGCCAGGCGGACCAGGTCGGGGTTGACCTCGCGGCGGGCGGAGCCGCGGCCGCCGTGGTCGGTCTCCTCCTCGAAGAGGTCGTAGATCCGGCGTCCGGCCAGGACGTGCTGCCACAGCGGCACGGGCCGGCTCTCCGAGACGATCACCTCGGTGTCGCCACGGACCGTGTCGAGCCAGTCACCGAACTCCTCGGCGTTGGACACGGTCGCGGAGAGCGACACCAGGGTCACGGACTCGGGGAGGTGGATGATCACTTCCTCCCAGACGGCCCCGCGGAACCGGTCGGAGAGGTAGTGCACCTCGTCCATCACCACGTACCCCAGGCCCCGGAGGGACTGGGACCCCGCGTACAGCATGTTGCGGAGCACCTCGGTGGTCATGACGATCACCGGCGCGTCGGCGTTGACGCTGTTGTCACCGGTGAGCAGCCCGACCTTCCCGGGCCCGTACCGCTTGACCAGGTCGGCGTACTTCTGGTTCGACAGGGCCTTGATGGGCGTGGTGTAGAAGCACTTGCGCCCCTGCTCCAGGGCGAGGTGCACGGCGAACTCACCGACGATGGTCTTGCCCGAGCCGGTGGGTGCCGCGACGAGTACTCCCTTGCCGGCCTCGAGGGCCTGGCACGCCTCGATCTGGAAGGGGTCCAGCTCGAAGTCGTACAGGGCGCGGAAAGGAGCGAGCGCGGTGGCCTGCTCGGCGGCGCGGAGCCGGGCGGCCGCGTACGCTTCCGCGGGTGTGAGTTCTTCTGTCATCTTGTTATCGAGCCTACCCGCCGCCACTGACAGTCAGCCGATCTTTAACCGCACCCTTCTCCGTCTCCGCCCGGAGGACCGGACGCACCCCTCGCACCACCGCGCTGTTCGCCGGTGCGTCCCGCCGAGAACCTTCCTGTGAGCCCGCGGTTGGCATGATCCACCGCAGACCGCGTGCGTTCCGCTACGCAACGCACTCACGGGAGGGGAACAATGAAGATCACATCGTCCCGCACGGGAACGGCCCTGCTTGCCGCCGTAGTCTCGTCAGGCGCCACGCTGGCTTTGGCCGCGCCGGCGAAAGCTGCATCCGCGACACAGTGCAGCGGCTGGCAGCGGCAGGAGATCGACACCATAGGCACGAATCTGGTCGTGCAGGTCCAGCTGTGCGTCCAGCGCACGGCAGCAAACGCGATAACCGCTCGAGCGGAGACTCGCTGGACCGCGGCGGGGGCGGGATCAGCACCGGCCTCGACAAGTTCTCCATACAGGTCAGGCTGGAGCGCAACGACGCCACGGTGAAGTCCGCAAGCGCCCAGTACACCGGACACATGAACAACTACCCGGAGTCGGCCCGGCTGCTGATCACCCCGTCCCACTACAGCAGCGTCCCCGCCGGGTGGACCGCGGACGGCGTGGTTACGTACAACGTCGCCAATGACGGAGGCGGGGACAAGACTTGGCAGCTGGGCGGCTCGCCTTCAATTTGATCTTCTCGTAGGTCCCCCGCCACGGGGCCCACTCACCGGTGGGCCCTTACCTGCGGCTCACCTCAGGTGACGTCGTCGTATGAGCTGCCGTTCAACCGCTGCGAACGGCCACCGTCCGCCTGCTCGGGCAAGGCCGGGGCGGCGTGGACGGACTCGACGGCGCCGATGGCTTCAGGCGTGAGGTCCAGCACCGAAGCCTCGTCCTCGCTCAGCTCGGCGTCGCCGTTCCCGCGCCGCCGACGCATGTCGTTCAGCAGCGAGAGTCCGGTCGCCAGGAAGTACAGCACGGCCAGCGGGCCCGCCAGCAGCAGCATGGAGAGCGGCTCGCCGCCAGGGGTGGCGATGGCCGCGAACGCGGTGAGGCCGATGATCATCCCTCGCCACCAGCCGAGCATGCGCTTGCCGCTGATGACGCCCGTCATGTTGAGGGCGATGAGAAGCAGGGGCAGCTCGAAGGCGAGACCGAAAACGATCACCATGCGGGTGATCAGGTCGAGATAGTCGTCGAGTGAGATCTGATTCTGCGTGTCGGACGGCGTGAAGCTGAGCATGATCGCCGCTGTCTGCGGCAGGATCGCGTATGCCAGGTAGGCACCCGCCACGAAGAGGGGGACGCCGACCGCCACGAACGCGTAGGCGTAGCGCCTCTCGTGCCGGTGCAGCCCCGGGGCGACGAACGCCCACAGCTGGTAGAGCCACACCGGGGTCGCCGCGAGGACGCCCGCCATGAGGGCGACCTTGAGGGCAATGGTGAAAGGCGAGATCAGCGTGTCCGTCTTCAGGACCGCGCACAGCTGCCCGTTCTTCTGGACGACGACACCGCCCTCACAGCCGACCGAGTCGATGATCGGCCTCATGAGGAACTCGAAGATGTCCTTCTGGAAGAAGGCCGCCACAATCGTGACGACGAGAATCGCCAGGACCGCCTTCAGCAGCCGGTTCCGCAGTTCACGCAAATGATCGACAAGGGGCATGCGCCCCTCGTCGTTCTTCTCCCGCTTGCGGGCAGACTTGAGCAACCCACTTCCCTTGTCTCGTGCGAGTGCGGCAGCCGTCAGCGCGTGTGCGTCAGCTCTTGGTGGTGTTCTGCTCGGCGACCGGGCGGGCGCTGCTCACGTCGCCGGGTGCGGCCTGGATGGTGCGCGGGGCGGGCTGCTGGGCCGCGGGGTCGGCGGTGGGAGCCGGCTCGGCGTCGTCCTTCTTCATGGCCTTCGCCTCGCTCTTGAGGATGCGGGCCGACTTGCCCAGCGAACGCGCCATCTCGGGGAGCTTCTTGGCACCGAAGAGCAGCAGGATGACTGCGATGATCAGAACGATCTCGAGGGGCTTCAGATTGCCGATCATGTGCGACTTCCTTCTCACCGAGGCGGCTGGGGGGAGGGGGCTTACCTGTGCGACCGGACAGTTGTCCAGCCCCATGCTGCAAGGATCGTAACTCGCACGGGTAAACGTCGGGCAATCCCTGTGCATACTCCGCGTTCCCGGCGAGTACCTCCATACCTCCGCCGGGACAAGCAGCGTACCTCTCGGGCCCGGGCGCGAGGAGGGTGGCGGCCCTACCGCAAGTCCTCGCCCGTACGGGCGAGATCGGTGGCCGCCCGCTCCAGGTCCTCGGCGGCGCGGTTGATCCGCTGTGTGGTGTGCGTCACTTGACGGCCGAGGCGCTGGGCCTCGATGAACACCCGGATGCCGAGGACGCCGAGGACGGCGATACCGAGGAACCCCAGGGCGATGGCGAGCATGGGCCAGAACATGCGCAGAGCCTAGACGACGGTCAGACCGTGGAGTGGAGGCGGAGCGTCCGCACGCCGCCGCCGGTGAGGAGTTCGACGATGCGCTCACCGGCGGGCTTGCGTACGGCGGAGCCGCACGCGGGGCACGTGAAGGAGTAGAAGGTGGTCCGGCGGCTGGCGCCGATGGCCAGGCGCAGTGACCCGGCCGACAGTTCGCAGCGCGCCTGGCACTCGGGGCAGGCGGCCTTGAAGAGGACGGGGGCCGGAGGCGGCGGAATAGTTCCGGGCATCACGGACAATTACCTCAATTCGCTCGACGGTGGTCTGATCGGCCTGATCGGCTCGACTGCCCCGGCTCCGCCTACTCCTGGTCGCCGTACGCGGCCAGCGCCTCGCACGCCGCCTGCCGGGCGCTCGCCGCCAGCTCCGGCGGGGTGACGATCCGGCCCTCCCCGCCCAGGCGCAGGGCGAGGCGCCGCAGCGAGGCCGGTTCCGGCGTGCGCAGGGTGATGCGCAGCCCGCCGTCGGGCAGTTCCTCGGCGCTGTCGTGCGGGTAGTACTCGGCCACCCAGCGGCCGCCCGGCCCCACCTCGACCACGACCTCGGGGTCGTCGGCCGACGGCTGGACCAGGCCCTCGGACAGGTCGCGCAGCTCGATCTCGGGCGGCGCGGACGGCTCGTCCAGCAGCCGGATCTCGGCCACCCGGTCGAGGCGGAAGGTCCGCCGCGCCTCGGACAGTCGGCACCAGGCCTCCATGTAGGTGTGGCCGACGGCGAAGAGGCGGATCGGGTCGACCTCCCGCTCGGTGAGCTCGTCCCGCGCGGGCGAGTAGTACCGCAGCCACAGCCGGCGCCGTTCCGAGATGGCCCGGTCGACCTCGGCGAACACCCCGCCCTCGGACTCGAAGGTCACCGACAGCCGGGAGCTGGCGCCCGCCGCCTCCCCCGCCGCGGCCTCCAGCTTGGCGGTGGCGCGCAGCAGCGCCTCCCGGTCGCCCTCCCGCAGTCCGGGCAGCGTGGCGACGGCCCGGGCCGCCACCAGCAGGGCGGTCGCCTCGTCGGCGGCGAGCCGCAGCGGCTCGGCGACGTCGTCGGGGTTGTGCCACCAGATCTGCTCGCCGTCCGTGTCGATGTCGAGCAGGTCGCCACCGCGGAAGCTGGTGCCGCACATGGGCAGCACGTCGAGGTCGGAGATCAGCTCGTCCTCGGTGATACCGAACGCCCGTGCGACGTCCCCGACATGGGCGCCGGGGCGCTCACGCAGGTACGTCACCAGCGAGAGCATCCGCCTGGTCTGGTCGATCGCGTTCGCGGCCATCGAAGTCCGTTCCCCCTCAGCCCTTGGCCACGGCGCGCAGCCGGTCCACCACGTCGGCCCGCAGATCGGCCGGTTCCAGTACGACGACGTCCGGGCCGAACTCGACGAGCCAGGCGTCCAGTCCGTGCCCGTACGGGATCTCCAGCTCGTCCCAGCCGCCCCCCAGCTCCCGCACCGACAGGGCGCGGGCGCGCAGCGGGTAGCCGCAGTCGGTGCGCAGCCGGATCCGGGCGGAGCGGGTCGCCGTCTCCCCCGCCCAGCTCTCGACGGTCTCGCGGACGGTCGACACGTCCGGTACGGGGGCGGTGAAGGCCCCGGCCCGGGAGCGGACCCTGCCGGTGATGCGGGAGAGCCGGAAGACGCGCTCGGCGCCCCGGTCACGGTCCCAGCCCGCCAGGTACCAGTGGCCGCGCCAGCACTCCAGCGTCCAGGGCTCGACCTGCCGGGTCTCGGGGCGGGCGGCATTGGCCTTGCGGTACTCGAAGACGACGGGGCGCCGGTCCCGGCAGGCCAGCATCAGCGGCTCGAAGGCCGCCTCGTGGACGGGGATGCGCGGTTCGAGGGCGCTGTGCGGGGTGTCGTACGCGTCCCCGGCCTCGGGCATGCCGGCGGCGCGCAGCTTCTGGAGGGCTCCGCTGGCGGCGCCGGCGAGGCGGGCCTGCTGCCAGACCTTGGCGGCCAGGCCCAGGGCGGCCGCCTCCTCCGCGTCGAGCTGGATCGGGGGGAGCCGGTTGGAGTCGCGGCGGGCCAGGTAGCCGGTCTCGCCGTCGAGGTTGTCCACGGTCTCGATGACCAGGCCGAGCTCGCGCAGATCATCCTTGTCGCGCTCGAACATGCGGTTGAAGGAGTCGTCCGAGCCGGCTTCGAGGTACGCCTCGATCGAGCCGCGCAGCTCGCGCTTGCTCAGCGGGCGCCGGGTCCCCAGGAGGCACAGCGCCAGATTCATCAGCCGCTCGGCCTTGGCAATGGCCATCGACGCCCTGCACCTCTTCTTATGGACTCACTTTTCCCGCTCAACGTACCGCCCCGGGGTGTCGCGGGAAAAGTCGCGCCACGGCGGAGGGCCCGTACCGGGAGGCACGGGCCCTCTGGGTGGCCGGTCGGCCACGGGTGCGGTGTGCCTCAGCGGCGACCGCGGGCGGATCAGACGCCGACGAGGTCGCAGACGAAGATCAGCGTCTCGCCCGGCGCGATGGCGCTGCCGGCGCCACGGTCGCCGTACGCGAGGTGCGCGGGGATGATCAGCTGGCGGCGGCCGCCGACCTTCATGCCCTGCACGCCCTGGTCCCAGCCCGCGATGACCTGGCCGATGCCGAGCTTGAACTGGAGCGGCGTACCGCGGTTCCAGGAGGAGTCGAACTCCTCACCGGTGGAGAAGGCCACGCCCACGTAGTGGACCTTGACCATGTCGCCGGCCTTGGCCTCGGGGCCGTCGCCCTCCCAGATGTCCTTGATCTCCAGGTCCTTCGGCGGCTCGCCACCCGGGAAGTCGACCTCGGGCTTCTCGATGCTCACGAAAACAGTGCTCCTCAAACGAATGTACTGGGCAACCGGGACAGTCTTACATCACGGCGAGGATGTCGAGCGAGAAGACCAGCGTCGAGTTGGCGGGGATGTCCCCGGACGCCTGGTCGCCGTAGCCGAGCTCCGGCGGGACGACGAGCATGACGCGGCTGCCCGCCTTCTTGCCCGCCAGCCCCTGCTGCCAGCCCTTGATCAGGCTCTGCAGGGGGAACTCGGCGAGCTGGCCGCCCTTGTAGCTGGAGTCGAACTCCTTGCCGCCCTCCCACAGGACGCCCTTGTACTGGAGCAGCAGCTTGTCCGTGGGCTTGACCACCGGGCCGTCGCCCTCCAGGACGTACTTCGCGACGAGGCCCTTGGGCGCGGGCTTCTTCGGCACGTCGATGGACGGGGCGGCGCCGTCGGTGTTGGTGCCGATCTTGGGGAGGTCGATGTTGTCCTGCGCGACCTCGCGGCCCTTGGCCGAGCTCTTGCCGTTGAAGGTGCCGCGGATGTCGACCACGAACACCAGGGTGTCGGTGCCCTTGATCCCGCCCTGCGGGTTGCCCTGGGACCCGTAACCGAGGGCCGGCGGGATCGCCAGCTCGACGCGGCTGCCGACCTTCTTGCCCGGCAGCGCCCTGTCCCAGCCGGGGATGAGCTGGCCGACGCCGATGGCGCTGGTCAGCGGCGCCTTGCGGTCGTACGAGTTGTCGAAGACCTTCGCCGTGTCCCAGATCTGGCCGAGGTAGTCGAACTGGAGGTAGTCACCCTTGGCCACCGTCTGCCCCTTGCCGGGGATCAGCGTCTTCACCGCCAGGTCGGACGAGGGCTTGCCCGGGCCCTTGGCGACGGTCGGCTTCTGGCCGAACGCGGTGCCCGCGGTGATGGCGGGGAGCGGTCCCTCCACGATCTTCGTGGACGTCTCCGGGGCGGACGCCGACGGGCTCTCGTCGGTCTTGGCCTTGTCGGACTTGTCGTCGCCGCAGCCCGCGAGCGTGAGCAGGCCGGCGGGGACGGCGAGGAGGAGGGAGCGACGGCGCACGGAATGCCTCGTATCTTGGTCGGGATCTCGGGATCTGTAGGTCTTCGCAGTCGAGTTCGCGAGGGTGTCGCGTCACTCTACGGCGTGACTCTACGGCGTGGGTGAGGCGCCGTACGAGCCCCGCACGACGCCTCCCGGTGGTGATCCCGGCCTCCCGCCCGGCCCCCGGGCGCCCGGCGGCGGGCGCCCTCGGGCCGGTGCCGCCGGCGGGTCCCCCGCGGGACCCGGCGGCGGCCGCCGGCTCACATCCCGGCGATGAGCTTCTCCACCCGGTCGTCCACCGACCGGAAGGGGTCCTTGCACAGCACGGTGCGCTGCGCCTGGTCGTTGAGCTTGAGGTGCACCCAGTCCACCGTGAAGTCCCGGCGCTGCTCCTGCGCCCGGCGGATGAAGTCGCCGCGCAGCCGTGCCCGGGTGGTCTGCGGGGGCACCGACTTGCCCTCGAAGATCTTCAGGTCGTTGCAGATCCGGGCGGCCTGTCCCTTCTTCTCCAGCAGGTAGTAGAGCCCGCGGCGACGGTGGATGTCGTGGTACGCGAGGTCTATCTGGGCGACCCTGGGGTGCGACATGGTCATGTTGTGCTTGGCCCGGTACCGCTCCAGCAGCTTGTACTTCATGACCCAGTCGATCTCGGTGCCGATCCGGTCGAGGTCCTCCTGCTCGATGGCGTCCAGCGTGCGGCCCCACAGCTCCAGGACCTGGGCGACGGTGCCGGTGCGGATGCCACGGCGGTCGACGAAGTCGGCGGCCTTCTCGTAGTACTCCCGCTGGACCTCCAGGGCGGAGGCCTCGCGGCCGCTGGCGAGCCGCACCTTGCGCTGGCCGGTGATGTCGTGGCTGACCTCGCGGATCGCCCGGATCGGGTTCTCCAGGGTCAGGTCCCGCATCACCGTGCCGGCCTCGATCATGCGCAGCACGAGGTCGGTGGCGCCGACCTTGAGGAGCATGGTCGTCTCGGACATGTTCGAGTCGCCGACGATGACGTGCAGCCGGCGGTAGCGCTCGGCGTCCGCGTGCGGTTCGTCGCGGGTGTTGATGATGGGCCGGGAGCGGGTCGTCGCGGAGCTGACGCCCTCCCAGATGTGCTCGGCGCGCTGGCTGACGCAGTACACGGCGCCGCGCGGGGTCTGGAGCACCTTCCCCGCGCCGCACAGCAGCTGCCGGGTGACGAGGAACGGGATGAGGATGTCCGCGAGCCGCGAGAACTCTCCGTGGCGGGCGACGAGATAGTTCTCGTGGCAGCCGTAGGAGTTTCCCGCCGAGTCGGTGTTGTTCTTGAAGAGATAGACGTCGCCCGCGATTCCCTCCTCGTGCAGGCGGCGTTCGGCGTCGACGAGCAGACCTTCGAGAATGCGCTCGCCGGCCTTGTCGTGGGTGACCAGTTCCGTCACGTTGTCACATTCTGGAGTGGCGTATTCCGGATGTGATCCCACGTCGAGGTAGAGGCGGGCACCGTTCCGCAGGAAGACATTGCTGCTGCGGCCCCATGACACGACACGGCGGAAGAGGTAGCGCGCCACTTCGTCAGGAGACAGTCGGCGCTGTCCCCTGAACGTGCACGTGACGCCGTACTCGTTCTCCAGCCCGAAAATGCGGCGGTCCATGACTGAACATTACGCCTGATGGCCTGAGCTGAAACCGGGTTCGACGGCACCGTTTCGATCATTTTCCGATGCCGCCACGACATCTTCGGCGTGTTGGGCCTGGTGGCGGGGAACTGCCAGTACGCGCTGGGTCGCCAGCAGGACCAGCAGGGCGGCGAATCCGCCGGCGCCGGCCACCGCGAAACTCGCGGTGGTGCCGGAGTGCTGGACCACCGGGCCGGCGACGGCCGTTCCGGCGGCGGCGCCCACCCCGAAGGTGGTGACCAGCCAGGAGAACGCCTCGGTGACCGTGCCGCGCGGCGCGTGCCGGTCCACGACGATGAACGCGCAGGCGATGGCGGGCGCGAGGAACACGCCCGAGACGGCCGCCAGGGCGGTCATGGCCGCCACGCCGGGGGTCAGCGTGAGCGGCAGGTAGCCGAGCGCCAGAAGGCCGATCAGGGCCCGCAGGCGGCGCTCCGGGGCGCCCGCCCACTGCCGGGCCCCGTAGACCGTGCCGCCGACCAGCGCGCCGAGGCCCAGGGCGGCCATCAGCCAGCCGTAGACGGACTCGCTGCCGTAATCCTCGGCGTACGCGTAGGCGGCGACCGTGATGGAGCCGAGGGCGAGGCCGACGAAGAAGAACGCGCCGAGCAGGGCGAGCAGCCCGGGTGAGCGCAGCGCGCCGAGCCAGTGGGCCTCGCGCGGGGCGGAGCGCCAGGCACGGGACGGCTCGGACAGCACGACGGACAGGGCGCCGAGCACACCGATGGCGTTGATCACGAGCAGGGCGGCGGCGGGCGACCAGAGCGCCACGAGCAGGGTGACCAGCAGAGGCCCGACGGTGAACATGACCTCCTGGGCGACCGCGTCCATGGCGTACGCCCGGTGGACCCGTTCCTCGCGGCCCAGCACGCTCGGCCACAGGGCCCGCAGCCCGCCCTCCAGGGGCGGGGTGAACAGACCGGCGACGGCGACCGCCGCGTAGGTGAGCGGGAGCGGATCCGTGCCGGCCAGCACCAGCAGGGCCATGCCCAGGGCGGAGACCAGGGCCGCCGGGAGCTGGACGCGGGGCTGGCCGTACAGGTCGACGGCCCGGCCGAGGAGGGGCTGGCCGACGGCGTTGCCGATGCCGTACACCGCGGCGAGGGCGCCGGCGAGGCTGTAGCTGCCGCCCTCGGCACGGGTGAACACCATGATCGCGATGGGTCCGGTGCCGTTGGGGAGGCGCCCTATGAGGGTGCCGATGAGCAGCCTGGCGGCATGGGGTGCCTTCAGGATGTCGGCGTACCCGCCCGGTGCGGCGGCCATGTGCTGCCCCTCTCCCCCGGCCGGAGGCCGAGGTTTTACGTATAACGTCCTTCGTCATACGTACCATGACGGCATCCCGCGGGTCCACCTCGCGGGCGGGATCCCCGAAGCGGAGGCGTGCGTGCACCACCCGGACCCCCAGGTCCCCGACCCGGCGCCCAGGACGGCGGCCGGGCCCGCCCCCGGGCGGGCCGGTGCCCCCGGCGGGCGGGACGCCGACGCCTCCGGGGCCGGCGCACCCGCGCGCCCCGCCGCGGACGGCGGCCCGCCCGGCGGGGCGGTCGTGGCCGGCGACCCGTCCGGCGGGACGGTCGTGGCCGGCGACCCGTCCGGCGGGACGGTCGTGGCCGGCGACCCGTCCGGCGGGGCGGCGGGCCGCCCCGGCGCAGCGCGGCCGACGAGCCGGGACGTGGCCCGGGCGGCCGGGGTGTCCCAGGCGACCGTGTCGCTGGTGCTCGGCGACAAGTGGCGCGGGCGGGTCTCGGAGCGCACCGCCCGGCTGGTGCGGGAGGCGGCGGACGAGCTCGGGTACCGGCCCAACCTCGCGGCCCGGAACCTCCGTCTGGGCCGTACCAGGACCGCGCTGCTGGTGGTGCCCGCGCTGACCAACGAGTTCTTCGCCCGGGTCTACACGGGCGCCGCCGCGGTGGCCGCCCGGCACGGGTTCGGTGTCGTCCTGTACCCCTCACCCGAGGGCGTCGGCCCGGCGCGCGACCCCTTCGCCTCCGCCCGCGCGGCCCTGGACGGCGTGATCGCGTCCTCGATGGCCGCCGACGCGCTGCGGGCGATCGGGGGCACCGACCTGCCGCTGGTGATGCTGGACAGCGACCCGGCGGACCCGGGCGCGGCGGCCCGGGTGAACCTCGACATCGCGGACGGCGTGCGCCAGGTGACGGAGCATCTGCTGACCCTGGGTCACCGCCGTTTCGCGCACCTGTCGTCGGCGGTGCCGTCCTGGACGTTCGACGTCCGCGGCCGGGCCATGACCGCCTGCCTGGGCGGCGTCCCCGGCGTCACGGTACGGACCGTTCCGGCGCCACTGGACGTGGGCGGCGCCCGGGAGGCCGCCGAGCGCGCGCTGACCGCGCCGGGGCCGCGCCCGACGGCCCTGGTCTGTGACGACGACATCGTGGCGGCGGGCGCCTGCAAGGCGGTACGGCGGCTCGGGCTGCGCGTCCCGGAGGACGTGTCGGTCACCGGCTTCGACGACCTGGCCCTCGCCACGGCGGTGGAACCGGAGCTGACCACGGTCCGGCTGCCGGCCGAGCGGATCGGCGAGCGCGGGATGACGGCCCTGCTGGACGTCCTGGCGGGCCGTCCGCCGGAGTCCGGCGACCTGCCGGTCACCCTCATGGTCCGGGGCTCCTCGGGGCCGCCCCCGGCCCCCTGACACAGAATCCCGGCCACGGCCCGGGCACGGCCCCGCGACGGCCCCCGGCATGCCGGTGCCCCGGACCGCGGGTGCGGTCCGGGGCACTCGTGTCCGGGCCCGGATCAGTCCTCCGACTCCTCCGGCTCCTCGTCCGAGGGCGCGTCCGTCGGGGTGGAGGCCGAGGCGTCCGCCTCCAGGAGGCGGGAGAGCTGGCGGCCGACGATCCGCTTGAACTTGCGCTGCTGCGGGCGCGTGCGGTCCAGGATCGCCACCTCCAGCCGCTCCGCGGGGATCTCCCGCTCGCTGCCGTTGGTGTCCCGGGACAGCGCCTGCACGGCGAGCTTCAGCGCCTCGGCGAGCGACATGCCGTCGCGGTGCCGCTGGTCGAGGAAGCTGCTGATCTGCTCGGCGTTGCCGCCGACCGCGACCGAGCCGTGCTCGTCCACGATCGACCCGTCGTGCGGCAGACGGTAGATCTGGTCGCCCTCCGGGGAGGTGCCCACCTCCGCCACGACCAGCTCCACCTCGTAGGGCTTCTCGCCCGCGCTGGAGAAGATGGTGCCGAGCGTCTGGGCGTAGACGTTGGCGAGCCCGCGGGCCGTCACGTCGTCGCGGTCGTAGGTGTAGCCGCGCAGGTCCGCGTACCGCACGCCGCCGATCCGGAGGTTCTCGTACTCGTTGTACTTGCCGGCCGCGGCGAAACCGATGCGGTCGTAGATCTCGCTGAACTTGTGCAGCGCACGGGACGGGTTCTCACCGACGAAGACGATGCCGTCGGCGTACTGCAGCACAACCAGGCTGCGTCCACGGGCGATGCCCTTGCGGGCGTACTCCGCCCGGTCCTGCATGGCCTGTGCGGGCGAGACATAGAACGGCGTCGTCACCGGCTATCCGTCCCTTTCTTCAGATGGGCAAACATCAGAGCAGCGCGGCGCGCGGGCCGTCGGGCTGTTCGAGGCGGCGCTCCAGGATCGCGCGGGCGGTCTCGGAGGACTCGGCCTCGGTGAGCCGCCGGAAGCCCTCGTCGGTGATGACGGTGACGATCGGGTAGATCCGCCGGGCCACGTCCGGGCCGCCGGTCGCCGAGTCGTCGTCCGCCGCGTCGTAGAGCGCCTGCACGACCAGGGTGATGGCCTGCTGCTCCGTCAGGTCGTCGCGGTAGAGCTTCTTCATGGCGCCACGGGCGAAGATGGAGCCGGAGCCGGTGGCCGCGAAGCCGTGCTCCTCGGACCGGCCGCCCGTCACGTCGTAGCTGAAGATCCGGCCCTTCTCCCGCTCGACGTCCCAGCCGGCGAAGAGGGGGACGACGGCCAGGCCCTGCATGGCCATGCCCAGGTTGCTGCGGATCATCGTGGAGAGGCGGTTCGCCTTGCCCTCCAGGGAGAGCTGGGCGCCCTCGACCTTCTCGAAGTGCTCCAGCTCAAGCTGGAAGAGCTTGACCATCTCCACGGCGAGTCCGGCGGTACCGGCGATGCCCACCGCCGAGTACTCGTCGGCCGGGAACACCTTCTCGATGTCCCGCTGGGCGATCATGTTGCCCATCGTGGCGCGCCGGTCACCGGCGAGCACCACGCCGCCGGGGAAGGTGGTGGCGACGATGGTCGTGCCGTGCGGTGCCTCGATGGCACCCTGGAGGGGCGGCAGGGTCCGCTTGCCGGGCAGCAGCTCGGGCGAGTGGTCGGCCAGGAAGTCCATGAAGGAGGAGGAGCCGGGCGTCAGGAAGGCTGCCGGCAGACGCCCGATGCTACGAGGGTTGGCTTCCACGCGTTTCCTTCCGAAATGAGGCGGCGGCCCGCCGCTGCGACGGTCGGGCCGATCATGCGTGCTGTGCACGGACCTTACCCGTGCCGTCGCCGGTCATCCGTCCCGGTGCCCTCGGCTTTCACCGACGGCACCGGGAGGGACAACGAGCTCTACTGTCCGCCCTTTTGCACGAAGGACCGCACGAAGTCCTCGGCGTTCTCCTCGAGGACGTCGTCGATCTCGTCGAGTACGGAGTCGACGTCGTCGGACAGCTTCTCCTGGCGCTCCTTGAGGTCCTCCGAAGCCTGCGCGTCCTGCGCCTGCTCCTCGACCTCCTCGGTGGAACGCGTGGCCTTCTGCTGCCCGCCGCCGGTGTCCTTGGTCGCCATATCCCTCACCCCGCTCGTTTGCCCGCTTGGTTCGGTGTCTCAAGATCAGACCCTACAAGGACGGTCTGACATCGGCCCTGCACTTTCTCCAACGTCCAGGGAGTATCCCCATGATTCCCGGAGATCCCCCGGCCAAGCTCTTTTCGCACGAGTACTCGGCCGGGGCTCAGTGCCCGGACAGCACGCGGACCAGGTCCTCGGCCGTGCGGCAGCGGTCCAGGAGCTCCTTCACGTGGTTACGTGTACCGCGCAACGGTTCCAGGGTGGGAACCCGCTGGAGGGAGTCGCGGCCGGGCAGATCGAAGATCACCGAGTCCCAGGAGGCGGCGGCCACGTCGTCCGCGTACTGCTCCAGGCACCTGCCCCGGAAGTAGGCCCTGGTGTCCTCAGGAGGCTTCGACTGCGCCCGCGTGACCTCGTCCTCGGTCAGCAGCCGCTTCATCCTCCCGCGGGCCGCCAGACGGTTGTACAGGCCCTTCTCGGGGCGCACGTCGGCGTACTGGAGGTCGACCAGGTGCAGCCGCGCCGCGTCCCAGTCGACGCCGTCCCGGCGGCGGTATCCCTCCATGAGCTCCCGCTTGGCCACCCAGTCCAGCTCGCCCGCCAGGCTCATGGGATCGTTCTCCAGCCGGCCCAGGGTGTCCTCCCACCGGGCCAGCACGTCCATGGTCTGCTCGTCGGCGTCGGCCCCGAACCGCTCCTCCACGTACTTGCGGGCCAGCTCGAAGTACTCCATCTGCAATTGCACCGCGGTGAGTGTCCGGCCGCTGCGCAGCGTGATCAGGTACTGGAGCGAGGGGTCGTGGGAGACCTGGTGCAGGGTGCGCACCGGCTGGTCGACCGCGAGGTCCACCGTGATGAAGCCGTCCTCGATCATCGAGAGCACCAGGGCCGTCGTGCCGAGCTTGAGGTAGGTCGAGATCTCGGAGAGGTTCGCGTCGCCGATGATCACATGGAGGCGGCGGTACTTCTCGGCGTCGGCGTGCGGCTCGTCCCGGGTGTTGATGATCGGCCGTTTGAGGGTGGTCTCCAGTCCGACCTCGACCTCGAAGTAGTCGGCACGCTGACTGATCTGGAAGCCGTGCTCGTGGCCGTCCTGGCCGATGCCGACCCGGCCGGCGCCCGTGACGACCTGCCGGGAGACGAAGAAGGGCGTCAGGTGGCGCACGATGTCCGAGAAGGGGGTCTCCCGCTTCATCAGGTAGTTCTCGTGCGTGCCGTAGGAGGCGCCCTTGTTGTCGGTGTTGTTCTTGTAGAGGTGGATCGGCTGGGCGCCCGGGAGCTGGGCGGCCCGCTCCGCGGCCTCCGCCATGATCCGCTCGCCGGCCTTGTCCCACAGGACGGCGTCGCGCGGATTGGTGACCTCGGGGGCGCTGTACTCGGGGTGGGCGTGGTCCACGTAGAGCCGCGCGCCATTGGTGAGGATCACATTGGCCAGGCCGATGTCCTCGTCCGTGAGCTGACTGGAGTCGGCGGCCTCGCGGGCGAGGTCGAAGCCGCGGGCGTCCCGCAGCGGGTTCTCCTCCTCGAAGTCCCAGCGGGCGCGTCGCGCCCGGTGCATCGCCGCCGCGTAGGCGTTGACGATCTGGGACGAGGTGAGCATGGCATTGGCGTTCGGGTGGCCGGGGACGGAGATCCCGTACTCCGTCTCGATGCCCATTACTCGCCGTACAGTCATGCGGCCCTCCTTGCCCGGCGGCGTCCCCGTCCGGGAACGGCGCTCAAGTACCGCTGCTTCTCCGATGCGTGTGCGGTGCCCGTCCCCGCACTGCGCGACTCGGCGGTACGGAAGAGCCTAGAACGCCTCTGCGCTGGTGGGGAGATCAATTGCGTCATTGCTGCGGTGTGGTCGGAATGGTGGCCAGGACCGGTGAAAGCAGCCGGCCGCGGATGCCCTCCCCCGCTTTTCGCGGGGGACTCCCGGGCACCCGCAGCCGGAATGCGATCTACAGGTACTGACCGGTGTTCGCCACCGTGTCGATGGAGCGACCGGTGTCGGCGCCCTGCTTTCCGGTGACGAGCGTGCGGATGAACACGATCCGCTCGCCCTTCTTTCCGGAGATCCGGGCCCAGTCGTCCGGGTTGGTGGTGTTGGGCAGGTCCTCGTTCTCCTTGAACTCGTCCACGCAAGCCTGGAGGAGGTGGGAGACCCGGAGGCCCTTCTGGTTGTGGTCGAGGAAGGCCTTGATGGCCATCTTCTTCGCCCGGTCGACGATGTTCTGGATCATCGCTCCGGAATTGAAGTCCTTGAAGTACAGGACTTCCTTGTCACCGTTGGCGTACGTGACCTCGAGGAACCGGTTCTCCTCGGACTCCGCGTACATCTGCTCCACGACCGACTGGATCATCGCCTGGGCCGCGGCTTCCTTGGACCCATTGTGCTCGGTCAGGTCGTCCGCGTGCAGCGGCAGCGAAGGTGTCAGGTACTTGGCGAAGATGTCCTTGGCGGCCTCCGCGTCCGGACGCTCGATCTTGATCTTCACATCGAGCCGGCCCGGCCGCAGGATGGCGGGGTCGATCATGTCTTCGCGGTTGGAGGCGCCGATGACGATGACGTTCTCCAGGCCCTCCACGCCGTCGATCTCGGCGAGCAGCTGCGGGACGATGGTGTTCTCCACGTCCGAGCTGACACCGGAGCCACGGGTGCGGAACAGGGACTCCATCTCGTCGAAGAAGACGATCACCGGGGTGCCCTCGCTGGCCTTCTCACGAGCACGCTGGAAGACCAGGCGGATGTGCCGCTCGGTCTCGCCGACGTACTTGTTGAGGAGCTCGGGGCCCTTGATGTTGAGGAAGTAGCTCTTCCCCGCGGGCTGCCCGGTCACCTCGGCGACCTTCTTGGCAAGGGAGTTGGCGACGGCCTTCGCGATCAGCGTCTTGCCGCAGCCGGGCGGGCCGTACAGAAGGATGCCCTTCGGCGGCCGCAGCTCGTGCTCCTGGAAGAGGTCGGGGTAGAGGTACGGGAGCTCGACCGCGTCGCGGATCAGCTCGATCTGGTTCCCCAGACCGCCGATCTTGGTGTAGTCGACGTCCGGGACCTCTTCGAGGACGAGTTCCTCGACCTCGCTCTTCGGGATCACCTCGTAGACGTAGCCGGACCTGGGCTCCAGCAGCAGGGCGTCGCCGGGCCGGATGGTGATGTCCAGCAGCGGCTCGGCGAGCCTCACCACCCGTTCCTCGTCGGTGTGCCCGATCACCAGGGCGCGCTCGCCGTCCTCGAGGATCTCCTTGAGGGTGACGATGTCCCCGGCGCGCTCGAACTCCATGGCCTCGACCACGTTGAGCGCTTCGTTGAGCATGAGTTCCTGGCCGCGCCGGAGCTCGTCGAGCTCGACGCTGGGGCTGACGTTCACCCGGAGCTTGCGGCCCCCGGTGAAGATGTCGCAGGTGCCGTCCTCGTTCGCCTGCAGGAAGACACCGAAGCCGGCCGGAGGCTGCGCGAGCCTGTCGACCTCCTCCTTGAGGGCCACGATCTGGTCGCGGGCCTCACGGAGCGTATTGGCGAGTCGCTCGTTCTGCGCGGACACGCCGGCCAGGTTGGTCTGCAGCTCGACGATCCGCTCTTCGAGAATCCTCGTGTGACGCGGAGAGTCGGCGAGCTTACGTCGCAGGACGGCGATTTCCTGCTCGAGATAGGCAACCTGGCCGGCAGGGTCTTCAGACCCCCGCCCCGGCCGGATGCCGCGGTTGATGTCGTCGTCGTGGGCTGCCACGGTCCTCACCTCCTCCAAGGGGAGCTGGACGCTTCCTGACCCTACCTGGGTGGGTGGTGATTGAAACCCCTAGATCACAAAGACTCTCGGGGTGTGTCCGATCTTCACCCTTGCGCTCTCCCTCGCATCAGGGGGATACCCACCCATCAACATCTGAAAGCGGGCGGTTGTATGGTCGGAGTGGTCAACACCCGTCAGGGTTGGCCCGACTTACCACAGCAGAGGCAGGAACATGACCGTGCAGCACGAGGCCCCGACCACGGGCGCGGGCGAGGACCTGGAGGTCTGGATCGACCAGGACCTCTGCACCGGCGACGGGATCTGCGCGCAGTACGCTCCCGAGGTCTTCGAGCTGGACATCGACGGCCTGGCCTACGTGAAGAGTCCCGACGACGAACTGCTCCAGGCCCCCGGCGCCACCACACCCGTGCCGCTGCCCCTGCTCCAGGACGTCGTCGACTCCGCCAAGGAGTGCCCGGGCGACTGCATCCACGTACGCCGCGTCGCCGACCGGGTCGAGGTCTACGGGCCTGACGCGGAGTGACCGCTCACGCACTCCCGGCTTCGGCCGCGGAGGAGCGGACGAACTCGTCCCCCTGCCAGCGCCACTTGACCGTCTCGCGCCGGTCCGGGCAGCAGCTCGGCACGTCCGGTGAGGAATAGCCCAGCACGGTCGCGGTGACCACCCCGTCACGTACGGCGAGCCGCTCGACGCTGCGGCGCTCGGCCGGGGCCACCAGCGTGGCCACCACCCGGGGTCCCGCGGCACCGCCGACCAGGACGTACACCCCGCTGGGCGGGGTGCCGGAGCCCGCGCGGCAGTGCGCCGCCACGACCGTCTCCGGCCGCCCGTCGCCGTCGATGTCGCCCGTGGCCCGCTCGGCCACCACGCTGGGCGCCCCCGCGCAGTCGAGCGGGTACGCCACCGAGGCCGGGTCCGGGGCCGGCGCGGGCGCCGGGGCCGCCGCTGTCCGGATCACGCCCGTCTGGGAGGCCGTCGCGGCCCCGGGCTGGAGCATCCCGGCGCCGGCGACCACCGCGGCCATCGCCGCGGCGGTGGCGAGCCAGTGCACCGGGCGGGCGTGGGTGTGTGCGAGGTCCGGGACGGCGGAGGTCGGCACGCGGAGCGTCTCCTGTGGGCTGTGCGGTGGGGGTGGCCAGCATCGTGCCACACGTCACACGGGGCCCGTAACCAGGGGGTCGGTAACGCGAACGTAAAGGCGCCGCCGTCGAGTTCCCCCACCGGTGGCGGGAACTCGACGGCGGCGCCGCTGCGTTGTCGGGGCCTCGGGACGGGTGCCCGGGGCCTGCGCCGGACCCGGCGTCAGCCCTTGTTCGGGCCTTCGTAGTCCTCGCCGTACGCGCCCTTGGCGGGCCGGCGGCGGCGCATCGGGGGCTCCACGCCGTCCGCGAGGCGGCGGGCGGTGAGCAGGAAGCCGGTGTGGCCGATCATCCGGTGGTCGGGGCGGACCGCCAGGCCCTCCACGTGCCAGTTGCGGATCATCGACTCCCAGGCGGCCGGCTCGGCGAAGCAGCCGATCTCGCGGATGGACTCCACGGTCCGGGCGAGCTGGGTGGTGGTGGCGACGTAGCAGCAGAGGATGCCGCCGGGGACGAGGGCCTTGGAGACGGCCTCCAGGCACTCCCAGGGGGCGAGCATGTCCAGGATGACCCGGTCGACGTCGGTGTCGGACAGGTTGTCCTGGAGGTCGCCGACGGTGAGCTGCCAGGCGGGGTGCGGGCCGCCGAAGTAGCGCTCCACATTGCCCTTGGCGATCTCGGCGAAGTCCTCGCGCCGCTCGTAGGAGTGCAGCATGCCGTCGTCGCCGATGGCGCGGAGCAGGAAGCTGCTGAGCGAGCCGGAGCCCACACCCGCCTCGACGACGCGCGCGCCGGGGAAGATGTCGGCGAACGCCAGGATCTGCCCCGCGTCCTTGGGGTAGACCACGGCGGCGCCGCGGGGCATGGACAGGACGTAGTCGGGGAGCAGGGGGCGCAGCGCGAGGTAGGCGACGTTTCCCGTGGTACGGACAACACTGCCCTCGGGAGCACCGATCAGCTCGTCGTGCGGGAAGGAACCCTTGTGGGTGTGGAAATTCTTCCCGGCCTCGAGCGTGAACGTGTAGTGGCGTCCCTTGGGGTCGGTGAGCTGGACCTGGTCCCCGACCTCGAAGGGCCCGCGACGGCGGGCGGCACCGGTCGGTTCGGACATGTGACCAGTGTATGGGCTTCAGGAGCCCGGGCGTGCCATGGCCTGGACGAAGGCCCGCTCGACGTCCGCGGTGGACAGGACGCCGTAGATCTCGCCGGACTCCTCGACCACCAGGTACTCGGTGGCCGGATTCGCGCGGAGCCGGTCCAGCAGCGCCTCGCCCGCGAGGTCCGCCCCGACCCGCATGCCCTCGGTGAGGTCCTGGGCGAGGCCGCCGACCTCGACCCAGGGGCGGCGGTGCTGGGGGACGCCGACGATGGCCGTCTCGCGGACGAGGGCGGTGGGCTCGCCGTGGCCGTCGACCACGACGAGGGCCCGGGCGCCGGCCTCGTTGGCGCGGCGGAGCGCCTCGGACAGGGGGGTGGCGGGCTCGACGGGGACGGCCCGCCGGGTGAGGGTGCGGGCGCGCAGCTCGGGGAGGTGCTCGCGCAGCCGCGCCATGCGGAGGCTGTTCCCGGCGCCGGTCCAGATGATGGCGGCGAGGATGGCCGCGAGGAGCGCGTCGGTGACGGTCTCCAGGCCGCTGATCTCCTCGGTGTCGTTGCCGAGGGCACCCGTGTGGGTGAGCAGCGGGAGGCCGATGAGGACGGTGACGGCGAGGGCGCGGCCGACCCAGGCGGCGGCGACCGTGCCGCTCATGGGCTTGCCGGTGAGCTTCCACACGACGGCGCGGAGCATGCGGCCGCCGTCGAGCGGCAGCCCGGGCAGCAGGTTGAAGGCGGCGACGATCAGGTTGGAGATCATCAGGCCGGCGAGCAGGACGCCGGGCACGGTGCCGGGCTCCACGGCGTACATCGTGGCGTAGAAGACCCCGGCGAGGACCAGCGAGAGCAGCGGGCCGACGAAGGCGAGGACGAACTCGCGGCCGGGGGTCTCGCACTCCTTCTCGATCTCCGAGACGCCGCCGAAGAACTGGAGCTGGATGCGGCGGACCGGCAGCCGGAAGCGGAGCGCGGCGACGGTGTGCGCCAGTTCGTGCACGAGCACGGAGGCGTAGAAGGCGACCGCGAAGAAGAGGGAGACCAGGTAGCGGGCATTGCCGAGCTCGGGCAGGACGCGCTCGATCTGGCCGCCGAAGACCCAGGTGATGAGGGCCGCGACCAGGAACCAGCTGGGGGCGACGTACACGGGCACGCCGAGGACGCGGCCCATCAGGATGCCGCCGCCTTCCCGTGGCCGCCGCGGCTTTCCGCTGTCGGGAGCGGTGGCTCCGGCCTGGTCGGACCGCGGGCGGGGGTGCTCGCCGCTCTCGTCGTCCTTGTTCACAGGTTCCCTTCGGTGTGAAGCGTCACACGACGATCATGCAGTGTGGGAGGTTCTGGCGTCGATGGTATGCCGCGGGGTGTCAGTGGCGGGCCGTAGGGTTTGGAACCATGACCACGAGCCCCTCCAGCTCTCCGAGCCCGTCCGCGTCCTCGGGCCCACGCCCGCCCGTGTCGCTCTCGCCGTCGCGGGCGAGCGACTTCATGCAGTGCCCGCTGCTGTACCGGTTCCGGGTGATCGACAAGCTGCCCGAGAAGCCGAGCGCGGCGGCGACGCGGGGCACGCTGGTGCACGCCGTGCTGGAGCGGCTCTTCGACGACCCGGCGGTGGAGCGGACGGTGCCGCGGGCGAAGGCGATGGTGCCGGGGCAGTGGACGCGGCTGCTGGAGTCGCGGCCCGAGCTCGGCGAGCTGTTCGAGGGGGACGCCGACGGGGAGCTGCTGGCCCGCTGGCTGGCCGAGGCGGAGCAGCTCGTCGAGCGGTGGTTCACGCTGGAGGACCCGACGCGGCTGGAGCCGGCGGAGCGGGAGCTGTTCGTGGAGACCGAGCTGGACTCGGGGCTGCGGCTGCGGGGGGTGATCGACCGGGTCGACGTGGCGCCGACGGGCGAGGTGCGGATCGTCGACTACAAGACGGGCAAGGCTCCGCGTCCGGAGTACAGCGAGGGCGCCCTGTTCCAGATGACGTTCTACGCGCTGGTGGTCTGGCGGCTGAAGGGCGTGGTGCCGCGCCGGCTCCAGCTCGTCTACCTGGGCAGTGGCGACGTGCTGACGTACGACCCGGTGGAGGCGGACCTGCTGCGGGTGGAGCGCAAGCTCCAGGCGCTGTGGGACGCCATCGCGCTCGCCACCGAGACGGGTGACTGGCGGCCGCGTCCGACGAAGCTGTGCGGGTGGTGCGACCACCGGTCGGTGTGCCCGGAGTTCGGCGGCACTCCCCCGGTGTACCCGCTGCCGATCGTCCCCGCGCCGCGGGCGGACGGAGAGGTTCCGGGACCGGCGGGGCCGGGGGCGGGCGACCAGGGCAGAATGGGCCCCGTCCGCTGAGCCTTGGAGGAGTACCTGTGGCCATCCGCGTCCTACTGGTCGACGACCAGCCGCTGCTGCGTACCGGTTTCCGGATGATCCTGGAGGCGGAGCAGGACATCGCGGTCGTGGGTGAGGCCGGGGACGGCCTCCAGGCCCTCGACCAGGTCCGGGCGCTTCAGCCCGACGTCGTCCTGATGGACATCCGGATGCCCCGCATGGACGGGGTGGAGGCGACCCGCCAGATCACCGGTCCGGGCCGGGACGGTCCGGCGAAGGTGCTGGTGCTGACCACGTTCGATCTGGACGAGTACGTGGTGGAGGCGCTGCGCGCCGGGGCCAGCGGCTTCCTGCTGAAGGACGCGCCGGCCAATGAGCTGGTGCAGGCGATCCGGGTGGTCGCGGCGGGCGAGGCGATGCTGGCGCCGAGCATCACGCGCCGGCTGCTGGACAAGTACGCGGACCACCTGCCGTCCGGCGAGGAGCCGGTGCCGGACGCGCTGGGCACGCTGACGGACCGCGAGGTCGAGGTGCTGAAGCTGGTGGCGCGCGGGCTGTCGAACGCGGAGATCGCCGCGGACCTGTTCGTCAGCGAGACGACCGTCAAGACGCACGTGGGGCATGTGCTGACCAAGCTGGGCCTGCGCGACCGCGTGCAAGCGGCGGTGTACGCGTACGAGAGCGGTCTGGTGCGTCCCGGCGCCCAGTGACCGCCGGCGCCGGGCACGCCGCCGCGGGCACCGTCGGCGTACCGCGCGCGGTGGCGTGCCGACGGCGTGCCGGTGGCGTACGCGGACGGGGTGCCCGGCCGGTGGCCGGGCACCCCGTTCGTGCGTGGGGCGGGCGGGATCAGCCCTTCTTGATCTCCCAGAAGCGGAAGACGGTGGACGCGTCCAGCGTCCACTCCAGGCCGCTGATGCCGTCGCGGGCGACCGCGTACTGCTTGCCCTGCCACAGCGGCAGGATCGGCAGGTCCTTGGCCACCTGGTCCTGGAGCTTGCCGAAGTCCTCCTCGGTGGCGGTCCGGTCGGCGGTGGCGGAGGTGCGCGGGACGAGCGTGCCGGTGATCTTGCTGTTCTTGTAGTTGTTGGCGAGGACGTTGCCCTCGCCGAAGAACGGCTGCGTGAAGTTGTCGGGGTCCGGGTAGTCGGGCACCCAGCCCTTGACGTACACGCCGTACTTGCCGGCCTTGATGTCCTTCTCGTACTGGTCGAACTCGACCGACTGGACGGTGGCCTCGAACAGGCCGCTGTCGTTGAGCTGCTTGGCGATGGCCTTGAGCTCGTCGTCGGTGGAGGGGCCGTAACGGCTGGGCGTCGACCAGAGGGTGAGCTTCACCTTGTCGTCGATGCCGGCCGAGCGCAGGGCCTGCGCGGCCTTGTCGCGCTGCGGCTTGTCGCCGTACTCGTTGACGAAGGCCGTGTTGTGGCCGACGACGCCCGCCGGGATGATCGAGTACAGCGGGGTGGCGGTGGACCGGTAGATCTCGTTGACCAGGGCGTCCCGGTCGACGAGGTAGGCGATGGCCTTGCGTACGCCGAGCTTGCCGACGACCGGGTCCTCGACGTTGAACACCAGGTGCTGAACCTCGGCGCTGGAGCCCTCGATGACCTCTATCTCGCGCTCGGCGGAGGTGCTGGAGGCCTGGATGCCGGCGATCTCGGCGGCGGCGAGACCACGGTAGGCGATGTCCACGTCGCCCTTCTGGAGGGCCGTGCCCAGCGCCTTGCGGTCGCCGTGGAAGAACTTCAGCCGGACGCCGCCGTTCTTCACCTTGACCGTGCCCCGGTACTCGGGGTTGGGCGAGAAGACGGCCTCGCCGTCGCTGAAGGAGTCCAGCTTGTACGGGCCGGAGCCGACGGCCTTGCCGTCCTCGCGCAGTTCCCCGTCCTGGTACTCGCGGTGGTCGACGATGGAGCCGGCACCCGAGGCGATCTTGCTCGGGAAGGTGGCGTCGGGGACCTTCAGCGTGAACACGACGGTCTTGTCGTCCGGCGTGTCGATCTTGGCGATGGTGGCGAGCAGCGGCGCCGGCCCGGCCGGGTCGTTGATCTTCATCGCCCGCTCGAAGGAGAACTTGACGTCCTCGGAGGTCAGGGCATTGCCGTTGCTGAACTTCAGCCCGTCACGCAGCGTGCAGCGGTAGACCTTGCTGCCGCCCTGGTCGAAGCCGCACTTGTCGGCCGCCTCCGGCTGGGGCACCGACGAGCCCTTGGGGAAGCCGAGCAGGGACTGGAAGACGTTGTTGAACAGCAGCCACGAGCCCGGGTCGTAACCGGCGGCGGGGTCCGTCGCCAGAACCTCGTCGGACATGCCGACGGTCACCGAGCCGCCGGCGTCACCGGCGCCGCCGCTCTTCTCCTCGCCGCAGCCGCTCAGCAGGGCGGCCGCAAGCCCCGCGGCGAGCGGGGCCGTCAGCCACTTGTTGTGTGCCTTCACAGGAACCTTGCCTTTTGGATCTCATCGCCGGCCGAGCCCGTGTGCGCGGCCGGGTACAGCAGGGTCAGGCGATACCTCGGGAGAGCTCCCAGAGCTGCAGGTCCGAGGAGGTGTTCAGCGCCCACTCGACACCGGTCAGGTCGTCGCGGGCGGCGACGTACTGCTTGCCCTGCCACAGCGGCAGCACCGGGACGTCGGTGGCGACGATGTCCTGGATCTGCGCGAAGGCGGGCGAGGCGGCGTTGCGGTCCGCCGCGCGGCGCGACTCGGGGAGCAGCCGGCTGCGCGTGGCGCTGTTGACGTAGGGGGTGTTGAGGAAGTTGTCCGCGTCGAGGAACGGTGCGACGTAGTTGTCCGGGTCCGGGAAGTCGGGGAACCAGCCGAGGCCGTACACGGCGTAGTCGCCGCGCTTCTGGGCGGGGCGGAACTCCGACCACTTGGCGCCCTGGACGGTCACGTCGAAGAGCCCGGTGGCGTTGAGCTGGTCGCGCAGCGCGGCGAACTCCCGGGCGGTGCCGGTGCCGTAGTGGTCGCTGGTGTAGTGCAGCGTCAGCTTCACCGGGGTCGTGATGCCGGCGTCGCGGAGGATGCCGGCGGCCTTCTTGCCGTTCGGCTCGCCGTACTTGTTGAAGAAGGAGTTGGTGTGGGCGGTGATGCTGGAGGGGATGAGCGAGTACAGCGGGGTGGCCGTGGACCCGTACACCTTGCCGGCGAGCTGGTCGCGGTCGACGACGGCCGCCATGGCCTGGCGGACCGCCTTGTTCTTGACCGACGGGTCGTTGGTGTTGAAGCCGAGGTAGCGGATCTCCAGGCCGGGCACCTCGGTGATCTTGACGCCGGGCTTGGGGTCGTCGTTGAGGTCCTTGACCTGCTCGGGCGACATCGTCCGGGTCATCATGTCGATGTCACCGGACTCCAGCGCCTTGCCCATCGCGCCGGGGTCGTCGAAGGACCGCAGCTCGACCTTGTCGTTGCGGAGCTTGATGTCGCCCTTGTAGTGGCTGTTCCTGGTGAAGACCACCCGGGTGACCCGGTCGCCGCTGACGTGCGCCTTCATCGTGTACGGCCCGGAGCCGTCGACGTCGAAGCCGTCGCGGAGCTTCTTGGCGTCGTACTTCTCGCTGCTGAGAATGCCGGCGACGGGGGTGGAGAGCTTGTACGGGAATGTGGCGTCGGGGCTCTTGAGGTGGAAGACGACCTCGTCCTCGCCCTTGGTCTCGATCGTGTCGATGTTCGACAGCAGACCGGCGGCGCCGTTGTCCGACTTGATGGCGAGCACCCGCTCGATGGAGAACTTGACGTCCTTGGGGGTGACCGGCGTGCCGTCCGCGAAGGTCAGACCGTCCCGGAGGGTGCAGCGGTAGCTCTCGCTGGCGCGGTCGGTGAAGCCGCACTGGGAGGCCGCCTCGGGCACCGGGGCGCCGCCGCCGCGCGGGACGTGCATCAGCGTCTGGACGGTCTGGCGCAGCACGTTCCAGACGCCGGTGTCGTAGGCGAAGGCCGGGTCGAAGGGGGCGGAAGCGTCCTCTGTGGCGGCGAACTGGTCCGTGGTACCGACGACGATGGCGTCACCGCCGGAGCCGCCACCCGAACCGCCGCAGGCGGCGAGCAGGGGGGCGAGCAGGCCTGCGACGGCCGGCAGCACCAAGGTCTTGCGGTTCATTCTGGACGTTCTCCTCATCCGGCACTGGGTACAGCGGCGTTCGGACACTCCGCCGCGTCCGCCCGGTCGGGGCGGGGCGATCGGGCCGGGATACAGAGCGATCGATCGTGTGTTCCCGTGGGCTTGGTGGCCGGACGGGGCACGCGGAAACTGCGGCGAAGTTCTCGGCAAGAGATTAGTAGGCGACGCCACACTTCCAGGAACGGGGCCGAGTTGGGGCGACATCGGACAGTGATCAGTAATGCGCGCCGATCGATCTCTATGCGCTGGAATGATTCGTACACGGCTCCATGAATCAGGACACATGGGCGAGGCCGAAGCATGGTGTTCCGGGCATGTGGGCGTTTCCGGCCATGCGGTCCGCGCCACGCTGAGTGAGCAAGGTCACTCCGGGAGCCGGATGCCGGGGCACCGGGAATTGCCTCCCCGGACACTTCCGGTTTTCGCTGCTATTCGGCGCCGTACGCTCGGTGTGCGCTCAGTTCATTCGGGTGATCAATGTCCGCAGAAAGCGCAGGTCGACTTCTTCCAGGGATCGCACGACGACCCGCCCGTCGGCGGGCGCGATGGGCGCGACGGAGGGCACGGCGACCACCCGGCAGCCCGCGGCCTCGGCGGCCGCGACACCGGTCGCGGTGTCCTCGATGACGGCGCATCTGGCGGGCTCGGCGCCCACTCCGCGGGCGGCCAGCAGGTACGGGTCGGGGTGCGGTTTCGTACGGGAGACCTCGTCGCCCGCGACGGTGAGCGTGAAGCGGTCGCGGCCCAGCGAGTGCAGGACGCGGTCGATGATGCGGCGGTGCGAGGCGGAGACCAGCGCGGTCGGCACGTTGTGCGCGGCGAGCTCGGTGAGCAGCCGCTCGGCGCCCGGCATGAGCGGCACGCCCCGGCCGATGCGCCGCTCGAAGCGCTCGTTGAGCAGCACGGTCAGCTCCGGGAGTGTGATGTCGGCGCCGGTGGCCTCGATGAGGTACCCGGCGCTGCGGGTCATCGGGCCGCCGACGACCACGTCGCGCCAGGACTCGTCGAGAGCGTGGCCCAGCTCGCCGAAGACCTCGACCTCCGCGTCCCACCAGAACCCCTCGGTGTCGACGAGCGTGCCGTCCATGTCGAGGAACACCGCCTGGAGGGCGGAACCCCCGGCCGTACGGGTCAGGGACGCGGGGACCGTACTGGTCATCGGCACACCTCCAGGAAGGGACGAGAAGGCCGGCCGCTCTCCCCGGTGGGAAGCCCTCCGGGACATCCCCGCCGGGATTCCGCCGGGGAGGAGCGACCGGCCTGTTCTGGACCGACCAGTGTACGTCGCGCCGGGTGTCAGCGCGCGTTGAAGTACTTCGCCTCGGGGTGGTGGATGACGATGGCGTCGGTGGACTGCTCCGGATGGAGCTGGAACTCCTCGGAGAGGTGGACGCCGATCCGCTCCGGCCGGAGCAGGTCCGCGATCTTGGCGCGGTCCTCCAGGTCGGGGCAGGCGCCGTAGCCGAGCGAGAACCGCGCGCCGCGGTACTTCAGCGCGAACATGTCCTCCACGTCGGCGGGGTCCTCGCCCGCGAAGCCCAGCTCCGCGCGCACCCGCGCGTGCCAGTACTCGGCGAGCGCCTCCGCCAACTGGACGGACAGACCGTGCAGTTCGAGGTAGTCGCGGTACGAGTCGGAGGCGAACAGCTCGGCGGTGGCCTCGCCGATCCGGGAGCCGACGGTGACGACCTGGAGGCCGACGACATCGGTCTCGCCCGACTCCTCGGGGCGGAAGAAGTCGGCCAGGCACAGCCGCCGGCCCCGGCGCTGGCGCGGGAAGGTGAAGCGGGTGCGCTCGTTGCCGCTCTCGTCCAGGAGGATCAGGTCGTCGCCCTTGGACACGCAGGGGAAGTAGCCGTAGACGACGGCGGCCTCCAGCATGTTCCGGGTGTGGAGCTGGTCCAGCCAGCCGCGCAGCCGGGGCCGGCCCTCGGTCTCGACGAGCTCCTCGTACGTCGGCCCGTCGCCCGCGCGGGCCTGCTTCAGGCCCCACTGCCCCTTGAACAGGGCGCCCTCGTCCAGCCAGGACGCGTACTCCTTGAGCTGGATGCCCTTGACGACCCGGGTCCCCCAGAACGGCGGGGCGGGTACGGGGTTGTCGGTGGCCACGTCGGAGCGGACGCCGCTCTCGGGGGCCGGCTCGTCGACGACGGCGCCGGCCGTGGGGCGCACCCGGCGCTGCTTGAGTTCGGGGAGGGTGGCGCCCGGGACGCCGCGCTTGACGGCGATGAGGGCGTCCATCAGGCGCAGGCCCTCGAACGCGTCCCGGGCGTAGCGGACTTCGCCCTGGTAGATCTCGTGCAGGTCCTGTTCCACGTAGGCGCGGGTCAGGGCGGCGCCGCCGAGGATGACCGGGTAGGCGGTGGCCAGGCCGCGCTGGTTGAGCTCCTCCAGGTTCTCCTTCATGATCACGGTTGACTTGACCAGGAGACCGGACATGCCGATGACGTCGGCCTTGTGCTCGTCCGCGGCTTCGAGGATGGCCGAAACCGGCTGCTTGATGCCGAGGTTGACGACGTTGTAGCCGTTGTTGGACAGGATGATGTCGACGAGGTTCTTGCCGATGTCGTGCACGTCGCCCCGGACGGTGGCCAGGACGATGGTGCCCTTGCCGTCGTCGTCCGTCTTCTCCATGTGCGGTTCCAGGTGGGCGACCGCGGTCTTCATGACCTCGGCCGACTGGAGCACGAACGGGAGCTGCATCTGGCCGGAGCCGAACAGTTCGCCGACGACCTTCATCCCGTCCAGCAGGGTGTCGTTGACGATGTCGAGGGCGGGGCGGGTGGTGAGGGCCTCGTCGAGGTCGGCCTCCAGGCCGTTCTTCTCGCCGTCGATGATGCGCCGCTTGAGCCGCTCCTCCAGAGGCAGCGCGGCCAGCTCTTCGGCCCTGCCCGCCTTGAGCGACTTGGTGTTGACGCCCTCGAACAGTGCCATCAGCTTCTGCAGCGGGTCGTAGCCCTCGCTGCGCCGGTCGTAGATCAGGTCGAGGGCGGTGGTGACCTGCTCCTCGTCGAACCGGGCGATCGGCAGGATCTTGCTGGCGTGCACGATCGCCGAGTCCAGGCCCGCCTTGACGCACTCGTCGAGGAAGACCGAGTTCAGCAGGACCCGGGCGGCCGGGTTCAGACCGAAGGAGATGTTCGACAGGCCCAGGGTGGTCTGGACGTCCGGGTGGCGGCGCTTGAGCTCGCGGATCGCCTCGATGGTGGCGATGCCGTCCTTGCGGGACTCCTCCTGACCGGTGCAGATGGTGAAGGTCAGGGTGTCGATGAGGATGTCCTCCTCACGGATGCCCCAGGTGCCGGTCAGGTCGGCGATCAGCCGTTCGGCGATGGCGACCTTAGCCTCGGGCGTGCGGGCCTGGCCCTCCTCGTCGATGGTCAGCGCGATCAGCGCGGCGCCGTGCTCCCTGGCGAGGGCGGTGACCTTGGCGAAGCGGGAGTCCGGGCCGTCGCCGTCCTCGTAGTTGACCGAGTTGATCACCGCGCGGCCGCCGAGCTTCTCCAGCCCGGCCCGGATGACGTCGACCTCGGTGGAGTCCAGGACGATCGGGAGGGTGGAGGCGGTGGCGAACCGGCCGGCCAGCTCCTCCATGTCGGCGACGCCGTCGCGGCCGACGTAGTCGACGCAGAGGTCGAGCATGTGGGCGCCCTCGCGGATCTGGTCGCGGGCCATCTCCACGCAGTCGTCCCAGCGGCCCTCCAGCATCGCCTCCCTGAACTTCTTGGAGCCGTTGGCGTTCGTCCGCTCGCCGATCGCCATGTACGCGGTGTCCTGGCGGAACGGCACGGTCTGGTACAGCGAGGCCGCGCCCGGCTCGGGGCGGGGGTCCCGCTCGGCGGGGACGAGGCCGCGGACGCGCTCGACGACCTGGCGGAGGTGCTCCGGCGTCGTGCCGCAGCAGCCGCCGACCAGGGACAGCCCGTACTCGCGGACGAAGGTCTCCTGGGCGTCCGCGAGCTCGGGCGCGGTCAGCGGGTAGTGCGCGCCGTCCCTGCCCAGGACCGGCAGGCCGGCGTTGGGCATGCAGGACAGCGGGAGGCGGGAGTGGCGGGCGAGGTAGCGGAGGTGCTCGCTCATCTCGGCGGGGCCGGTGGCGCAGTTCAGCCCGATCATGTCGATGCCGAGCGGCTCCAGGGCGGTGAGCGCGGCGCCGATCTCGGAGCCGAGCAGCATGGTGCCGGTGGTCTCGACGGTGACGGAGCAGATCAGGGGCAGGTCCAGGCCGGCGGTCTCCAGGGCCCGGCGGGCGCCGAGGATGGCGGCCTTGGTCTGGAGGAGGTCCTGGGTGGTCTCGACGAGCAGCGCGTCGGCGCCGCCGGCGATGAGGCCCTCGGCGTTCTGCTGGTAGGCGGCGCGGAGGGTGCCGTACGCGACGTGTCCGAGGGTGGGCAGCTTGGTGCCGGGCCCCATGGAGCCGAGCACCCAGCGCTGCCGGCCGTCACCGGCGGTGAACCGGTCGGCGGCCTCGCGGGCGATCCGGGCGCCGGCCTCGGACAGCTCCAGGATGCGGTCGGAGATGTCGTACTCCCCCAGGGCGGAGAAGTTCGCGTTGAACGTGTTGGTCCCGACGCAGTCGACACCGGCGGCGAAGTACTCCTCGTGGACCGTACGGACGATGTCGGGCCGGGAGACGTTGAGGATCTCGTTGCAGCCCTCGAGGCCCTCGAAGTCCTCGAGCGTGGGGTCCTGCGCCTGGAGCATCGTGCCCATGGCTCCGTCGGACACGACCACGCGGGAGGCGAGCGCGTCGCGGAGGGCCGCGGCTCGGGTCCTGCTGTCAGCGGAAGGGGTCGGCAACGAGGCCATGGATGTGCTCCCTGGAGTGCGACGGCTGTCGGCTTTGCGCCCTCGGGGGAGGACGCACCGGGCCAGAGTAACCGCGTACCCGCCGGGGCGGACATCTTGTTCCAGGTGGTGGGACGGCATGCTGGGGCGGCGGCGTCCGTTCGTGTGAGTACCCCGGGGGCTTCCTCGATGTGGCTCAAGGTCGGCAACGACCGATAGTGTTCAGCATTGTCGAACTGAGGGAGAAAGGCCGGGCGATGCCGAAGAACATCCAGTCGCTGGAGCGGGCGGCGGCGATGCTGCGACTGCTCGCCGGTGGGGAACGCCGTCTCGGACTGTCGGACATCGCCTCGTCGCTGGACCTGGCCAAGGGCACCGCGCACGGCATCCTGCGCACCCTCCAGGCGGAGGGCTTCGTCGAGCAGGACCCCGCCTCGGGCCGTTACCAGCTCGGCGCGGAGCTGCTGCGCCTCGGCAACAGCTACCTGGACGTGCACGAGCTGCGCGCCCGGGCCCTGGTGTGGACCGACGACCTGGCCCGCTCCAGCGGTGAGAGCGTCCACCTGGGGGTGCTGCACCAGCACGGCGTCCTGGTGGTCCACCACGTCTTCCGCCCGGACGACAGCCGTCAAGTGCTGGAGGTCGGGGCCATGCAGCCGCTGCACTCCACGGCGCTCGGCAAGGTGCTGTCCGCCTACGACCCGGTGGCGCACACCGAGGCCCTGGAGGTGGACCGCAAGACGTTCACCCCGCGCACCGTGACGGACCTGGAGGACTTCGAGGCCGTCCTGGACCTGACCCGGGCGCGCGGCTGGGCGGCGGACGTGGAGGAGACCTGGGAGGGCGTGGCCTCGGTGGCCGCCCCCATCCACGACCGGCGCCGGATGCCGGTCGGGGCGGTGGCCATCACGGGCGCCGTGGAGCGGGTCTGCGACGGCGGCGAGCTGCGTCACGAGCTGGTCGCGGCGGTACGGGACTGTGCCCGCGCGGTCTCCCGGGACCTGGGCGCCGGGCGCTTCTGACGCCCCGGGGCACCCCTCGGTAACGAACGCATTTCGGCCAACAGAACCCTTGACGCCACGTTTACCCGGGGGCAAAACTGCCGTTCATCGGTCGGCATTGTCGAACACTTACCGGCAATACGCGCTAGAGTGTGACAACGCCAGGAGGCCGGTTAACGCCCACACCTGAGGGCGCGGACCACCGGAGGGACCCGGGGTTCGCCTTCCCCTGGACGAAGGACAAAGGAGTCGCGGGTGTCCAGCTCCGACATCTTCATCGGCGAGATCATTGGTACCGCCGTACTCATCCTGCTCGGCGGTGGCGTGGTCGCCGCCGTCGTACTCAAGCGCTCGAAGGCGCAGGACGCCGGCTGGCTGGCCATCACCTTCGGGTGGGGCTTCGCCGTTCTGACCGCCGTCTACACGACGGGCACCCTGTCCGGCGCCCACCTCAACCCCGCCGTCACGGTCGGCATCGCGATCAAGGACGGGGACTGGAAGAACGTCCCCGTCTACTTCGCGGGCCAGCTCCTGGGCGCCATGGTCGGCGCGGCGCTGGTCTGGATCGCCTACTACGGCCACTTCCAGGCCCACCTCACCGACCCCGAGATCGTGGGCGACCCGGCCGACAAGGCCATCGAGGGCCCGCACAACGAGGCCGCCGGCAAGGCCGGCCCCGTGCTCGGCGTCTTCTCCACCGGCCCCGAGATCCGCAACGTCTGGCAGAACCTGGCCACCGAGATCCTGGGCACCGCGGTGCTCGTGCTGGCGGTCCTCACCCAGGGCCTCAACAACAGCGGCAAGGGCCTCGGCACCCTCGGCGCCCTGATCACCGCGCTCGTCGTGGTCGGCGTCGGCCTCTCCCTCGGCGGCCCGACCGGCTACGCCATCAACCCGGCCCGTGACCTCGGACCGCGCATCGTGCACGCCCTGCTCCCGCTGCCGAACAAGGGCGGCTCCGACTGGGGCTACGCCTGGATCCCCGTCGTCGGCCCGCTGGTCGGCGGAGCCCTCGCCGCGGGTATCTACAACATCGCGTTCGCCTGAGCCGTCCTTCTCTACCGATACGGGAGCAACCGTGACCGACGCACACACCACCGGCCCCTTCATCGCGGCCATCGACCAGGGCACCACCTCCAGCCGCTGCATCGTCTTCGACCGCGACGGGCGCATCGTCTCCGTCGACCAGAAGGAGCACGAGCAGATCTTCCCCAAGCCCGGCTGGGTGGAGCACGACGCCGCGGAGATCTGGGCGAACGTCCAGGAGGTCGTGGCGGGCGCCATCGACAAGGCCGGCATCACCGCCGCCGACGTCAAGGCCATCGGCATCACCAACCAGCGCGAGACCACGCTGCTGTGGGACAAGAACACCGGTGAGCCCGTCCACAACGCCATCGTCTGGCAGGACACCCGCACCGACGCCCTGTGCCGCGAGCTCGGCCGCAACGTCGGCCAGGACCGCTTCCGGCGCGAGACGGGCCTGCCGCTCGCCTCGTACTTCGCCGGCCCGAAGATCCGCTGGATGCTCGACAACGTCGACGGCCTGCGGGAGCGCGCCGAGCGCGGCGACATCCTCTTCGGCACCATGGACTCCTGGGTCATCTGGAACCTCACGGGCGGCACCGACGGCGGGCACCACGTCACCGACGTCACCAACGCGTCCCGCACCATGCTGATGAACCTGCACACCATGGAGTGGGACGACAAGATCCTCCAGTCCATGGAGGTCCCCGCGACCGTCCTGCCCGAGATCCGGTCCTCCGCCGAGGTGTACGGCCACGTCAAGGGCGGCGTCCTGGACGGTGTCCCGGTCGCCTCCGCGCTCGGCGACCAGCAGGCCGCCCTCTTCGGCCAGACCTGTTTCTCGGAGGGCGAGGCCAAGTCGACGTACGGCACCGGCACCTTCCTGCTGATGAACACCGGCGAGAAGATCATCAACTCGTACTCCGGGCTCATCACCACCGTCGGCTACAAGATCGGCGACGACGCCCCGGTGTACGCCCTGGAGGGCTCCATCGCCGTCACCGGCTCCCTGGTGCAGTGGATGCGCGACCAGATGGGCCTGATCAACTCCGCCGCCGAGATCGAGACCCTCGCGTCCTCGGTCGACGACAACGGCGGTGCGTACTTCGTACCGGCCTTCTCCGGCCTCTTCGCCCCCTACTGGCGCTCCGACGCCCGCGGGGTGATCGCCGGCCTCACCCGGTACGTCACCAAGGCGCACATCGCGCGCGCCGTGCTCGAGGCCACCGCCTGGCAGACCCGCGAGATCACCGACGCCATGACGAAGGACTCCGGCGTCGAACTGGCCGCGCTCAAGGTCGACGGCGGCATGACCTCCAACAACCTGCTGATGCAGACGCTCTCGGACTTCGTGGACGCCCCCGTGGTGCGCCCCATGGTCGCCGAGACGACCTGCCTCGGCGCCGCCTACGCCGCCGGCCTGGCCGTCGGCTTCTGGCCCGACACCGACGCGCTGCGCGCCAACTGGCGCAGGGCCGCCGAGTGGACCCCCCGCATGGACGCTGACAAGCGTGACAGCGAGTACAAGAACTGGCTCAAGGCCGTCGAGCGGACCATGGGCTGGATCGAGGACGAGGAGTAAATCGACATGACCACCCTGCAGAGCGTCCCTGCCCTCGGGACGCACCCGGCTGCCGGTTCCCTGCCGAGCCGTGCCGAGACACGGGAGCAGCTCTCCAAGGCGACGTACGACCTCCTGGTGATCGGCGGCGGCATCCTCGGCATCTCCACGGCCTGGCACGCCGCGCAGTCCGGGCTGCGGGTGGCCCTGGTGGACGCCGGCGACTTCGCCGGCGCCACCTCCTCCGCCTCCTCCAAGCTCCTCCACGGCGGTCTGCGCTACCTCCAGACCGGCGCGGTGAAGCTCGTCGCGGAGAACCACTTCGAGCGCCGTGCGGTCTCCCGCCAGGTCGCCCCGCACCTGGCGAACCCGCTCACCTTCTACCTGCCGGTCTACAAGGGCGGCCCGCACGGCGCCGCCAAGCTCGGCGCGGGCGTCTTCGCCTACTCGGCGCTCTCCGCCTTCGGCGACGGCGTGGGCCACCTCCTGAGCCCCGCCAAGGCCGCCCAGGACGTGCCCGAGCTGCGCACCGACAACCTCAAGGCCGTGGCCGTCTACGGCGACGACCAGATGAACGACGCGCGCATGGCCCTGATGACCGTCCGCGCCGCCGTCGACGCGGGCGCCACCGTCCTCAACCACGCCGAGGTCACCGGCCTGCGCTTCACCCAGGGCCGGGTCACCGGCGCCGACCTGAAGGACCGCACCAGCGGTGACGAGTTCGGCGTCGACGCCCGCCTGGTGCTCAACGCCACCGGCCCCTGGGTCGACCACCTGCGCCGGATGGAGGACCCCAACGCGGCCCCCTCCATCCGCCTGTCCAAGGGCGCGCACCTCGTCCTGAAGCGCACCTCGCCCTGGAAGGCCGCGCTGGCCACCCCGATCGACAAGTACCGCATCACCTTCGCCCTCCCCTGGGAGGACATGCTGCTGCTCGGCACGACCGACGAGGAGTACGAGGGCGACCCGGGCGAGGTCGCGGTCAACGAGAAGGACATCACCCAGATCCTGGACGAGGCCGCCTTCTCCATCCGCGACCAGCAGCTCTCCCGGGACCTGATCACCTACTCCTTCGCCGGCCTCCGCGTCCTGCCGGGCGGGCCCGGCGACACCTCCAAGGCCAAGCGCGAGACGGTCGTCACCGAGGGCCGCGGCGGCATGCTGTCGGTCGCGGGCGGCAAGTGGACGACGTTCCGCCACATCGGCCGTACGGTGATGAACAAGCTGGCGTCCCTGCCCGGCCACCCGCTGGGCGAGGACATGGAGCCGATCTCCCGGCTCCCCAAGAAGCTGCCGCTGCCGGGCATAGCCAACCCCAACGCGGTCGCCCACCGGCTGCTCGTCGACGGGGGCACCCCCGGCCCGCGCATGTCCGCCGACACCGCCCGCCACCTGGCCACCCACTACGGGTCGCTGTCCTTCGACATCGCCCGCCTGGCCAACGACGACCCCGCGCTGGCCGAGCGCATCCACCCGGACGCGCCGGAGATCTGGGCCCAGGTCGCCTACGCCCGGGACCACGAGTGGGCCGAGACGGCCGACGACGTGCTGCGGCGCCGGACCACGCTGACGATCCGCGGCCTGGCGACGGACGACATCCGCGCCAGGGTCGAGGACATGCTCGGCAAGAAGGCCTGACCGACGGGCCGGGCCCCGGCCGTACGGGCCCGGTGACCACCGGTCAGGAACACGAGGGCGGCTCCGGGGGGAGCCGCCCTCGCTGTACGTCCGGACACGTCATGGCGGCGCCCGCCTCACCGGCCCGGACCCGCAACCGCCGCCGCGGGCGCCGGGCTTCGCCGTGCGGCGGCCGTGCGCCCGGCGGGCGCGGAGCGGCGGCCGGCCCGTGGGCGGCGCGCCGCCGAATCGGCCGGCTCTCCGCCGTGTTTCCCCCGGTCGCCCTGGGTAGTGGCTCCCGGTCGGCACCGCACTCGGAGGTGTACGGGGACTGCGGGCGGTGCCCCGGAAAGCCGTAAGGTTGGTCCGTACGCACGGAACTTCGGAAGGAGGCCTGGGTGATCGAGCTCGAGGGGGTTCCCGAGCTGATCGACCCGGTCATGGTGGCCGCGTTCGAGGGCTGGAACGACGCCGGCGACGCCGCCTCCACCGCGGTCGCGCACCTGGAACGGGAGTGGAAGGGCGAGGTGTTCGCGGCGCTGGACGCCGAGGACTACTACGACTTCCAGGTCAACCGGCCCACGGTGTACCTGGACGGCGGGGTACGGAAGATCACCTGGCCGACCACCCGTCTGTCGGTGGTCCGGGTGGGCGGCGACAAGCCGCGTGACCTGGTGCTGGTGCGCGGCATCGAGCCGTCGATGCGCTGGCGCTCGTTCTGCAACGAGCTGCTCGGCTTCGCCCACGAGTTGGGCGTGGAGATGGTGGTGATCCTGGGCGCGCTGCTCGGCGACACCCCGCACACCCGGCCGGTGCCGGTCAGCGGCGTCACGTCCGACCCGGACCTGGCGCGCACCATGGACCTGGAGGAGACCCGGTACGAGGGGCCGACCGGGATCGTCGGCATCCTCCAGGAGGCCTGCACGCACGCGGGCGTGCCGGCGGTGAGCCTGTGGGCGGCGGTGCCGCATTACGTGTCGCAGCCGCCGAACCCCAAGGCGACGCTGGCCCTGCTCAACCGGCTGGAGGACCTCATCGACCTCCGCATCCCGCTGGGCGAGCTGGCCGAGGACGCGCGCGCCTGGCAGGTCGGCGTGGACCAGCTCGCCTCGGAGGACAGCGAGGTGGCGGAGTACGTCCAGACGCTGGAGGAGGCGCGGGACACCGCCGAGCTGCCGGAGGCGTCGGGCGAGGCCATCGCGCGCGAGTTCGAGCGGTACCTGCGGCGGCGGGACGGGGGGCCGGGCCACGCGACCGAGACCGGCGGCGACAGCTCGTACCTGCGCGACACGTCGAGCGGGCGGACGCGGCCGCCGAAGCCGTCGAAGGCGGAGGACACGGGCGCGGAGGGCGGCTCCCAGGACTCCCCGGAAGCGCCCGGGAGGCTGCCCCAGGACGCCGCGGAGACCCCGGAGGCCCCGGGCACCACGGAGGCCCCGGAAGCCCCGGAGGGCCCGGAAGCCCCGGACGCGACGCGGGCCGGCGAGACGCCGGACACCCCGGACTCCCCCGGCTCTCCCGGATCCCCCGGTTCGCCGGGTTCCTCGGAGGACTGACAAAGCTGACGAAGCTGACGACGAAGGGGCGGCACCTCGGCCGAGGTGCCGCCCCTTCGTCGTCAGCGGTGCCGTACGCCCCCCAGGGGCGTGCCGGAGACGGTGTCGTCCCGCCCTACAGGGCCACGCCCAGAAGGGCGTCGACGGCACGGGAGACAAGGCCCGGCGCGGCCTCGTCCGTGCCGCCCTCCGCCTCCTGGCGGGCGGCCCAGCGGTCCACGGCCGCGAGGGCGGCCGGGGCGTCCAGGTCGTCGGCCAGCGCCTCGCGCACCTCGTCGACCAGCGCGTCCGCGGACGGCCCGTCCGGGCGGGAGACGGCGGCGCGCCAGCGGCCCAGCCGCTCCACGGCGGCCCGGAGCACCTCGTCGGTCCATTCCCAGTCGGCGCGGTAGTGGTGGGACAGCAGGGCGAGCCGGATGGCGGCCGGGTCGACGCCCTGGCGGCGCAGCGCGGAGACGAAGACCAGGTTGCCCTTGGACTTGGACATCTTCTCGCCGTGCAGGGCGACCATCCCGGCGTGCACGTACGCCTTGGCGAACGGGTGCTCGCCGGTCAGCGCCTGGGCGTGCGAGGCGCCCATCTCGTGGTGCGGGAAGACCAGGTCGGAGCCGCCGCCCTGGACGTCGAAGCCCATGCCCAGGTGGTCCAGCGCGATGGCGACGCACTCGATGTGCCAGCCGGGGCGGCCGGGCCCGAGGGTGCCGCCGTCCCAGCTCGGCTCGCCCTCGCGGGCGGCCATCCACAGCATCGGGTCGAGCGGGTTCTTCTTGCCGGGGCGGTCGGGGTCGCCGCCGCGCTCGGCGGACAGGGCCCGCATGAGCTCGGCGTCGTAGTGCGAGACCTCGCCGAAGTGCGGGTCGGCCTCGACGGAGAAGTAGACGTCGCCGTCGAGCTCGTACGCGGCGCCGGCGTCACGGAGCCGCTCGACGAGCGGGACGATGCCGGGTATCGCCTCGACGGCCCCGATGTACTGCCGCGGCGGGAGCATCCGGAGGGCGGTCATGTCCTCGCGGAACAGGGACGTCTCGCGCTCGGCGAGGGTCTCCCAGGCGATGTCGTCGCGGACGGCGCGCTCCAGGAGCGGATCGTCCACGTCGGTGACGTTCTGGACGTAGTGGACCTGCCGCTTGGTGTCGAGCCACACGCGCTGAACGAGGTCGAACGCGTTGTAGGTCGCCGCGTGACCGATGTGGGTCGCGTCGTACGGCGTGATGCCGCACACGTAGATACGGGCGACGGGGCCGGGGGCGAGGGTCACTCGCTCGCCGGTCGCGGTGTCGTGGATCCGGAGGTCGCGGCCCTTGCCGGGCAGGGCGGGGACCTCAGAAGCGGGCCAGGCATGCATGTCACGAGCGTAACCGGACGCGAGTTCCGGATACGAACCGGATACGGAATTCCCGACCGAACACGCCCTCTTGCGCGACCGCCGCCCGTGTGCGCGGCCCGGACGGTACCCGGGAGACGGGTCAGACGGGCGGCCAGGGGATGGCCGGCCATTGGCCGGAAGGCTCCGGGTGGCGGCCGGACGCGCGCAGGGCGGCGACCCGGGACCGTACCGCCGTCACCTCGCCGGGCGTGATGAGTTCCGCCAGCCGGGCCGCCAGGGGCGCACCGGGCTCCAGGGCGGCGTCCAGACGGGTGAGGACGTCCAGGGCCTCCGCGGGCAGCGGTTCGCCCGCCCAGCCCCACAGGAGGGTGCGCAGCTTGTCGTCCACGTGGAAGGTGACGCCGTGGTCGATGGCGTACAGCCGGCCGTCCGGCGCGGGCAGCAGGTGGCCGCCCTTGCGGTCACCGTTGTTGATCACCGCGTCGAGCACCGCGAGCCGCCGCAGCCGTACGTCGTCGGCGTGCACCAGCAGCGCGGTGCGGTCCTCGTCGACCTGGGCGAACCCCACCGCCTTCCAGCCCTCCCCCGGCTCCTCGTCCTCGACGAGCGCCAGCAGGGGGGCGGACGGGTCGTCCTCGACCCACCGCTGGACCATGCCCTCGCCGAACGGGCCGTCCCGGAGCACGGTCGGCGGGACCAGACCCCAGCCGGTTGCCTCGGACACCTCGTACGCCGCGACCTCGCGCCGCGCCAGCGTCCCGTCGGGGAAGTCCCACAGCGGACGCTCGCCGGCGACCGGCTTGTAGACGCAGTCCGCCTCCTGGCCCTCGTACGCGACGGAGCAGAACAGCACCGCGTTGGACGCCTCGCGGACCTGGCCGCGCACCGTCAGCTCGCCCTTGGCGAGCAGGTCGAGCAGCTCCACCGCCGTCAGGCTCCCCGGCGGTATCCGTTCTGGCGCGGGCATACGTGTCCTTCCGGATCGAGCGGCAGGCTGCACAGGGGGCACGGCGGCCGTCCCGCGTTGACCACGTCGAGGGCCCGCTTGGCGAACGCCCTGGCCTGCGCCCCGGTGAGCCGGACGCGCAGCATCGGCGGGCCGTTCTCCTCGTCCTGGAGCAGCCGCTCCTCCGCCTCCGCGAGGTCCTCCTCGGACTCCACGTCCAGCTCGACGAGCGCCTGCGCCTCGACGATCATGCGCTGTTCCTCGCCGTCCCAGGCCAGCGCCATCGTGCCGACCCGGAACTCCTCCTCGACCGGGGAGTCCAGGGGCGCGGTGTCACTGACGTCGGACGGTGCCACGGCCGGCACCGGGGCGTTGCCCCCGGTGCGCCGCACCACCTCGTCGAGCAGCTCGTCGATCCGCTCGGCGAGCGCGGCCACCTGGGTCTTCTCCAGGGCGACGCTGGTGACCCGGCCCCCGGCGGAGGCCTGGAGGAAGAACGTACGGCGGCCAGGCAGCCCGACCGTGCCGGCCACGAAGCGCTCCGGTGGGTCATAGAGGAACACCTGACGGGACACGTTCCCTCTCCCTTGCTTCGGTTCGGACGGGCGCTACGGCCCGTCCACCCTACTGTGCGATTGGATCACGGTGCTCCCGCGCCGCCGCCCACCTCGGCCGCCTCGCCGCCGGGCTGGTCGCGCGGAACCAGCGCGGCGAAGTCACCGGTGTCGCCGAGCCGCAGAAGAGAAGGCCGGAGACGGGTGTAACGGATCGCCGTCACGGAACAAGGATCCACATGGATCCGCTGGAACAGATCGAGATGCATCCCGAGTGCGTCGGCGACGAGCGACTTGATGATGTCGCCGTGCGAGCACATCAGGTAGACCGCGTCCTCCCCGTTGTCCGCCTCCACGCGCGCGTTCCACTCGCGCACGGCCTCCACGGCGCGCGCCTGCATGGCGCGCATGGACTCGCCGCCGGGGAAGGCGGCGTTGGACGGGTGGCGCTGGACGACGTCCATCAGGGGTTCGTCGGCCAGTTCGGCGAGCTTGCGCCCGGACCAGTCGCCGTAGTCGCACTCGCCGATCCGCTCCTCGGAGTGCAGGGGCAGCCCGGGGCGGGCGTCCAGCAGCGGCTGGAGGGTCTCCCGGCACCGCTGGAGCGGGCTGGTCACGGCCGCCGCGAGCGGCACCCCGGCCAGCCGGCCGGGCAGCGCCGCGGCCTGTGCGGCGCCGCGCTCGTCGAGGGCGACACCGGGCGTCCGCCCCGCGAGTACGCCGGAGGTGTTGGCGGTCGAGCGTCCGTGCCGTACGAGGATCAACGTGGCCATGCCTGCCAGCCTAGGCGGCTCCGTGCGTGCAAGGCGCCGGGGGCCGGGGAAGAATACGCGCCGTGATCGTGGACTGTGCCATCTACCGGGACGGGCGCCGCAGTGAGGGCCCGTCCGACTTCTCCGACGCGCTCGCGGCGGCGCGCGCCGCCGAAACGGGCGACGCCTTCCTCTGGATCGGGCTGCACGAGCCGACGGAGCAGGAGTTCGATCACGTCGCCGAGGAGTTCGGCCTGCACCCGCTGGCCGTGGAGGACGCCCTCAAGGCGCACCAGCGGCCCAAGCTGGAGGTGTACGACGACTCGCTGTTCATGGTGCTCAAACCGGTCGTGTACGAGCCGGCGAGCGACACCGTCACCACGGGCGAGCTCATGGTGTTCATGGGCGACTCGTTCGTGGTGACGGTCCGGCACGGCGAGGGCGCGCCGCTCACGGCCGTGCGCAAGCGGCTGGAGGCGGAACCGGAAGTACTCCGCCAGGGGCCCACGTCCGTGCTGTACGCGATCAGCGACGCGGTCGTGGACCACTACATCGAGGTGGCAGGCGAGCTCCAGGTCGACCTGGAGGAGATGGAGACGGAGGTCTTCCAGCCGACGGGCGGCGACGCCAAGAACACGGCGTCGCGGATCTACATGTTCAAGCGGCAGGTCCTGGAGTTCCGCCGGGCCACCGGGCCGCTGGCCGCGCCGATGGCCCGGCTGGCGGGGGCGGGCGTGCCGTTCGTCAGCGCGGACGCCCAGCCGTTCTTCCGGGACGTCAGCGACCACCTGACCCGTGCGACGGAGCAGGTGGAGGGGCTGGACCGGCTGCTGTCGGACATCCTGTCGGCCCATCTGGCGCAGATGGGGGTACGGCAGAACGACGACATGCGGAAGATCTCGGCGTGGGCGGCGATGGCCGCGGTGCCCACGATGGTCGCGGGCGTCTACGGCATGAACTTCGACCACATGTGGGAGCTGCACCAGACGTGGGGCTACCCGGCCGTGATCGTGCTGATGGGCGTCGTGGTGGTCGGGCTGTACCGGCTGTTCAAGCGCCGGGGGTGGCTGTAGGCGCCGGGGGCTCAGAAGGCCGGGGCGGGCTCGGCCGGTCCGCCCAGCGGGTTGCGCCGCTCCGGCATCCTGAGGTCCACCATGCGGCGCCAGCCGCCGGCCCTCTCGTACGCGTACATGGCCCGGATGCCCAGGGCGAGGGCGGTCCGCTTGGCGGCCGGCCACCGCAGGACGCGGCCCATGTGGTCCATGACGGCGAGGCTGACGTCGCGGTAGACGGCGATCTCGGCGAGCGCGCACTGGCGCAGGGTGCGCTGGATGGTGCGGCCGTGCCCGGCGTAGGCGAGGCGCAGCAGTTCCTCGTGGCAGTAGGCGAGGTGGTTCTCCTCGTCGTGGCAGATGATCCGGATCGCCTTGCCGACCTCGGGGTGGTCGCCGAAGTACGTGACGAGCATGTCCATCTGGTCGGCGGCACGCTGCTCGGTGACCCGGCTGTGCGAGAGGTAGACCAGGACGTCCTCCTCCGTCAGCCGCTGGTCCCGGCGCAGCTTCTCGTGGGCAAGGCCGATGCCCCGCTGTTCCAGCAGCATCGTGTAGTCGGTCCCGGGCGGCACGGGGACCGGTTCCAGGCCGCGCTTCTTGAGCAGGCCCTGGAAGATCCGGCCGTGCTTGTCCTCGTCGGCACCGTGCCGGGTCACCTTGGGGGCGAGTTCCGCCATGCTCTCGGGGAGCAGGGCCGCGATACGGGCGTTCTCCCAGCCGCCCTGGGCCTCCCCGCTGGCCGCGATGGAACAGAAGAGCTGGTAGGAGTCGTCGTTGTCGACGATCTCCTGGAACAGGCTCCGGGCCGACAGCATCAATGCCACCTCCATCAGCGCGTCCTCGCGCCCATCCGCGAAGTCCCGCGAAGAAGGAGTCAAATGCCGCATGCCGGGCGTGGCAACAGCAGGACCTCGGAAGTCCGCCGGATGGCGGAGCATCGGTGGCAGGGGAGGGAACGGGGCCGGCGCGCGCGGCGGACGCGCCCGGGCAGTAACCAGTCGGGGGCGTGGCGCGTTGTGCTGCGTGACGGCCGTGGCGGGGATGACCCCGAGCCCCCACCACGGCCGCAGGCCTGTCCGGAAGGCCGGCCCGCAGCGAGGGCTCAGGGGGTGCCTAGTCGACCAGGCCGGCGCGTTCCAGGGCCTCGGTGCCCGCCCGCAGCGCGGCGATCCGCTCGTCGAGCGTGAAGCCGGCCGGGGCGAGGGTGAGCGTGGTGACACCGGCTGCCGCGTACGCCTGCATCCGGTCGGCGATCCGCTCCACGGAGCCGAGCAGTGTGGTCTGGTCGATCAGCCGGTGCGGGACGGCGGCCGCGGCGCCGCTCTTGTCACCGGACAGGTACTTGTCCTGGATCTCGGCGGCTTCCTTCTCGTAGCCCATGCGCTGGGCGAGCTGGTTGTAGAAGTTCTGCTTGCGGCTGCCCATGCCGCCGACGTACAGCGCGGTGTACGGGCGGAACATGTCGGCGAGCCCGTTGACGTCGTCGCCGACGGCCAGCGGGAGGGTCGGGCAGACGTCGAAGCCGTCCATGGTGGCGCCGGCCTTCTCGCGGCCCGCGCGGATGTGCCGCAGCGCGGTCTCCTCCAGGTGCTCGGCGGAGGGGAAGATCAGCAGGGCGCCGTCGGCGATCTCGCCGGTCTGCTCCAGGTTCTTGGGGCCGATCGCCGCGATGTAGAGCGGGATGTGCTCGCGCTGCGGGTGGACGGTCAGCTTGATCGGCTTGCCGGGGCCGCCGGGGAGCGGGAGGGTCCAGTGCTCGCCCTCGTGGGTCAGCCGCTCCCGGGCCATGGCCTTGCGCACGATCTCGACGTACTCGCGGGTGCGCGCCAGCGGCTTGTCGAACTTGACGCCGTACCAGCCCTCGGAGACCTGGGGTCCGGAGACGCCGAGGCCGAGGCGGAAGCGGCCGCCGGACAGCGAGTCCAGGGTGGCCGCCGTCATCGCCGTCATGGTGGGCTGGCGGGCCGGGATCTGCATGATCGCGGAGCCGATGTCGATGTTCTCGGTCTGGGCGGCGACCCAGGCGAGGACGGTGGGGGCGTCGGAGCCGTACGCCTCGGCGGCCCAGCAGACGTCGTAGCCGAGGCGGTCCGCCTCCTGGGCGACGGCGAGGTTGTCGCCGTCCATGCCCGCGCCCCAGTAGCCGAGGTTGATGCCGAGCCGCATAGCCGGTCCCCTTACTCATCGACTCATGTACTGATCAGTAACGATCTGCGTCCGGACTCTAGCGCGCGGGTGCGCGTCCCGTCAGGAGGGGGACGCGCCTGGTACCGGAGGGGGACGCGCCTCACGCCGGTACGAGCTTGTCCACAGGCTCTCTCCGCGTGGGCCTCTGGCCAGTAATCTCGCGGCCATGGAGCAGAGGCATCTCGGCCGTACCGGCCTGCGTGTGTCCCGGATCGGCCTCGGCACCCTCACCTGGGGGCGGGACACCGACGAGCACGACGCGGCGGACCAGCTCAAGGCGTTCTGGGAGGCCGGCGGGACGCTGATCGACACGGCGGACGTGTACGGCGGCGGCGAGGCCGAATACCTGCTCGGGCAGCTCATGGAGCGGCTGGTCCCCCGACGCGACATGGTCGTCGCCACGAAGGCCGGCAGCGTGCCGGACCCCGACCGGCGGTTCGACGGCTCGCGCGGTCACCTCCTGGCCGCGCTCGACGCGTCACTGGCCCGCCTCGGCACGGACTACGTGGACCTGTGGCAGGTGCACGCCTTCGACCCGGAGACCCCGCTGGAGGAGACGCTCCAGGCCCTGGACATAGCGGTCAGCAGCGGCCGGGCCCGGTACGTGGGGGTGTCCAACTTCTGCGGGTGGCAACTGGCCAAGGCCGCCACCTGGCAGCTCGCGCCGGGCGGGGCCCGGGCCCGGCTCGCCAGCACGCAGATGGAGTACTCGCTGCTCCAGCGGGGCGTGGAGCGCGAGGTGCTGCCCGCCGCGCTGGACCTCGGGGTGGGACTGCTGCCCTCGTCGCCGCTCGGGCGCGGGGTGCTCACGGGCAAGTACCGGCAGGGCACGCCGTCCGACTCACGGGGGGCGTCCGACCGGCTGGCGCCGTTCGTGGAGCCGTACCTGGACGACTCGGCGACCCGGATCGTGGACGCGGTGCTCACGGCCGCCGACGGGCTGGCGGCCACCCCCCTCCAGGTGGCCCTGGCGTGGGTGCGGGACCGGCCGGGTGTGGTGGCGCCGGTGGTGGGCGCGCGCAACGCGCAGCAGCTCACGGCCGCGTTGTCAGTGGAGACCCTTAGTCTTCCTGACGAGATCCGCCGGGCGCTCGACGACGTGTCGGCGCCCGTGCACCGCTATCCCGATCAGGACTGGAGCACGCTGTGACCGCGCTTCCCCGGGGGGCAACCCCCGGCTCCTCGGCCGACGACGACCAGGACGCCCCCGCACCCGACGCCCCGGAGGCCCCCGACGCCGCCGGGGCTCCCACCGCCCCGGTGGGTGACGGCGCGGACGCGGGCGGGACCCCGGACGCGGCGGACACCGACGGGGACACCGGGGCCGACACCGAGGCGGACGGCGGCGGTACGGAGGAGGAGGCTCCGGGCGCCGCCGCGGAGGGCGCCGCCGCGGAGGGCGCCGCCGGGAGCGGGGTCTCCGAGGCGGAGGCCGAGCTGGCGGCCCAGCGGGAGCTGCGGGCGCGGATCGAGCAGCGCAAGGCGGAGAAGGGCGGCCCCATCGAGGCGGGCGCCAAACTGAGCGGCACGGCCGCCGACCTGCTGGCGGCGGTGCGGGCGGTGGAGAGCGGCGGGGCGTCCGGCACGGCGTTCTTCGACTCCCCCGCGCCCGCGCCCCGCCGGCCCGCCCCCGAGCCCGCCGCGCCCGCGCGGCCGGCCGCCCCGGTGGAGCCAGCCCGTCCCGCGCGGGCGGCCGCGCCGGAGACGGTCGCGGCCGTGCGTGCCGTGCTGGCCGAGGGCGGCGCGCCCGAGTCGCTCGCCGCGGGCGTCGCCGCCGTACTGGGCGCGACGGCGGCGGACGCGCTGCGCGACGACCCCTGGCAGCTGCTGTCGGTGGCGGGGGTGCGCCCCGAGCAGGCCGACGGGTTCGCCCGGGCGCTGCTCGGCGCGGAGTGCGGCCCCGGGGACGAGCGCCGGACGGTCGCCCTTGTCGACTGGGTGCTCCAGCGCGCCGCCCTCCAGGGGCACACGGCGCTGGAGGCGTCGGCCGTGCGGGCGGCGCTCGCGGAGCGGTCCGTGCCCGAGCCGGACGAGGCGGTGCAGCACGCGATCGCCGAGGGCGCGGTGCTGGTCTTCCACGACGGGCTGGACGAGGACGAGAGCGCCGGGGACGAGGAGCGGGCGGAGGACACGGAGCCGGTGCCGGTGCTGCTGGGGCTGGACCGGTACGCGCTGGCGGAGGAGAGCCTCGCCGACGGCCTGGCCCGGCTCGCCAGGACCGGCCCGGACACCCGCTGGCAGGACGCCCCCCGGACCGACCTGACCCGCGCGGTCGCCGGGCACGGGCTGGTCGCCCACACCGGCGGCGAGGCGGCACGGGCCGAGGCGGTCGCCCTGGCCGGTGCCGCGAGGGAGCTCGGGCTCCGCGCGGCCGTGGCCGCGTACACGGAGAACGGCCGCCGCCGGCTGGGGCCGGAGGCCGGCGCGGTCACCGTCGCCGGGCTGCTGGCCGGGACGGCCGGTCCCGGCCGGGACGAGGACGGGGCGCTCGCCCTGGACCTGCTGGTCGTGCTGGACGCTCCGCAGCTCGACGTCGAGACGGCCGCGATGCTGGTGGAGGCCCTGCCGGACGGCTGCCGCCTGGTGCTCAGCGGTGACCCGGGCGTGCTGTGGTCGGCGGGCGCGGGACGGGTCTTCGCCGACGTGCTGGCGGCCGGGGCGTGCCCGCACGTCGCGTCGCGCACCCCGGACCCGGGGCCGATCGGCGAGCTGGTGTCCGGCATCGGGATCGGGGAGCTCAACCAGGTGGAGGCACCGGGCAAGGAGGTCGTGATCGTCCCGGTCCGGGAACCGGGCGAGGCGGTGCACCGGACGGTGCAGCTCGTGGCCGACTCGATCCCGCGCGCGATCGGGGTGCCCGCCGACCGGACCCAGGTGATCACCGTCGGCCATGGCGGTCCGGCGGGGACGCGGGCGCTCAACGCGGCGCTGAAGCAGCGGCTGAACCCGGGGCCGGGCCGCTTCGGCGGTTTCGATCCGGGCGACCGGGTCGCCCACGCCCCCGCGCCGGGCCGGACGGTGCCGGGCACGGTCCTCTCGGCGGACGCCGACGGGCTGCACCTGGACTGCGAGGGCGAGCGGGTGCTCGTCCCCAAGGACCGCGTGGACACCGCCCTGCGGCACGGCTGGGCGCTGACCGCCCACCAGTCGGTGGGCATGCGCTGGCCGGCGGCGGTCGTCGTCCTGCCGGGCGACGCGGCGGAGGCGCTGGACCGGGCGTGGGTCCACACCGCGTTCGGCCGGGGCGAGCGGCACCTCTCGGTGGTGCACGGCGTGGACCAGGCCCTGCCGCGCGCCGTGGCCGAGGTGCTCCCCCGCCCCCGCACCACCCGGCTGCGGGGCCTCCTGGAAGCCCTGCTCGCCACCGGCGAGGACTGACCCCTCGGGCGGATCTCCCCCGGGGACACCCGCGCAGACCCCGGCCCCCGCCGCCCCGGCGGGAGCCGGGGCGGCGGCGGGGCCCGGAGCGCGGGTCAGGCGGAGTGGGGACGATGGTCGTCGGGGTCGCCGTGGAGCTCGTCCTCGTCGAACACCGCGCTCACGTCGAAGCGGCAGATCACCCGGCCGGGATCCGCCTGGTCGAACGGGGTGCTCAGCCACTCCCCCGCTTCCGGCAGCTCGTCGGCGGCGGCCACCCACAGCGTGGAGTCCCCCTCCTCCAGACCGAACTCCTTGTGCCGCGAAGCGATCTCGTCGGGTTCGAACTCGCCGAACAGCACCCCCAGCGCCGCGGGCACGCTCGCCCCCACCACGGCGGCGGTCCGCTCGCCGTCGTCCTCCCGGTCCAGATCCGCGATGCGCTGCGACTGGGCCAGCAGGCGCTGTGGCTCCACGACCGCGTAGTCGCGACGGATCAGCACGGTCAGCGCGCTCGGTTCCTCCGGGCCCTCGTACGGCGGGAGGGAATCCTCCACGCCGGGGATCTCGAACGGCGTGACCTCGTCGTAGCGGTCGTAGAGCCGCTCGTCGTAGGCCTCGGCCGCGGTGGCGAGCGCGTTGAAGGCGGCGTAGACGGCCGGGTCGTCGTCACCGGTGCGGTTCTCGACCGCCTCCAGGTGCCGGTCCAGTGCGGCTTTGACCGCCTCGGCGGCGGCGCGTACCTCGGCAGCGGTGGGCTGCGCAGCATCAGACATAGTGCAGACGCTATCCGTACCGGGCCTCTGCCCGCACAATAGATGCGATGCCGGAATACGAATTCGTCGACGTGTACGTGCCTCGCGGGGTGTCCCGCAAGGAGGCGACCCGTCTGCTGACCGACCATGCCGAGTACGGACACTGGGAGTTGGACCGACTGAGTCTGCACCGGGACGGCAGCCGCCGTGTGCGGCTGCGCAGGCGCATCATCCGTCAGGTGCGCGCCACCTGGTGAGGGTGGCGCGCAGCACGGAGCGGGCCCCGCGATCGCGAGGCCCGCTCCGTCGTCTCCGCGGGGACGGGGACTACGAGGACTGCCGGGCACGGCGGTAGAGGACCGTGCCCCCGAGCAGCAGGCCCGCGCCCGCCGGGATCAGCATGCCGAGCGGTGCCGCACCGGTCAGCGCCAGCTCGTCGTCCGCCTCGGGCGGGGTGACGGTGTGCGCGCCGGGCTCGTTCGGCTCGATCGGCGAGCCGTGCTCGTCCGGGGTACCCGGCTGAACCGGCTTACCGGGCTTGCCCGGCTCGTCCGGCTCATCGGGGTTGCCGGGCTCGTCCGGGTTCCCCGGGTTGCCGGGCTCGTCGGGGTTGCCGGGCTCGTCCGGGTGGCCGGGGTTACCGGGCTCGTCCGGGTTCCCGGGGTTGCCGGGCTCGTCCGGGTTCCCGGGGTTGCCGGGCTCGCCCGGGTGGCCGGGCTTGTGCGGGTGACCGTTGGCGCAGCCGTTGCCGAACGACGGATTGAGCGCGCCGACCACGTCCACGCTGTTGCCGCAGGCGTTGACCGGCACGTTCACCGGGGCCTGGACGTTGTTGCCGGACGCGACGCCGGGAGAGTTCGCCGCCGCCCCGTTCGCCTTGGCGCCGTTGGACTTGTTGACGCACTTGTTCCCGAACGACGGGTTCAGTGCCCCCACGACGTTCACGGTGTTGCCGCACGCGTTCACCGGCACGCTGACCGGTGCCTGCACGTTGTTCCCGGACGCGACGCCCGGGGAATTCGTCGCCGCCCCGTGGGCGTCGGCGCCGGTGTGCGCCTGGGCGAATCCGCCGCCGAGGGCGAGCACACCGCCCGCGGCCGCCACGATGGTCAGGCCCTTTCGCGTGACCTGTCGCATAGCTGGTTCCCTGCCTTCTAGGCTTCCGGAATACTCCCGGGCACAGCGCCCGGGGTACGAAATTCCGGCGGCCCCGGAGCGCATGGCGCGCGCTCCGGGGCCGGCCGGGCTCGGACCACTAGGGGTCGAGGCTCAACGTCAGTCGTTGACGCAGACGTTCCCGAAGGCCGGGTTCAGCAGGCCGATGATGTTCACCGTGTTGCCGCAGGCGTTGACCGGGATGTGGATGGGAACCTGCACCACATTGCCCGAGATGACACCGGGGGAGCCAACGGCGGCACCGTTCGCACCCGCATCGGCCATGGCCATGCCCGCGCCAGCCAGGACCAGTCCGCCGGTGGCGGCCGCGACAGCGGCGACCTTCTTGATCATTATTCCTCCTTGTTGGCAATGCGGTCCCAGCCGCGGACCGCATCACTTGTAACGACAGGGAGGTAATCGGGCTACGACCGGATGACGTCGTTCACCCTTTTCGGTCAGATGTGCACACGCGGGCGATTATTGGAGTTTCGTTTCACCCGACTATTCCAGGTAATCGGGCCGGGGCTCAGCTGGCGTCGATGAAACGGTCCAGCACCCGCACCCCGAATTTCAGGCCCTCCACCGGGACGCGCTCGTCCACCCCGTGGAACATCCCCGCGAAGTCCAGCTCCGGCGGCAGCTTCAGCGGCGCGAAGCCGAAGCAGCGGATGCCGAGGTCGTCGAAGGACTTGGCGTCGGTCCCGCCGGACAGCATGTACGGCACCGCCCGGGCGATCGGGTCCTCCGCCCGGAGCGCGGACTGCATGGCGTCCACCAGGTCCCCGTCGAAACTGGTCTCCAGGGCCTTGTCCGCGTGCACGTCCTCGCGCCGGACCCGCGGCCCCAGCAACCGGTCCAGGTCGGCCAGGAACTCCTCCTCGTACCCCGGCAGGAAACGCCCGTCCACGTGGGCGGTCGCCTGCCCCGGGATGACGTTGACCTTGTACCCGGCGCCGAGCATGGTCGGTGCGGCGGAATTGCGGAGGGTGGCACCGATCATCTTGGCGATGCCGCCCAGCTTCGCCAGGGTGGCGTCCATGTCCTCCGGGTCCAGCGGGGTCCCGAGCGCGTCCGAGAGCTCGTCCAGGAACGACCGTACGGTCTTGGTGACCCTGACCGGCCAGGTGTGCCGGCCGAGCCTGCCGACCGCCTCGCACAGCTCGGTGATGGCGTTGTCGGTGTTGGTCATGGAGCCGTGCCCCGCCGTGCCGTCCACGGTGAGCCGCATCCAGTGCATGCCCTTCTGGGCCGTCTCCACCAGGTACAGGCGCAGGTTCTCGTTCACCGTGAACGAGAAGCCGCCGACCTCGCCGATCGCCTCCGTGACGCCCTCGAAGAGACCGGGATGCTTGTCCACGAGGTGACGTGCCCCGTACGTGCCGCCCGCCTCCTCGTCCGCGAGGAACGCCAGCACGATGTCGCGCGGGGGCTTGCGGCCGCTGCGCAGCCGGTCCCGTACGACCGCCAGCGTCATGGCGTCCATGTCCTTCATGTCGACCGCGCCGCGGCCCCAGACGCAGCCGTCCGCGATCTCGCCCGAGAACGGGTGGTGCGTCCAGTCCCCCGCGTTGGCCGGCACCACGTCGGTGTGGCCGTGGATCAGCAGGGCGGGCTGGGACGGGTCCTCGCCCGCGATGCGCGCCACCGTGGAGGCGCGTCCCTTGTGGGACTCGATGATCCTCGGCTCCAGCCCCACCTCCGCCAGCTTCTCGGCGATGTACTCGGCGGCCGCGCGCTCGCCCGGCCCCGAGTGGTCGCCGTAGTTGCTGGTGTCGATCCGGATGAGGTCGCGGCAGAGGTCCGTGACCTCGTCCTCGCCCCTGACGGTGGCGGTTCGCGCCGTGCTCGACTCGCTCACGCTGGTTCCTCCCGCGTCGCTGCTGCTGAGGCTCCCATCCTGCCCCCTCCCCCGGCGCGGACGGGGGCGTGATCGAGCCCTCCCAATGTTTGCTATGGTTTTCCACGTCGGAACGGCCACGGGCCGCGAGACAGACACCTTGTCCGGGTGGCGGAATGGCAGACGCGCTAGCTTGAGGTGCTAGTGCCCTTTATCGGGCGTGGGGGTTCAAGTCCCCCCTCGGACACAGCGAGAAGAGCGGTTCCGGTCGGCAGACCGGGGCCGCTCTTCGGCGTCACCGGGCTTCGCATAGGCTCGGCCGCACCATGAAGAGCACCCCCGACCCGCTGGAGCCCAAGGCCGACAAGGACACCGTGCGGCGGCACAACCTGAGCCTGGTGCTGCGGGCCGTGCACGACGAGGGCGAGGCGACCCGGGCGGCGGTCGCGGCGCGGGTCGGCCTCACGCGGGCTGCGGTGTCGTCGCTGGTGGAGCAGCTCCTGGCGGGAGGGTTCCTCACCGAGCGCGGCAAGACGTTCAGCGGCCAGGCCGGCCGGCCCGGGACGGCGCTGAGAGTGGCCCGTACGGGACCGGCGGGGCTCGGCGTCGAGATCAACGTCGACTACGTGACCGTCTGCGTCGTCGACCTCGCCGGTGCCGACCGGGTCCGGCTCACCGAGCACGTCGACAACCGGGGCGCCGCCCCCGGCGAGGTACTGGAGCGGGCCGCGCGGATCGCGGCGCGGACGCTGGACTCCGCGGCCGGGCACGACCTCCACCCGGCCGGGGCCCGGCTGGCGCTGCCCGGTCTGGTCTCCGGCGGCACGGTGCGCCAGGCCCCGAACCTCGGCTGGGACCGGGTCGCGGCGGAGGACCTGTTCGGGCGGGCCCTGGCCGCCGCGCGGCCCGGCCGGCCGCCGCTGCCGGTGGGCTCGGACAACGAGGCGAACGCGGCGGCGCTGGCGGAGCTGTGGTTCGGCGTCGGCGCCGGGCCGGAGCGCGTGCGCGGCTTCCTGTACCTGACCGGCGAGATCGGGGTGGGCGGGGCTGTCGTCGTGGACGGCCGGCTGCTGCGCGGGGCGCACGGCTTCGCCGGGGAGATCGGGCACGTCGTGGCGGACGCGGACGGTCCGGAGTGCCGGTGCGGTTCGCGGGGGTGCCTGGAGCAGTACGCCGGGCAGGCCGCGCTGCTGCGGGGCGCGGGCCTGGACGAGGCGGCGGGGCTGCCGGGCGTGGCCGAGCTGGAACGGCGGGCCCGCGCCGGTGACACCCTGGCCGTGGCGGCCCTGGAGCGCGCCGGGCGGATGCTCGGGCTGGTCGTCTCCGGCGCGGTGAACCTGCTGGACCCGGAGGCGGTGGTGCTGGGCGGCATCTACCGGCCGCTCATGCCGTGGCTGGGCCCGGCGGCCGACCGTGAACTGACCCGGCGCGTGGTGTCCGGGCTGTGGCCGGCGGGGTCCGGGCGGCTGCGGGGCTCCTCCTCGTCCGGCGACGCGGCGCGCGGCGCGGCGGCGGTGGTCGTCCGTGACGTGATCGCCGACCCGGCGGGACACACCGCCCGCGCGGCCGGGTAGCCCCGGCCGCGCGCCGGGTGACTGCGGCGGGTGGCCTTACGAGGGGTGGGTTGCGGCCGGTGGGTCAGGGGCGGGGCCCCTCCGGGCTCACCTCCTCGCGGTTGGCGGGGCACCCTACCGGTCTTGTGGCCGTTCGTCGCCGCCAACCGCTGCGGGGGCGACCCTGCACGGCCCCTCCTCGCCGTACGACCCTCCCCAACCCGCCGTAGGTACCGATATCCGCGGGCCGGATCGTCCTAGGGGGCTCTGTGGCGTGTACGTCGTCCGGACGACGTTCGAGGGAGAGGGCCACGGCCTCGGGCGAACCGGCCCGCGGACGGGCGACGGGCCGGGGTGGGGCCGTGCAGGGTCGCCCCCGCAGAGGATGGGGGGTCCCCCCTGCTCGAGCGAAGCCGAGAGCTTGGGGGAGGCAAGGGGCGGGTGCCCTTACCGGTGGCGCAGGCCGCCGGCCTCGAGGAGGTGAGCCCGGAGGGGCCACACCCCCCACCCACCGGCAGGCACCGCATCGCCGGGGCCGGAAGAGGCCACCCACCGGCAGGCGCCGCGCACCGGGCACCGAGCGCGGCCGGTGGGCTCAGCGGGTGGCCAGGAGGTGTTCGAGGGCCAGTTGATCGAGGCGCTCGAAGGACATGGAGCGGGCCGCCGCCGTCGCGGGGTCGAAGGTCTCGTACGCCGAGGCGTCGGCGAGCAGCCCGGCGAGGCCGTCGGCGGCGGTGGGGCGGGTGAGGTCGGGTACGCGGGAGGCGGCGAGGGCGGCTCGGACCTCGGGGTCGGCGCGGAACGCGGCGGCGCGGTCCTTGAGGATCAGGTAGTTGCGCATGCAGTTCTTCGCGGACTCCCAGACGCCGTCGGGGCCGTCGGTGCGGACGGGCTTGAAGTCGAAGTGGCGGGGGCCGTCGTAGCCGGCGCTCTCCAGAAGGTCGACCAGCCAGAAGGCCTGGCGGAGGTCGCCGGCGCCGAAGCGGAGGTCCTGGTCGTACTTGATGCCGGACTGGCCGTTGAGGTCGATGTGGAAGAGCTTGCCCGCCCACAGGGCCTGGGCGATGCCGTGGGGGAAGTTGAGGCCCGCCATCTGCTCGTGGCCGACCTCGGGGTTGACGCCGACGAGTTCGGGGCGTTCCAGGCGCTCGATGAAGGCGAGGGCGTGGCCGATGGTGGGCAGGAGGATGTCGCCGCGCGGCTCGTTGGGCTTGGGCTCGATGGCGAAGCGCAGGTCGTAGCCCTGGGAGGTGACGTACTCGCCGAGGAGGTCGAAGGCCTCCTTCATGCGGTCCAGGGCCGCCCGGACGTCCTTCGCGGCGCCCGATTCGGCGCCCTCGCGGCCGCCCCACGCGACGTACACCCCGGCGCCGAGCTCGACCGCGAGGTCGATGTTGCGGATCGTCTTGCGCAGGGCGTAGCGGCGGACGTCGCGGTCGTTGGCGGTGAAGGCGCCGTCCTTGAAGACCGGATGGGTGAAGAGGTTGGTGGTGGCCATGGGGACCTTGAGGCCCGTGCGGTCGAGGGCGGCGCGGAACCGCTTGACCAGCGCTTCGCGCTCGGCGCCGGAGGACCCGTGGGGGATCAGGTCGTCGTCGTGGAAGGTCACGCCGTACGCGCCGAGGGCCGCGAGGCGCTCGACCGTTTCGACCGGGTCGAGGGCGGGGCGGGTGGCGGTACCGAAGGGGTCGGCGCCCTGCCAGCCCACCGTCCACAGCCCGAAGGTGAACCTGTCCTCGGGAGCGGGGATGAAGCGTTCCGACATGTCCGGGCCTCCAGCCGATCTATTTGTTTTCTGACATTACTAATACGCTACGGGAAGCCCTTCGCCAAGAGAGAGGTGCGCGATGTCGTCGTCCCCGGTGGTCATCGGTGTGGACAGTTCCACCCAGTCGGCCAAGGCGGTCGTGGTGGACGTGGTGTCCGGGCGGGTGGTGGCGACGGGCCGGGCCGCCCACACCGTGAGCGGCGAGGGCGGCGCCCGGGAGAGCGACCCCGAGCAGTGGTGGCGGGCACTGGCCGCGGCCGTGGGCGAGGCCCTGCGCGGCCGGGACGCCCGGGCGGTGACCGGCATCGCGGTGGCCGGCCAGCAGCACGGACTGGTCGTCCTGGACGCCGCGGGCCGCCCGCTGCGTCCCGCGCTGCTGTGGAACGACACCCGCGCGGCACCGCAGGCCGCCGCGCTCGCCGGGGAGCTGGGCGCCGACGGCTGGCTGGCCCGTACCGGTTCGGTGCCCGTGGCGTCGATGACGGCGGCCAAGTGGCGCTGGCTGTGCGAGCACGAGCCGCGTACCGCCGCGGCGGCCGCCGCCGTGCGCCTCCCCCACGACTTCCTCACCGAGCGGCTCGCCGGCACCGCCGCCACCGACCCGGGGGACGCGTCCGGCACCTGCTGGTACGCCACCGCGACCGGGGCGTACGACCCGGGGCTGCTGGACCTCCTGGGGCTGGACGGCGCCCTGCTGCCGGCGGTCGCCCCGTCGGGGGCCACCCGCGTGGGGTCGCTGACGGCCCGGGCGGCCGGGGAGCTGGGCCTGCCGGAGGGCATCGCCGTCGCCGCGGGCACCGGGGACAACATGGCCGCCGCCGTGGGGCTCGGGCTGGGCGCGCGGGGGCTGCTCGACCACCCGGTGGTGTCGCTCGGTACGTCCGGGACCGTCTTCGCGGCCACCCGCACCCGGCCGGCGACGGCCGCGCTGGCCGGGTTCGCCGCCACCGACGGCACGTTCCTGCCGCTGGGCTGCACGCTCAACTGCACGCTGGCGGTCGACAAGGTGGCGGCGCTGCTGGGCCTGGACCGGGAGGACGCCGCGCCCGGCGGGGAGGCCGTCCTCCTGCCGTACCTGGACGGTGAGCGCACCCCCGATCTGCCCCGCGCGTCGGGTCTGCTGACCGGACTGCGGCACGCGACCACCCGGCAGCAGCTCCTGGGGGCCGCCTACGAGGGCGCGGTGTTCACGGTCCTGCGGGTGCTGGACGAGCTGCCTCCGGCGGGGGCGGACGTGCCGCTGCGGCTGATCGGCGGCGGCGCCCGGGGGCGTACGTGGGTGGAGACCGTGCGCCGCCTGTCGGGGCGGCCGGTGGTACTGCCGCGCGCTCCGGAGCCGGTCGCGCTGGGTGCCGCCGCGCTGGCGGCGGGGGCGGCGACCGGAGAGGATCCGGTGGCCGTGGCGTCCGCGTGGGGCGGCGGTGCGGGCGAGGCGCTCCCGGCGGTGGAGCGCGACCGGGCCACCTGGGACCGGATCGCCGCCGCCCTGCCCGCCGCCGGCGCCCTGGGGGCCCGGTGGGAGGCGCGTACGCCCGGGTGACGTGGGCGTATACCGTGGGGCGGGTGAGACGCAGGACCAGGGCCCCGGTGGCCCCGCTTCCGCAGCGCGACGGCGTGGACCCGGTGCGGCTGCGGCTGCCGGCCGACCCGGAGGGGTCGTGGGCGACCGTCCGGGACCATCTGCTGGGCCGGTACGCGGGGGCGATCGGCGCCGGGCGGGTGGACGCGATGCTCGCGGCGGGCCGCTTCGTGGGGGCGGACGGGGTGCCGGTCGGGGCGGACGAGCCGTACGCGCCCGGGCGTTACGTGTGGTTCCACCGGGACTTCCCGCCCGAGGAGCGGGTGCCGTTCGAGGTGGGGATCGTGCACCGGGACGAGCGGATCGTGGTCGCCGACAAGCCGCACTTCCTGGCGACGACGCCGCGCGGGCGGCACGTCACGGAGACGGCGGTGGCGCGGTTGCGGCGCGAGCTGGGCCTGCCCGGGTTGCAGCCGGCGCATCGGCTGGACCGGCTGACGGCGGGGCTGGCGCTGTTCGTGGTGGAGCCCGGGGACCGGGGCGCGTACCAGTCGCTGTTCCGGGACCGGCGGGTGCGCAAGGAGTACGAGGCGGTGGCCCCGTACGATCCGGGGCTCCCGCTGCCGGTGACCGTGCGCAGCCGGATCGTGAAGGAGCGGGGGGTGCTCGCGGCCCGGGAGGAGCCGGGCGAGCCGAACAGCGAGAGCCGGGTCGAGCTGCTGGAGCACCGGGGCGGGCTCGGCCGGTACCGGCTGGTGCCGGCGACCGGCCAGACCCACCAGCTCCGGGTGCACATGGCCCGGCTGGGCGTGCCGATCCTGCACGATCCGCTGTATCCGGTGGTGCGGGAGGACGGGCCGGAGGACTTCACCCGACCGCTGCAACTGCTGGCGCGGCGGCTGGAGTTCACCGACCCGGTCACGGGTGTGCCGATGCGGTTCGTGAGCGGGCTGTCGCTCAGTGGCCTCGGTTGATCCACTCCTGGAGGTGCGGGGCCTCGGCGCCGATGGTGGTGCCGTCCCCGTGTCCGGTGCGGACGACGGTGTCCGGCGGCAGGGTGAGCAGCCGGTCGCGGATCGAGTCGATGATCGTGGGGAAGTGGGAGAAGGACCGGCCGGTGGCGCCCGGGCCGCCCCGGAAGAGGGTGTCGCCGGTGAAGACGGTGCCCAGGTCGGGCGCGTACAGGCAGACGGCGCCGGGGGCGTGGCCGGGGGTGTGCAGGACGGTGAGGTCGGTGCCCGCGATGGTGAGGGTCCGGCCGTCGGTGAGTTCCCCGTCCGGGTAATGGTCGGGGTGGGTCCGCTTCCACAGCGGCAGGTCGTCGGGGTGCAGCAGGACGCGGGCGCCGGTGGCGGCGGCGAGCGCCGGGGCGGCGCCGATGTGGTCGTCGTGGGCGTGCGTGCAGATGATGGCCCGCAGCGTCCGGCCGTCGAGAGCGGCGAGGATGGCGTCGGCGTCGTGGGCCGCGTCGATGACGACGGCCTCGGCGCCGTCCCCGACGATCCACACGTTGTTGTCGACGTCCCAGGTGCCGCCGTCCAGCGAGAAGGTGCCGGAGGTGACGAGGTGGTCGATGCGCGCGGTCATCAGAAGACCACCACCGAGCGCAGGACGTCGCCCTCGTGCATCCGGGCGAACGCCTTCTCGACGTCGCCGAGGCCGATCGTCTCGGTGACGAAGGCGGCCAGGTCGATGCGGCCCTGCCGGTGCAGGTCGATGAGCATGGGGAAGTCGCGGGAGGGGAGGCAGTCGCCGTACCAGGACGACTTGAGGGCGCCGCCGCGTCCGAAGACGTCGAGGAGCGGGAGCTCCAGGGTCATCTCGGGGGTCGGTACGCCGACGAGGACGACGGTGCCGGCGAGGTCGCGGGCGTAGAAGGCCTGCCGGTACGTCTCGGGCCGGCCGACCGCCTCGATGACGACGTCGGCGCCGAAGCCGTCGGTGAGTTCACGGATCGCCTCGACGGGGTCGGTGGTGCGGGAGTTGACGGTGTGGGTGGCGCCCATGGTCCGGGCGGTCTCCAGCTTGCGGTCGTCGATGTCGACGGCGATGATCCGCGCGGCGCCCGCCAGCCGGGAGCCCACGATCGCCGCGTCGCCGACGCCGCCGCAGCCGATGACGGCGACGGAGTCGCCCCGGCCGACCTGGCCGGTATTGATCGCCGCGCCGATGCCGGCCATGACGCCGCAGCCCAGGAGGCCGGCGACGGCGGGGGCGACGGACGGGTCGACCTTGGTGCACTGGCCGGCGGCGACGAGGGTCTTCTCGGCGAAGGCGCCGATGCCGAGGGCGGGCGACAGCTCGGTGCCGTCCTCCAGGGTCATCTTCCGTACGGCGTTGTGGGTGGCGAAGCAGTACCAGGGCCGGCCCCGCCGGCACGCCCGGCAGGTGCCGCAGACGGCCCGCCAGTTGAGGATGACGAAGTCGCCGGGCGTGACGTCGGTGACGCCGTCGCCGACGGACTCGACCACACCGGCGGCCTCGTGGCCGAGGAGGAACGGGAAGTCGTCGTTGATGCCGCCCTGCTTGTAGTGCAGGTCGGTGTGGCACACCCCGCACGCCTGGATCCGGACGACGGCTTCGCCGGGGCCGGGGTCGGGGACCAGGATGGTCTCCACCCGCACGGGTTCGTTCTTCCCCGGGGCAATGACCCCTGTGACCTGCTGCGCCATCGTGGCTCTTCCCTTCGTCACGCGATTGTCCGGCACCACTATTCCGGTCGGGGGCGTCCCGGGGGGTGCATATTCGGCCGCACAAGCGAAGCCCCCGCCGGACGGGTGTCCGGCGGGGGCTCGACGCGTGCCCGGGGTGGGTCAGTCCTGCGGCTGCGAGGTGGCCAGCGCGTTGACGCGCTTGCGGACGGCGAACCAGCCGCCGACGAGCAGGGCCGCGATCAGCGGCAGGCAGTTGACGGTGGTCCGGCCGACGCCGCCGCCGTACCACATCAGGCCGAGGACGGAGACGAGGAAGACCAGCGTCACGATCTGGGTGTAAGGCGCCCAGGGCAGCTTGTAGGAGGGGCGGGTGACCTTGCCCTCCTTGGAGCGCGACCAGAACAGCAGCGAGCAGAGCATGATCATGCCCCAGGTGCCGAGGATGCCGATGGAGGCGAGGTTCAGCACGATCTCGAAGGCCTCGCCGGGCATGACGTAGTTCAGGGCGACGCCGAGGACGCCGAAGCCGGCGGTGAGCAGGATGCCGCCGTAGGGCACCTGGCCCTTGTTCATCCGGGCGGTGAACTTGGGCGCGGAGCCGGACATGGCCATCGAGCGCAGGATGCGGCCGGTGGAGTACAGGCCGGAGTTCAGGCTGGAGAGGGCGGCGGTGAGGACGACCAGGTTCATGACGCCGGCCGTGCCGGGGATGCCGAGCTTGTCGAAGACGGTGACGAAGGGGCTCTGGTCGCCGGAGAACGAGGTGTACGGCAGGAGCAGGACCAGCAGGACGACCGAGCCGACGTAGAACAGGCCCACGCGCCACATGATCGAGTTGATCGCCTTCGGCATGATCTTCTCGGGGTTCTCGGTCTCACCGGCGGCGACGCCGACCAGCTCGACGGACGCGTAGGCGAAGACGACGCCCTGGACGACCATCAGCATCGGCACCATGCCCATCGGGAAGATGCCGCCGTTGTCGGTGATGGTGGCGAGACCCGGGGTGTGGCCGCCGACCTCGTGCTGGGTCACCACCAGGAAGATGCCCACGCACATGAAGATCACCAGCGCGGCGACCTTGATGATCGCGAACCAGAACTCCATCTCGCCGAAGTACTTCACCGAGATCAGGTTCGCGGTGAGGACGACGGCCAGGGCGATCAGGGCGAGGATCCACTGCGGGACGTCGCTGAACATGGCCCAGAAGTGGGCGTAGGTCGCCGCCGCGGTGATGTCGGCGACGGCGGTGGTCGACCAGTTGAGGAAGTACAGCCAGCCGGCCGTGTAGGCGCCCTTCTCGCCCATGAACTCACGGGCGTAGGAGACGAAGGCGCCGGAGGAGGGACGGTAGAGCACCAGCTCACCGAGGGCCCGGACGACGAAGAAGGCGAAGACGCCGCAGACCGCGTACGCGATCGCGAGCGAGGGACCGGCCCCGGCCAGGCGGCCACCGGCGCCGAGGAAGAGGCCGGTGCCGATCGCGCCACCGATGGCGATCATGTTGACGTGGCGGGACTTGAGGTCCTTGCTGTAACCGGCGTCACCGGCGTCGATGTGGGGGGCGCCCGTCGCCGCGGGAGTCCCGGGGCTCAGGGTGTCGGCCGCAGGCATGGTGCGGTCACTCATCTGGAAGTCGCCTTTGTGAGGGGTCGTGCGGTATCAGCCAGCCGTACGTGGGTGATGAATGTGGTCACCGCGGCAGAAGGCCAGGGCACATAGTCACGGCTTCGCCGCCGTTTTGGCTGTGGCCTATGTCACGTACGGGCGGATCTGAGGTGTTTTTGAGGTTACCGACTGGTTAATCAGCGTTGAGCAGCTTACGTGGTGGAGCTACGGCGCGAGGACGTCGAGCTCTCGGAGCGCCCCGGTGGCGATCTCCCTGGTGAGCCGCTCGGCCCGGTCCGCGTCCCGCTCCCGTACGGCCTCGGCGACCCGCACGTGGAGGGTGACGGCGGCCGGGTCGGGGTCCTCGAACATCACGTGGTGGTGCGTCCGCCCCGCGAGGACCTCGGCGACCACGTCGCCGAGCCGGGCGAACATCTCGTTGCCGGAGGCGTTGAGCACAATCCGGTGGAAGGCGATGTCGTGGACCAGATACGCCTCGAGCTGCCGGCCGCGCGAGGTCGCGACCATGCCGAGGGCCTGCTCGGTCAGCTCCCGGCACTGCTCGGGGGTGGCGTGGGTGGCCGCGAGGCCGGCGGCGACCGGCTCGACGGCGGAGCGGAGGACGGTGAGCGAGCGGAGCTGGCGGGGGCGGTCGGCGCCGGCCAGCCGCCAGCGGATGACGCGCGGGTCGTAGACGTTCCACTGCTCGGTGGCGCGCACGGTCACGCCGACGCGGCGGCGCGACTCCACCAGGTGCATGGATTCCAGGACGCGGACCACCTCGCGGATCACGGTGCGTGACACCTCGAAGCGCTGGGCGAGCTCATCGGTGCGCAGCACACTGCCCGGCGGGTACTCCCCCGCGGTGATCGCCAGGCCCAGGGTGTCCAGGACATGCGTGTGGAGCCCGGGTGCCTGCGTCTTCATGTGCATAGCGTAACCGCCACTGAAAAGTATGACTTTTACGTCACAGGCTCTTGAATACGTCGTACCAGATGGGTTTCAGTGTGCGGCGACGGATGCCGCGCGGGCGTCCGGATCGATGTCGAGGAAGACAGCGAGGCACCCCATGGAGCAACCCCCCGTCGTCGTGGTGATGGGCGTGGCCGGGACCGGCAAGACCACCGTCGGCCCGCTGGTCGCCGAACGCCTCGGCGTCCCGTACGCCGAGGGCGACGACTTCCACCCCGAGGCGAACATCGCCAAGATGTCGGCCGGCGTCCCGCTGGACGACGACGACCGGTGGCCCTGGCTGGACGCCATCGGGCGGTGGGCGCACGGGCGGGCGGGCCTCGGCGGGGTGGTGAGCAGCTCGGCGCTGAAGCGGTCGTACCGCGACCGGCTGCGGGCGGCCGCGCCCGGTGCCGTCTTCCTGCACCTGACCGGCGACCGGTCGCTGATCGAGGGGCGGATGGCCGCGCGCACGGGGCACTTCATGCCCGCCGCGCTCCTGGACTCGCAGTTCGCCACGCTCCAGCCGCTCGGGGACGACGAGGCCGGGGTGGCCGTGGACGTCGCCGGCTCCCCCGAGGACATCGCCGACCGGGCCGTCGCCGCGCTGCGCCGGCTCGCCCCCTGATCCGCCTACCCGAGGAACCCCTGTGACCAGTCTCCACGTCGAGATGCTGGCAGCGGACGCCACCGAGCCGATCACCTCGGCCGGCAACGCCCGGCTCGGCATCGCCGTCCTGGCGGGCATCGCCCTCATCGTCCTGCTCATCACCAGGACCAAGCTGCACGCCTTCCTGGCGCTGACCATCGGCTCACTGGCGCTCGGCGCCTTCGCCGGCGCCCCGCTGGACGCGACCATCGCCTCGTTCACCAAGGGCCTCGGCTCGACCGTGGCGGGAGTCGGTGTGCTCATCGCGCTCGGGGCGATCCTCGGCAAGCTGCTCGCCGACTCGGGCGGTGCGGACCGGATCGTCGACACCATCCTGGCGAGGGCGGGCGGCCGGGCCATGCCGTGGGCGATGGTGCTGATCGCCTCGGTGATCGGGCTGCCGCTGTTCTTCGAGGTCGGGATCGTGCTGCTGATCCCGGTGGTGCTGATGGTGGCCCAGCGGGGCGGCTATTCGCTGATGCGGATCGGCATCCCGGCGCTGGCGGGCCTGTCCGTGATGCACGGGCTGATACCGCCGCACCCCGGCCCGCTGGTCGCCATCGACGCCATCGGCGCCAACCTGGGCGTGACGCTGGCGCTGGGCATCGTCGTCGCCGTCCCGACCGTGATCATCGCCGGTCCGCTCTTCTCCCGGTACGCGGCGCGCTGGGTGGACGTCCCGGTGCCCGAGCGGATGGTCCCCCAGCGGGCCTCCGAGGACCTGGAGCGCCGGCCGGGCTTCGGCGCCACGGTCGCGACGGTGCTGCTGCCCGTGGTGCTGATGCTGGTCAAGGCGCTGGTGGACATCGTGGTGGACGACCCGGAGAACCACGTCCAGCGGGTGACCGACGTCATCGGCTCCCCGCTGATCGCGCTGCTCGCCGCCGTCCTGGCCGGCATGTTCACGCTGGGCCGGGCGGCCGGCTTCACCAAGGAGCGGATCTCCTCCACGGTCGAGAAGTCCCTCGCCCCGATCGCCGGCGTACTGCTGATCGTCGGCGCGGGCGGCGGTTTCAAGCAGACGCTCATCGACGTGGGCGTCGGGCGGATGATCCTGGACTTCTCCGACGACTGGTCGGTTCCGGCGCTGCTGCTCGCCTGGCTGATCGCGGTGGCGATCCGGCTGGCCACCGGCTCGGCGACGGTCGCCACCATCTCGGCGGCCGGGCTGGTCGCACCGCTGGCGGCCGACATGTCGACCGCCCACGCGGCGCTGCTGGTACTGGCGATCGGCGCGGGCTCGCTGTTCTTCAGCCATGTCAACGACGCCGGGTTCTGGCTGGTGAAGGAGTACTTCGGGATGTCCGTCAGCCAGACGGTCAAGACCTGGTCGGTGATGGAGACGATCATCTCGGTCGTCGGCATCGGGTGCGTGCTGCTGCTGTCCCTGGTGCTGTAGCCGCGCCCCGGGTATTGCCTCGCGGTCGGGGCGGCGGTCTTGCCAGACTGTCGCCCCATGACGGACTCCGAACAGCTCAAGCCGTATCTGCTGGCCTTCCCCGGGCCGTTGCGCGACCGGTTGGTCGCCGCCGTCCTGTCGGGCGAGAAGGTGTCGACGACCGGTCTCCTCGTGGAGTACGAGGCGGAGGACGAGGAGCTGCCGGAGATCGGCGAACGCTCCGCGCTCATCGACTCCGACGGCCGCGAGGTGGCGGTGGTCGAGGTGACGGAGGTGCGGGTGCTGCCGCTCGGCGAGGTGGACCTGGCGCACGCGCTCGACGAGGGCGAGGGGTACGCCTCGGTCGCCGAGTGGCGGGCGGGCCACGAACGCTTCTGGCACGGCGCCGAGATGCGCGAGGCCCTCGGGGACCCGGACTTCACGGTGGACGACGGGACGATGGTGGTCGCCGAGCGGTTCCGCGTCGTGGAGCGTCTGCGGTGACGGGGGTGGACGAGGCGGTCGCGGGCGAGTTGCGGCTGGTGGACCCGGCGGTACGCACGTCCCGGGCGGAGGCGGCCCGGCTGCTGCACCCGGACTTCGTGGAGGTCGGCGCCTCGGGGCGGCGGTGGAGCCGGGACGACATGCTCGCCGCGCTGCCGGAGCTGGAGGGCGGTGCGGCGGACGGGCCCCGGTACGAGGTGTCCGGCATGACGGGCGTCCTGCTCGCCCCGGACCTGGTGCACCTGACGTACGAAGCGGTCCTGGACGGCCGCCGGACCCGGCGCAGCTCCCTCTGGCGCCGCGACCCGGAGACCGGCGGCGCCTGGCGGCTGTACTACCACCAGGGGACTCCGGTGCCGGAGGGCGTGCCCTAGGGAGTGTGGCGACACCCGCCTCGGGGGGTGCCGTGCCGGCAGGGCCGCGGGGCACCCGCGCGCGGCCCGATACGCGCTACGCGCCGGTGGCCTGCGCGGCGGCGCGGCCGGCGGCGCGGCCCGAGAAGATGCAGCCGCCGAGGAAGGTGCCCTCCAGGGCCCGGTAGCCGTGGACGCCGCCGCCGCCGAAACCGGCGGCTTCGCCGGCCGCGTAGACGCCGGGCAGCGGGGTGCCGTCGGCGGTGAGCACGCGGGAGGAGAGGTCGGTCTCCAGGCCGCCCAGTGACTTGCGGGTGAGGATGTTGAGGCGTACGGCGATGAGCGGGCCCGCCTTGGGGTCGAGGACGCGGTGCGGGGCGACCGTGCGGATCAGTTTGTCGCCGAGGTACTTGCGGGCCCCGTGGATCGCCGTGACCTGGAGGTCCTTGGTGAAGGGGTTGGCGATCTCGCGGTCGCGGGCGACGATCTCGCGGCGCAGCGCGGCCTCGTCGATCAGCGGTTCCTTCGTCAGCGCGTTCATGCCGCGCACCAGGGACGTCAGGTCGTCCTCGACGACGAAGTCGGCACCGTGGTCCATGAACGCCTTGACGGGGCCGGGGACGTCGGCGCGGGCGCGGTCCAGGACGCCCCGCACGGACTTGCCGGTGAGGTCGGGGTTCTGCTCGGACCCGGAGAGGGTGAACTCCTTGCCGATGATGCGCCGGTTGAGGACGAACCAGGTGTGGCCGTGGCCGCTCCGCGCGATGTGTTCGAGGGTGCCGAGCGTGTCGAAGCCGGGGAACAGCGGGACGGGCAGCCGCCGGCCGTGCGCGTCCAGCCACAGCGAGGACGGTCCGGGGAGGATGCGGATGCCGTGCCGCGCCCAGATGGGGTTCCAGTTCTCGATGCCCTCGGTGTAGTGCCACATCCGGTCGCGGTTGATGTGGTGGGCGCCGGCCTCCTCGGCGATGCCGAGCATCAGGCCGTCGACGTGGGCGGGCACGCCGGAGAGCAGCTTCTCGGGCGGGGTGCCGAGCCGCTCGGGCCACTGGGCCCGGACCAGGTCGTGGTTGCCGCCGATGCCGCCCGAGGTGATGACGACGGCCTGGGCCCGGTACGCGAACGTGCCGGTGACCCGGCGGCTGCTGGCCGTGCCGCGCTCGGCGCCGGACGGCTCCAGGACCTCGCCGCTGACGGTGTCGACGGCGCCCGCGGTGCGGCCGAGGCCGGTGACCCGGTGACGGAACGCGAGCCGTACGAGGCCCCGGTCGACGCCCGCGCGGACGCGGCGCTCGAAGGGGGCGACGAGGCCGGGGCCGGTGCCCCAGGTGATGTGGAAGCGCGGGACCGAGTTGCCGTGCCCGGTGGCGCCGTAGCCGCCGCGTTCGGCCCAGCCGACGACCGGGAAGAAGCGGACACCCTGCCGGTGCAGCCAGGCCCGCTTCTCGCCGGCCGCGAAGTCGACGTACGCCTCGGCCCACGCGCGCGGCCAGTGGTCCTCAGGGCGGTCGAAGCCGGCGGTGCCGAGCCAGTCCTGGAGGGCGAGGGCGTGGCTGTCGCGGATGCGCATCCGGCGCTGTTCGGGCGAGTCGACGAAGAACAGCCCGCCGAAGGACCAGTGCGCCTGGCCGCCGAGGGACTGTGCCGGCTCCTGGTCGAGAAGGATGACGCTGCGGCCCGCGTCGACGAGCTCGGCGGTGGCGACCAGGCCCGCGAGACCCGCCCCGATCACGATCACATCAGCGTCGTACGCCATGGGTCCTCATCCTTGTCGGCCGGGTGCTCCGATCTTCGGTACGCGGCGGTAACACGTCAACAGGCGGGCGGTGATTTCATGGCCGCATGAGCGCTGCCGAAGAGATCCTGGACGTCGTCGACGAGCACGACGAGGTGGTGGGGCGGGCGCCGCGCGGCGAGGTGTACGCGCGGGGCCTGCGGCACCGGTGCGTGTTCGTCCTGGCCCGGGACGCCGAGGACCGGCTGTTCGTCCACCGCCGCACGGCCACCAAGCTGGTCTTCCCGTCGCTGTACGACATGTTCGTGGGCGGTGTCGTCGGGGCGGGCGAGGGCTACGACGAGGCGGCGCTGCGGGAGGCGGAGGAGGAGCTGGGCGTGCGCGGGCTGCCGGCGCCCACGCCGCTGCTGAAGTTCCTGTACGAGGACGGGGGCGGGCGCGGGTCGTGGTGGTCGGCCGTGTACGAGGTGCGGTGCGCCCTGCCGGTGGAGCCGCAGGCCGAGGAGGTCGCCTGGCACGCGTTCCTGCCGGAGCGGGAGCTGGAGGCGCGGCTGGGCGACTGGGAGTGGGTGCCGGACGGGCTGGCGGCCTACGAAAGGCTGCGCGAGTACCGCGCCGGTAGTCTGATCATGTGAGCGACTTCGTGCGGGGCCTGCGGCTGTGGTTCGCGCCGCAGCGGATCCGGGAGGAGGGCGCGACGCCCGACTACCGGTTCTCCCTCGCCAACGAGCGCACCTTCCTGGCCTGGCTCCGTACCGCGCTGGCGCTGGTCGGCGGCGGGTTCGCGGTGGACCAGTTCCTGCCCGACCTGCGGTGGGGCGTCCGGGTGGGGATGGCGCTCGCCCTGCTGGCCGCCGGGGCGCTGTGCGCGCTGCGGGCGGTGAACCACTGGGTGCGGTGCGAGCGGGCGATGCGGCGGGGCGAGGACCTGCCGGTGAGCCGCTTCCCGACGCTGCTGAGCCTGGCGGTGGGTCTGGTCGCGGGCGCGATGGTGGTGGTCGTCCTGTTCGGCTGGCGCGACTGATGGACGTGGGCGGCCGCGACCCGGGGCTCCAGCCGGAGCGGACGCGGCTGGCGTGGCGGCGTACGACCCTGTCGGCGACGGTCGCGGCGGTGCTCGCCGCCAAGCAGGCGCTGCACGACGGGGTGGACGCGGCGGGACTGGTGGGGGCGGGGCTGTCGCTGCTGGTGTGGCTGGCGTTCCTGATCGTCGCCCATCGCCGGGTGGGGGCGCTGGCCCCGGTGCGCCCGGTCCCGATGACGCCGCGCGGCGCGGTCGCGGCGGCGGCCTGCACGGTGGCGCTGGCCGCGTTCGGGGTGGCGGTGGTGGTGTGAGCGTGGCGGCGTGTCACGGGTTCCGCCGCCCGCGCCTCAGCCGACGGTGACGACGACCTTGCCGTGCAGGCCGCCCTCCCTGTTGGCGCGCTGGGCCTCGGCGGCCTGCTCCAGGGGGAAGGTGCGGGCGACCCGGACCGACAGGGCGCCCTGTTCGGCCAGTTCGGCGAGGACCGTGAGGTCGGCCATGTCGGGGCGTACCCAGTAGTAGTGGCCGCCGAGCGCGACGACCTCGCCGTCGGCGACGGAGGCCAGGCGGCCCTCGGGGGCGAGCAGGTGGGCGGAGTCCTTGAGGACCTGACCGCCGACGGTGTCGAGGGCCGCGTCCACGCCGTGCGGGGCCAGCTTCCTGACCCGTCCGGTGAAGCCGTCCCCGTACGCCACCGGTTCGGCGCCCAGCTCGCGTACCCGGTCCAGGCCGTTCCCGCGGGCGGCGCCGATGACCCGGGCACCGATGTGCCGGGCGATCTGGACGGCCATCGAGCCGACGGCGCCGGACGCGGCGTTCACCAGGACGGTGTCGCCCGGCCGCACGGCGAGCGCCCGGTGCAGCGCCTGGTACGCCGTGAGGCCGGCCAGCGGCAGGGCCGCCGCCTCCTCGAAGCCCAGGTTGCGGGGCTTGCGCGCCAGGGTGCGGACGGGCGCCGCGACGTACTCGGCGAAGGTGCCGTGGCACAGGACGTCCTCGCGGACGTACCCCATCACCTCGTCCCCGACGGCGAACTCCGGTACGGACACCCCGGGCTGGATGACGACGCCGGAGACGTCCCAGCCGGGGATCACCGGGAAGACGGTGTCGAAGGTCGTGTCGAGGTACCCGGCCTGGGCCTTCCAGTCGACCGGGTTGACGGCGGCAGCGCGCACCCTGACGAGCACCTTGTCCGGGCCCACCTTGGGGTCCGGCCGGTCGCCGTACTCGAGGACTTCGGGGCCGCCGTAGTGGTGGTAGCTGATGGCCTTCATGGTCCGACCCTCCGGGCCGCTCCGCCGGCTCGCAAGCGGAGGGAACCACAAACCGATCAATGCCGACAAAAAGGGCTAGCCTGGTGGTGTCGTCCTCGACGTCGGAGGCCCGCGATGACCGTTCTCCATCAGGAACACTCCTCGCACACCCACGTGCACGGTCCGGCCTGCGGGCACCGGGCGATGGTCCACAACGACCACTTGGACTACGTCCACGACGGGCACCTGCACCGGGAGCACTCCGGGCACTGGGACGAGTGCGAGCCGGGGGAGCACATCGCCCACAGCGGGCACAGCCACGAGCACGGCGAGGGGTGCGGGCACCCGGCCGTCGCACACGGCGACCACATGGACTACGTGCACGAGGGACACCGGCACGCGGCGCACGAGGGCCACTGGGACGATCACTGACCGCCGCCACCGACCGGGGTGCGCCCGGGGCCCGCGCCGAGGCCGGCCGGCCTCCGGGGACGGGTGAGCCGCCGCACACCCACTCGCCGGGCCCGGAGCGCGCGTTCATGTCCGTGACCGGGTGACGGCCGGGGCTTGGGGCGGGCGGCGGGCCGGGGCCAGGAGGGTAGAGGGCGGGTGCAGCGGCGATGAGCGAGGTGGGCGGGACACAGTCGATCGGCGACGGCGTTCCCTCCTGTGCACGCTGTTCAGTGACATGACCCCGGAGCTGGATACCCACAGGCGATTACCGGTCCGGTACTGGACGACATACCGACTGGTCGGTCATGCTGCGTACCACCACCCGTCTTCCCGTATCCGGAGGTGCGAACGATGAGCTCAGCTCCCCCACCAGGTCTCGATCCCGAGCGGTTGCGCGGCTTCCTCGACCGCGAGCGGCCCGGCCTGGTGAGCGGACCGCTCAGCGCCCGCCTCGTCGAGGGCGGCCGGTCGAACCTCACGTACCTCGTCACCGACTCCACCGGCCAGTGGGTGGTGCGCCGCCCGCCGCTCGGACACGTCCTCGCCACCGCCCACGACATGAGGCGCGAGCACCGGGTGATCAGCGCCCTGCACCCGACGGCGGTGCCGGTCCCCGAGCCGCTGGTGCTGTGCGAGGACGAGGAGGTGCTCGGAGCGCCGTTCTACGTCATGGAGTTCGTGTCCGGCACCCCGTACCGCACCGCCGCGCAGCTCGCCCCGCTCGGCCCCGGGCGCACCCGGGCCGCCGTCCTCGGCCTGGTCGACACCCTGGTCGACCTGCACGCGGTGGACCCCGCGGCCGTGGGGCTCGGCGACTTCGGGCGGCCCGACGGCTTCCTGGACCGGCAGCTCCGGCGCTGGGGCAAGCAGCTCGACGCCTCCCGCAGCCGCGAGCTGGCCGGGATCGACGAGCTGCACGCCGCCCTGGGCCGTGACCTGCCGCGCTCCCCCGCGGCGACCGTCGTGCACGGCGACTACCGCCTGGACAACGCGCTGCTGGGCGAGGACGACCGGGTGAACGCCGTCCTGGACTGGGAGATGTCCACGCTCGGCGACCCGCTCACCGACCTGGGCCTGCTGGCCATGTACAGCGTCCGGCTGGACCTGCCGCACTCCCCCGTCTCCACCACCGCGGCCGCGCCCGGGCACCCCTCGCCCGCCGAGCTGGTCGAGCGCTACGCCGACCGCTCCGGCCGCGACACCTCCGCCATCTCCTGGTACACGGCGTTCGCCTGGTTCAAGCTCGCCGTGATCCTGGAGGGCATCCACTACCGCTACACCCTCGGGCAGACCGTCGGCGCCGGTTTCGACCGGATCGGCGAGCTGGTCCCGGTCTTCATCGAGCACGGCCTCACCACCCTCCAGGAAGGCTGACCGTCACCCATGGACTTCGCATTCGACGCGCGCACCGAGGAACTGCGGGCGAAACTCCTCGCCTTCATGGACGACTTCGTCTACCCGGCGGAGGAGCTCGCGCACGAGCAGCGCGCGAAGCTCGCCTCCCCGTGGGACACCCCGGCGGTGGTCGAGAATCTCAAGGCCGAGGCGCGCCGGCAGGGCCTGTGGAACCTCTTCCTGCCCGACGAGGAGCACGGCGCCGGTCTGACGAACCTCCAGTACGCCCCGCTCGCCGAGATCACCGGCCGCTCCCCGCACCTGGCGCCCACGGCGCTGAACTGCGCGGCCCCGGACACCGGCAACATGGAGGTGCTGGCCCAGTTCGGCGACGAGCGGCAGAAGGAGCGGTGGCTGCGGCCGCTGCTCGCCGGGGAGATCCGGTCCGCCTTCGCGATGACCGAGCCCGAGGTGGCCTCGTCCGACGCGACCAACATCGAGACCCGGATCCGGCGGGACGGTGACGACTACGTCATCAACGGCCGCAAGTGGTACATCTCCGGGGCGATGAACCCGGACTGCGCGATCTTCATCGTGATGGGCAAGACCGACCCGGACGGCGAGGACGTCCGCCGCCAGCAGTCGATGGTCCTGGTGCCCCGCGACACCCCGGGGCTGCACGTCCGGCGCGCGATGCAGGTGTACGGGTACGAGGACCACTCCCACGGCGGACACGCCGAGGTCGTCTTCGAGGACGTCCGGGTGCCGGCGGCGAACCTGATCGGCGAGGAGGGCGGCGGCTTCGCCATCGCCCAGGCCCGGCTCGGCCCCGGGCGCATCCACCACTGCATGCGGCTGATCGGCATGGCCGAGCGGGCGATCGAGCTGATGTGCCGCCGTGCGGTGTCCCGTACCGCCTTCGGCAAGCCGCTGGCCGCGCAGGGGCAGGTGCAGGGGTGGATCGCCGACGCCCGGGTGACGGTGGAGCAACTGCGGCTGCTGGTGCTGAAGACGGCCTGGCTGATGGACACGGTCGGCAACAGGGGCGCCCACACCGAGATCCAGGCCATCAAGATCGCCACGCCCCGCGCGGTGGTGGACATCATCGACAAGGCGGTCCAGGTGCACGGCGCGGGAGGCGTCAGCCAGGACTTCCCGCTCGCCGAACTGTGGGCGTCGGCACGCACGTTGAAGCTCGCGGACGGCCCGGACGAGGTGCACCAGCGGTCGCTGGCGCGGCGGGAGCTGAAGGCGTACCTCTGAGTTCCCGTACGGAAGCGGGTGGAGCCCGGGGCCTTCGTGGTCCCGGGCTCCTCCGCGTGCGAGGCCCGGCGACGGGAACCGCGGGGCGGTCCGGTCCGGCGGCCGGTGACTGGTTTCGGCCAAGGATCCGGGGGTGACCGGTTCACAGCCAACCCACAGGACCCGGGGACGCTCTCACGGGCCGGAGACGGCCACGCGCCCCGACCACGCGCGCCGGCCGCCCTCCGTCCCCGATCGGCACTCGCAGAACGAGGAACGATGACCAGATCCCACCAGACCCGTCTCGGGCGCTCGGTGATCGCCGGAACCGCGGCCGTCGCCGTGACCGCCGGCATCGTCGCCGCCGCGCCCGACGGCAAGGCGGCCCCGTCCACCCCGCAGCTCAGCCTGATCGCCGCCGCCAAGTCGGTGACGCTCGACTCCTACAAGGAGGAACCGGGCGTCTACCTCGACCTCGGTACCTACCTCACCGCCGAGGGCGCCCCGCTGGAACTGCGGGTGACCCGCAAGTCCTACAAGGACCCGGTCGTCGCCACGCAGATGGTCCGCGAGGGGAACAGGACCCGCGCCAAGGCGCTGCCCGCGGGCCTGGTGAAGGACTTCTCGGGGCTGCCCGGGTTCGTCCAGGTCACCCTCACCAACGCGGCCGGGAAGACCGTGCTGAACCGCACGGAGGACTTCTGCCCCAACAACGCCTCGGGACGGGTCCGGCCCGACGCCCCGGCGACGTCGAAGTATCCGGAGAGCTGCCCCACCAACCCCTTCACGCTCGGTTCCGTGTGGGGCGTGGAGCAGGGCTGGGCCGCCAACACGTACGCGGGCGTCTACTCGCGGCCCGTCGTCCTGCCGGCCGGCACCTACACGGCCAAGGTGTCCGTGGCGAAGCGCTACCGGGACGTCTTCGGCATCGCGGACAAGCCGCAGACGGTCAAGGTGACCGTGCGCGAGGTCAGCGGCGAGGGGGGCGGCGCCGGAGTGGCGTCCGCCGCGCGGCGCGACACCCACGCGGCCGGCCACACCGGGGTGACCGCCCCGGCCGGGCACGACGGGCACGCGGCCCCGTCCGCCGCCGGGCACGACGGGCACGGCGCTCCGGCGGGCCACGGCACGCACCCGGCTCCGGCCGGGCACGGCACCGCGGCGGCCGGGCACGGCACCGCGGGCGGGCACGCGGGGCACGGGGCCGTGGCCCCGGCGGCGCCCGCGGCTCCCACCAGCGGTGCGGGACCCTCGTACAACGTGGGCCACGGGCCTCTGATCCCGGCACCGCCCGCCGTGCCGTGGGCGGTCAAGCGGCAGGGCCTGAAGGCGGGGGCGCGGATGGGTGACGGGGGCGGCCAGACCGACGGCTCCCGCAAGGCGCCCGCGGTGAAGGCCGCCCCCAAGCGGCCGACCGGCAAGGCGACCGTGCCCGACGTCCCCAAGCCCGACCTCCGTTCGCTGCCCGCCTACGGCATCACCGTCAGCCCGCCGGCCACCGAGGGGCCCGACAAGGGCAAGGACTTCCTCGCCTTCAGCGCCAACGTGTGGAACGCCGGCCCCGCCCAGCTCGTCGTCGACGGCTTCCGCTCCCCCGGCAAGGAGCTGATGGACGCCTACCAGTACTTCTACGACGCCAAGGGCAAGCAGGTCGGCTACACCCCGACCGGCACCATGGAGTGGGACCCGCGCCCGGGCCACGTGCACTGGCACTTCACCGACTTCGCCAGCTACCGGCTGCTGAAGGCGGACCAGAAGGAGGCCGTGCGCAGCGGCAAGGAGGCCTTCTGCCTGGCCAACACGGACGCGGTCGACTACACGGTGAAGAACGCCAACTGGCACCCGTACAACACCGACCTGTCCACGGCCTGCGGCCAGGAGAACTCGATCTCGGTGCGTGAGGTGCTGGACGTCGGTTCCGGCGACACCTACACCCAGGACCTGCCCGGCCAGTCCTTCGACATCACCACGCTGCCGAACGGCACCTACTACATCCAGGTGCTGGCCAACCCGGCGAAGCGGCTCAAGGAGACCGACCTGACCAACAACAGCGCGCTGCGCAAGATCGTCCTCGGCGGGAAGAAGGGCGCCCGTACGGTCACCGTGCCGGCGCACGACCTGGTGAACGCCAACTGACGTCCGGCGTCAGGGCCGCAACGCCCTCAGCAGCAGGTCGGCCAGGTGGTCGGCCACCTGCTGGGGGCTGAGCGGCCCGCCCGGGCGGTACCAGGTGGACAGGTGGTGGACCGAGCCGAAGTGGTAGTCCACCACCAGGTCCGCGGGCGTGGCGGTGGAGAAGACGCCCTCCTCCTGGCCCTCCTCGATGAGGGCCCGGAACCGCTCGTGGTAGCGGCGCCGCTCCGCCCGCACCTGCTTGTTCTTCTCCGGGCTCAGGTGGTGCATCGACCGGAAGAAGATCGACGCGTCGTCGAGGTTGTCGATGGTGGTGACCACCACGTCGGCGGCGGCGTCGCGCAGCCGCTGCTCCACCGGGGCGTCCGCGCCCGCGAAGGCGTCCAGCCGCTCCTGCTGGAGCCGCAGCACGCGCGAGTACACCTCCTGGAGCAGGTCCTCCTTGGAGCCGAAGTAGTGGTAGAGGGCGCCCTTGGTGACGCCCGCCGCCTCGACGATCTCCTGGACGGAGGTGCGGTCGTAGCCGCGCTCCGCGAAGAGCCGGGTGGCGGTGGCCAGCAGCCTCTGGGGGACGGGGGTGCCGCTCCCGTCCGTCGTCCTGGCCATGTGCCGCCACCTCTCTCGTGTCCGCGTCCGTGTCGCCGTCGTCTTACGCGGGGTAACGCAGTTCCCGCCTGAGGATCTTCCCACTCGTGGTCTTGGGGAGTTCCGGCAGGATCTCGACCTCGCGGGGATATTTGTACGCCGCCAGCCGCCGCTCGCAGTACGCGGACAGCTCGGCGGGCTCGATCGAGGCGCCGGGCCGGAGGCTGACGTAGGCCTTGACCGTCTCCCCCCGGTAGGCGTCGGGGACCCCGACGACGGCCGCCTCGCGGACCGCCGGATGGGTGTGGAGGACGTCCTCCACCTCGCGCGGCCACACCTTGAAGCCGGAGGCGTTGATCATGTCCTTCTTGCGGTCGACGACGTAGAGCCAGCCGTCCGGGTCCATGAAGCCGATGTCGCCGGTGCGCAGTTCGCCGTCCGGGAAGGTCGTGGCGGTGGCCTCCGGCAGCCGCCAGTAGCCGGGGACGACCTGGGGGCCGCGTACCGCGATCTCGCCCTGCTCGCCGAACGGCACCTCGGCGCCCGTTTCGTCCAGGATGCGCACGACGGTCGCGGGTCCCGGCACGCCGACCGACAGGGTGCCGGAGACGGGGTCGACCGGCGCCTCCTTCTCGGGCGGTACGGAGGCGCAGGGGGCGGTGCACTCGGTGAGGCCGTAGCCGTTGCGGATGTAGGGGCCGAACGCGGTGCGGAACTTCTCGACGAGCGCCGGGGGCACCGGGGCGCCGCCGGAGGAGATCACCCGGAAGGAGGCGAAGTGGCCGGGCGTGGCGGCGGGGTGGGCGGCCAGGGCCATGAAGGCGGTGGAGGGGCCGACGGTGTAGGCGGGACGGTGCTCGGCGAAGGCGTCCAGGACGACGCCCGCCTCGAAGCGGTACGCGAGGACGAGGGTGCCCGCGTTGGCGACGCAGGCGGCCAGTTCGCAGACCAGGCCGGTGATGTGGAAGAGCGGGGCGAGGGCGAAGTAGGCGGCGCCCTCCTCGACGGGGTGGCCGGTGCGCTGCCGCTCGGCGTTGTACATGATCCCGTCGTGCCGGTTCATGGCGCCCTTGGGGGTGCCGCTGGTGCCGGAGGTGTAGCTGATCAGGGCGATGTCGGGGCCGGCGGGGTCCCGCCCGTCGGGCGCCGGGTGCCCGGCCCGCGCGACGGCGACCAGGTCGTGGGTGTCGGCCGGGACGGGCAGCCGCTCGAAGCCGAGGACGCGCGGGTCGTCGCGGGTCTGGAGGTCCTTCTCGCAGGCGGTGAGGACGACGGTCACGGACGAGGCCGCGGCGGTCCCGCGGAGGTACGCCTCCCAGGCGCGGTCGGAGCAGACCAGCGCGCTCGCCCCGGAGTCGTCCAGGGCGTGGGCGACCTCGGCCGACTTGTACATCGGGTTCAGCGGGACGACGGTGGCGCCCGCCTTCCAGGCGCCGAGGAGGGCGAGGACGAAGTGCGGGGTGTTCTGGAGCATGACCGCGACCCGGTCGCCGCGGCCGATGCCCCGGGAGGCCAGGTGTCCGGCCACCGAGTCGGAGAGCGCGTCGGTCTCGCGGTAGGTCAGGCGACCGTCGAAATAGGCCAGCGCGGGGTGCTCCGGGGCGCGGGCGGCGGCCGCGCGGAGGGCGTGCACCAGGGTGGCCGCCGGCCGGACCGGCGCCCGCTGGGCGTCGCTGAGCTGGGCGAGCCAGGGCTTGGCCGCGTAGATCGAGGTCGTCGGGTTCACTGCCCGCTGCCCTCCCACTTCTGCTGGATGTGGCTCATATTGTTCAGCCAGCGTTCGGGGTCGCTCGCACGGGCCCGGTAGTAACCGGCCACCTCGGGGTGCGGCAGGATCAGGAAGCGGTCGGACTCGATGCCCTCGAACAGCGCGTCGGCCACGTCCTCGGGTTCGATGGCGGTGGGGGCGAGGACGAGGTCCCCGGCCGAGCCGGCGGCGGTGAGCATGTCGGTGCGGACGCCCTGCGGGCAGATCGCGTGGACCTTCAGGCCGCGGTGGCGGTAGGTGAGCGAGAGCCATTCGGCGAAGGCGTAGGCGCCGTGCTTGGACACGCTGTACGGCACGGCGCCGACCATGGTGAGCAGCCCGGCGGCGGAGACAGTGGAGACGAAGCGGCCCGAGCCGCGCTCCAGCCAGTCGGGCAGCAGGGCGCGGGCGGCGCGGACGTGGGCCATCACGTTGACGTCCCAGGCGGCCGCCCAGACGTCCTCGCCGGCGAAGGCGTCGCCGGGTGAGGCGAGGCCGGCGTTGGCGCAGTAGACGTCGACGGTGCCGCCGAGCGCGTCGCGGGCCTCGTCGACGATCGCGGAGGCGTCGCCGGGGACGGCGGTGGCGCCGATCTCGTCGGCGACGGCCTTGGTGCGGGCGGGGTCGAGGTCGTTGACCACGACGCGGGCCCCTTCCGCGGCGAACCTGCGCGCGAGGGCGGCTCCGATGCCGCCGCCCGCTCCGGTGACGACCACGCCCGCGCCCTGGACCGTCGTGCTCATCGGGACCCGCCTCTCTGGTGACTGGTGTCTGGCGTGCCCGCGGTGCCGGTGACCGGTGCCGGGCAGCCTGTCGCCGGTGCCCGGCGACCTGTGGCCGGCGCCCGGTGAGGGTGACCGATGACCACGGACGAGCGACAGACTAACCAGTCGGTATGTGCGGAGGGAAGGCCGTCGTGCCGTGTTCGTTCCCTGGCGGCGCGGGGCGCGCTAGCGTGCGTGGCCGGAACGGTCGGTCGTCACGGAGGTGTGCGGATGAGCGTGTCCAGGCGGGGTCTGCTGGTCGCCGGCGGTGCGGCCGGGGCGGTGGCGGCCGCGGCGCCCGCCGTCGCGCACGGGGGCGGCCGGCGGGTGCGGACCGGTTTCGACCTGCTCGCGGCCGACGGGTACGCGGCGCTGGCCGGGCAGCGGGTGGGCGTGGTGACCAACCCGACGGGGGTGACGGCAGGGGCCCGGCACATCGTGGACGTGATGCACGCCGACGACCGGGTGGACCTGGTGGCGGTGTTCGGCCCCGAGCACGGGTTCCGGGGCACGGCCCAGGCGGGCGGTTCGGAGGGGCGGTACGACGACCCGGCGACGGGGCTGCCGGTCTACGACACGTACCTGAAGAGCGGGCAGCCCCTGGCGGACGTCTTCACCGCGTCGGGCGTCGACACGGTCGTGTTCGACATCCAGGACGTGGGCGCCCGCTTCTACACGTACATCTGGACGCTGTACGACTGCATGGTGGCGGCGGCGCTCGCGGGCAAGCGCCTCATGGTGCTGGACCGCCCGAACCCGGTGACCGGGCGGGCCGCGCTGGGGCCCGTCCTGGAGCGGCCGTTCGCGACCTTCGTGGGGCGGGAGCCGATCGCCCAGGCGCACGGGATGACGGTGGCGGAACTGGCGCGGCTGTTCAACGGGGAGTTCCTGGCGAAGCCGGTGGAGCTGGCGACGGTACGGATGTCGGGGTGGCGGCGGTCGGACTTCTTCGACGCCACGGGGCTGCCGTGGGTGCCGCCGAGCCCCAACATGCCGACGCCGGACACGGCGCTGGTGTACTCCGGGACGTGTCTGTTCGAGGGCACGAACCTCTCGGAGGGGCGGGGGACGACCCGGCCCTTCGAACTGCTGGGCGCCGAGGGCGTCGACCGGCGCTGGGCGGAGGCCGCGAACGCCCTGGACCTGCCGGGCGTGCGCTTCCGGGAGGCGTACTTCGCCCCGGTGTTCTCCAAGTTCCAGGGCAGGACGGTGGGCGGGGTGCAGGTGCACGTCCACGACCGGGAGGCGTTCGATCCGGTGCGCGCGGGTATCGGTCTGCTGGTGACGGCGAAACGGAGCTGGAGCGGGTTCGCCTGGCGGGCGGACAACTGGATCGACAAGCTGACGGGTTCGACCCGGGTCCGGACGCTGGTCGACGCGGGCGCGGACACGGACGAGGTCGTGGGCGCCTGGGAGGCGGACCTGGCGGCCTTCCGCGCGGTGCGCCGGCGGTACCTGATGTACCGCTGATCCGGTGGGGCCGGTGGCCGAACCGGCCACGGCCGCCGGGGTGGCGGCGCCGGGGACCGGCCGTCCGGAGCGGTGGTATCCCGCCGTTGCCGTCGCGCGGGCGGTACGGCCGGGTATGGGGGTGTTCGTGCGCGGCCGGACGCCGCCGTACCCGCTGTGTGGTGAGGGAGCGTCAGTTCCGCCGGAGCGCCACTCCCGGCGCCGTGGGGACATTTCACGTCAGATGTCCCGCTGATGGGCGTCATTCGTTTTTCGATGGAGCCGAACCGGGAACCCGTACGTCCATTCATCGACGCCGAAGTACGAGTGACGGAGGTGGCAGTGCAATGGCCGGTTTCCGGAGTCTTGCAAGACAGGTGCGTGATCCGGGATGTGATCTGGCGCTGCGGCGGTACTCGCTGCGCAAGTGCCTTGAGCGGTTCGCCCCTTATGGGCACCGGGCGACCTGGGACCACCTGTGCACCAGGCACAGGTTCGGGCCGGAGGACCGGGAACCCGATCCGGCGCGGCTGGTGGCCGCGCTCGACGAGCTGGAGGAGGCACGGGCGGTCTGGCTCGCGTACGAGGAGAAGTTCGCCGCGCGCCGCAGGCGCGAGAAGCACGACGGGCTGCGGCGGCCCGGCTGGATCGACGACTGGCACCGGCGCACGTGGGGCGGCAACGGCATAGCGCGGTGCGACGACCCGTCGCTGCACCCGACGGTGCCCCTGGCGGAGGCGCTGCGCCGGCTGATCACCGCCCTGGAGGCCGGCCCCGGCGAGCACTGCCCGGTGTGCGCGGGGGACGCGATCGTCTGGCGACCGGACCTGTCGAACGAGCCGTGGTTCGGACCGGTGTGCACCCACTGCGGAGTGGTGGTGCCGCAGGCGGTGCTGACGCCCGACGCGCTGGCGACGGCGAAACGGGAGCGGCGCCGGGAACTCGTGTCGGTGGCGTGAGTGCGGGCAACGAGCGGGGGCGCGCGACTGCGTCGGCACGCCCCCTCAGCCCGGCCGGTACGCCCCTCGCCGGTCGTGGGCCCGTCGCCGGTGGCGGGCCCGTCGCCGGTGGAGGATGCCACCATCGGGGCATGATCCAGGTCTGTCTGAACGGGAGCCGCGGGCCCGGTGACGCCGCGGCCGTCCCCGTGTCGCCCGCCGCGCTGGCCGAGGCGGCCGCCCGCGCGGTCGCGGCCGGGGCCGCCGATGTCCATCTGCACCCCAAGACACCGTGCGGGGACGACACGATGTCCCCACGGGTGGTGGCCGCGGCACTCGGGGCGGTACGGGAGGTGGTGGACGTCCCGGTCGGGGTGACCACGGGCGCCTGGGCCGAGCCGGATCCACGGCGGCGGGTGGAGCGGGTGCGCTCCTGGACGGTGCTGCCCGACCACGCCTCGGTCAACTGGCACGAGCCGGGCGCCGAGGAGGTCGCCGCCGCGCTGCTGGAGCGCGGCGTGGGCGTGGAGGCCGGTGTCTGGTCCGGTACGGACGGCGCGCGGCGGTTCCTGGCGTCGCCCCTGGCGCCCCGGGTGACGAGGGTGCTGGCCGAGGTGACGGACCGGGACGCGGCGACGGCCGGGGACACGGCCCGGGCGCTGCTGGCGGAGCTGGGCGGTGCCCGTGGCGTGCCCGTCCTGCTGCACGGCGAGGAGGGCGGCGCCTGGCCCGTGCTGCGCCTGGCGGTACGGCTGGGGCTGGACACCCGCGTGGGCCTGGAGGACACGCTGGTCCTGCCCGACGGGCGGCCCGCGGGGTCGAACGCGCGGCTGGTGGAGGCGGCGCGGGCGTACCGGGCGTGACCGCCGGGCGGACACGTGCCCGCCGAGCGGACAGGCATCTGCCGCGCGCGGGCACGCGGTCGGCCAGGAGCACGCGAGTGAGTTTTCTTGAGTCGCGGCTTGTCAACTTTCACCGGCCGAGCTATAAGAAAAAGCAGACGTCAGCAGCATCCGTGATGACGCAGAGGAGGGACCGATGATGCTGATGCGGACCGACCCCTTCCGTGAGCTCGACCGGCTCACCGAGCGCCTGTTGGGCACCGGCACCCACCCGGCGGCCATGCCGATGGACGCCTACCGCGAGGGGGAGACCTTCGTCGTCCGGCTCGACCTCCCGGGCGTGACGCCCGAGAGCATCGACCTGGACGTCGAGCGCAACGTCCTCACCGTCAGGGCCGAGCGGCGTACGGCCCCGGACGGCGACGCCGAGATGGTGATCGCCGAGCGGCCGTCCGGCACCTTCAGCCGCCAGCTCTTCCTGGGCGAGACGCTGGACACCGAGCGCATCGAGGCGTCGTACGACGTCGGTGTCCTGACGCTGCGGATCCCGGTCGCCGAGCAGGCCAAGCCCCGCAAGATCGAGATCAGCGGCGGCAGCGACCGCAAGCAGATCAGCGGCTGACCCGGCCCGCCGCCGCAGCGCGAGAGACGGGCGGGGCCCGGTTCCTCCCGGCCCCGCCCGGGCCCGTCGATCGAGGTACCGAGGGGAAGAGAGATGCGCATGCGTTGGGACGCGTTCCTGACCGCGGTACAGGAACGCGGTGAATACCCCTCCCGGCGGGAGGCGGACCGGGCGGCCAGGGTCGTCCTGGCGCTGCTGGGCGCCCATCTCGTCGGCAACGAGCGGGCCGAGCTGGCCGCCGGCCTGCCGGAAACCTGTGCCCTGGTGCTGCTCAACCCGCTCCCGGCCGCCGAACCGCTCGGGCCCGACCGGTTCGTACGGGCCACGGCGGCGTGGATCGAGGGTGCCACGGAGGAGACGGCCAAGTGGGACATCGGCGCGGTGCTGAGCGTCGTGGCCGACACCGCGGACGAGGACCTGATGCGCCGGATACTCCTCCAGCTTCCGCCCGGGTACGACCTCCTGTTCGGCCGCCCCGGCATGGACCCGGGCCTCCCCCCGCCGGCCTGACGCCCCGGCACCGCGAGCGGGGGCTACGCCGGCGCTTCGGACCCGGGGGTCTTCCGGCCGGCCGGCCGCCGCGCCTCGGGCAGCAGGCGGGAGCCGGCGAGGCGCTCACCGAAGACGTCGTCCGGGTTGGACAGCACGCACGTCTCCAGGGAGAGGCAGCCGCAGCCGATGCAGTCGGTCAGATGGTCGCGCAGCCGGCCGAGCTGCTTGATCCGCTCGTCCAGTTCCGCGCGCCACGCCTCGGACAGCCGCGCCCAGTCCTCCCGGGTGGGCGTGCGCTCCTCGGGCAGCCGCGCCAGGGCGTCCCGGATCGTGGCCAGCGGGATGCCCACGCGTTGCGCGGCGCGCACGAAGGCGACCCGGCGCAGCGCGTCCCTGCTGTAGCGGCGCTGGTTGCCGCTGGTGCGGCGGCTGCTGATGAGGCCCTTGGACTCGTAGAAGTGCAGGGCCGAGACGGCCGCCCCGCTGCGCGCGGAAAGCTGGCCGACGGTGAGCTCGTGGATCTTCTCTGGAAGCTGCGGCACCCCTCGAACCCTACTGGTCGTCCCCGGCGGTCCGTTGACAGGAGCGCACCCGGCCAGCATGCTGAGCAAGCGCTTAGACATCGAGAGTCAGGGAGCCGGGACATGGCAGAGCCGAGGATCTTCACGTCCGCCGACGAGCTGCGCGGCGCGGTGGGCGAACAGCTCGGGCACAGCGACTGGCTGGAGGTCGAGCAGAAGCGGATCGACCTGTTCGCCGAGGCCACCGGCGACCACCAGTGGATCCACGTGGACCCCGAGCGCGCCGCCTCGGGACCCTTCGGGACGACCATCGCGCACGGCTACCTCACGCTGTCGCTGCTGCCCCTCCTCGTACCGCAGATCATGCGGGTGGAGGGCATGCGGATGGGCGTCAACTACGGGACCAACAAGGTCCGCTTCCCCGCCCCGGTGCCGGTCGGCTCGCGGCTGCGCGCCACGGCCCTCCTCAAGGACGTCGAGGACGCGGGCGGCGGTGTGCAGGTGACGGCCGTGGTCACGGTGGAGCGCGAGGGCGGCGACAAGCCGGTGTGCGTCGCCGAGTCCCTGTCCCGCTACTACTTCTGAGCGCCGGGGGCCCCGGCCCCCACCATGCGCAGGACGAGGTCGGCGTAGAGCGCGCCGACCTCGTCGGGCGTCCGGCGTCCGGCGGTGCTGAACCAGCGGGCCACGTCGATGCAGAGCGAGAGCACCGCCAGGGTGGTGCCGGAGACGTCGGGGACGTCGAACTCGCCCGCCGCCACGCCCTCGTTGATGATCCGGCGCACCGCGGCGTCGCTCTTGCGGCGCAGCTCGAAGATCTCCTCGCGGTGCTCGGCGCCGAGCGACTCGAGTTCGTACTGCACCACGCGCGCGGTGGTGCGCCGTCCGGCATGCCAGCGGACGAAGGAGCGTACGGCGTCGGCGAGCCGCTCCGCGGCGGTCCCGGGGCCGTCGGCGGCGGCCTGGAGTATCTCCAGGGCCTTCACGTGGCCGATGCGGCTGATCCGGTGGAGCAGCTCTTCCTTGGTCTTGTAGTGGATGTAGAGCGCCGCCGGGCTCATACCCGCCCGGCCCGCGATGTCGCGGGTGGTGGTGGCGTGGTAGCCGCGCTCGGCGAAGGCCTCGACGGCGGCGACGAGCAGCCGCCTGGCCGCGTCGGGGGTCACCTCGTCCCACGGCGTGTCCTCGCCGCCGGCCGTCTCCTCCGCCGTGCTCATCGTTCGCCCCTTCCGGTGGTCGCGGGAGGGAACACCATACCCCGACAGTGAGCAAGCGCTTAGAGCTTCTGGAACGGGTCGTGCTCGGCGAGCAGCTTCTCCAGCCGGGCCTGGTCGACGCGGCTGGTGATCTGCCCGGCCTCCTGCCGGTCGCGGACGACCTTGGCGAGGGTGAAGGCGGAGGTGGTGAGGTAGAGCACGGCGATGCCGAGGAAGGCGCGCACCCAGGCGTCGGTCTCCAGGTTGAAGATGCCGAGCGCGACCGCGCCGAGGGCGACCGCGAAGGACGCGACGGCCTGGCCGTAGTAGGCGGCGGTGTTCTGCTGCTTGACCGGTGTGTCACTCATGGGGACAGGATGCGCGGCTGTGGCACGGCCCGTATCCGTACCCGTACTCACACCGTACTCAGAAGGCGGAGACCCCGGTCAGGGCGCGGCCGATGATGAGCTTCTGGATCTGGCTGGTGCCTTCGTAGAGGGTCATCACCCGGGCGTCGCGGAGGAGTTTGCCGACCGGGTACTCGTCGATGTAGCCGTAACCGCCGAAGACCTGGAGGGCGTTGTTGGCGGAGCGCACGGCGGCCTCGGAGGCGAAGAGCTTGGCCTTGGAGGCGGCCGTGGCGAACTCCTCGCCCCGGTCGACGAGATCGGCGACCCGCCAGGTGAGCAGCCGCGCCGCGTCCACGTCCACCGCGATGTCGCTGATCAGCTCCTGGACGAGCTGGTACGAGGCGATGGGCTTGCCGAACTGCTCCCGCTCCCCCGCGTACCGCACGGCCGCGTCCAGCGCGGCCCTGGCGATGCCGACGCAGCCGGCGGCGACCGACATCCGGCCCTTGGCGAGCGCGGACATGGCGATGGAGAAGCCCTTGCCCTCGGGGCCGAGCAGGGCGGAGGCGGGGACCCGGACGCCCTCCAGGACCAGTTCGGCGGTGGCCTGGCCGCGCAGGCCCAGCTTGCCGTGGATGGTGCGGCGGGTGAGGCCGGGGGTGTCGGTGGGGACGAGGAAGGCGGAGACGCCCCGGTGGCCGGGGCGGTCCCCGGTCCGGGCGAAGAGGAGCACCACATCGGCCCAGGTGCCGTTGGTGATGAACATCTTGGTGCCGTCGATGACGTAGTCGCCGCCGTCGCGCACGGCCCGGGTGGTGAGGTTCCCGGCGTCGGACCCCGTGCCGGGCTCGGTGAGGCCGAAGCAGCCGATCGCGTCGCCGGAGGTGAGCCGGGGCAGCCAGTGCCGCTTCTGCTCCTCGTCGCCCCAGGCCGCGACCGTCTTGGCGACCAGACCGAGGGAGACGGAGACGATGCCGCGCACGGAGGAGTCGCCGCGCCCCAGCTCCTCGGTCACCAGGCAGTACGCCAGGTGGTCACCGCCCGAGCCGCCGTACTCCTCCGGCACGGTCAGGCCGAGGAAGCCGAGCGCGCCGAGCTTCTTGACGATCGACTTGTCGACGTTCTCGGCGCGGTCCCACGCCACGACGTGCGGGGCGATCTCGCGCTGGACGAAGTCCTCGGCGAGCTGCCGGACGGCTTCCTGCTCGTCGCTCAGCTCCAGGTCCATACCCGCACACCCCACTTTAACTATCACTGCTAGTTTCTTGTGCCAGGCCTACTATGTGCCGCATGGCCCGACCGCGCAAGCCCCTCCTCAGCCGAGACCGCATCGTCGCCACGGCCGCCGCGCTCGTGGACGCGGAGGGCCTGGACGCCGTCTCCACCCGGCGTCTCGCCGCCGAGCTGGGCGTCAGCGGGCCGTCGCTCTACAACCACTTCCGGACGAAGGACGAGATCCTGGAGGCGGTCGCGGACTCCGTGAGCGCCCGGGTCGACCTGTCGATGTTCGACGAGTCCGACGGCCGCGACTGGCGTACGGCCCTGCACGACTGGGCCGTCTCCTACCGCGCGGCCCTCACCGCCCACCCGAACGTCGTCCCGGTGCTGGCCCGGGGGCCGGGCCGCCGTCCGGCGGGCCTCCGGGTCGCCGACGCCGTCTTCGGCGCCATGGTCCGCGCGGGCTGGCCCCCGGCCCAGGCCACCCACATCGGCGCGCTGATGCGGTACTTCATCACCGGCTCGGCGCTCGGCTCGTTCGCCCGCGGCTTCGTCGACGACGAGACGGCGTACGACCCGGCCGACTACCCCCACCTGGGCCAGGCCCATCTGCTCGCCGAACGCCAGGAGCAGGTCGACGAGGGCGCCTTCGAAACGGGCCTGCGGGCGCTGTTGGACGGACTGGCGGTCCGCTACGAGGGCGTACGGGACGCACCGCCCCCGGGCGGCTCCGTGGCGCGGGACGCTTCGGCCGGGGCCGAACGGTAGCCGCGCGGCCCCGCGGCGCGCCGACGCACGGACGCCCCGGCCGCGCGGGGCGGGCCGGGGCGTCCGCCGGGCCGGGCGGGACCGGGAGGTTCCCGGTCGGGCGGGTGCGGAGGCCTAGAAGACCACCAGGGCGCGGCCGCCCTTGCCCGCGAGCATGTTGTCGAACGCCGCCGGGATGCCCTCGAGCCCGATCCGCTCGGTGACGAGCGCGTCCAGGTCGAGCCGTCCGGCGCGGATGTGCGCGGCGAGGACGGGCAGGTCGGCGGCGGGGTCGGAGTTGCCGTACACGCAGCCCGAGAGCGTCCGGCCCCAGTGGAAGATCTCCAGGGCGTTGAACGTCACCTGCTGGTCCTTGCCGCCGATGCCGACGACCGTGGTGCGGCCGCCGCGCCGGGTGGAGTCCCAGGCGGTACGGATGGTGGCGGCGCGGCCGACGCACTCGACCGCCACGTCGGCGCCGTGCCCGCCGGTGAGCTTCCGGACCTCCTTGGCCGTGGTCTCGGAGGCGACCAGGTACTCGGTGGCCCCGGCCCGCCGGGCGAGCCCTTCCTTCTCGGGCGAGACGTCGACCGCGATGACCGGCCCCGCGCCCGCGATCCGCGCCGCCTGGAGGGTCGCGAGGCCCACCCCGCCGACGCCGAACACGACGACGGACTCGCCCTCGCGGACCCGCGCGGAGTGGTGGACCGCCCCGTACCCGGTGAGGACGGCGCAGCCGAGGAGGGCGGCGTCGGTGAGCGGTACCCCGTCGGGGACGGGGAGCACGCAGTTGGCGGCGACGACGGTCTCCTCGGCGAACGCGGCGACGTTCAGGCCCGGGTGGAGCTCCCTGCCGTCCTCGGTGACGGCGTGGACGTTGCCCGCGCCGGTGAGGGCGTCGGCGCACAGCCACACCTCGCCGAGCGTGCAGGGGTGGCAGGAGCCGCAGGACGGCGCCCAGTTGAGGACGACGCCGTCGCCGGGGGCGACGTGGGTGACGCCCTCGCCCACGGCGAGCACGGTGCCGGCGCCCTCGTGGCCGAGGACGGCGGGGACGGGCACCCGCATGGTGCCGTTGGACAGCGACAGATCGGAGTGGCAGACGCCGGCGGCGGCGAGGCGGACCCTCACCTGGCCGGGGCCGGGCTCCGGGAGTTCGATGCCGGTGATCTCCAGCGGAGCACCTATGGCGGGCAGGACGGCGGCGCGGACCACGATCGTTTCTCTCTCTCCCGGTGCGTCGACCGGCTCAGAACTGGAGGGACTTGGTCTGGAGGTACTCGGTGAGGCCGTGCGCGCCGAGCTCGCGCCCGACACCGGACTCCTTGTAGCCGCCGAAGGGGGCGAGCGGGTTGAAGCGGCCGCCGTTGATGTCGACCTGGCCCGTCTGCATGCGGCGCGCGAACGCGACGGCCTCCGCCTCGTCGCCGGCCCACACCGCGCCGGCGAGGCCGTACGGGGAGTCGTTGGCGATCCGGAGGGCGTCCTCCTCGTCCGCGTACTTGAGGAACGAGACGACCGGGCCGAAGATCTCCTCCCGGGCGATGGTCATCTCGGGGGTGACGTCGGCGAAGACGGTGGGGCTGACGTAGTAGCCCTTGTCGAGGGGCGGTTCGGTGCCGCCCGTGACGAGCCGGGCGCCCTCCTCGACGCCCTTCTCGATGTAGCCGCGGACACGCTGGAGCTGCTTGGCGTTGACCATCGGGCCGAGCCGGTCGCCGGGGGTGAACTTGGCGACGGCCTCCGCCGCGATCGACACGGCCTCCTCGTACTGGTCCTCGTGCACCAGGACCCGGGTCAGCGCGCTGCACCGCTGGCCGGAGTTGGACAGGGCGTTCGCCAGGCCGACCTGGACCGCCTTGGCGAGGTCGGCGGAGGGCAGGATGACGTTGGGGGACTTGCCGCCGAGTTCCAGGGCGACCCGCTTGACGGCTCCGCCCGCGAGCGCGCCCATCCGCTTGCCGACGGCGGTGGAGCCGGTGAAGGAGATCATGTCCACCCCCTCGTGCTCGGCGAGCGCCTGGCCGGCGACCGGTCCCAGGCCGGTGACCAGGTTGAAGACGCCGGCGGGGAAGCCGGCCTCCTCGACGGCCTCGGCGAAGAGCTGGGCGGTGAGCGGGGTGTCCTCGGCGGGCTTGAGCACCACGGTGCAGCCGGCGGCCAGGGCGGGGGCCACCTTGGCGACCACCTGGTGGAGCGGGTAGTTCCAGGGCGTGATGGCGCCCACCACGCCGATCGGTTCGAGCAGGACGGTGGAGTTGCCGACCTTCTCCTCGAACGGGTGCGACGCGGCCATCTCCGCGTACGTGCCGGTGATCAGGACCGGCAGCCCGGCGTGCACCTGCTGGGCGAGCTGCTCCGGCGCGCCGAGCTCGGCCGTCACCGTGGCGGCGATCTCCTCCTGGCGCGCGGCGAGCACGTCGCGCAGGGCGGTGAGCCGGGCGGCCCGCTCGGCGGGCGGGGTGGCGGCCCAGGCGGGGAAGGCCGCCCGGGCGGCCCGGACCGCCGCGTCGACGTCCTCGGCCGTGCCGGCCGGGACGTGGGCGATGACCTGCTCGTCCGCCGGGTTCACCACCGCGATGGTGTCGGTGCCTGCGGCGGGCCGCCAGGCACCGTCGATGTACATCCCCTCGTGGGCCTTCATCCGCTTCTCCTCCGGGCCGTCGGACCGTTCTCCATGGTCTTCCGACCCCAAACTAGCGGTGGTAGTTTTCTGACGCCAGGGGCTGCGGGACCGAGCACATCACATCAGAAGTCCGCCGTGGTCCTCTCATCGAGGCGGGCGACCGACTCCTGGCCGAAAGTACGCTCATACGCGGCGCGGATCCGCTCGATCCGCGGATCGCGGGCGGCCGCCTCCGCCGGCGGGTAGAGCAGGACCAGTTCGTACGAGCGCTCCCGCTCGATCCCGCCGTTCGCGTCCCGCCACTGCCCCCGCCCCTCCCGCACGGTCAGCCCCTCCGGGAAGGCGGGGGTGACCTCGCGGTCGACGAACGCCATGAACTGCCGGTCGGTGACGGCCGGTCCGCCGTCGGGCCGCCCGGTCCCGAAGAGCAGCCGCGTCTCCCGGTAGGCCGCGCCCCGGGCGCTGCCGGCCGCGGTGCCGGCCGCCCCGTCGTCGCCGAGGGCCGCGTACGCGGCGGGGGCGCCGGCCGCGAGCAGGACGGCCGCCGTGGCGACGGCCAGGCGGGCGCGGGCGGTGGTCGGGATCGGCATGACGTGCCCTTCCGTGCGGGGACGTGAGCGCGATCACTCTGGCAGTCCGCCGCCGTCCGGACCGGCCGAAACACCGGAACCGACCGGATCCGGTGACCCGGGAGCACCCGGGCCGTGGCGTCAGGTGCGCTGCCGGCCCTCGTGGGCAGCGCGGCGCCCGGCCCGGGGGCGCGGGGCCGCGTCCTGGCCGGGCCGGCGTCCCGCCCTTACGCCCAGCCCCGCCGACGCCACCAGCAGAACGCCGAGCAGGACGAAAGGCGCCGCCACGCCCGCGACCCCGGCGACCAGGCCGGCCGAGGCGGGGGCCGCGACCTGGCCGAGCCGGTTGCCGGTCAGGCGCAGGGCGAGGGCCGTGGAGCGGGCCCCGGCGGGGGCGGCCCCCACCACGGTGGTCATCGACAGCGGCTGGCCGACGCCGAGGCAGAAGCCCAGCAGCACCAGCACCACCGCCAGCACCGGTACCGGGAGCGGCAGGGCGATCCCGGCGCACAGCAGCCCGGCGAGCAGGCAGGTGCCGGTGAGCAGGGCCGTACGGCCGACCATCCGGATCATCGGTGTCATGACCAGCCGGCAGGCGATGGTGGCGGCGGCGCGCAGGCTCAGCAGCAGTCCCACGGTGGCGGGGGCGATGGCGCGGTGCTCCCCCACCACCGGCAGGTACGCGGTGAGGACGTCGGTCGCCGAGAGCACCGCGAGGCTGATGAAGATGCCGGCCGGGACGCCCCGCGTCCGCAGGATCCGGTGCACCGGGACCCTGCCCCGCTCCACGCGCGCGTGGCCGGTCCCGGCGCGGTCCTCGACGCGCCACAGGGACGTGAAGGCCACGGCCGCGACGCCCGCCGAGACCGCCAGGGCCAGGGCGCTGGTACGGCCCATGGCGCCGTCGTGGCCGGAGATCAGCAGGCCCGCGGCGACCGGCCCCACGAGCTGGCCCAGCGACGCGCCGATGGTGAAGTGCCCGAAGTCGCGGTCCTGGTCGGCCGGGAGGGACCTGCGGGCCACCAGGGACTGGGCGCCGATGACGAAGCACAGGTGGCCGAGGCCCATGACCCCGCTCCACGCGGCCATCCACCCGAGCGTGCCCGCCGTCGCGCTCAGCGCGCACCCGCCGGCTATCAGCACCACGCCGGCGGACAGCAGCGGGCCGCACCGCCCCCGGTCGGTCCGGCGCCCCAGGGGTACGGCGGCGAACAGCGGCAGCAGCGCGTAGACGCCCGCGACGGCACCGACCGCGCGCTCGTCGGCGCCCAGGGCCAGGGCGCGGTACGACACGGCGGGCCGCGCCATCGACACCGCCCCCTGCGCGAAGCCGAAGGCGATGACGAGGCGCAGCAGCCAGTACCGGCGCTCCATCAGACGGTGCCGAAGAGGATTCCCGCGCCGAGCACCACCAGCGAGGTGAGCGCGGCCCACTTCACGGTGAACCGGGTGTGGTCGCCGAACTCGACCTTGGCCATGCCGACCAGGACGTAGACGGCGGGCACGAGCGGGCTGGACATGTGCAGCGCCTGGCCCGCCAGCGAGGCGCGGGCGATCTCCAGCGGTGACACGCCGTGGGCGGCGCCGGCCTCGGCGAGGACGGGCAGGACGCCGAAGTAGAAGCCGTCGTTCGACATGAAGTACGTCAGCGGCAGGCTCAGCAGGCCGGTGACCAGTGCCATGTGCGGGCCCATGGCGTCCGGGACGGCACCGACGAGCCAGTCGGCCATGTGCTCGACCATGCCGGTGCCGGTGAGCACGCCGGTGAAGACGGCGGCGGCGAAGACCATGCCGGAGACGTTGAGGACGTTGTCGGCGTGGGCGGCGATGCGGGCCTTCTGGTCGGGCATGTGCGGGAAGTTGACCGTCAGGGCGAGGGCCGCGCCGATCAGGAAGAGCACCGGGATGGGCAGCACTTCCAGGATCATGGCGGTGAGCAGGACCACGGTGAGGGCCGCGTTGAACCAGTACAGCCGGGGCCGCAGGGTGGGGCGGTCGGGGTCGAGTCCCTGGAAGGCCCCCTCGGGCTCCGGTCCGGTGCCGCCGGCCGCGGGGCCCGCGGGGCGGCCCCCCTCGGCGTCCCCGCCCGCCGTGACCAGCACGCTCTCCGGCCGCGGCGCCATGGCCCCGTCCAGGCTCAGGTGCCCCAGGCGGGTGCGCTCCCGCCGCCCCAGGACGTACGCCAGGACGAAGACGAACACCAGGCCGACCCCGAGGGCGGGGATCATCGGTACGAAGATGTCGCCGGCGTCCAGCTTGAGGGCGGTGGCCGCGCGGGCGGTGGGACCGCCCCAGGGCAGGGTGTTCATGACGCCGTTGGCGGTGGCGGCGACACCGGTCAGGACGACCGGGCTCATCCCCAGGCGCTTGTAGAGCGGGTACATCGCCGAGACGGTGATCATGAAGGTGGTCGAGCCGTCGCCGTCGAGCGAGACGATCGCGGCGAGCACCGCCGTACCGACGACGATCCGCATGGGGTCGGCCTTGCAGAAGCGCAGGATGCCCCGGACGACCGGATCGAAGAGCCCGACGTCGATCATCACGCCGAAGTAGACGATGGCGAACATCAGCATCGCGGCGGTGGGCGCGAGCTTGCCCACGCCTTCGATGACGTAGTCGCCGAGGTGCGCGCCCTGTCCGACGAGGACGCAGAACAGGGCGGGGATGAGGACGAGCGCCGCGATCGGCGACATCTTCTTCAGCATGATCAGGACCAGGAAGGTCGCGATCATGCCGAAGCCGAGGATGGTCAGCATGGAGGACACCTAACGTTCACCCTTGAACTCCACCGGGGGCGGCGGCCCGGACGACGTTAGGTGCCCCGTTCTGCCGTCAGCAAGGTGTTGACGCGTGAGCAATACGAGCAAAACCCCAGGTCATGGCGCCGGTGATACCTGTACGGGGAAGCCGTTGAGCACGGCGGTGCCGGACAGGGGGTCGAGCCGGGTGCCGTCGAGGAGCTGGTTGACGTTGACGCCGGGGCGCGTCGAGGCGACGGTCGTGCGCGTGCCGGGCCGGTCGTGCCCCCAGCCGTGCGGAAGGCTCACCACGCCCCGGCGCACGGTGTCGGTCACCTCCACCGGGACCCGGAGCTCGCCGCCCTCGCCCTTCACCCGGGCGGGGGTGCCGTCGGTGAGCCCCAGGCGGGCCGCGTCGTCGGGGTGGACCTGGAGGGTGCAGGTGTTGGTGCCGCCGTTGAGTGTGGGGACGTTGTGCATCCAGCTGTTGTTGGAGCGGAGGTGACGCCGGCCGACGAGGAGCAGCGTGTCGTCGGCGGGCGGGGCGGCGTGGAGGAAGGCGCGCAGCCGGGGCAGGTCGGCGGCGATGGGGTCCGGCAGGAGTTCGACGCGGCCGCTGCGGGTCTTCAGGATCTGCGGGACGCGCGGCTCCAGGGGGCCCAGGTCGATGCCGTGGGGGTGCTCCCGGAGCCGGTCGAGCGTCAGCCCGTACGGGCCGAGGCGCAGCATCAGGTCCAGGCGCCGCTCGGCGCCGGTGCGGCCGGTGAGCCGGGCCGCGTACTCCTCGGGGTCCTGGCCGTAGGCGGGTGAGTGCGGCTCGGTGACGGCCTTGGCGAGGGTGCGCCGGATGACCATGTCGTCGACGGCGGACGGGTCGGCGCCGTGCATGCCGGTCGCGGCCAGGACCAGCCGGGCGTGGATCTCGCACTCGTCCATGCGGCCCGGTTCCAGCGGGACGGGCGCGGGCGTGTGGCGGACCTGGTTACGGACGGCGAACCCGTTGAACGCGAAGTCGAAGTGGGCGCTCTGGGAGGGCGGCGGCGGGGGCAGGACCACGTGCGCGTGGCGCGAGGTCTCGTTGAGGTAGGGGTCGACGCTCACCATGAAGTCCAGCGAGGCGAGGGCCCGGTCGAGGCGGTCGCCGTCCGGGGCGGACAGCACCGGGTTGGCGGCGATGGCGACGAGCGCCCGGATCCGCCCCTCGCCGGGGGTCTCGATCTCCTCCGCCAGCGCGGCCGTGGGCAGTTCGCCCTTCGCCTCCGGGTGCCCGGACACCCGGCTCGCCCAGCGGCCCAGCGCGAAGCCCTTGCCGGGGCCCGCCGGGCGGGGCGCCGGCGCGGTGGCGGAGAGCGGGAACAGCGCGCCGCCGGGCCGGTCGAGGTTGCCGCTCAGGACGTTGAGGACGTCGACGAGCCAGTTGGTCAGCGTGCCGTACGCGACGGTGCTGCCGCCGACCCGTCCGTACACGGCCGCCGCCGGGGCCGCCGCCAGCTCGCGGGCCAGGGCCCGGATGGTGCCGGCGTCCACGTCGCACGCCCCGGCGACCGCCTCGGGCGCGAAGTCCCGTACGGCGGAACCGACTTCCTCGACCCCCCGGACGTGCCCGGCCAGTGCCCCGAGGTCGGTGAGGCCCTCCTCGTACAAGACGTGCACGAGGGCGGCGAGCAGCAGCGCGTCCGTGCCCGGGCGGATCGCGACGTGCCGGTCGGCGAGGCGCGCGGTGCGGGTGCGGCGCGGGTCGACGACGGTGAGGGTGCCGCCGCGCTTGCGCAGCGCCTTGAGCTTGCCGGGGAAGTCCGGCGCGGTGCACAGACTGCCGTTGGAGTCCAGGGGGTTGGCGCCGATCACCAGCAGGTGGGCGGTGCGGTCCAGGTCCGGTACGGGGATGGCGAACGCGTCGCCGAACATCAGCCCGCTGGAGACGTGCTTGGGCATCTGGTCGAGCGTGGAGGCGGTGAACAGGTTGCGGGTGCGCAGGGCGCCGAGGAGGACGGGCGGGTAGAGCGCCCCGGCCATGGTGTGGACGTTGGGGTTGCCGAGGACCACCCCGACGGCGTCGGCGCCGTGCCGTTCGACGAGCGGCGGCAGCCGGCGGGCGATCAGGTCGAACGCCTCGTCCCAGGAGGCCTCCCGCAGCGTGCCGTGCTCGTCGCGGACGAGCGGGGTGCGCAGACGGTCCGGGTCGGCGTCGAGCTCGCCGAACGAGGCGCCCTTGGGGCAGATGAACCCCTGGCTGAAGACGTCGTCCCGGTCGCCGCGCGCGCCGGTGACGCGTGTGCCGTCGAGGGTGAGGGTGAGCCCGCAGGTGGCTTCGCAGAGCGGGCAGATGCGCGGGGCGGTGGGCATGGCGGGCCTCCCGGGGCGGCGTGTGGGCACTCGCGGCGAGCATACCGACCGGTAGGCATGCGGGCGACGGTTTCGCGGGGCCGGGTTCCCGGGGCCTGCCCGACCCGAGCCGGGGCCGTGCCGCCCGTACCGGTAGCTGCCACCCCCTCCGCACCTGGGCGCACCGGGGAAGCGCACCGCCCTGGGGGCAGGTCCCTGCCGCCGCGCCGCCGGAACCCGACGGCTCCGGAAATCGTCCAAGACGCGCCCCGCCCCCGTTGACGTGCGGCGGACGGAATCCTACGGTCATACATAGGATTCCATCCACGCAGGTCGAGGAGCGGGCGATGACCCATGGCGGCAGCGAGCAGGCGAAGAAGATCGCCGAGGCACTGGAGTACTCCTCCGGCTTCGGCAACGAACACGGTTCGGAGGCCGTACCCGGCGCGCTGCCGCTCGGGCGGAACTCCCCGCAGCGCGCGCCGCTGGGCCTGTACGCCGAGCAGCTGAGCGGCTCCGCGTTCACCGAGCCGCGCGCCCACAACCGCCGCTCGTGGCTGTACCGCATCCGCCCCTCGGCCGCGCACCCGCCCTTCACCCGCGTGGACAACGGGGCCATCCGCACCGCGCCCTTCACCGAGACCGTCGCCGACCCCAACCGGCTGCGCTGGAACCCGCTCCCCGAGCCGGCGCCCGGCACGGACTGGCTGGCCGGCCTGTGGACGCTCGGCGGCAACGGCGACGCCGCCCAGCGCACCGGCATGGCCGTGCACCTCTACCACGCCAACGCGTCCATGGACCGTGTCTTCAGCGACTCCGACGGCGAGCTGCTGATCGTCCCCGAGCGCGGCGGACTGCTGCTCCGCACCGAGCTGGGCCTGCTCGCCGCCCGCCCCGGCGAGGTGGCGCTCGTCCCGCGCGGGGTGCGCTTCCGCGTCGAGCTGCTGGACGGGACCGCGCGCGGTTACGTGTGCGAGAACTACGGCCAGCCGTTCCAGCTCCCCGACCTGGGCCCGATCGGCGCCAACGGCCTGGCCAACCCGCGGGACTTCCGCGCCCCGGTCGCGGCCTACGAGGACGTGGAGGGCGAGGTGGAGGTGGTGAACAAGTTCTGCGGGAACCTGTGGACCGCCACGTACGGCCACTCCCCGCTGGACGTCGTCGCCTGGCACGGCAACCACGTTCCGTACGTCTACGACCTGCGCACCTTCAACGTCATCGGGACGATCTCCTACGACCACCCCGACCCGTCGATCTTCACGGTGCTCACCTCGCCGTCCGACACCCCCGGGCTCGCGGGCGTCGACTTCGTGGTCTTCGCCCCGCGCTGGCTGGTCGGCGAGGACACCTTCCGCCCGCCGTACTTCCACCGCAACGTGATGAGCGAGTACATGGGCCTGATCGAGGGCGCGTACGACGCCAAGGCCGAAGGGTTCGTCCCCGGCGGCGGCTCGCTGCACAACATGATGTCGGCCCACGGCCCCGACCGGGAGACGTTCGACAGGGCGAGCGCGGCCGAGCTGAAGCCGCAGAAGATCGACGACGGCCTGGCGTTCATGTTCGAGACGCGCTGGCCCGTCACGGCCACCGCCCAGGCGGCGGACGCCGACCACCTGCAGCGCGGGTACGACGACGTGTGGCAGGGTCTTGAGCGCCACTTTCGGCCGTAGTACGGAGTACCCGTGACCGCTTTCGCCCCTGACTCGCTGGTCCTGAACCGCAAGCTCCCGTTGTGGTACCAGGTCTCGCAGTCCCTGCGCGCCTCCATACTCGGGCGCGCGCCGGACGCCTCCTTGCGGCTGCCCACCGAGGAGCAGCTCGCCGCCCACTACGGGGTCAGCGTGCTGACCATGCGGCAGGCGCTCAAGGAGCTGGAGGCGGAGGGGCTCATCACCCGGCACCGGCGGCGCGGCACCTTCATCGAGCCGGGCGCCCGGCGCAGCGCGCCCCGCCGGCTGCTGGGTTCGATCGACGCGATCGTGGCCCAGCAGTCGGGCGAGCGGACGACGATCCTCGGCCACGGCGGCGACAAGGTGCCGGGCGATCTCGCCGAGCACTTCCCCGGGCTGTCGGAGGTGGTCGTGTACCGGCGGCTGCGCCGCGACGGCGAGAGCGGTGAGCCGACGAACTGGGCGGAGAACGCTGTCCGGCCCGAGGTCGCGGCCCGGATCGACCTGGCCGACCTGGAGCGGTGGCCGATGACGAAGGTGCTGCGGGACGCGGTGGGGGTGCGGATCAGCCGGATCACCGACACCGTGGAGGCCCGGCTCGCGGACCCGGAGACGGCCGAACTGCTCCAGGTCCCGCTGCTGTCCCCGATCCTGCACTACACGGGCGTGACCTACGACGAGGACGGCCGGGTCGTGGACGTGGCGCGCATCCGCTACCGGGGCGACCGGTTCTCCTTCACCGTCACGGTGGAGGCGGACTGAGCGCGGTCACTACCATGCGGGCCGTGACGGATGACGCGCCCCTGCTCGACGACCTGATGCCCTGGTCCGTGGCGCCGCTGCGGCTGGGGCGTTCCTGGGTGGTCGCCCCCGACGTGCGCACCCTGCGGGCCCGCTGGGCGGCGCTGGCGGCGGCCGGGGACGGCGAGCGGGAGGCGCTGTTCCGGCCCAGCCGGGCGCGGACGCTCACCAGTTCGGTGGCCGCGCTGCCCGGGCAGCGCACCGGCACGGGGCGGCTGGCGCGGGAGGCGGGGCCGTGCCCGGAGCCGGTGCGGCTGGCCCACGGGCCGTTCGACGAGCAGTGGCTGCTGCCGGACCACCGGCTGCTGGACGTGGCCCGCCCGGAGCTGTGGCGGGTGGCGGACGAGCGGCAGTCGTTCGCCGTGGAGCAGGGGTACGTGCCACGGGCGCCGGGGCCCGCGCTCCTGGTGACCGCCGCGCTGCCGGACGGCCGCTCCCCGGCGGGGCGGCCCGGCCGCATCCGCCCGCTGTACCGGCGCCCGGGCGGCCGGGAACCGAACCTCGCGCCGGGGCTGGCCGAGCTGCTGGGCGCGCGGTACGGCCGCCCGGTCGCACCCGGGGACGTGCTGGCCTGGGCGCTGGCCGCCGCCCGCCCCTCCCCCGCCGGGTGCGCCGTCCCGCTGCCGGCCGACCCCGCCGTGTGGGCGTCCGGTGTGGAGCTGGGCCACCGGATGGCGGAGGTCCAGCTAAGGGGCGCCCGGGGCGGTGAGCGCCCGCGCCTGCCCGGCGGCCGCCGCCCCTACGTGCGCGCCGCGCTCCCGGCGCGCCCGCGCGGCCTGGCGTACGACGCGGAGACCGAGGCCCTGCTGGTCGGCGACGGCGGCCGGGTGGCCCCCGTACCGGCCGAGGCCTGGGACTACCGGGTGGGCGGGATCCGCGTGCTGGAGCTCTGGTTCGCCCGCCGCACCGCCCCCGCCGAGCCGGGCACCCTGGAGGCGATCCGCCCCGCCGCATGGCCCCAGAGTGGACGTCCGAGCTGCTGGAACTGATCACCGTGCTCGCCCTCCAGGCCCAGCTCGAGTCGCTCCGGCCCGACCTGTCCGCCACCGGGCGGCTCACCCGTACCGACCTGCGCACGGCCGGCGTGCTGCCCGCCCCGGGCACGGCCCGCCGCCCCGCCTCCGTCCTGGACCGGGACGAGGAGGGCCCCGAGGGCCAGCTCGCCCTGCTGTAGCCCCCGAGGCGCCCGGAGCCGCCCCGCACCGGGCGTCGCCCGGCCCCGAGGGGTGACAAAGGTGGTACGTACACGGTAGGTACGGCTGTCATGAGCACTCTGCCACTGCCCCTCGAAGGCATCACCGTCGTCGCCGTCGAGCAGGCCGTCTCCGCGCCGTTCGCCACCCGCCAGCTCGCCGACCTGGGCGCCCGGGTGATCAAGGTCGAGCGTCCCGGGGGCGGTGACTTCGCCCGTGCGTACGACACCGCTGCCGGCGGTCTGGCCTCGCACTTCGTGTGGTGCAACCGGGGCAAGGAGTCGGTGGCCGTGGATCTGAAGGACCCGCGCGGACTGGACGTCGTCCGCCGGCTCGTGGCCGGCGCGGACGTGTTCGTGCAGAACCTCGCGCAGGGCGCGGCGGCCCGGCTGGGCCTGGACGCGGCCACCCTGTGCGCGGCGCACGAACGGCTGGTCGCGGTGGACATCTCCGGGTACGGAGCGGGCGGCCCGTACGCGCACAAGCGGGCGTACGACATGCTCGTGCAGTGCGAGGCCGGGCTGGTGTCGGTGACCGGGACACCCGCGCAGCCCGTCAAGGCGGGCGTCCCGGCGGCCGACATCGCGGCGGCGATGTACGCCTTCTCGGGGGTGCTGGCGGCGCTGCTGCGGCGGGCGGCCACCGGGCGGGGCGGCCCGGTGGAGATCTCCATGCTGGAGTCGCTGGCCGAGTGGATGGGCCATCCCCTGCACCACGGGATGCACGGGGGTGAGGCACCGGCGCGCACCGGGGTGGCGCACGCCGTGATCGCGCCGTACGACGCCTACCCGACCGCCGACGGGGGCCAGGTGCTGCTGTCGGTGCAGAACGACCGCGAGTGGCGGCGGCTGGCCGCACAGGTGCTGCACCGGCCGGAGCTGGGCGACGACCCGGCGTTCGCGACCAACACGGCCCGGGTGGCGCACCGGGGGAGGACCGACGCGGTGGTGGCGGAGGCGCTGGCCGTGCTGGACACGGCGGAGGCGATCGAGCGCCTGGAGGCGGCGGGCATCGCGTGCGCCCGCCTCAACACGGTCACGGACGTGGCGGCCCACCCGCAGCTCGCGGCGCGGGACCGGTGGCGGGAGGTCGGCACCGAGGTCGGGCCGTTGCGGGCGATGCTGCCGCCGATCACCCTGCCGGGTGGTCCCGAGGCGCGGATGGGCGCGGTGCCCGCCCTGGGCGAGCACACGGACGCGGTGCTGCGGGAGCTGGGCTTCTCGGCGGACGGCCGTGAGGAGCTGCGGCGGGCGGGCGTGGTCGCCTGAGGCCCGGGGCGCCCCCGGCCTTCGCGGGGCCGGTGCCGCACGGCCCCGCCCCCGGCCGCCGCACGGTCACAGGCCGTGGTCGTGGCCGGGGAACGACCTGGCGCGGCGGGAGCGTGGGCGGCGGGTGCGGGAGCCGTCAGGCGTGGTTGCCGAAGAGCGAGCGACGCAGGCGGCGCAGCGGGGCGAAAAGCCTGACGCGCGCGCTCTTGCTGGTGCGGGTGTGGGCGATGTCACGCGTCGTCAACTCCCGCATGAGCAGGGTCGCTTCGGCCGACTCGCGCTGCGGGACGGCCGGGCCGCCCAGCACCGAGAGGTGGCGGTCGAGGCGCCTGCTGGTCGCGCTGCTCCCGCATGTGATGGCAGGCACCCGAGGCCTGCTGCGCACCGTTATCTGTTCCATGTCACTCCCCACCCGTACGAGGGCACCCGGCCGCTGCAGATTAACCCTATCGTCCCCGCATCACACCCGTGTATCCCGGTGGAGCGATTCACCACACATGTACGACGGTTGACGACTACCCTCCGAATGCGGCTGGTATCAGCGCGAGTTGGATGGCTTTCCGCCTGGGGCAGGACCGGGCCGGCCCGCGGCCCCGTGACCGAAGGGCCGGTCAGCGCCCCAGTGGTGACGGGGCGTTACCGACTTCGTGGGCACGGGGCCGGCGGGCGGGCCCGGTCACCGGTCGCGCTCCTTACAGCGCCGCCCTGAAGGTGGGGAGGTAACCGCCGGACTGCCCGGCGGCCGTGGGGTGGTAGGACTCGCCGATGTTGAGCCAGTTCACGCTGTGCAGCCAGGACGCGCCCGAGCAGATCTCGTGGCCGGTGAAGGCCGCGGTGACGTCGGCCCAGGCGTACCCGTGGTCGGCGGCGCGCTTGGCCGTCGCCGCGTTGAGGTGGTCGGCGCCGCTGTTGATGGCGCGGCGCTCGTTCTCGGTGAGACCGGCGAGACAGCTCCCGCCGAGCTGGTAGAAGCGGGGGTAGCCGATGACGACGACCCGTGCCGAGGGGGCCTTCGTCCTGATCGCGGAGTAGACCGAGTCGAGACGGCCCGGCAGGGTCGTGTCGACGTAGTTCTTCGCCTCGTTGACGCGGGCGATGCAGGTGGCCTCGGACTGGAGGACGCAGGTGGTCATGACGTCGGCGAAGCCGGCGTCGTTGCCGCCGATGGTGAGGGAGACGAGGTCGGTGGCGGAGGACAGGGGGCCGAGCTGACTTGCCGTCACATCGTTGGTGCGGGCACCGGAGCAGGCGGTGAACGCGAACGACGAGGGGGAGTTGGCGGCGGCCCACAGGGCCGGGAAGGCACGGGTGCTGCGCTTGCAGTTGCCACTGGAGCTGTCGTAGCTGCCGGCGCCGACTCCGGAGGAGTACGAGTCGCCGAGGGCCACGTAGTCGAGGGCCGCGGCCGACGAGTCGGCTCGCGCCGCCCCCGCCCCGGTGAGGGCGAGGACGATACCGAGGAGGAGCGAGGTGGAGAAGGCCGCGGCTCGGGACAGTTTCATGGAACCTCCCTTAGGCAGGATTTCTGCCTAAAAAGTTCGTAGCAGGATGCAGTGTCCATGCCAATAGCCGGGCGTGGCGCGCAGGTGACGTCGAGTCAAAGTCTGCTCGGCCTTGAGGGCCGATATCCGCAACTTTGGGGGCAACTCACCCGTGCGGAGTCTTTTTCGATGAGGTGTCAACCTCCCCCGCCGTCCGATGCGACGGCACCGGGGGCCGGGCGCCTGGTGCCACGCGCCGGTTGCCGGGTGCCGCGCGCCGGGTGCCGCGCGCCGGGGTGCGGTCACGGCCGGCCTTCGGGGGGCGCCGGGCCACTGACATACGCGCGTGACGCGGGGGGAATTCGGTTTCCCAGGCACACCTCCCGCCCCAATTCCCTCGTATACCCGGAAGGATTGTTTCCGCTCCATTCCCGGGAACCGGTCGCGCCCACGAGCGTCTTTGTCGCAGTCCGTCAAAGTACGGCCAAAGAAGCAAAAAGGTGAGCCGCTGTCCAGGTCTTGCCATACAGTCGCCATTATCAATACCGTCGTACATCCACCCGCACCGGTCCATCACGCAACGCGGCTCAAGGGGAGGGCTCGAGCGCCGCGAGGGAACGGGGGCGGGGCGCGGTAGGGGGGTGCCGTGCCCGGTGTCGTTTCCCGTGCCGAGGCGCGTACCGCGCACGGCCGGAACTGCCAGTTCACCCGTCCTCTACGGAGATCCGCTCCGCCGTGGGACGCGTGGGCGACAACCCCCCTTTCGAACCGGATACACAGCCGGACCGCCCGGGGGTGGGCGGTCCACCGGACGAGAGGGAAATGACCCATGAGCTCTTTCCTGCACCCGGCCGCCGGCGATGCCGTCGAATCCGACGACGGCCGAATAGCCGCCCAGTACCGGGCGATCACCTCGCACCTGGCCATCACACCGCCGGTGAGTGTGGTGATTCCCGCGATGAATGAGGCGGAGAACCTTCCGTACGTGTTCAAGACCCTGCCCGACTGGATTCACGAAGTGGTCCTCGTCGACGGGAATTCCACCGACGACACGGTCGGCGTCGCCCGGGGGTTGCGGCCGGACGTGAAGGTGGTGGAACAGGCAGGCAAGGGCAAGGGCGACGCCCTCATCAGCGGCTTCGCCGCCTGCACCGGCGACATCATCGTGATGGTCGACGCCGACGGCTCGGCCGACGGCCAGGAGATCGTGTCGTACGTCTCCGCCCTGGTCGGCGGCGCCGACTTCGCCAAGGGCTCCCGCTTCGCCAACGGCGGCGGCACCGACGACATGACGCCGGTCCGCAAGCTCGGCAACCGCCTGCTGTGCGCCGCCGTCAACGCCAAGTTCGGCGCCCGCTACACCGACCTCTGCTACGGCTACAACGCCTTCTGGCGCCACTGCCTCGACGAGATCGCCCTGGACTGCACCGGCTTCGAGATCGAGACACTGATCAACATCCGGGTCGTCAAGGCCGGCCTCCGGGTCCAGGAGGTGCCCAGCCACGAGTACGTGCGCATTCACGGCGTCAGCAACCTCAACGCCGTGCGCGACGGCATCCGCGTCCTGCGGGTGATCCTCCGGGAGAAGGGCGTCCGGCGCGCCGGGCGCCGCCGCACGGCGGGCTCCTCCGCCGGCGCGCCCCGGGTGGGGCTGTCGTGAGGGGGCGTCGCTTCTCCGTGGTGATCTGCGCGTACACCGAGGACCGCTGGGAGGACGTCCTGGCGGCCGTGGAATCCGTACGCCGCCAGTCCCGCCCCGCGCTGGAGACGCTGCTCGTGGTGGACCACAACGAGCCGCTGCGGGGGCGGCTGGGCAAGGAGTACGCGGACGCCGGGGAGGACGTGCGGGTGCTGGCCAACGCGGGCCCCCGCGGCCTGTCGGCCGGCCGCAACACCGGGATCGCCGCCGCCCGCGGTGACATCGTCGCCTTCCTCGACGACGACGCCGTCGCCGACCGGGACTGGCTGCGGTGGTTCGACGCGGCGTACGACGACCCCCGGGTGTGGGCCGTCGGCGGGCGGACCGTTCCGGCCTGGGTGTCGGGCCGGCGCCCGGTCTGGTTCCCGGAGGAGTTCGACTGGGTCGTCGGCTGCACCTACCGGGGCCTGCCCGCCGGGCGGGTCCGCGTGCGCAACGTCCTGGGCGGCAACGCCTCCTTCCGGCGCGGCGCCTTCGACGCGGCGGGCGGGTTCGCCACCGGCATCGGGCGGGACGGTGACGCGCGGCCGCTGGGCTGCGAGGAGACCGAGCTGTGCATCCGGCTCGCCCGTGCCGTACCGGACGCCGTGCTGCTGATCGACGACCGGGCGGTGATCCACCACAAGGTCCCGCCCGCCCGTGCGACGTACCGCTACTTCCGCGCCCGCGCCTACGCCGAGGGGCTGTCCAAGGCACTGGTCGCCCGGAGCGTCGGCGCGGGCCGGGGGCTCGCCACCGAACGCCGGTACACCGCGCGCGTGCTGCCCGCCGGAGTGGCGCGCGGGCTGCGGGACTTCGTGCTCGCCCGGCCGGGCGGCGCGGGCCGGGCGGGCGCCATCGTCACCGGTGCGGCGGTGGCGGCGGCCGGCTACGCACGGGGCTCACTGGCCACCCGGAGGTGCGGGTCCGCGCGGGACGGCATGAACGGCCCGGTCGCGGTGCCGATCCTGATGTACCACGCGGTGGGGCACCGGCCCGCGAGGGCCGCGTACCGGCTGAGCGTGTCACCGGAGGCGTTCGCCGAGCAGATGGGGCTGCTCGGCGAACGCGGGTTCACCCCGGTCACCACCGCGCGGCTCGGCGCCGCCTGGCGGACCGGGGCGCCGCTGCCGGCCCGGCCGGTGCTGGTCACCTTCGACGACGGGTACGAGGGGGTGCACCGGCACGCCCTGCCGGTCCTCGCCGCGCACGGCTTCGCCGCCACGCTGTTCGTGTCGACCGGCTGGCTGCGCGGCGCGCACCACGAGGGCGGCGCACCGGACACCATGCTCGACTGGGACCAGGTGCGGGAACTGGCGGCCGCGGGCACCGAGATCGGTGGCCACAGCCACACCCACCCGCCGCTGGACCGGCTCGGCGATGAACGGCTCCGGTCCGAGGCCGTACGGTGCCGGGAGATCGTCGCGCGGGAGCTGGGCACCGCGCCCGTCTCCTTCGCCTACCCCTACGGCTACTCCAGCCGGCGGGTGCGCCGCGCGGTCCGGGAGGCCGGGTTCGCCCAGTCGCTGGCCGTGGGCAACGCGCTGGCCCGGCGCTCCCAGGGGCCGTACGCGCTGCGCCGGGTGACCGTGCGGCGGACCACGGACCTCGCCGCGTTCGAACGGCTGGTGGAGGGCCGGGCGGTCGGCCGGGCCTTCGCACGGGACCGGGCGCTGACGAAGGGGTACGCGCTCGTCCGGCGCGCCGCGCGGGCGGCGGACGTCCTGGTCCGAACACGCACGTAAACGCGGCGGACGTCCTGGTCCGAACACGCACGTAAACACCGTGCGGGGAAGGCGGGTGTGCCGGATCATGGGGCGCATGTCCGCCAACCCGCATGAGGCCCTGCCGATCCGGCTCACCGTCGACGACAGCGATTCCCCCGCCGATGTCGTCGACGCGCTGTTCCTCGGGCGCTTCGCGACGGGCGAGCAGCCGTACGCGCACAGCTCGTCCATCGACCGCGTCAAGCCCGGCGCGACCCTGCTCCCACCGGGCGCCGCGGTGCTGCGCACGGCCCGCGACGACGACCGCAGCGCCACCCTGGCCGAGGGCGACGGGTGGACGCTGCTCGTCTCCCGCTGGAGCCGGGGCGCCGACGTGACCGTGACGGCGGTCGACGCCGACCTGGCCGAACGGGTGCTGAAACAGGCCACGGAGGGGGCGAAGGACGACCCGGAGCCGCAGCCGGACAACGTGACCATGGGCTTCTGGTACGTGTCGCCGCGCCGCGGCCCGCACCGCACCACCCGCCGGATCACCGCCGGGACGTGGGAGGAGATCCGGCCCAACTACACGGCGCCGGTGGCCGAGGCGATGGACCGGCTGATGAAGGTCACGCCCGACGACATCGCGGGCCGCCTGCTCCTGCTGCACGGCCCGCCGGGCACCGGGAAGACGTCCGCGCTGCGCACCCTGGCCCGGTCCTGGCGCGACTGGTGCCAGGTCGACTGCGTCCTGGACCCGGAGCGGCTGTTCAACGACGTCGGGTACCTGATGGACATCGCCATCGGCGAGGACGAGGGCACCGGGAACGGCCGGTGGCGGCTGCTGCTGCTGGAGGACTGCGACGAGCTGATCCGCGGCGAGGCCCGGCACACCGCCGGCCAGGCCCTGTCCCGGCTGCTGAACCTGACGGACGGGCTGCTGGGCCAGGGCCGCAACGTGCTGGTGGGCGTCACCACCAACGAGGACCTGGAGCGGCTGCACCCGGCCGTGGTCCGCCCGGGCCGCTGCCTGGCCCGGATCGAGGTCGGCCCGCTGACCCGCCCGGAGGCGGTGACGTGGCTCGGCACCGAGGAGGGCGTCGGCCGGGACGGGGCGACGCTGGCGGAGCTCTACGCGCTGCGGCGCGGCACCGGCCCGGCGGCCATCCCGGACCAGGCGCGCGGCGCGGACGCGGGGCTGTACCTGTAGCGAGCGGGCGGGCGCCTACCGCGGGGTGCGCGTACCGCGGGCAGTGCGGGATGCGCGTACCGCGGGTGCGCGCGGAACCGCTACCGCTCGTACACCGCCCGGAGCGCGTCCGCCACGGCCGCTTCGGCGTCGGCGCGGGTCAGGCCCAGCCGGTGGGCCTCCGCGGCGTACGCGGCGGCCGCGGCGGCCACCTGGCGGGCGGCGGCGTCACCGGCGGCGGCGACGAACGTGCCGGCCCGGCCGCGCGTCTCGATCACCCCGTCCGTCTCCAGCACCCGGTAGGCCTTGGCGACCGTGTTCGCGGCGAGGCCGAGTTCCTCCGCGAGGCCCCGGACGGTGGGCAGTTTGTGGCCGACGGGCAGCTTGCCCGAGCGGGCCTGCTCGGAGATCTGGGCGCGCAGTTGTTCGTACGGGGCGGTCGGGGAGTCCGCGTCGATGGCGATCTTCAGGGTCACGGGCACGATTGTCCCGTACGCGGGCGTAATTGGGAGGCGGCCGCCGTGGCCGCGCGCGTACCGTGCCGCTCCATGACCACGATCGTGCGTGACTTCCGGCCGGCCGACGCCGAGGCCGTGACCAGGGTGAGACGGGCCGCGCTGCCCTTCGAGGTGACGACGCCGAAGGCGGTGCTCTTCCGCGTGGCGTCGGCGAACCCGGCGGCGAGGTACCGGCTGCTGGTGGCGGAGGAGGACGGCGAGGTCGTCGGCACGGCCCAGATCGGCCTGGCGTACGAATCCGGCACCCCCGGGCTGTCGTACGCCAACCCCCAGGTGCACCCCGCGCACCGCGGGCACGGGGCGGGCGGCCTGCTGTTGCGCACCGCCGAGGAGCACCTGGCGGCCGAGGGGGCGCGGAGCGTGTACGCCTGGGTGCTGGACGAGCCGGACTGCCGGTCGTTCGCCGGGAAGCGCGGCTACCGGCCGACCCGTCCCGCGCACTTCCTGCGGCTGGACCTGGCGGGCGGCACCCTGCCGGAGCTGCCCGGGGAGCTGCCACCCGGTGTCGAGCTGCGCACCGCCGCCGCGTACGCCGACGACCCGCGCCCGCTGTTCGAGGCGGACGCGGAGGTGACGGCGGACGAGCCCAGCGACATCGGTGCCGACCTGGACGACTACGAGGACTGGCTCGCCGGCACCTGGAACCACCCCCTGCTCGACCGCGACCTGACCACGGTGGTGACGGTGGACGGCGAGGTGGCCGCGTTCACCGCCGCCCACACCGACGGGGAGACCCGCTACCACTCGGGCATGACCGGCACGCTGCGCGCGCACCGGGGCCGGGGGCTCGCGAAGCTCGCCAAGACGGACTCGCTGCGCCGCGCCCGGGCGGCCGGATACACGGACGCGTTCACCAACAACGACGCGGAGAACGGGCCGATGCTGGCGATCAACGAGTGGTTCGGCTACCGGGTCTGCGCGACGGAGGTCCGGCATGTCCGCGCGCTCGGTTGACGTCCGCCTCGTCAAGGCGGGGCGGACGAAGATCGTGTATCCGGCGGTGGTGGTCGGCGAGGCCGGATCCCGTCTCACCGTGCGCGCCCCGTGGGCGGTGGACGGGACGCGGGACTTCGGGTTCGTACGCTTCGAACCGGGTGACGTCTTCACCGAGCACTACTGGCGCGACCGGTGGTACGCGGTGAAGGAGGTCCGCTCGGGGGACGGCTCCCTGAAGGGCTGGTACTGCGACGTCACCCGGCCGGCCGTGGTCGACGCCGCCCTGGGTGAGGTGGTCGTGGAGGACCTCGACCTGGACCTGTGGGTGTCGGCGGACGGCAGCGAGGTGCTGCGGCTGGACGAGGACGAGTTCGCCGCGAGCGGCCTGGCCGAGCGGGACCCCGCCGCAGCGGCCGCCGCGCTCGCCGCCCTGGACGCGCTGGAGGCCCTGGCCCGGACGGGTGGCCTGCCGGGCGGCCTGGAGCCCGGCTCGCGGTAGGGGACGACGCGGGCGCACGGCCTCCGGCGGGGCGCCTACCGTGGGGGCGGAGGTCTTCCGCGGGGCATGAAGGGACGTACATGGGCGCCGGTTGGGCGGGGTTGTTGGTCGCCGTCGTGGGCGTGGCGGGAACTCTGGGGGCCGCGCTGCTCACGCAGAACCGCGCGGACCGCACCAAGCGGATGGAGTTGCGCGCGGCGGCCGAGCAGCGTCGCGAGGAGCGCGAGCACGCCGAGGAGCTGCGCCGGGTGGAGCTGGCCGAGCAGCGCCGGCGCGAGAACCTGGAGCGGCGGCGCGCCTGTTACATCGCGCTGAACACCGCCGCGCGCCAGTTCCTGACGTCGATGACCAGCCATCTGCACGCCCTGCGGCGCGGCGAGGACGCCGAGGTGTCCCTGGCGGATCTGGAGGCGAGCAGGCTGGCCTTCCGGGACAGTTACGCGGAGGCCCAGATGGTGGTCCCGGAGGCGGTGTTGCGCACGTGCAGCACGGCCAAGTCGCGTCTGAACGCCGCGTACGGCACGCTCCGGCAGTACGGTGCGGCGCCCGCCGCCCACCCCGGCGAACTGGCGGGCCTGGAGGACGAGTTCCACCGGGGGGTCTGGCCGCACCTGCGGGAGATGAAGCGTTCCATGCGCGCCGACCTGGGCGTCGACGACGACTAGGGCGTGCGGAGCGGGGGGCCGGCGCGCCCGGCGAGCCGAGCGGCCGGGCGGGCGGCTGCCGAGCGGCTACCTGAGCGTCTTCTTAGCATCGCCTTAAGCGGAGCATAAGGATCCTCATCAGCCGCTCGCAGGGGCCGGACCAGGCGTTTCCAGGGGCTAGTTTGGCGATCACCGGAGCTGGTCCGGACCGTCGGTGCCGAAGCCGGGGGGCTGCGCCGCCCGTCCGGGCCCGGGTCCGTAACCCCCCACATCTGTTCGTCCCCTCGAAGGAGAACGTCATCGTGACTGATCGCCGCCTCAGCAAGCCGGCAGCCGCCGCCGTCGTCCTGGGCCTCGCGCCGTTCACGCTCGCGGGACCGGCCGCGTCGCCGGCCATGGCGCACGGAACGATGACCGATCCGGTCAGCCGGGTGTCCGCCTGTTACGCGGAGGGGCCGGAGAGCCCGGACTCGGCGGCCTGCAAGGCGGCGCTGGCGGCGAGCGGTCCGCAGGCGTTCTACGACTGGAACGAGGTCAACATCGCCAACGCGGCGGGCCAGCACCGGAAGTTGATCCCGGACGGCAAGCTGTGCAGCGCCAACCGCGACAAGTACAAGGGGCTCGACCTGCCCCGGGGCGACTGGCCCTCGTCGAAGCTGGCCGCCGGCGGCCACACCTTCCGGTACAAGGCGACCGCCCCGCACAAGGGGTCCTTCGAGCTGTACATCACCAAGGACGGCTACGACCCGGCCAAGCCGCTGAAGTGGTCGGACCTGGAGGCGAAGCCGTTCGCCAAGGTGACCAACCCCCGGCTGGAGAGCGGTGCGTACGTGTTCGACGGCACCGTCCCGGCCCGGTCCGGCCGGCACCTGATCTACTCGATATGGCAGCGCTCCGACTCGCCCGAGGCGTTCTACACCTGCTCCGACGTGGTGTTCGGCAAGGACGACGGGCAGACGGGCGGCGCTCCCGCGCCGGTCGCGTCGGCACCCTCCGACGAGCAGATCGAGCAGGGTACGGACAAGTCGACGGTCGACCACGGCGGGCACGGCGGCGACGACCACGGCGCGAGCCCCGCGGCGCCCGCGAGCCCGGCGGGCTCCACCGCCCAGGAGTCCGGGCGGCCCGAGCAGGCGGACGCGACCGCCCAGGCCGAGCAGGCCGGCACGCTCCAGGCCCAGGGCGCCGGGACCCCTTCGCCCGTCGCCGCCGCCGCGAGCGGGGCCGACCTCGCCGAGACCGGCGGCAGCGGTGCGACCCCGTACCTGGCCGCCGGTGGCGCGGCCGTCCTCGCGGTGGGTGCCGCCGTGCTGTTCGGCAGCGCCCGCCGCAGGTCCACGCGCTGACGACCGGTCGCATGCGGGAGGGGCCCGTCCGGATCCGGACGGGCCCCTTCGCGTCGTTGCGTCAGCCGACGACGGACGCGCAGGTGGTGGGCGTCGCGTGCGCCGGGTCCAGGGCGTTGACGACCTCGTGGTACGCGATGCGGTCGAGCAGGCCGATGGCCACGTGCTCGGAGAAGTCCAGCGGGCACAGGTCCTGGAGCAGGACGTTGCGGACGCCCGGCCCGTCGAGGAACTGGGAGCGGTACGGGGTGACGACCTCCTCGTACTTGGTGGCGATGACGGTGTAGCGGACGCCGGGCACGGTGTCGCCGCCCTCGTTGAGCTTCTGGAGGAACGGGGAGCCGGCCACCTGGTCGGCGAGGCCGGGGGTCTTGGCGCTCAGCAGGTCGGCCGCGCCGGGGAAGTACGGCAGCAGTTCGGCCAGGCCGAGGAGCGTGGTGCCGTGGTTGTCGGGGGCGATGCCGACCAGGGCGTTCACCTTGTCGGCGCCGCCGAGGAACTTGAGGTAGTGGCGCGGCATCATGCCGCCCTGGGAGTGGCCGACGAGGTCCACCTCGGCGGCGCCGGTGGCGGCGAGGACCTGGTCGACGTAGGTGTCGAGCTGTCCGGCGGACGCGGCGATGGGGCCGAGGCCGTGGAAGAACGGCACGCCCGGCAGTTGGCCGTAGTCGAGGGAGAAGACGCAGTAGCCGCGCCGGACCAGGTAGGGGGCGAGGGAGAGCCAGTTGTCGACGGAGTTGCCGAAGGTGCCGTGGACGAGGACGACCGGGCGGGGGTGGGCGGCCGACGGCCGGCAGGTGTAGTCGTTCCAGCCGCTGCTGGGGGCCGAGGCCTGGGCGGCGGAGGCGGGCGCGAGGGTCGCGGCGACGGCGAGCAGCAGGACGGCGGAGGCCCTGAGCGCGCGGCGCAGGCGCGAGGTGCCGCGTGACGGGGTGCGGGCGGACCCGGGTGAGGGGGTGCGGGTGGCGGCGCGGGCGTGTCTGCGGAAGGGCGGGCGTGAGGGCAGCATCGAGTGGTCTCCTCGCGGCTCAAGGAATGGGGATGGGGCGATGGCGGTACGCCCTGTGGCCCGGACCACTGGTGGGGAGGCACGGCAGTTATGCCGTGCTCATGCCAAGCTACGCACGGGTAGCGGCAACAAGGAAGTTACGCGTCGGTAAAAACTGACGTCCTACCACCTCACCGGCAGCCGCAGCGGGAAGCGCCGGATCGTCTCCGTGTCCCACCGCACCTGTCGCGCCGGGACCGCGAGCCGCAGTCGGGGGAACCGTTCGGCCAGGGCCCCGACCGCCACCCGCAGCTCCGCCAGCGCCAGGGGCGCGGCCACGCAGTGGTGGCCGCCCCAGCCGAAGGTCATGTGGGGGTGGGCCGGCCGGTCCGGGTCCAGCTCATGGGGGTCGCGGAACACCGAGGGGTCCCGGTTGGCCGCGAGGTACGACACATGGACGAAGTCGCCCGCGCGGATGAGGACGCCCTCCACCTCCACGTCCTCCAGCGCGACGCGCGGGATGCCGACGCCCTTGCGGAACGGGATGAGACGCAGCAGCTCGTCCAGCGTCCCGGGCAGCCGCGCGGGGTCGCGCACCAGCTCCTCCCACCGGCCGGGGCGGGTGAGCAGGGTGTAGACGATGTTGCTGATCTGGCAGGTGGCCGTGTCGTTGCCGCTCAGGATCAGGGTCACCGCCAGGACCGCCAGTTCGCGGTCGTCCAGGGGCCGTTCACCGTCACCGGCGTGCGCGGTCGCCATGGCGCTGATGAGGTCGTCCCCCGGGGCCCTCCGCCGCCGGGCCACCAGGTCGGTGAAGTGGTCGCGCAGGAACCGCTTGGCGTCCGCCGCCGTCCGCCGGGCCTCCGGGGCGGTGGCCAGCATCTCGTGCGTCCGGCGCAGCAGCAGCGGCCGGTCGGCCGGGGCCACGCCGAGCAGCTCGCAGATGGTGTGGTGCGGCAGCCGGGTGGAGAGGTGGTGGGCCAGGTCGGCCGGCGGGCCGTGCTCGGCCATCCCGTCCAGCAGCCGGTGGGCCACCCGCTCGATGGCCGGCCGCATGCGCTCGACGTTCCGCTTGGTGAACGCCCGCGCGGCGACGCGGCGCAGGCGGCCGCTGTGCGGCGGGTCCAGCACGTTGACCGACTCCGGCGACACGATGGGCTCCGGCGTCAGCCGCGGATAGTCCCGGCCGACGATGGCCGCGCGGCTGAACCGGGGGTCGGTGGTCACCCGCCGTACCCCGTCGAAGCTGGTCACCAGCCAGGCGTCGGCGTCGCCGTAGGGCAGCCGGACGCGGCTCACCGGCCCCCTGGCCATGAGGTCAGCGAGCACCGGGTCGAAATCGAGGGCCTCGCTGAAGTCGAAGGGACAGCCGACGGCGTCCGGCCATGTGGGCGGATGTGGCCGGCCACTCGACGCGGGTGACTGCTTCAGGGGCATATTCCACATATGCCGCATCTTCCGGCAGACAACCGTTCCGTGCACTCCCAGGCCGTGCCCGCACGGCAGAAAGCGGTGAGAGATGCCCACCGACCCGCACACCGCCGCACCGCGCCGAGGGGCACCGGTGCACGGCGCCGTGGACGTCCTGGTCGTCGGCGCCGGCCCGACCGGGCTCACCCTCGCCTGCGACCTGGCCCGCCGGGGCGTCCGTACGCATGTCGTCGAGGCGGGCGAACGGCTCTTCGGGGGCTCCCGGGGCAAGAGCCTCCAGCCCCGCACCCAGGAAGTGCTGGACGACCTCGGGGTCATGGCGGAGCTCCGGTCGGCCGGCGGCCCGTTCCCGCCCATGCAGACCTGGCGGGACGGCCGCCGGGAGGGCACCTGGCGGCTCCTCGAACGTGACCCCGGGGCGCCGGTGTCGGGGTATCCCGAGCCGTGGCTGGTCCCGCAGTGGCGTACCCAGGAGATCCTCCGCGACCGGTTCCTGGCCCTGGGCGGGACGGTGGAGTACGGAACCCGGCTGACGACCCTGCACCAGGCGGAGCGGCACGTGCTGGCCGAGCTGGAGCACGCCGACGGCGGCCGCCGGACACTGACCGTGCCGTACCTGGTCGGGTGCGACGGCGGGCGCAGCACCGTGCGGGAGGCGCTGGGCGTCGCGATGAAGGGCGAGGAGGGCGGGCTGCGCCCGGCCGTGGTGGCGGACGTGCGCGTCCGGGGCCTGGACCAGGACCACTGGCACATCTGGCCGGACGGCCCGGGCGGCGGGGACGCGGGCCTGCTGCTGTGCCCGCTGCCCGGCATGGACGCGTTCCAGCTCAACGCCCGCGCGGACGGCGAGGAACGGGAGCTCACCGAGGACGCGGTACGGGAGCTGGTCGCCACCCGCACGCACCTGCCCGCCGACGCGGTCACCGACGTGCTGTGGCACTCGTACTACCGGCCCCGTACCGCGCTGGCCGAGCGTTTCCGGGACGGGCGGGTGTTCCTCGCGGGCGACGCCGCGCACGCCCACCCGCCGGGCGGCGGGCAGGGGCTGAACATCGGTGTCCAGGACGCCTACAACCTGGGCTGGAAGCTGGGACAGGTGCTGCGCCACCACGCCCCGGACGCGTTGCTGGACAGTTACGAGGCAGAGCGCCGGCCCGCCGCCGCGCACGTCCTGGAGCTCAGCTCCCGGCTCTACCGGGCGGGCCGCAGCCCGGACGGGGGTGACGAGCAGGCACGGCACCGGGGCCGGACCACCCACCTGCTGTCGGTCCACTACCGGGACAGCGCCCTGAGCACCGAGACCCGCGAACGGCTCCCCGGCACGGCCGTCCAGGCGGGCGACCGCGCCCCCGACCTGCCGTGCTCCACGGAGGGCGGCGGTACGCGGCGGCTCTTCGAGCTGCTGCGGGGCCCGCACTTCACCCTGCTCGTGGTGGACCGCACACCACCCCGGGTACCGCCGGCCGTCGTCACGCACCGGGTGGCCGGCGGCGCCCTGGCGGAGGAGCTGGGCGCGGGACTGTTCCTGGTCCGCCCCGACGGCCACATCGGCCTGGCCACCCAGGACCCCGCCCACCTCGACCGCTACCTGGCGAAGACCGGCCTGGCGGACTAGCTGGCCGCGGCTGCTCCGACGGCCCCGGCGCCGTCAGCGGGTACCTCCCGCGGTGGCGCCGGGGGTCACTGAGCCTCAGCTCGCGGTGGTGAGAGAGACGTTGTCGAGGGTGATGGCGGTTTTGGCGGGGTTGCCGCCGATCTCGAAGTTGAGGGACCCGGTGGTGGTGTCGATGGTGGAGGTGAAGGTGTAGGTGTACCGCTTGAGGCCGGTGCCGAGGTCGACGACCTGGTCCAGGGTGGAGGTGTAGGGCTCTTCGCCGAGCTGGACGATGGCTCGGATCCGGGCGGCGGCCGATGCCTTGGCGTCGAACGTCAGGGTGTACGTCGCCCCCTTGCGGAGGGCGAGACCGTTCTGTCCGGCGATGGCTTCCCAGGAGGCGGTGGTGTCCGCCTCGACGGTGGCGAGCAGCGTGCCGTCGGCGTGGACGACGGAGGCGCGTTCGGCGGCCCACCACTCGTCGACGTTGGCGCTGAAGGTGCCGTTGCGGATCAGGTTGGTGTAGTGGACCGGTCCCGGGGTGACGACGGGGGCGGTGAAGCCGCTGTTGCCGTTGCCGGGGTAGGCGTAGATGCTGCCATTGGTGTGGAGGGCGATCAGGTCGCCCTTCTTGTCGCCGTTGAAGTCGGCGGCGGAGACCAGGCGCATGTTCTGCCAGCCGTCGCCGTTCTTCTTCGCCCCGTGGAAGGTGCCGTCACCCTTGCCCGCGTACATGTACAGGGCGCCGCTGTTGTGCACGGCGTAGATGTCGGCCCGGGCGTCGTTGTTGAAGTCTCCGGCGACCAGCACGCGCATGTTGGACCAACCGGAACTGGCCACGACCCCTGCGGCGAAGTTCTTCCCGTTGCCCGCGTAGAAGAAGAGGTGGCCGTTGGTGTGAATGGCGGTCAGGTCGCCCTTGTTGTCGCCGTTGAAGTCGGCGGCGGCGAGCAGACGGATGCCGCCCCAGCCACTTCCGGCCACGGAGGACCCGGTCACCCCGTTCTTACCGTTGCCCGAATACAGGTAGAGATTGCCGTTGGCGTGGGCGGCGAGGATGTCGGCCTTGCCGTCACCGGTGAAGTCCGTGGCGGCCAGCAGGCGCATACCGCTCCACTTGCCCTCGCTGACCTTGACACGATTACCGAACTTGCCCTTGCCATCCCCCGGCTGGACGTAGAGGTAGTCGTCGGCGGCATCGATCGTGAGCAGATCGGCCTTGCCGTCACCGTTGAAGTCGGTGGCTGTCATCAGCTGCGACCATGACCGTCCTACCGTGGTGGCGACCCAGTCGGCCACATCGTCCGTACGCGTGGCAACAGCGTCGGTGCGGGTCTCGGTCTCCCCCACACACCCGCCCTGACGCGACCGGGTGGCCACACCCACCAGCTCCACACGGCCCTCGGCCTCCCGCAGCAGCGGGGCACCGGTATCTCCCTTGCACAGGGCGTCGTTCCCGGTGACGCCGGTCAGGGTGAGCTCCGTGTCCGACACGGTGCCGGTCTTCATCGACGCGGTGTGGGCCGTGCCGGGCACCCATTCGGTCCTGGTCCGGCCGAACCCGACCGCCTGGACAACGTCCCCCTCTCCGGCCGGGGAGGCGGCCAGCCCGACCGGCGCCATGCCGGTGGCCGGCGTCGCCAGGCGCGCCATGACCAGATCGCGACTGGGTGACGGAACCAGCTCGACGACCTCGGCCGCGTGCCCGCCCGACCCGGTGAGGGAGCCGCGCCCAACCGTCGCGGTGGTCTTGAGGGCCGGCTTGCCCGGCGCGACGTTCGTGGGGGCCTTGAGGTCTGTGGCGAAGCACGCCGCGGCGGTCAGCACCCACTGACTGTCGACCAGGGTGCCGGAGCAGGAACGGGCGGTGTCGCCTTCGCCGATGTGGAGACGGGCGACGGATGCCTTGGCACCGAGGGAAGCGTCGGCACCAGTGGCTGCCAGGGCAGGGGTGCCGGTGAGCATGGTCGAGGTCCCGGCAGCGGCCAAGGCCATGGCGAGTACGACGGGGCGCGTGCGTGTACGGAGCACGGTGGGAATCTTCCTTGGAGTAGGACGGTCGGTGACTGCGGTCGGCGCCATCAGCCGGTGACGCGAAGTTCGACGAGTACCGAGCGCGGCCCCTTGTCGACGCCCTCACCCAGAGCCTTGTAACCATTGGCCGCCGCCTCGACCGTTGTCTTCTTGCCGTCGGCGGTGACAGTCGCCTGTACCGGATGGTCCTCAGTCCAAAGACCGAAGACGTCGGGCAGTTCGAGGGCCAGATAGCCTCGCGCCGCATTGACGTCGAAGCAGTAACTCTTTTGCCCCGTACGCGACTTGACCAGGATGTCCGGAGTGCCCTCGCAGGTGGTCAGCGTGATGTGACCGTCACCACGTCGCAGCATGATCTGCTGGTTCTGCTCGATTTGAGCGGCGCCGGGATACGAGAAGTCCTCCACCACCCACGGCAGGTCAGCGGCCGCAGCCGGCTCCGCCTTCTGCGGCGCGGCGCTTACGGCGCCGAACGCCGAAATTCCGCCAACCACCGAAAACACGCCAATAAGACCGCTCAACGCAGCAATGCGAACGCGGGATATCGCCACAGTTCCCCCTGAGGCTCGATACAGCAGGCGTGAACTCGCCTGCACAAGTTACACACAAGTAGAACACATGTATGGTGCTCTACACGCAAGTCGCCGGAGTGGACGCTGCCTTGCAACACTCCCCCCGCGAACCGGCCTGCATATGAGCCCGGTTGACCTTGTGACCAGCCAGTGGACGCACCTCAAGAGGCGATCCGCCGGCAAAGGTTCGACATGCGCGTCATTTAGTTGAGAATCAAACGAGGGGGAGTCGGTCGAGTGAACCGACACACATTCCTTCCCGGAAGGGGAGAACCCGGAAGGCCGCCTGGTAGAACGGCAAGGCAGTGGCGGGGCATCGTCAGCGCCGCGCTACCCATCGCCATGCTGGTGGGCGTACTGGGAAGCGCACCTGCGTCCGCCGATGACGACCCGGCTGATGCCGCTTTCGATCGCAGCCTGGTCGTCGACTACTGGCAGACCGGCGGTTCGGGAATCAAGGAGGCCGCGGAGCGATCTCTGTTGGGTTCCGACGAGGACATTCGCGCATTCCTCGACAAGGCGCCCGAGATCGAGTACGACGATGACTACGTCGAGGCCACCCGCATCTTCAGCGTTGGCGGGGTGGCTGTTCGGGAGGCCACGAAGAAGGCACTGAAGGGCACCCCGAGGCAACTGCGTGCGTTCCTGTACAGCGGATGGAAGAAGCCGCTGGAGGAGGACCGTGAAGTCGAGGCTTCCCGTGTCATCAGTGTGGGTGGCGTCGGCGTGCGGGAGGCCGGCGAGGCGGCTCTGAAGGCCGGTCCCGAGGCTGTCGCGAAGTTCCTGGAGACGGACCAGTACGAAGCCAGGGAGGTCGACAACGAGGTCAGGGTTACCCAGCTGTTCAGCGTTGGCGGGCCGAACATGCAGGCCGCCGCGAAGGTCGCTCTGCGGGGTACGCCTGACGACATCGTCGAGTTCCTGGAGGTCGGGCAGTTCGTCGCCCGCAACCGCGACCAGGAACACGCCACGATCGCGCAGCTGACGGAGCAGGCCAAGCAGGCCGGCATCCAGGCCGGGGAAGCCACGCGGAAGTCCGAAGCGGCATCCGCCCGAGCCGTCGCCGCCTCCCAGGCCGCCAAGGAAGCCGCAGCGAAGGCGGCACGGGAAACCGCCGCGGCCGGCAAGGATGCCGGTGTCGCCGCGTACAAGGCCGAACAGGCCGCCGCGTCCGCGCGAGCGGCGGCTGCCGCAGCACGGACGGCGATCGGTGCGGCCAGCGCCGCCAACAGGGCCGCGCGCACTGCGGCGCTCAGCGCGGCGCAGACCGCCAATGCCGCGGCTGCAGCGGCCACTGCGGCCAACGACGCCTACACCGCGGCGATCGCCGCGGCCGATAACGCCAGCAAGGCGGAGACCGCGAAGAAGGCCGCGGCCAACGCCCGCGCCGCGGCGCTCCTGACCCGCACATCAGCCGCCGCGGCCGAGCAGGCCCGTACGGCTTCGTTGGCCGCCATCAACGCGGCGGACGCCTCTCGGAGCGCCGGAGACAACGCCAACGCGGCCGCGAGCTCGGCCGAGGAGGCCAACCGGCACGCCGAAGCGGCCGGTGTGCACTCCGCCGCGACGCGCAACGCCGCGGCCGAGGCCCGTCGTCACGCCGGTGTCGCCAACCGCGCCGCGGACAGTGCCACCGCCCTGGCCCGACGCTCCGCGCAACAGGCCCTTGAGGCCCGCGACGCGGCGAACTCCGCCGCCGACCACGCCGAGAAGGCCGCCGAGGCCGCCGACCTGGCGGTGAAGTACGCCGGCCAGAGCGCGACCGCTGCGGCTGATGCGCGCAAGTGGGCCACTGCCGCGAAGGTCGCAGCCGACGCGGCGAGCAACGCCGTGAAGTCCGCGAAGAAGGTGCACCAGCTCGCTCTCGACGTCGAGACCCAGGACTTGGCCATCCGCAAGGACGCGGCTCTGGAGCAGGCCCGTAGCGAGAAGAGCCAGACCGAACGGCTGATCTCGGCGTCCGCGACCGTCGCCCGCGACGCCCGCGCTCTCGACACCACCGCCCAGGCCCTGGCCGCGGAGGCGGCCAAGCCTGACGCGGACACCGCAGCCATCGCCGCCAAGGGCCGCAAGCTCGCCATGGACGCCCTCAAGCTCCGCGGCCCCTGGCACCAGCAGGCCGCCGCTGCCGCACTCGGCGGCTCGGACGCCGACGTCCTGGAATACCTGCGCAGCGGATGGAACAAGGCGAATCTGGACGAGACCCGGGACAAGGTCCTCCAGCTCAGCGTGAACAGCCCCCACCCCTCGATCCGGCAGGGAGCGGTCGAGGCGCTCAAGGGCAACCCGCAGCAGATCGCCGACTACTACACGACCGGTCAGTACGTCGTCGGCGAGGACGACCTGGCCGTCGCCGTCTCCAGGATCCACAGCACCGGCGGAGTCAGCGTCAAGGAGGACGCCGAGAAGGCCTTGGCCGATGGCAGGGGCAAGGTTCTGGCCACCTTCCTCGAAGTCGGCCAGTACCCCGCCCGCATCACCGACGAGGAGGTCATCGCCAGCAGGCTCATCAAGAAGGACGACAGCGAGCTCGAGGCTGCCGCCCTGGCGGCTCTCGCCGGCACCTCGCAGGACCTCCACGAGTTCGTCACCGTCGGCCAGTACACCGCCGCACGCAAGGACGCCCTCACCGCCCACCACCGCGCACAGATCGCACGGATCCTGGCCGAAGGCGAGATCATCGCCGCCAAGGCCCAGATCAACCGCTGGCGCGCCGCCGAAGCAGCGGCCAGGGCGAACAGGGCCACCGACGAAGCGGAGAACGCCGCCACCGAGGCCAAGAAGTCCGAGATTCTGGCGAAGGGCCACGCCGCCGACGCCAAGAAGTCCGCCGACGACGCCGCGGCCAGCTCCGCCTCAGCCAGTAAGTCCGCAGCCACCGCGCGCCAAGCGGCCGCCGCCGCCGACCGCGACGCGGACGCCGCCGAAGCAATGGCCGCACAGGCCGAGTTCTCCGCCGGCTACGCGCGCGATTCCGCCAGGAAGGCAGATGACGCCGCTGCCCGGGCGCGCGCCTCAGCCGTCGCGGCCGGCAAGAGCAAGGCCGAGGCCGAAGCCTCTGCGACCCTGGCCTGGCTTGAGGTCCAACGCAAGCGCGAGGCAGAGATCGCCGAAGCCAAGCGCCTGGCCGAGGAAGCGCAAAGGGAGAAGGCTAAGCAGGAAGCGAAGAAGAAGCAACCGCGCTGCACCTACCGTGAGGGGGCAGTCAACTACTACCCTGCCACCTGCAACGGTCCCTACGAGGACATCGAATTCCGCGACGTCGTGTCAGCCGTCGGCAAGGGCGCATGGGAATTCTCCGGTGCCGCCGACATCGAAAGGTGCATTAAAGAACCTACTTGGGGCGGCTGCACCATGGCAGCCGTGGGTGTCTTGCCAGTAGGCAAGATCAAGGCGGTCAAGAAGGCCGCCGACAAGCTCGAAGAGCTCATCAAGAACACAAGGGCGGGACGGGAAGCCGCCAAGTGCGCCAGGAAGGTGAGCAAGGACAGCTTCCCGGCAGGCACCCGCGTGCTCATGGGCGACCGCACCATACGCCCCATCGAACAGGTGAGCGTCGGTGACTACGTCCTGGCCACGAACCCTGAAAGCGGAGCCACAGGGCCCCGCCGCGTCGATGCAACCATCTACACGCCGGACGATCGGGACTTCACTGACATCACCCTCAGCCAGACCGCCGGCGGTGGTTCCCTCACAACAACGGACCACCATCCCTTCTGGACGGACAACGCCAAGCGTTGGAAGAACGCTGCGGATCTCACTCCTCAGGACGTGCTACGTACTTCTGATGGCGCGTCGGCACGTGTCGGCAATGTTCGCCACTGGTCCGGACTCGCTCCTGCCTACAACCTCACCGTCAATGACCTGCACACTTACTATGTACTGGCGGGGGCCACACCAGTCCTCGTTCACAACTGCAATGGCAGGGATCCCGTCAATGGGGGGCTCGATGACGACACCTACGACCGAATAGATGGTGCGCACGGCCCGGATATAGCCGACGGCGTCGATTACCAGGTGCAGAGGATGCACGACAGAACCCCCACTGCAGCAGATCACGATCTTCCTGGTATCGGACATGACCCTGACGCGTTGGCTTCCTACTTTGCGTCATGGCGAGGCAAGATGACGCATACGGATACTAGGACTGGATCTCGTGTGGCATACGACTCCAGTCGAGGTGTGCTGATTGTGACAACTAGCCGCAACATCCACGGTTTCAGGTACAGTCAGGGCGCCTTTGAAAGTGGGAGGTATGTGACGCCATGAGGGTAAAGATTGCAGCCACGGCGACTCGCAGTGGAGTCCTCTTGCGGCTGACTGCGGTACAGAAGCAGTTGATTTGCGAGACGCTGATGTTCCACGCGGATCGTCCGGATGGGGACAGCCCTTCGATTGTGCGCCTCGGTGTCGATCGCGCAAGCGCTGCACGGATAATGAAGAAGGCCGCTGGGGCAGATTCAGAGTTCCAGCTCAATGAGATTCACGTGCTGTTTGCGGCATTGGTTTCCGCTCCAGTATTGATGCCCTCCGAAGAGGTGTTCTATGAAAGAATCGGCTTCTTCAGAGAGCAGGCATTTGCGTTGGCCGGCGGGTTGGTGAGTGCCATCGGGGCAACGCCTAGCTGGACCGGAGAGCCTTCGGGAAGCGATTAACCAGAGGCTCTACCTTCATACAGTTCCGTGAATCCGCCCGGGGCCCGTGAGCCCACGCAATCAGAAACGTGAAGCCCCGTCAGCATGTCCTGGCGGGGCAGCGCGTTGTGCGGCAGTAGTTGCCGGCAACGCCTTCGCGGACCTCGTACTCCGGTACGGATTCGAGCACCGAGTGCCCGGTCACGGTCACGGAGGACATCGGCGTTTACTGCCGGTCACCTATCGCCGGCACTGTTTCCCTTTGGTGCGGGACGCGGGTCGGTGGTGGTGTGGACACCACCGCGGCCGGGCGGTCGTCCGCTTGGGGCCGCTCCGCGTACCGGCACCGCCGTTCGTTCGGCCGTCAGGCCGCCAGCGAGCCCGGGACGATCGCGCCCGGTCCGAACTTCGCGCGGGCCCGGTCCGCCACCGCCTCGATCCGCCGCGCCTTGTCGTCCCCCGGGTCGAGGGAGAGCTGGTGCGCGGCCTTCTCGGCGGGCATCAGGCCCTCGGCGCGCAGCCCGACGGCCCGTACCCGGGCGCGCTGGAGCCCGAGCGCGCCGTGCATCGCGTACGCGGCGGCGGTGAGCGCGGCCGTGTGGGCGGTCGGTTCGCCCAGGGTGCGGGTCCGGGTGGTGGCCGTCCGGTCGGCGTACCGCACGGTCAGCGTCAGCGAGCGGCACACCTGCTCCTCGCCCCGCATCCGCGCGCCCAGCTCCCCGGCGAGGGACAGCAGGGCGCGCCGGTGCCGGTCCTGGTCCAGCTCGTCGCGGTCGAAGGCCCGTTCGGCGGCGACCGACCGGGACGCGGCGTTGGGGACGACCGCCGTACGGTCGGTGCCCCGCGCCCGCTCCCACAGCTCGCGGCCCGCCCGCGCGCCCACGATCCGCTGGAGGACGGCGAGCGGCGCGGCGGCGACCCGCCCGACGGAGTCGAGCCCGTAGGAGCAGAGCGTGCGGGCGGTGGCGGGGCCGACGCCGTACAGCGCGGCGACCGGCTTGTCCCGCAGGAACGCCTCCGCGTCCTCGACCACCAGGGTCGTCCCGGGCGCCGCGTCCCGGGCGGCCATGCGGGCCAGCATCGGGTTGGGGCCCGCTCCGATGGCGCAGTCCACGCCGTACAGGGCGAGTGCCCTGACCCGGATCACGGCGGCCAGTCCGGCGGGGCCGCGCCCGAAGTACCGTACGGCGCCGCGCACGTCGGCGAGCGCGGCGTCGGGCGGGGCCGCCTCCACGACGGGGGTGAACTGGCCGAGCATTCCGACCAGTTGCGGGAGCAGGGCCTCGTCCATCGGCTCCAGCCGGAATCGTACGTAGAGGATCATCCCGCGCTCCCCTGGCTCTGGTGCCACAGCTTCCTGGGCACTGCCGTTCCCTCACCCGCCGGGCGCAGGTCCGCCCAGGGGTTCATCTCGTAGCCGGTGGGCATGGTGATGCGCCGGCCGCTGTCGGAGGACCGCGGGGCGCCGCCCGGCGCCGGCTCCGCCAGCCGCGCCGCCACCGCGTCCAGGCCGCCCTCGCGCCGGAGTTCCACCAGTTCGGCGAGGTCCCAGGCGGCCGAGGCGACGACGCTGTAGCTGCGCGGGCCGCGGCGCTGGACCACCCCGCGCACCAGCAGCAGCCAGGAGTGGAAGACGGTGTGGGCGCACCGCTCGTGGCTGTCGTCGAAGAAGGCCAGGTCGACCAGGCCGGTCCCGTCGTCGAGCGTGGTGAAGATGACCCGCTTGCCGGACCGGATGGGCGGGGTCTGGGTGGCCGCCTTGGCTCCCGCCACCAGCACGGTCTGTCCGTTGCGGGCGGCCCGGAGCCGCTGGGCGGAGACCACGCCGAGCTCGGCGAGGAAGGCGTGGTGGTCGGTCATCAGGTTGCGCGAGGCGTCCATGGACAGCACGCCCAGCTCGGCGCTGAGGCGTTCGGCCTCGTTGAGGTCCGGCAGTCCGATGGGGGCGGAGGCCCGGCCGCCGGCGAGCGGGAGCTGGTCGCCGTACGAGCCGGCGCCCCGCTGGGCGCGGTGGAGTTCGGCGAGGTGCAGCAGCAGGTCTCGCCGGTTGCCGCCGAACGCGTCGAGCGCGCCGACCTGGGCGAGCCGTTCGGCGACGGGGCGGCTGGGGCGGGCCCGTTCCCAGAAGTCCAGCAGGGAGGCGTAGGGCTGGCCGGCCTCGATCCGGGCGGCCTCGGCCTCGCTGATGCCGTGGACGTCGGAGAGGGCCAGCCGCAGTCCCCACTTCCCCAGCGAACCGGACACCAGTTCGATCCGGTGGGCGACCGCCGACCGGTTCACGTCCACCGGCAGCACCGGCACCCCGCGCCGCCGCGCGTCCGCCAGCAGCAGCCGCTTGGGGTACATGCCGGGGTCGTGGGTGAGCAACCCGGCGTAGAAGGCGGCCGGGTGGTGCGCCTTCAGCCACGCCGACTGGTACGTGGGGACGGCGAAGGCCACCGCGTGCGCCTTGCAGAAGCCGTAGCTGCCGAAGGCCTCGACGATCTCCCAGGTCCGCGCGACCACGTCGTCCCCGTACCCCTTCGCCCGCGCGTGCTGCGCGAACCAGGCCTTGATGCGGCCCTGCGACTCGGGGTCGGACAGGCCCCGCCGTACCGCGTCGGCCTCCTCCCGCCCGCAGCCGGTCATGATGTCGAGGATCTTGATGATCTGCTCGTGGAAGACGACCACGCCGTACGTCTCCCTCAGCGCGTCCTCCAGGTCGGGGTGCGGGTAGCGCACCGGCGCCCGGCCGTGCCGGGCCTCGATGAACGGCCGCACCATGTCGGCGGCGACCGGGCCGGGGCGGAAGAGGGAGATGTCCACGACCAGGTCGTGGAAGGTGGACGGCTGGAGCCGCCCGACCAGGTCGCGCTGGCCCGGCGACTCGATCTGGAAGCAGCCGAGCGTCTCGGCGGACTGGATCAGCCGGTACGTGGCGGGGTCGCCGGGCGGCACCTGCGCGGGGTCGTCGATGTCGAGGACCTCGCCGCTCGCCCGTTCGAGCTCGGCGACCGCGTGCGCCATCGCCGACTGCATCCGCACCCCGAGGACGTCGAGCTTGAGCAGCCCCAGCTCCTCCACGTCGTCCTTGTCGAACTGGGACATGGGGAAGTTCTCGCCGCTGGTCGGCACCACCGGCGTACGCAGCGGCAGCGAGGAGTCCGAGAGCAGCACCCCGCACGGGTGCATGGCGACGCCGCGCGGCAGCGCGTCCAGCGCCTCGACCAGCTCCCAGAGCCTGCCGTACCTGTCCTTCTCCCCCGCGAGCGCGCGCAGCTCGGGCAGTTCCTCCAGCGCGGCGCGGGCGTCCCGGGCGCGGACGTGCGGGAAGGCCTTGGCGATCCGGTCGATCTCGGCCGGGTCCATGGACAGGGCGGCGCCCACGTCCCGCACGGCGTGGCGCACCCGGTACGTCTCGGGCATGGCGACGGCGGCCACGCGCTCGGGCCCGAAGCGGCCGAGGATCGCGCGGTAGACCTCCAGGCGGCGGGCGGACTCCACGTCGATGTCGATGTCGGGCAGCACCGGCCGGCGCACCGACAGGAAGCGTTCCATCAGCAGCCCCTGCTCGACGGGGTCGGCGTGGGCGATGCCGAGGAGGTGGTTGACCAGGGACCCGGCGCCGGAGCCGCGGGCGGCGACGCGGATGCCCATGGCGCGGGTGTCGTCGACGACCTGGGCGACGGTGAGGAAGTACGAGGCGAAGCCGAGCCGCTCGATGGTGCGCAGCTCGTCCTCCAGCCGGCTCCAGTACGCCCGCTTCCGGTCGTGGCCGCGCAGCACCATGCCGGCGGCGCAGCGGGAGCGCAGCACCCGCTCGGCGGTGCGCCGGCCGGCGCCGACCAGGTGGGCCTCGGGGAAGTGGACGCTGCCGATGCCCAGGTCGTCCTCGGGGTCGACCAGGCACGCGGCGGCGGTCTCCTCGGTCATGGCGAGGAGCCGGTGCGCGGTGTCGCGGCGGAACCCGGCGGCCTCGGCGACGCGCTCGGCGGTGGCCGCCATCGCGGCGGGGTCCTTGAGCCAGCGTTCACCGCTGTCGAGCCCTTTGCGGGGGTCGATGGGCACCAGGCGGCGGGCCGCGTCGAGGACGTCGGCGACCGGCCCCTGGCCGGGGTCGGCGTACCGCACGGCGTTGGTCAGCACGGCGCGTACGCCCTGCTCGGCGGCGAAGCCCAGGGTGCGGGCGGCGTGCCGCATCGAGCCGGGGCCGGTGCCGGTGCGGCCGTGGTGGACGACCTCCAGCCGCAGGGCGTCGCCGTGGGCGTCCCGCCAGGGGGCGAGGAGCCGGGCGGCGCGGTCGGGGCGTCCGGCGGCGAGGGCGCGGCCGACCCCGGAGTCGGGGCCGAGGAGCACGGTCACCCCGTCCCCGTGGTTCTCCGCCCAGGGGAGCAGCGGGGAGCCCTCGGCCGTGTGCGCGGCGCTGATCAGCCGGCACAGGGTGGCCCAGCCCTGCCGGGAGCGGGCCAGGTAGACCGCGCGGGGCGCGGACTCGTCGACGAAGGCGCCGCCGCGCACGGGGGTGCGGCGCCGCTCGGTGATCCCGGTGCCGGCGCCCGGGGCGGTCTCGCGCACCGGGTCGTCGACGGCGAGGTCGGTGCCGAAGAGCGGCCGGACGCCCTCCTTGGCGCAGGCCGCGGCGAAGCGGACCGCACCGGCGACGGTGTCGCGGTCGGTCAGGGCGACGGCGTCCATGCCGCGCTCGGCGGCGCGCGCCGCCAGCCGCTCCGGGTGTGAGGCCCCATAGCGCAGGGAGAAGCCCGAAACGGTGTGCAGATGCGTGAACCCTGGCACCCGCACCTCCTGGATCAATCCGGTCTCACCTCCCCCACATCCACCATAGACCAGTTTCGAACATTCGTACGACGAGCGGGGCGGCGGAGCCGGAATCCGCCATTCGGCCCGCCCCACCTGCGCGAACGGGGCGGGCCCCGGAGCGTGGGGACATGAAGCTCGCCGCCGAAGTCAAGAACGCCGTCACGCCCCGCGCCGCGTTGCTGGTGATCGGTGTGCTCGCCCTCCAGCTCCTGTTCATCGCCTCCTACGTGGGCGCGCTGCACGACCCGAAGCCCAAGGACGTGCCCTTCGGCGTGGTGGCACCGGGGGCGGCCGCCGACCAGGCCGCCGCACGGCTGGCGCGGCTTCCCGGCGACCCGCTCGACCCCCGCGTGCTCACCGACCGGGAGGAGGCGCGGCGGCAGATCATGGAGCGGGAGATCGACGGCGCCCTGGTCGTCCACCCGGCGGGCACGACCGACACCCTGCTGGTCGCCTCCGGCGGCGGGACCGTCCTCTCCACCACCCTGGACGCGATCATCACGGCGGTCGAGAAGCCGCAGCGCCGTACGGTGCGGACGGTGGACGTGGCTCCCGCCTCCCCCGAGGACTTCGACGGGCTGTCCGCGTTCTACCTGGCGGTGGGGTGGTGCGTGGGCGGCTACCTGCTCGCCTCGATCCTGGCGATCAGCGCGGGCTCCCGGCCCGCCAACCCGCAGCGCGCCGTCATCCGGCTGGCCGTCCTGGCGCTCTCCGCGCTCCTCGGCGGCATCGGCGGCGCGGTGATCGTCGGCCCGGTCCTCGGCGCCCTGCCCGGCAGCGTCCTCGCCCTGTGGGGCCTGGGCACCCTGGTGGTCTTCGCGGTCGGCGCGGTCACGCTGGCGCTCCAGGCGCTCACCGGCATCGTGGGCATCGGGCTTGCGGTGCTGCTCATCGTGATCGCGGGCAACCCGAGCGCGGGCGGGGCCTTCCCCGGCCCGATGCTGCCCGACTTCTGGCGGACGATCGGCCCGGCCCTGCCGCCGGGCGCGGGCACCTGGGCGGCCCGCTCGATCGCGTACTTCAAGGGCAACGCGATCTCCGGCGCGATGCAGGTCCTCGCGATCTGGGCGGTCATCGGCACCGTGCTCACCCTGGTGATGTCCGCGGTCCGCCGACGGGACGGGCGGGAGGACGGCAAAGCGGTCGGCGCGGACCCCGTGTGAGGCGAGGGCCCCGGGACGGGCAGGGTACACAGGACGGGGCGAGGGTCCAGGACATGGCAAGGGCCCCGGGCCGCCGGCTGTCGCCGGGGTCCGGGGCCCTGTCGTGCGGTACGCCCGATGTCAGCCGATCTGCGCGCCGAGGGTGCTCAGCGCCTCCGTCACGGGCTGGAAGAACGTCTCACCGCCCGAGGCGCAGTCACCGCTGCCGCCCGAGGTGAGCCCGACCGCGGCGTCGCCCGAGAAGAGCGAGCCGCCGCTGTCGCCGGGCTCGGCGCAGACGTTGGTCTGGATGAGACCCTCGACGACCTGGCCACTGCCGTAGTTCACGGTGGCGTTCAGGCCGGTGACCTCGCCCTGGTGGACCTGGGTGGTCGAGCCGCTGCGGGTCACCTTCATCCCGACGGTCGCCTCGGCCGCCTTGGTGATCGCCTGCGCGCTCCCGTCGTAGAGGTTCACCTCGCTCGGGTGCGCGGTGTCACCGGCGTACTTGACCAGCGCGAAGTCGTTGCCGGGGAACTGCGAGTCGACCATGGTGCCGATCGCCGCCCCGCCCCGCGCGTCCGACCACTCGCTGCCCGACTCGCCGCAGTGGCCGGCCGTGATGAAGTGCGGCGCCCCGTCCTTGACCACGTTGAACCCGAGCGAGCAGCGCCCGCCGCCGGAGTGGATGGCGTCGCCGCCCGCGAGGAACGGTGTGAACTCCCCGGCCGTGCGCTTCAGTTCGGCCCTGGAGCCGAGGCCCTTCACGACCTGGTCGAGCTTCTTCCAGTCGGCGCCCTTGACCGTGCGGTCGGCCGTGACGACGACCTTGTTGCTCACCGGGTCGACGGCCCAGGACGTGCCGGGTATCGTCGCGCGGCTCTTCAGCGTCTGCCGGGCGCTCGTCAGCTCGGCCAGCGTGTGCTCGACGAGTCTCGCCCTGCCGCCGGCCTCGCGCACGGACCGGGCCGCGGCCTCGTCCACCACGTTGACGACCAGGGCCTTGGCCTCGGCGTCGTAGTACGCGCCCGCCGCGTCACCGCCGAGCGTCCTGTCGAGCGCCGCGGCGAGGTTCCCCGCCGCGGGGGCCGACAGCGTCTTCACGGCGGGCCGCGGTGCGTCCTCGCTGGCGTTCGCAGTCTGGAAGGTGAGTCCGGCTCCGAGCAGAGCCGCAGCGGCTCCGCCGGCGATCGCCGCACGCCTCGTGGGTATGCGTCGGTGCTTCACAACGTCGACCTCTCCTGTGGGGGGCCGTGCCGGGACAAGTGGGGTGCCCTGACACGGAGGATGGTCAACTCACTATCCCGATACCGGCCGGTAGCACACAAGGCCGACTTCCAGACGCGCACGCGACCTTCACTCCGCGCCCCCGGCACACCCATCACTCCCGGCATCACGGCCGGTTCCGTTTGCGAACACCGAGCGTGTCACGACAGGCGACAAAGGCCCTCCGCACAGGCACCCTGATGGGGAATCATCAAAGGTTCCGGGGACGGAGAAGGAGGCGGGGGGCTTGCGACGTCGGGTGCGCGCGACGGACGGCCGGCATCTGATGGTGGAACGCCTGGGGGACCCGCAGGGCCGTCCGGTCTTCCTGCTGCACGGCACGCCCGGCAGCAGACTGGGACCGGCCCCGCGGGGCATGGTGCTCTACCAGCGCGGCATGCAACTGATCGCGTACGACCGTCCCGGCTACGGCGGTTCGGACCGGCTGGCGGGGCGCAGCGTCGCGGACGTGGCCTCGGACGTGGCGGACATCGCGGACGCGCTCGGCCTGGAGCGGTTCGCGGTGGTGGGCCGCTCCGGCGGCGCCCCGCACGCGCTGGCCTGCGCGGCCCTGCTGCCGCACCGGGTGACCCGTACCGCCGCGCTGGTGACGCTGGCGCCCCGGGACGCGGACGGGCTGGACTGGTTCGAGGGCATGGCCGCGTCGAACGTCACGGAGTACACCCACGCGACCCTCGACCCCGACGGCGTCGCCGCCCGTCTCACCCCCCGCGCCGACGCGATCCGCCAGGACCCGGTCCGGCTCCTGGACGACCTGCGGCGGGAGCTGACCGCCTCGGACCGCCTGGTCGTCTCGGACGCGGGCGTACGGTCGATGCTGCTGCGCAACTACCAGGAGGCGCTGCGCACCTCGGCGTACGGCTGGATCGACGACGCGCTGGCCTTCTGCAGCCCCTGGGGCTTCGACCCGGCCGACATCCCCGGCGAGGTGCTGCTCTGGCACGGCGAGCAGGACGTCTTCTCACCGGTCGGCCACTCCCGCTGGCTCGCCGAACGCATCCCCGGCGCCACCGCCGTCCTCGAACCCGCCGCCGCCCACTTCGACGCCCTGCACGCCCTCCCCCGCGTCCTGACCTGGCTGCTGGACACGCGCGAGTGAGCCGAAGGGGCGCGGCGGGTGCCGAAAGGGAGAACGCGCGGAGGCCCCGAGGAACGAGGGGCCGAGCACGATCGACCGTCGGCACACGCTCGAGCGCCCCGGAGGCGAACCGAGCCCGGAAAAAGGGGCGAGCGAGCCGAAGGGGCGCGGCGGGTGCCGAAAGGGAGAACGCGCGGAGGCCCCGAGGGACGAGGGGCCGAGCACGATCGACCGTCGACACCGACTCAAGCGCCCCGGAGGCGAACCGAGCCGAGAAATTCAGACAGCCAGCGGCTCCAGGTCCCGGTGTACGCGGCGTTCGTCCCGTGCCAGGCGGGTCAGGGCGTGGTCGTCGCCCAGTTGGCGGGCGAGTTCGTCGCCGGTCTCGGTCCGGAGCAGGGCCGCCTCGTCCTTGCGGCCCAGCGCGCCCAGGGTGACCGCCAGGTTGGAGACGACGCCCAGCACTTCCGGGTGGTGGCTGCCCAGGACCTCGCGCAGGGCGCGCACGGTGCGCTGTTCGATCGCCAGGGCCTCGTCCAGCTCGCCCAGGTCGGCCTTGGCGTTGGCGAGGTTCACGGTGCAGAACAGGGCGTGCGGGTGCCGTTCGCCCAGGACCTCCCGCATGCCCCGGAGGGCGGCCTGGAGCAGTTGTTCGGCGTTCTCCGGCGCCCCGCAGCCCCACTGGTAGATGCCCAGGTTGTTGAGGGCCGCGAGGGTGTACGGGTGCCGCTCCCCCGGCACCTCGCGGTACTGGTCGACGACCTCCTGGGCCAGGTCCCGGGCGGCCACCGGCTCCCCGGCGGCGAACAGGTCCGCCGCCAGGTTCAGGTCGCAGGCCAGGGAGTCGGGGTGCGCGTACGTGTACTTGGCGCGGTACCGGTTGCGGGTGGCGGTGGTGAGCCGCCGCGCGTCCTCCAGTTTGCCCGCGCGCCGCAGCGACACGGCGAGGCTCTTGCCGGCGGCGAGGGTGCCGGGGAAGGTGCGGCCCAGGGTCTCCTTGTACCTGTCGTACGTGCGCGCCAGCAGCGTCACGGAGTCCTCGTACCGTCCGACCTCCCGCAGGTCGCGGGCGAGCGAGGTGGCCGAGGAGAGGGTGTAGGGGTGCTCGGGGCCGAGCACCTCGGTGCGCCGGTCGAAGACGTCCTGGTCGATCTCGCGGGCCCGGGAGTACTGGCCGACCATGCGCAGGTTGAGCGCCAGGTTGTTGGCGGCGGCCAGGGTGCGCGGGTGGGAGTCGTGGAAGATCTGGCTGAACCCCTCGTGCGCCTCGGTCGCCAGTTCCATGGCCCTGCCGTACTGGCCGAGGGCGCCCAGGTCCATGGCGAGGCTGGAGGTGGTCATGTACGTGTGAGGGTGGGAGCGGCCGAGGACGGCGCGCTGCCGCTCCAGGGTGACCTCGTCGAGCTCCCTGGCCTCCACGTACCGGCCCTGGGAGCGGAGGATGTTGGAGAGGTGGAAGCGCAGGTAGAGGTACTGGAGGTCGTCGTTGCCGAGCATGTCGCGCCAGGCGTTGCGCAGGTCCTCGGCGAGCGAGCCGGCGGTCTGCCAGTCGCCGCGCTTCCAGAGGTAGCGGACGCGGTCGATGAGCAGCCGGCGGGTCTCGGGTTCCTTGCAGTACCGGGCCTCGGAGGTGCCCAGGTGCGGCCAGATGGTGGCGAACCGGGGCCAGGTCTCGGGGTTGTCGATGGGTTCGTCGTCGTCCGGCCGGGCGCCGGCGAGGATGCGGTGGACGGCGTGGCGGGCTTCCCGCTGCTCCTGTTCGGAGAGCTGCGCCCGGATGACGGCCTGCACCAGCCGGTGCACCTGGATCGAGTTGGACACCTGGTCGACCTTGGCGAGGGCGAACCGGCCGATCTCGCGGATGACCCGGCCGAGGACCAGCTTCTCCTGGAGGGAGGCGTCGTAGGGCTTGAGCGCCTCGATCATCTCCTTGCTGTACAGGAGGTTGGCGTGGATCGGCTCGGGCGCGAAGAAGGCGCAGAGCTGGAGCAGCCGTACGGCGGCCGGTGAGCGTTCCTTGAGCCGTTCGATGGAGACGTTCCAGGTGGCGGCGACGGGTTCGGGGTAGCCGGCCGGCTGGTTGAGCGCCAGGGTGCGGGCGGCGGCTTCCTGGAGCTGTTCCAGGTAGGCGGCGACCGGGGTGGCCGTCTCCGCGATCCAGGCGGCGGCCTGTTCGACGGCGAGCGGCAGGTCCCCGACCGCTTCGGCGACCTTGTCTGCGTCCTCGGCGCCGAGGCCCTTGGCGCGGCGCCGGAGGTGTTCGACGGACTCCTCGCGCAGGAAGACGTCGACGGGCAGGGCGTCGCCGTACTGCGACCAGGTCTGGTTCCTGGAGGTCACCAGGATGTGCCCGCCGGTGGGGAAGAACCGCTTGAGCGCGTCGGGGTCGTCGGCGTTGTCGAAGACGAGGAGCCAGCGGTTGGTCGGCACGCCGCGGCGCAGCAGGTCGATGGCCTCCTGGGAGGCGGCGGCCATGTCGTCGCCGCCCTGGGCGCCGAGGCGGACGGCGAGTTCGGCGAGTCCGGCGATGACGTCGTCGGTCTGTTCGGCGGACATCCACCACACGAGGTCGTAGTCGGCCATGAAGCGGTGGACGTACTCCAGGGCGACCTGGGTCTTGCCGACGCCGCCGAGGCCGTAGAGGGTCTGCGGCTGGGGCAGGACGACGGCCATTCCTCCGCCGAGCTGGTCACGCATCCGTTCGAGGACGACGGAGCGGCCGGTGAAGCCGGGGTTGCGGGGCGGGGCGTTCCAGATCTTGGGCACGGTCCCGGGGAAGCGCGGTCCGGGGGGCACGCCCTCGTTGAGCTTGACCGGCCGGTCCAGGGCGCGCAGCAGGGCGCCGGTGGCGGTGACCTCGTCGAGGCGGAAGAGGTCGACGGGGTTGCGGTCGATGTACGGGGTGGTGAGCCGGACGTCGCCGACGCGCAGCGGCAGCAGGTGGCGCCGTCCGCCGCCGGGGTCCTCGGCGGCGGCGCGCTCCCACACCTCGACGGCGCGGGCCGATTTGAGGTAGGCGCTGGACAGCAGGACGACGGTGCGGGCGGCGTTCTCGGCGGCGTGGAGGGCGTCGGCGCCGCCGGTCGCCGGGTCGGCGGACACGTCGCGGGGGACGACGCGGAACCCGGCCCGGGTGAGGACGGACTCGATCCAGTCGGCCCACATGCGGTTCTCGGCGACGTACGACAGGAACAGGTCGGCGGGCAGGGCGGGGCGACGGCGGGTGAAGGCGTCGCGGATCCGCAGCCGTACCTCCTCGTCGACCGCCGGCATGGCGGTGACGTCCCCGTCGGTGACGACGGTGGTCAGCCGTTCGAAGGCGGAGAGCAGCGAGTTGGCGATGCCGGCGTCGTCGCCGAAGGTGGCGAGGGTCTCCTCGTAGGCGTAGTAGGGGCGGTACGGGATTTCGACGGCGCCCCAGTAGGAGGCGAGTTCCTCCCCGGCCATCCCGCTGGGGAAACCGTCGAACTTCAGCCGTGCCAGCGCCCGGCCCGCGTCGGCCTTCTCCTTCTCGCCCTCGTCGATCCGCATCGGTACGGGGAAGATGCGGATGCCCCGGCCGCCGTAGCGTTCGTCGATCTGGCGGGCGACGGCGGCGGCGCCGTCCATGGACTGGTCGCTGAGGGTGAAGCAGTCGACGAGGGCGTCCGGCAGGTGGACGGTGCAGATGTCGGCGATGTCGCTGAGGCCGGTGCGGCTGTCGATGAGGACGTAGTCGTAGTTGGCCTTCATGTCGTCGCGCAGCGCGTCGAAGAAGTGGCCGCCGCCGAGCCGGTCGTAGAAGTTGTCCCAGTCGAAGGTGGAGACGGTGGCGGAGTACTCGCGGTTCTGCTTGCCCGCGGAGACGAAGTCGAGGGTGCCGCCGTCGGGGAACTCCCAGCCGAGTGCCTCGGGGGTGAGGGAGACGGCGTGCGGCTGGATGCGGGCGTAGTCGCGGTGCCAGTCGTCGGGCCGCTGCACGGGGCTTGTGGCGGCCCAGGCGTACTCGGTGATCAGGTCGATGACGCCGGTGGTGGCGCCGAGGGTGGACGGGTCGAGGAAGGGGTGGAAGAAGCGGTGCAGGCCGGGGGCCTCCAGGTCCCAGTCGACGGCCAGGACCCGCTTGCCGTTCGCGGCGAGAATCCAGGCCGTGTTGGCCAGGGCCATCGTCCGTCCCGTACCACCCTTGTAGGAGTAGAAGGTGACGATGCGTCCGTCACGACTGGCTGTCATCCAGGTCCTCCGCATCGGGCGCGACGTGTGTCTCGGGTATGTAGTGCGTGGTGCCCAGTTCGCCCGCCATGGGGCCGCGCAGCCGGGGCCGTTCGGTGTGCCGGCCGCCCGCGGGCGGGTAGACGGCGGCGTGCCGCAGGTACTGCTGGGCGGCCGCCTCCACCACCTGGGGCAGGATCTGGCCGAAGGCCTCCATGCTGGGGACCCCCCGGGCGGCGGCGCGGCTGGCGGCGCGGCCCTGGCCCATCTTGATGGGCATGGTCTCCTCGAGCGTCCGGTTCAGTTCGGCGTCCACCGCCCGGCTCTGGTGGTCGGTCTGGTTGCGGGGGACGACGACGCTCACCCAGGGGCGGTGTTCGGCGTCGAAGGCGGCGAGCCGTTCGCGGCGTTCGTCGTCCTTCAGGGCCCAGCGGTCGAGGAGCAGGATCTCGGGGCTGCTGGGGGGCTGCTTGGCGTCGGGCGGGCCGGCGTCGTGGTCGAAGGACGTGACGGTGGCCTGGTAGTTGAGCGAGCGGACCAGGTCCTCGGTGACGTAGGCGAGCGGCCGGGCGGCGTCGGGGTGGTACGGGTTCCAGTCCAGCGGCATGTCGCCGTAGTAGTCGGGGTCCCGGCCGTCGGGGAGGTCGTGGCGGCTGGGGGCGGCGACGGTGACCCGCAGGGGCCGGGGGCCGCGGCCGGGGGCGCCGAAGGCGCTGGGTGCCGAGCGGTAGTCGACGGGTCTGCCGGGGCTGATGGCCGCGCTGTCGGCGACGGCGACGATGCGTTTGGCGAGTTCGTACACGGCCCGTTCGTACTCCTCGGCGAATATGCGGAGTTTGATCAGGCCGTAGAGTCCGTCGGTGACGTAGCGGTCGCCGAAGTCGCGGTGGTTGAACTGCAGTCGCTCGGCGGGTCCGGGGAGTTGTTCGGGCGGTACGGGTACCCACAGGGCGGGCACGATCGCCTCGGCGGGCTTGTTGTGCTTGGCGTGGTGGTAGATCGCCCGGGTGGCGAACGCGTACCACTCCTTGCCGCACATCTCGCTGGCGAAGTAGCGGGGTGAGAACAGGGGGACGAAGACCCGGCAGGTGGCCAGGACTTCCCCCAGCCGTTCCGACCAGCCCTCGCCGGAGCGGATCTCCCGGTCCATGAATCCGGCGGGGGATCCGGCGGGAAGATCCGTCATGGCCATCACATGGCCGCACAGATCGCGGAAGAGCCGCTCGACCCACATGTCGGGATCGGGGCCACCGGATCCGTACCTCGGCGTGTGGGCGTAACTCAAGAAGAAGTACGGCCGATGGTCCGCCGCTCGCGCTTGCGGTGACGCCTGCACACGACCCCCGTCCTATGTGATCACTCGCATCCGGGATGAGAAGGATACGAGCTGATTAATCATTCCGGAGCAGGCTTTGCTCGACCCCCATGACGTTCAGTCATTCACCGTTGCTTTTCGGTCATCCCTGCAACAGCATGCCGGACCGTTCCCTTGATCGGCACAGTTCCTTGCGCAGACCGGTGACCAGCAGTTTGCCGCTCACGGTGAGTTCCGCGGCGTTTTCCAGCAGGTCGAGGGCCCTTTCCGCATGATCGCCACCGGTTTCCCCGGAGGCCGGGAGGCCGGCCCGCTCGTAGGCCCCGGCGAGCAGTTCGGAGACCGGTACGGGCTCCTCCCGCCAGGGCGCCGGGTGCCGCCAGGCGCCGTCCAGGGCGTAGAGGTCCGTGACGTCGAGCAGCGCCCGCAGCTTGGCCCGCCGGAAGCCGCGCAGCAGGGCCCGCGCCAGCTCGGGGCCGTCCGCCGCGAGCGGCAGGCCCAGGGCCCCGTAGCCGTGCCGGCCCACGGACGGGCCGGTTCCGGTGACGGGCGTCAGGACGGTCAGGCTCGCGGCGGCCTCCCCGGCCTGTTCCGGTACGGCGTCCCGCAGCAGCGCCCAGGCGTCGTCCAGCCGCCCGGCCCACCCGGCCGCGTCGCCGGGCGCGAGCCGGCCGGCGACGGGGGCGTCGAAGACGTCGCGGTAGGGGTCGAGGTCGTCGAGCGCCGCGCCGTGCGGGCCCCGCCGCACCGGCCGCCAGCCGGCCGCCTCCTCCCCCGGTCGCTCGACGCGCAGTTCGCCGCCCCCGGCCGCCCGGACCACGAGCCCCCCGCCGGCCGCCCGCACCTCGGTGGCACCGGCCGCCAGGGGGCCGAGCGTCCCGAGGGTGGGCAGGTGCAGCGGGCCGCCCGGGTGGGCGATCCGGACCGGGACGTCGACCCGCCCCCGTACGGCGGCGGCGGCCACGTACCGCGCCAGTTCCCCCGCCCGGTCCGCCGCGCCGGGGCGTTCCTCGCGGAGGGCGTCCAGGCAGGCGAGGAGCCAGCCGCGCGTGTAGGGGTGGGCGAGCACCTCGTCGAGCCCGTCGGAGCACCGCTCGACGGCGCCGGCCCGTTCCCAGGCCTCGGCCCACGGCTCGCCGCCGCGCCCGTCGAGCTCGCTGTGCAGTTCGGCGAGCAGGACGCGGGTCAGGTCGTGCTGTTCGGCGACGAGCGCGCCCGGGTCGGCCACGGCGGGCGCCGCGGTGGTGGCGGCGGTGCGGTCCTCGATGCCGCGGACCAGCGCTTCGAGGTCGGCGCAGTAGACGGACGGGTTGTCGAAGCCGTTGTCCGCCCGGTAGCGGTGGGTGTAGAGGCCGCCGCCGCAGGAGCGGACGACGGGGCAGCGGCGGCAGGTCGCGCCGACGCCGGCGAGGCCGAGCTGGCGGACGCGCACGCCGGGGTGGGCGGCGACCTCGTCGAGGGTGTTGCGGAACACGTCGAACCCGGTGGCCGCGGCGCCCTCGTAGGCGCTCTTCAGGCTGTCGACCTGCTCCAGGGTGCCGTCGGTCTCGACGACCACGAGGTCGGTGGGGGCCAGGCCCAGGGATTCGGTGAGGCTCGGGCCCCCGCCGAGGGTCGACAGAATCGAGGCGAAGAGGCGTACGGGCACGGGCCTGCCCCGGTCGTTCCACCGGTCGAAGACGGCGAGGATCCACTCGGCGTACGCGGTGGGCGAGCCGTCCGGGCGGGGCGGCGGCTGCTCCCAGGTGGCGTGCGGGAGCAGGAAGTCGATGCGCGGCGGCGCGAGGGCGGTGAGCGCGTCGTACACGGCGACGGGATCGTTGGCCACGTCGATGGTGCAGAGCAGACCGAGGTCGAGGTGGCGGTAGCGGTCCTGGTGCAGCAGGTCGACGGCCCTGAGGACGAGGGGGTGGCTGCTGCGGCCGTCGGCGAAGCGGCGGTGGCGGTCGTTGGCCGCCTTGTCACCGTCGAGGGAGATGCCCACCTTCACGCCGTACTCGTCGAAGAGGTCGAGGTAGCGGGGGCTGAGCTGGAGGCCGTTGGTGTGGATCCGGAGGTCCAGGTCGGTGACCGGGGCGAGGGCGGCGGTCAGTTCCTCACAGACGCGCCTCAGACGCGCGGGCCCTGCCAGCAGAGGCTCCCCTCCGTGCAGGATCACTGACACGGAGGGCAGGGCATGTTTCTTGGCATGCTCGGCCAGTCGCAGAGCTGTCCAGGAAATGGCCTGGTCAGAGATTGCCTTGGGGCGGGTACGCCAGCTCTGATCAGCGTGTTCGTAGATATAGCAGTGGTCACACGCAAGATCACACCTGCTGTGGACCTTCAGGACGATCTCGCGGAATGGGACCAGGGGTCCAGTCATTCCGCCAGTTTAGAGCGCCGAGTTGAACGTCGGGACGCGCTCGGTACGGTCGCTCACGGACGGCAGGACCCGGCCGAGCTTCTTGGCGGCTGCCGCTCCGCGTACGTCGATCTCGGCGAGCGGCACACGATTCTTCTTCGCGACAGCGAAGGTTACTGCGGTGGGAAAGCTCACGACGGCCGTCCTAGGGGAGTGGGTCGGTTGGGGATAACCGCACCGTTGCAGTGTCGGCGGCACGACTTTACTCTCATGCCCACCTACAGCAAATCAGCGCAAGGGGTTGAAACAAAAGCGTTGCGCCAGTATTCACCGACCGGCCCGGAACAAGCCATTCCACCGAAAGAGTGAAGACAAAACCGCAGACGGGGGTGCGCATGACCGGGTTTCAGGGCCCACTGCACAGCATGGTCTTCCGAAACGCAGATCTGCCGGCACTGTTCCACCGGGCGGACGAGACAGCCATCGCCCGGCAGCGCGAAGCGGTGCAGGACACCCGCGCGCAGCTCTGGCTGCTGGTCCTGGGCGCCTGTCTGGCGGCGGTGCCCGGCGGCTGGCGCGTCGGGGGTACGTTCCAACTGGCGGCGGCGCTCAGCGCGTTGGCGTACGCGGGCGTACTCCTGGCGACATTACGGGCCTCACGGCGCCGCGCGTCGTCGCAATGGCAACTGAACCGATCCGCCGCCGAGTTCATCAAGTCGATGTGCTGGCGGTACGCCGTCCACGGCGCGCCCTTCGACGCCGATTTCCCCGATCCTGACGGGGAGTTCCTGTCCCGGCTGGAGGCCGGGCTCGGTGAACTGCGGAAGGTGGGCTGGGCCGACCCGCGGGCCTCGGCACCGGCCGACGACCGGACGGAGCTCATCACCCCGGCCATGCGGATGCTGCGCGACAAGCCCTTCCGCGTACGCAAGGAAACGTACGTGAGGGACCGTCTGATCGAGCAGCGGAACTGGTACCACAGGAAGACGGTGATGTCGCGGCGCGCCACCACGCTGTGGTCGGCGACCATCTCGGTGCTCACGGTCCTGGCCCTGTTCCTGGGGGTGCTGCGGACCTTCTCGGTGGGCGATTCGGCGGTGCCGGCGGGACTCCTGTCGGCCGCGGCGGCCGCGTGCGTCGCCTGGAGCGAGATCCGCCGCCACCAGCCGCTGATAGCGGCACACTCCCTGGTGGAGGAGGACCTGGCGGCGATGCACACGGCGATGGAGACGGTGATCGGCGAGGACCGGTGGGCGGCCGCGGTCTACGAGACCGAGCGCGTCGTCTCGCCGCAGCACACCGACTGGCTGGTCCAGCACCGCCGCTGACGCCCGGGCCGGGCGACGCGCCACCGGGTCCGGCGCGCCGCCTGATGGGCCCCGGGCGGTGGGCCGCCCGGTCCGGCGGGGCGGTGGGCGGGCGTCCGGCCAGTCAGGCGCGTTGGACGCCCGTGCGCCAGACGACGGTGACCGGCTTCCCGCGGGCGCGGGCGTAGCGGACGATGTCGCCGGTGCCGCCGAGGCCGCGGGCGGGGCGGCCGTCCCAGACGGCGATCAGCCGGTCGCACTGGTCGGCGATGTAGGTGCCGGCCGCGTAGTACGCCTCGTCGGTGGAGCGCGCGAAGTCCATCCTGACCTCGCGCGTGGCGCGCTTGCGGAGGCAGTGGTAGCGGGCGAGCTCGTCCGGGTCGGTGAAACCGTCCTCGTAGTCACCGCTGGGGATGACGACGGTCAGCTCGGCGCCGCAGTCGAGGGCGATGCCGGCGAAGATCTGGTCCGCCCCGGCCGCCAGGCTGGACAGCGCCTCCAGCGGGCCGCCGGGGCCACGGGCGGCGCGGCGGGCGGCGGCGTCGACCTCGGCGCGGACGACGGCACGCACGTGGGCGTCGAGCTCCTCGGGGATGTCCCTGTGACCGGTCACTCCGATGCGCTTCATCCGCCCCCGCTTCCCGAAGTCGGCCTCTGGCCGAGCGCCGTCACATCCTCTCAAATGCGGGCGCTTCCGGGCAGTGCGCCGGGCCCCCGGCCGGGACGTCCGGCCGGGGGCCCGGGTGGTGCCGGGTGGAGGACGGTCAGTAGACGCTGACGCCGTAGGCGCTCAGGGCCTCGGTGACCGGCTGGAAGAAGGTCGTCCCGCCGGAGGAGCAGTTGCCGCTGCCGCCGGAGGTGAGACCGATGGCGCGGCTGCCGGAGTAGAGCGGGCCACCGCTGTCGCCGGGCTCGGCGCACACGTTCGTGCGGATCATGCCGTAGACGATGTCGCCGCCGCCGTAGTTGACCGTGGCGTTCAGGCCGGTGACGGACCCGCTGTGGGTGCCGGTCGTGGAGCCGCGTCGGGTCACCGACATGCCGACGGTGGCGTTGGCGGCGCTGGTGATGTCGACGCTGCCGACGGTGCCGGACTTGGTGACGGTGCTATTGGTGTAGCGGACGATCCCGTAGTCGTTGGTGGGGAAGCTGGACCCGGAGGTCGAGCCGAGGACCGTGGTGCGACCGGAGTTGGAGTACCAGGTGCCCGCACCGTCGGTGCAGTGACCGGCGGTCAGGAAGTAGTAGGCGCCCGCGCCGTCGCGGACGTTGAAGCCGAGCGAGCAGCGCCAGCTGCTGGCGTAGATGGCGTCGCCGCCGGAGATCAGCTTGGTGAACCTGCCGGGCGTGCGCTCGATCTTCAGGGCACCGGCGTTGGCCCCGGCCTGGCGCTTGATCCTGGCGATCTCGGCCGGTGACACGGTCGAGTCGACGGTGACGACCAGTTTGTCGGTGGCCTGGTCGACGTGCCATGCGGTGCCCGGTACGTCGGCCGCCAGGACGGCCGAGCCGGCGGCGGACAGCTCGGCGGCGCTGAAGGACTGCGCGGATTCGGCGTTCGCGGCGGGGACCGCGAGGGTGGCGGCGGCGGCGAGACCGGTGGCGACGGCGAGCAGACGGGGGCGTCTGGCTATGCCGCTGCGGGGGGTGGTGCGCTTGATCCTCACTTGTCGTTCCTCCAGAGGGGAATCGGGGGCCCGCCGTGGGGGGTCGGGCCCGTGAGGCGCAGTCAGACTCCGTCTCGGGCTCGGTCACCTCCGGGACGCCATGGCGTGCGCCTTCGGTTCACTCACCCTTTCCGGTGGTGTCCGGGTTCCGGACACGCCGTGCTCCTGACAAGCGCTGCTTGGGGGAGTATTCGCATGGTCAACCACCGGCACAAGGGTGTGTTTCGGCCGTGCCGTACCGGGGGCGTGGCGAGGCGGACGGCGGGGCCCGCCCGCCCCCGGACGCCGGGCGGGCGGGCGTGTGCACCGGGCGGGCGGGCGTGTGCACCGGCGGACGAACGGCAGCTCGGCGCGGGGGCCGAGGCCGCGACCCGGCCCGCCGCCGCCTCGCCGGACCGCGGCCGCCGCTCCCCCGCCGCCGTCGGCGCGCGCGGCGGCGGGGGCCGCCGTCCTCGTCCTGGCAGACGTCCGGGGCGTCCGGAATTCGCCCCTCCGGGTGATGCCTGAGCCTGGAGGGGTGCACCCGGCGTCCCTTACGGACCGTCAGCAGCCGTCACAGGGGCAGCAGCAGTCGCAGCCGCCGGGGTTGCAGTCGCAGTCGCGGCAGCAGCCCTCGCGCTTCTTGCGGGACCAGGGCCCCTCGTACTCCTTGGCGCAGCACATCTGGCAGGTGCAGAAGAGCCAGGTGAAGGCGGCGCAGCCGGCCAGGAGGCCGCGGGGCTTGGGGCGCGACGGCCCGCCGTCCCCGGGCCCGCCGAAGGGCGGCATCCCGCCGCCGTAACCGCCGCCGTGGCCGCCGTGACCGCCGCCGGGGCCTCCGGGTCCCCCGTGGCCGTGCGGGCCGCCGGGCTGCGCGCCGTAGGGGTTCTGACCGCCGTACGGGTTCTGGCCCCCGTAGGGGCCCTGGCCGCCGTACGGGTTCTGGCCGCCGTACGGCCCCGGGGCGCCGCCCTGGTGCGGGGGGTTACCGCCGTACCCCTGGTGCGAGCAGCTCGTCGTGCCGAACGCCCGGTCCACGGACTGCCGCAGCTCGTGCGCGAGCAGGACGTGCAGCAGCTTGTCGTCCACGAAGTCCGCGTCGCGCAGCGCGAGCCGGATGCCGTGCAGCGCGTCGTCCGCGAGCCGCCGCGCCTCGGCGAGCGGCGTCCCGGTCGCGGTGAGCGGGTTCCAGGCGCCCGAGGCCGCGTCGGCCTCCCGGTCCTCCACGGCGTCCAGCAGGTGCGCCAGGCGCCCGAAGAGCCGGCCCGCCTCGGCCAGGGGGGCCACGTTCTGCGGCTTGCCGGCCAGGACCGCGGTGTGCGCGAAGGCCGCCGCGGTGGCCGTCTCGGTCGGCTCGGTGACCGTCAGCAGGGATGTTCCGGGACCGGCCAGCGACTCGATGCCGGTCTGCCGGTCCACCGCGTCGACCAGGACGGCCGTGTCGAAGCCCAGCTCGCGGCCGGCCCGGGCGCCCGCCCTGTCCCAGCCGAGCGCGACCCGGCGGGCGGCGGCGGCCATCGGACGGCGCGCCAGCAGCCCGTCCCGGTCGGCGACATGGTCCCGTACCTTGGCCGAGGCCAGCACCAGGGAGACGGCGGCGGCGAGCCGCGCCCCCTCGCCCCGCGCGACGGGTGCCGTGCGCATGGCGCGCAGCGGGCACGGCCCGGCGGTGCGCCGCGCGTCGGCGGAGCGCTGCGTCTGAGCCTCCGTCAGGACGGAGACGATGAGGCCGTCGTAGTTGGTGGCGACCCGCGCGAACTGCCCGTGGTCGGCCCGAAGTGCCAGGCAGAGCCCGCAGAGATGGGCCATCCACTCGGTCTTCAGCCCGTCGCTGAGCCGGTGGGTGCACGGTCTGACGATCCCGAACATGGTGTTCCCCCGTGAGGTGTGCGAAGTGCGGCGGGCATCGTACCGAGCCCGGTTCGTTCACCCGTACGTCCGCACGCTCACCCGTACGGCCCGAACGTCGTATTTACGTTCCGCCGCCCCTTTCTCAGGGGCCGTACACCCGGGGAACCTTGACGAATCGCCACATCTTCTGCACCAGTAGCGTCACGAATCGCTCGCGCGGTGACTGTCCACTTGGCGCGCGATCCGCATGATGGACGACCATAGGGATAGCGGAACCACAAGTGACCGCGCGAAAGGAGGCGTCCATGGGATCGGTGCGCAAGGCGAGTGCATGGCTCGGCCTCGTCGAGGACAACGACGAGCGCTACTACGACGACGAGTACGCCGAGGGTGACCGCAGCAGCGACTCCTGGGTGACCGACCCGCGGGTGCGGGTCGCCTCCGAGACCGCCCAGGAGGAGGGCCGCCGCATCGCCACGGTGTCCCCGGACGGCTTCCGGGACGCCCGCAGCATCGGCGAGCTCTTCCGGGACGGCGTCCCGGTCATCATGAACCTCACCTCCATGGAGCCCGCCGACGCCAAGCGCGTGGTCGACTTCGCGGCCGGCCTGACCTTCGGTCTGCGCGGGTCGATCGAGCGCGTGGCGACCCGGGTCTTCCTGCTGACGCCCGCGGACACGCAGATCGTCAACGGAGAGCCCGGGACGCACACCCAGGACGGTTTTTTCAACCAGAGCTGACGGGCAGGGCCGCTTACCGGAACGCGTCGAGACCGGTGAGCGCCTTGCCCAGCACGAGCTGGTGCATTTCCACGGTGCCCTCGTAGGTGAGCACCGATTCCAGGTTGGTGGCGTGCCGCATGACGGGGTATTCGAGCGAGATCCCGTTGGCGCCGAGGATCGTCCGCGAGGTGCGGCAGATCTCGATGGCCTCGCGCACGTTGTTGAGCTTGCCGAAGCTGACCTGCTCGGGGCGGAGCCTGCCGGCGTCGAGCCGCCGCCCGAGGTGGTGGGCGAGCAGGATGCCCTTGTGCAGCTCCAGCGCCATGTCGGCGAGCTTGGCCTGGGTGAGCTGGAAGCCGCCGATGGGCCTGCCGAACTGCTCGCGCGTCCTCGCGTACGCCAGGGCCGCCTCGAACGAGGAGCGCGCGGCGCCCATGGCGCCCCAGACGATTCCGTAGCGGGCGTGGCTCAGGCAGCTGAGCGGCCCCTTGAGACCGGTGACCCCGGGCAGCACCGCGTCGGCGGGCAGCCGTACGTCGTCCAGGACGAGTTCGCTGGTGACGCTGGCGCGCAGCGACCACTTGTGCTTGATCTCGGGGGCCGAGAAGCCGGGGGCGTCCGTCGGTACGGCGAAGCCGCGGACGCCCTCGTCGGTCTGCGCCCAGACGACGGCGACCCCGGCCACCGAGCCGTTGGTGATCCACATCTTGCGGCCGTTGAGGATCCAGTCGGTGCCGTCCTTCTTGGCGTGCGTGCGCATCGCGGCCGGGTCGGAGCCGATGTCCGGCTCGGTGAGGCCGAAGCAGCCGATGGTCTCCCCCGCCGCCATGGACGGCAGCCAGTGCCGCTTCTGCTCTTCGGAGCCGAACCGGTGGATCGCGTACATGGCGAGCGAGCCCTGGACGGAGACCAGGGAGCGGATGCCGGAGTCGGCGGCCTCCAGTTCGAGGCAGGCCAGTCCGTACTGGACGGCGCTCGCGCCCGCGCAACCGTAGCCCTCCAGCGACATGCCGAGCGCGCCGATCGAGCCGAGCTCCCGGGCCAGCTCGCGGATGACGGGCAGCTCACCCTTCTCGTACCACTCGGCGATGTGCGGCAGGACGCGGTCGGCGGCCCAGGTGCGGACGGTGTCGCGGACGGCGAGGTCGTCGGGTCCGAGCAGGTCGTCCAGGCCGAGGGGGTCCCCGGCGTCGAACGGCGGGAGCTTCGCGGGTGCGGACATGGCGGGACCTCCGGGCGGCACGGGGCGACGAGGCTAAAACTAGCGGTGTTAGTTACGCTGCGCCGCCGACGTTACGACGCCGGATGCCACGCGTCCAGAGCCGGTGGCGGGCGCCACACCGGCAGTGTGCCCTAGGGGGTGTCTCGCCGATCAGGCCGGGATCGCGACACCCCCTATGCGCCCGGCCCGCTCGCGCGTCCCGACCTGACGGGCTCCGCCGGCTCGCGGCGCGCGGGAACGCGGGCCATCGGGGCGGGGTCCGCGAGGGTCCCGCCGTCCGCCTCCGGCCAGGGGTCGCCGGCGCCCAGCCGGACGTCGGGGTCCGCCTGGCACTCCATCACGCGCGGCAGCCGCACCGCCATCAGCGCGCCGAGCAGCAGCAGCCCGGCGCTGACCACCAGCGTGACGTGCAGCCCGTGCACGAACGCGTGCCGTGCGGCCGTGCGCAGCGCGTCGCCCGCCGGGCCGCCGAGCCGGGCGGCGACCTGGTAGGCCTCGCCCAGCGAGTTGGCGGCGGCGGAGCCGGCCGGGGCGGGGACGCCCGGAACGTGCGCCAGGCCGGGCGCGTAGGCGGCGTTCATGACGCTGCCGAGCAGGGCGATGCCCATGCCGGCGCCGAGCTGGTAGGAGGTCTCGCCGATCGCGGCGGCCCCGCCCGCGCTGTGCGCCGGGGCCTCGCTGAGCATCGACTCGTACGCCCCGAACAGAGTGGTCTGGAGGCCGAAGCCGAGCAGGACGAAGCCCGCGGTGAGCAGCAGCGGGCGGTCGTGCTGGCCCATCAGCACGAGCAGCAGGACGGCCCCGGCGGTGAGGACGAAGCCCCAGCCGACCATCCGGCGCGGGCCGATCCGGCGCAGGGTGGACGAGCCGGTGGCGCCGGCGGCCATGGCGGCGAAGGTGAGCGGCAGCAGCCGCAGCCCGGTCTCCAGCGGGGTGAGCTCCAGGACGAGCTGGAGGTACTGGACGGCGATCAGCTCCAGGCCGACCAGCGCGAGCATGGCGAGGACGATGCAGCCGACGGAGGTGGTGAAGGCGGCGCGGGCGAACATCCGCATGTCGATGAGCGGGTGCGCGCGGCGCTTCTGCCGCCGGACGAAGAGGACCAGCAGGGTGGCGCCGACCAGCAGGGGCACGGCCGTCCCGGGGGTCGCCAGACCGCCGCCGGCGCCCGCCCGCTTGACGCCGAGGACCACGCCGAGCACTCCGGCCGCCGCCATGAGCGCGCCCAGCACGTCCCAGGGGCCCTGGCCCCGGCCCCGGGACTCCGGCAGCAGCCAGCGGCCCAGCGGCAGGATAAGCGCCATGAGCGGGATGTTTATGAGGAAGACCGAGCCCCACCAGAAGTGCTCGACCAGGAAGCCGCCGAGGACCGGGCCGGTCGCGGCGCCGACGGCCGCGACGGCGGTCCATATGCCGATCGCGGTGGCGCGTTCGCGCCGGTCGGGGAAGACCGCGCGGAGGATGGAGAGGGTGGCGGGCATGATCATCGCCCCGCCGACGCCGAGCAGCGCGCGGGCGGCGATGAGTACGGCCGGGGTGTCGGCGCAGGCCGCGACCGCGGAGGCGACGCCGAACAGCCCGTACCCCGCCAGCAGGACCCGCCGCCGCCCGACCCGGTCGCCGAGCGTGCCGAACAGGATCAGCAGCGAGGCGCACACCAGGGGGTAGGCGTCGACGATCCACAGCAGCGCGGTGGCGCTGGGGCGGAGGTCCTCGGTGACGGCGGGGACGGCGACGTGGAGGACGGTGGCGTCGAGCGCGACCAGCAGCAGGCTGACGCAGAGGACGACGAGGACGACCCAGCGGTTGGCACCGCCACCGGTGGCACGCAGCCGCGCTCCGGCCGTGGTCGTCACGGACATGTACGTACCTCCCACAGACCACAGATGATTCCCTCGCGCTCGGTGGGCACCGGCCGGAGGGGGGACGTCCTCCCGGGGGCCCGGCATCGACGGGCGAGTGAGCCGCCAGCGTACGCGAGTCCTGCCGGGTGACGCGTGGTCCACCTCTCACCGGGGCAGACGCGGCCGTGTGGCGTACGCCACTCCGGCGGGCCCGCCAGGGGCGGCGCCGGCCGCGTACCAGAGGTGGGGACCCGGCGGCGGGGAGGAGTGAATTCGGTCCCCGGCCACCCCCGGCCAATTCCCGTGGCACACAAAGCCGCTTCCGTGCGGAGGCCCTGTGGCAATAGGGCCTCCCCGGCCCCCGAGGTTTATGGATAAGCAAGGGATAAACGTCCGGCTGAGACGTACTCCACATCACATCGTCATCACGAAGAGAGCGGATGGGCGTGGGCCGACACTCACTCCCTGTAACGTCGATTGGGTGCGTACCGACATCTTTGCCCGTCTGGACCGGGAGCCGGAACCGCCGAAGATTGAGATCCCGCGGATGAGCCGCACCCGTCTCGCCCTCTTCGGCGGGACGTCGGCGTTCTACCTCGCCATCGTGGTGGCCGTGCTCGTCTCGTCGTGGCTGGTGACCCTCGACTGGAAGGTCATGCTCTTCCGGCCGTATCAGCAGTGGCCGGAGCTGCACGCGACGCTGGACTACTTCGTGGTGCTGGGCCAGCGCGGCCCGACGGCCGTCATGGTGGCGGCCTGGCTCGGCTGGCGTTCCTGGCGGCAGCACACGCTCCGCCCGCTGCTGGCGCTGGGCGCCGCGCTGCTGGCGCTGAACGTCACCGTGGGCGCGGTCAAACTCGGTCTGGGCCGGCTCGGCCCCCACTACGCGACCAGGATCGGCTCCCCGGAGCTGTTCGCCGGCGGCGATATATTCCCTTCCGGGCACACCGCCAACGCGGTGGTGACCTGGGGCATCCTGGCGTACCTCGCCACCACGCCCCGGGCCAGGCGCTATCTGTCGGCCCTGTCCGCCGTGGTCGCCCTGGGCGTCGGCCTGACCACCGTCTACCTCGGTACGCACTGGCTGAGCGACGTCCTGCTCGGCTGGGCCGCCGGTCTGCTGATCCTGCTCGGACTGCCCTGGTGCGAGCCGCTGATCGCCCGCGCCGAGGCGCTCGTCCTCGGGGCGCGCGACCAGCTCCTGGCCGGCCGCCGGCGGGTGCCGTCGCTGCCCGTCGCGGCGGGCGGGCCCCGGCCGGCGATGTACCAGCAGAAGCGGCCGGCCGGCGCGGAGGACGAACCGGCGCGCGAGCCGGTCGCCGCGGCGGGCGCCGTCGGCCGCCCGGCGCCGGTCAGGACCACGCTCACCCAGCCCCGTCCCCACACGGTGGTGCGTTCGGAGCGGACGCCGGTCACCCCGGCGGGCAGCCGCAGACCGCCGCGCTCCCGGCCGGTGACGGGCGGCTGAGGACGACCCGACGGACCCGACGACGTACGACGAGGGCCCCGGCCGTGACGGCCGGGGCCCTCGTCGTACGTCGTGTGCGCGGGCGGGCGGACGGGTGACCGGGGTCAGCCGACCCAGCAGCGCGTCACGGTGTCGCCGTCGACCTCGAAGTTGATCCGGCCCGCCACGTACTCCAGGGTGATGATCGAGCCGGGAGGCAGGGACCGCACCGTGGTCCAGCCGCGTGAGCGGGCGAGCCGTTCGGCGTCGCGCCCGCCGAGGCCGACGTAGGACTCGGGGGTGTCGTCGGGCTGTCGGGGAGAGCTCGGAATCGGTGCCATGCCCTTCACCGTAGGGGGCGGCGGACAGTGACGGAAGCCGGGCCGGGCAGATCGACCCACCATCCTCACGTACCTCGGCGGTCACGCTTGTGTCACAGGATCACGACATGTGTTCTGTAAGGACGCCTTCCCTCCGGAGGGACTCACAGGCCGCCGCGGAGGGGGTTGTCACCGGAATTCCGCGGGTCTCCCCCGGACTTCCCGCACCTTCGTACGAGCGAATTCCCCGGCTGCGGAAAAACGCTTCGGCATATCGTCACGAGAATTGTGGCGGCACACGCCTTTCACGGGTTCCCCGCACCATTCCCACATCGCGCCGACACCGCGCCGGAACACCTTGTTCCGGTTAGGCGGAGCGGTCCAGCGCCCGTGCGAGACGGTCCCGGACGTCCCTGATGCGGTCGTTCAGCTCCACCGGCTCGACCACCTCGAACTCCAGTCCCATGAGCACGATGTGGATCACCAGGACATCCAGCGCGGCGGCGCCGGTGCGCAGCAGGCAGGTCGACTCGCCCTCCGCCTCCAGGACGCCGTCCATCGGTCCCACCACCCGGGCGGCCTCCTCGGCCGGGACGTGGAGGCGGACCACGGCCCGTGCCGCGTACACCCGGCTGGCCACGCCCTCGGAGACGTAGGCCGCCAGGTCCTCCGCGGGCGGCGTCCGGGGCGCGAAGCGCGGTCCGTGGGGCGGCTTCGGGAGGATCCGGTCCGCCCGGAACGTCCGCCAGTCCGAGCGGTCCACGTCCCAGGCGACCAGGTACCAGCGGCGCTCGGTGCACACCAGCCGGTGCGGCTCGACCGTGCGGCGGGTGGCCGAGCCCCCGTGGTCGCGGTACTCGAAGCGCAGCCGCTCGCCGTCCCGGCAGGCCGTCGCGAGCTCGGTGAGCACCGAGGGGTCCACCGGGGACTCGGCCGCCCGCAGCATGGGCACCGTGAAGGTGGTCAGCGCGCTGATCCGGCGCCGCAGCCGGTCGGGCAGCACCTGCTCCAGCTTGGCCAGCGCGCCCACCGACGTCTCGCCCACGCCCTCGATGCCGCTGCCCGCCGCCGTGCGCAGCCCGACGGCGACCGCGACGGCCTCGTCGTCGTCCAGGAGCAGCGGGGGCAGCGCGGCCCCCGCGCCGAGCTGGTAGCCGCCGCCGGTGCCGGGGCTGGCGTTGACGGGGTAGCCGAGCTCCCGCAGCCGGTCGACGTCACGCCGCACCGTGCGCGGCGTGACGCCCAGGCGCTGCGCGAGGTCGGCGCCGGACCAATCGCGGTGGGCCTGGAGCAGGGACAGCAGGCGCAGCAGTCGTGCCGAGGTCTCCAACATGGTCGGGAGTCTGCCAGCCGTCGCGGACAGCCACGGTCCTCGATCGGGCTTTCGGCGGATCGCTCGACCGTGCCACGGCCCGGCCTCGGGCCGTGCGCTACGGAGTGATCCGTACGCAGAGGTCGTTGTCCGTGGTGTAGCAGGGCGCGGCCGTGTAGCCCTCGCCCCGGTGCACCGGGTAGACGAAGACGTTCTTCCGGTCCCAGACGTCGTCCAGGAGGCGGGAGATCCGCACCGGCTCCGCGTCCGCCGCGGGCCGCAGCCACAGCTCCCACAGCCGCTCCGCCGTGACCGGCCGCTCGACCAGCGTGTCGTACGCCAGGGTGAAGGCGAACGCGCCGCCCTCCTCCGCCTCGGCCGGCACCCGGTGGACCGTGCCGCCCAGCCGGGCCTCGACCACCGCCCCGGCACCGGCACGGGCCCCGTACAGGGTCCCCTCGACGGTGCACACGCCCTCGCCGAGGACGACGTCCCCGGCCTCGGCGTGCGGCGCCCGCACCCAGCTCCGCACGACCAGCCGGCCGTCCGCCGTGGGGTACGGCAGGCGCACGGACACCCCGCCCTCCCCGTCGGGCACCCGGTCCACCAGCGCCCGCAGGTCCCGGACGCCCGGCTCGACCGGCCGCCCGTCGAGGTACACGTCCCAGCGGCCCTCGGCGAGCTCCATGGTGCTGGGCAGCACCGCCCGCACATGGCCGCCGCCCGGGCCCTCGCCCGCCGGGGTGAGCGGCAGCCGGGCCTCGTCCGACGGACCGGAACCGCCGCGCCGGCGCAGCACCAGCACCGGCTCGGCCGCCTCGACGACCGCTATGTCGAACGTGATGCCGCCCGCGGAGTCCGCGACGCAGTCGGCACGCGGCGCGGCGCCCGGGACGGGGGCCGGGGCCGGGTTGGTGGCGTCGCTCATGCGGACTTCCCCTTCCGGATCACATCGGCGGCCTTGTACCGCGCGGAGTAGGCCGCGTCCAGGACCGCCCCGCGGGTGCGGTGCAGCGCGTCCCGGAGCGTGCCGCGCGAGCGGCCGTTGGTGCCGCCGGCGACGAGTTCGGCGAAGAGCGCCTCGTGGCGTTCGGCGATCCGGGCCGGGTCGAAGCGCTCCGAGGCGGCGAGGGCGGCCTGCCCGGTGCGACGCCGGAGGTCGTCGTCCTGGATGAGGGCGAGCAGCGCGTCGGCGATCGCGTCCACGTCGCCGACCGGTACGAGCCGCCCGTCGACGCCGTCCTCGATGATCTCCCCCGGGCCGTGCGGGCAGTCGGTGGAGACCACCGGCAGGCCGCAGCGCATCGCCTCGACGATGGTCATGCCGAAGGATTCGAGGCGGGAGGTGACGGCGGCGATGGAGCCCTTGACCCACTCGGGCTCCAGCGGGTTGGCCGTGCCCATCAGGAAGACGTGGTTGTGCAGTCCCCGCGACGCGATGAGGGAGCGCAGCGCGTCGCGTTCGTTGCCGGTGGCGTCACCGGAGCCGTAGATGCGCAGCCGCCAGTCGGGGCGGGCGGCGACCACCTTGGCGAAGGCCTCGACGAGCAGGTCGTACCGCTTCACCCGGGTCAGCCGGCCGGCCGCGACGACCCACTTGGCGGACGTGTCGGCGGGCTCGACGGCGGGCGCCGGCACGCTGTTGGGCACGGACTCGACGCGTACGCCGGGGAGCTTGAGCCGGGTGCGGTACGCGCGGGCGTCGGCCTCGGTGACGGTGGTGACGGCGTCGAGCAGGGCGTAGCGGTGACCGATCTCGCGGCGCAGCCGGTAGCCGTGGCTGTCCAGGGTCAGGTGCTCCTGCCCGACACGGACGGGGCCGCGGCGGGCCTGGCGGGCGATGTGGACGTTGAGCCCGGGGCGGGTGCCGACCACCACATCGGCCTGAAGGCCCTTCAGATGGGCGGCGATCCGGTCGTCGGTGAGGCGGCTGTACTGCTTCCAGCGCCCGTCCCCGCGGGGGAAGACCTTGGCGGGCTTCGTGTAGTCGGGGTGCGCGCCGTCGTAGGTGGGGCTGTTCTTGCGCAGGTCGACCAGGTGCTTCATGGTCACGCCGGCGGGGGCGCCGAGCGTGGGCTCCTCGCGGTGGCGGAAGACGGACACGATCTCGACGTCGTGCCGCTCGGCCAGGATCCGGGCGAGGTTGAACGTCGTACGGATCGTGCCGCCGATGCCGTACGCGTTGTGCAGCAGGAAAGAGATATGCATCGCGTCGCCGCGTCCCCCTGGTCCGGACGGGCCCGGGGTCCGGTCCGGTCCGATGGTCTCTGGATTGGTCGTCAAAGGTGGACTGTACTTGGCTTTCCCCGGCCGGGGCGGTCAGGGCCGGTAAGGGAGCTGGGGCACGGTGGCGCAGTTGCGGTACATGTCGCCGCCCTGGGTCACCCAGCCGCGCCCGTCCTGCCAACGGGCGACCGACAGGCAGGTGTGACGGGTCGTCGGCGGCTCGGGGAGCCGCTCGAAGCGGACGGGCAGGAGCAGTCCCCGGGCGGTGTACGGCTCCGCCCGGTTCACGAACCGCTCGACGCACGCGCGCGTGAGCCCCGCCGGCGCGCAGGACGTCGCGGCGTCGGTGAACCACATGGCGGCGGCCCAGCCCTCCAGCGCCCACTGGGAGAGGGGCCTGCCCTTCATGGCGTCGCGGAACTCCCGTACGGCGGGGTCGGCCCTCTCGTCGTGGTTGCGGCTGGCGCCGGTCACCCACAGGGCGTTGCGGCAGCGGGGAGCGTCCTTGAAGTCCCGTGGAACGGCCTGGTTCCAGTTCTGGACGTTGGTGACCTTGGCGGTGACGGTGGCGCCGACGGCGTCCATGGCCGCGCACAACTGGGCGTTGCCGTGGGTGTCGAGGGCGTCGAAGACGAGGTCGACGTCCTGTTCGCGGAGGTCGGCGGCGACGGCCCGGTAGTTGGGGAGGGCGAAGTCGACCTGTTCGGTGACGACCCGGTAGCCCTCCTTCCGCAGGCCGTCGGTGACCAGCCGGGCGTACGCGGCGGACGCGGCCTGGTTGTAGGACACGACGGCCGCGGTGCGGGCGCCGAGCTCGTGCCGGAACCAGCGGTAGACCTCGGTGCCGCCGGTCAGCACGCCGTTCCAGCCGGGCTCGTCGCCGGTGCGCGGCGCGGAGCTGCCGTAGATGCCGTACAGGTGGGGGTAGGTGTCGTAGGCGGGGCCGAGCGGCTGGCCGCCGATGTCGGGGACGCCGGCCCGGGACACGCGCGCGGCGCCCGCGTAGTCGAGGGCGGTGGTGGCGACCAGGGCGAAGACGTGCTTCCGGTCGACGAGTTCGTGCACGCACTGGTTGTTGCCGATGCCGCTGCCGCCGTCGTCGCAGGTGATGGCCTCGACGCGGCGCCCGCCGATGCCGCCGCGGGCGTTGAGGGCGGCGAAGTACGCCAGCGCCCCGTCGCGCGGGCCCGTGAGGGCGCCGCCGCCGACGGGGCTGGTGGCCCCGGTGATGAGGCCGATCCTGATCGGTTCGCCGGCGCCGGTGGTGGGCGCGGGCGGCCGTGCGGTGAAATCGCTCTCGGGGAGGCGGCTGCCGCAGGCGGCGCTCAGCAGTGCGGTGACCAGGAGGGTGACCAGCAGGAGCGCCGCCGTCGGCGGGCGGTCAGCAACCCGGCACGGCTGTCGCATCGGGGCTGAGTTTCACCAGCGCGCACAGCGTCTTCGCCGACACCTTCCAGGTGTCCTGCTGGTGCACGGAGGAGCCCTTGGAGTCGGGCAGGGCCGGGGTGCCGCCGACCAGCAGGTCGTAGGTGACCTCGGCCTGGGTGGCGGAGGTGAAGGTGATCCCCTTGACCTTCGCCGACGTCTGCGCGGCCTGCGGGTTGCCGGCGAACGCCTCCAGCACGGGCCGCATGCGGTCGCCGTTCTCCAGCAGCTTCGTCTTCTGCTCGACCGGTGTCGCGGGGTCGAAGAAGGCGACCCAGTTCTTCTGGATCTCCTGGCGGGCCGCGGCCGGGTCGGCCGGCTGGTCCTGTCCCTGGGTCGCGGTCGCGGTGGGGGTGGCGGACTGCTGGGTCCCCCCGCCGTTGTCGTCGTCGCCGCAGCCCGCGACGACCGGGAGCAGCACCAGAGCCGCCATGGCGGCCAGTGCCGCCGTCCGGGTACGCATGCCGCCGTGCCTCGTGTGGCTCGTGTGGACCATCTGGCTCACCGCCGGGTTCCGGGGTCTGTGCCTTCTTGGGCCTTCTTGGGCATAGTGCAAGGAATCGCCATACATCGCCAGCCGGAGGATCGCGGTATGCCGTCGTCGCGGGTGCTGTGGTGGGGCGGGGCCGTGGCCGCCGCCACCGGCGCGGTGCTGTGCGTGCTGGGCTGGTACGGCGTGTCCGGCGAGCGCTTCGTGGAGCGGCAGCTCCCGTATGTGGCGTCCTGCACGGTGCCGGGGGCGGCGCTGCTGGTCGCGGGGGCGGTCCTGCTGGCGGGAGCGCCGCTGTGGCGGGCGCCCGGGGAACGGGCGCCGGCGAGGGGCCCCGCGGGTCCGGACGACCCGGGAGCGGGGGCCTCGGGGGCGGACGCTGCGGGCGCGGACCGGCCGTCCTCCGGTGCCCCGCCGGTCCGGGTGCCGGGCGGGACGCTGGCGCACCGCCCGGACTGCCCGCTGGTGGCGGGCAAGCCGGACGCGGTGCCGGCCGGGGACGCGGCGCTGGACCCCTGCCCGGTGTGCGAGCCCGGAAGCTGACGGCCCGGTGGCCTCGCTGACGTACGAACTCGTCCTGGCCGGGCTGGCGGTCGGCAGCGCGGCCGCCCTGACCGGTATCGGACTGGTCGTCACCTACCGGGCGACGGGCGTGCTCAACCTCGCGCACGGCGCGGTCGCCATGGTCTGCGCGTATGTGCTGCGGCAACTGGTGGTGGAGTGGGCCTGGCCGCTGCCGCTCGCCGCGTGCGTGACGCTGCTGGTGGTGGCGCCCGGCATCGGGCTGGTGCTGGACCGGGCGGTGTTCCGCCCGGCGGCGGTGCTGGACCTGGACCCCGCGCGGACCCTGGTGGCGTCGATCGGCGTGTTCGTGCTGCTCGTCGGGGGCGCCGCGCTGGTGTGGGGCGAGGGCGCGCGGGCGGACGCGCCGGTGCTGCTGGGCGACGACCCGTGGGCGCAGCTCGCCGTGGTGCTGCTGGTGGCCGGTGCGGTGGGGGCGGTGACCCGGTGGACGCGGCTGGGGCGCGAGCTGCGGGCGGTGGTGGACGACCGGGAGCTCGCGGTGCTGAGCGGCATCGACGCGGACCGGGTGTCGGCGGCCGGGTGGGCGTTCGGGTCCTGCACGGCGGGGCTGACGGGCGTGCTGCTGGCACCGTACGTCCGGCTCGACCCGTACGGGCTGCCGCTGCTGGTCGTGGAGGTGATCGCGGTCGCGGTGGCCGCCCGGATGCGGAGCCTGCCGGTGGCGGTGGTGACGGCGCTGGCCATCGGGGTCGCCCAGGCCCAGCTCACCCGCCTCCACCCGGTGGGCTGGGCCGGCCCGCTGGTCCAGGCGGTCGCCACGAACCTGTTCGTGGTCGCCCTGCTGGTCGCCGCACTGGTGCTGCCGGGAGTGGGGGCGCGGGACGCCCTGCCGCGCACGTCGACGGCGGGGGCCCGGGTACCGGCCGGGCTGTGGGCGGCGGCGGGGGTGCTGTTCCTGCTGCCGCTGGGCCTCGCCGGGGCCGACCTCCAGACGGCGGTCCAGGTGCCCGCGCTGGCGGTCGTCCTGCTGTCCCTCGTCGTGGTCACCGGCCGGGGCGGGCAGATCTCGCTGGGCCAGGCCGCGTACGCGGGCCTGGGCGCCCTGTTCACCGCGCTGCTCGCGGCCGGCCGCTTCCCGGGCCTGCCCCCACTCCCGGAACCCACCGCGCTCCTGGTGGCCGTCGTGCTGGTCGCCCCGCTGGGCCTGCTCACCGGGTGGCCGGCGATCCGCCGCCACGGCCTGGCGCTGGCGCTGGCGACGCTGGCGGTCGGGGTGGGTGTCAGCCGGTTCGTGTTCGCCCAGCCGTACGCCACGGCGGGCCTGTCGCTGTCACGGCCGGCCGGCCTGGCGTCGGACCGCGCGTACTACGCCGTGGAACTGGGCGTCCTGGTGGCCGCGCTGCTGCTGGTCGCGGCCCTGCGCCGGGGCCGTACGGGCAGGGCGCTGGCCGCCCTGCGCGACCACGAGGCGGGGGCGGAGGCGTCCGGCGTGCCGGTGGCCGCCCTGAAGGTCGTCGCGTTCGTCGCGGGCGCTGCCCTGGCGGCGCTGGGCGGCGGGCTGCTCGGCATGGGCGTCCAGGCCTTCGACCCGGCCGCCTTCGACCCGGTGCGGGGCCTGCTGTGGTTCGCCGCGGTCCTGGTCCTGGGCGCCGACAGCCTCCTGACGCCCCTGGCGGCCGCGGCGCTCCTGGTCGGGCTCGACGCGGGCGCCCGGGGCGGCGCCGCGGCGGCCGTGATCGGCCTGCTGGCCGCCTTCACCGCCCGCGTACCCCCTCTCGCCTCCCTGCTCCCCTCCCCCGCCCGCGCCGCCGCTCGCGCGCACGGCCGCACGGCACCGCCCCACCCCGCGCCGTCCCCCGCCCGCTCCCCCGTCCCCGCCGGCACCGCCCCGAGCGCCCACCCGCCCCGCACCGCCCGCACCGCCGGCCGGGCCCGCACCGCACCGCCCGTCCTGGAGGCGCACCACCTCACCCTCCGCTACGCCGGGGCCACCGCCCTGGACCGGGTCGACCTCCGGGTGGCGCCCGGCAGGGTGACCGCTCTCGTGGGGCCCAACGGGGCCGGGAAGAGCAGCCTGTTCCACTGCCTGGCCGGTACGGCCCGTCCCGCCTCCGGGCGCGTCACCCTGGAGGGGACCGACATCACCGCGCGGCCCGCGCACGCCCGTACCCGGCTCGGGATCGCCCGCACGTTCCAGGAGCTGGCCGTGTTCCCGTCCCTGACCGTCGAGGAGAACGTACGGATCGGCGCCGAGCGGGGCCGCGTGCGGGACGATCCGTACGCCGTCGAGGGCGCCCTGCGCCTCCTCGGCCTGACCGGCGTCCGCCACCTGCCCGCCGCCGGGCTGTCGACGGGCGCGCTGCGCCGGGTGGAGGTCGCCCGCGCCCTCGCCGGACGGCCGCACACGCTGCTGCTGGACGAGCCCGCCGCCGGGCTGGACGCGGACGAGACCGCCGCGCTCGCCCGGGTGCTCAAGGCCCTCGCTGCGGACGGGACGGCCGTGCTGGTCGTCGAGCACGACCTGGACCTGGTCGCGGACGTCGCGCACACCGTGCACGTCATGGAGGCGGGGCGGATCGTGTCATGAGCGTCGAGATCGCGCTGCGCGCCGCCCGGGTGCGCTACGGCCCCCTGGAGGCACTGCACGGGATCGACCTGCCGGTCCCGTCCGGCACCGTGACCGTGCTCCTGGGCCGCAACGGCGCGGGCCGGACGAGCGTGCTGCGCGCCCTCGCCGGCACGGTGCCGCTGAGCGCCGGGCGGGTGCTGTGGCGGGACGCGGACGTGACCCGGCTGCGCGCCCACCGGCGGGCGCACCGCGGCCTGTGCTTCGTGCCGGACCGGCGTGCCCTGTACCCCACGCTCACGGTGGCCGAGAACCTCGGGCTCGGCGCTCCGGACGGCGGCTTCGGGGCCGCCCTCGACGCGTACCCCGAGCTCGGCCCGCTCCTGCCGCGGCCCGCCGGCACGCTGTCCGGCGGTGAGCGGCGGATGCTGGCGCTGTCCCGCGCCCTGCTGACGCCCGCGCGCGTCGTCCTCGTCGACGAGCCGGCCCTCGGCATGTCGCCCGCCGTCGCGGCCCGGACCTACCGGTTGCTGGCCGGCCTGTGCGGCCGGCGGGGCGCGGCGGTGGTGGTGGCCGAGCAGCGCCCGCCGGCGGGGCTGCCGGCCGGGACGCTGGCGCACGAACTGCGGCGCGGCACGCTGTCCTTCAGCGGCGAGCTGACCGAGTTCACTTCCCGCGCGGCGGCACGGGACGCGGAACGGGCGGAACGCCAGCCGGAGGGACGGCCACCGCCGGAGGGACGGCCGCCCTCGGGGCGGGCCTGAGGCCCGGCAGGCCGAGCATCATCCCCGGCCGGATGCGGTTCGGGTCGGCGCCCACGATCTTGGTGTTGGCCTTGTACAGCGCGTTCCAGCCGCCCGGGACCTTGAACCGCCGGGCGACGGAGGTCAGGGTGTCGCCCGGCTGGACGGTGTGGGCGCGGCCGGCCAGCCCGTACTTCTTGGAGCAGGTCGGCCAGGCGCCCCAGCCCTGCCAGCGCAGGACCTCCTCGGCGACGGTGATCTGCTGCCGCCGGGTGGCCAGGTCGGCACGGCGGGCGTGGGCGCGGCCGCCGTAGGTCTCCCAGGTGGACTGCTTGAACTGGAGTCCGCCGTAGTAGCCGTTGCCGGTGTTGAGGTGCCAGCGGCCGCCGCTCTCGCACTCCGCGACGCAGCCCCACGGCCACTGGTCGGCGGCGCAGCCGGCGGTGGGCACGGGCCGGGCCCTCGGGCCGGGGGCGGGCGGGGGCGGGTGGGCACCCGGTGCGGCGGGCGCCACGGCCGCGGCCGCGCCTGTCGTACCCCACACGAGCAGCAGTACGCCGGGCAGCATGGCCGGCCACGAGCGGATCTTCGGCATCGGGCCACGCTAGGCAGGGTGCCGGCGTGCGGGGCCGCCGCCGCGCGGGCCGCCGGGGAAGACCCACCCGGTCGGCCGACGCGCCGAGGAGCGGACCGACCCGTGACCCCGGAAGCAGATCAACCGTTGAACCCTTCATGAGACGAGCCGGGAACCGCCCGGCATCGCACGCAACGAGTCCGAGGAGCGACCCGTGCCCCGCATGCTCGACGTCAGCGAGGACGTACGCGCCGAGATCGGCGACGAAGAGGCCGACCGGCTGCTCGCCGGCGAGAACGCCCCGGGCAGCTACGACTGCACCTCCTGCCGTACCCCGGGCGACTCCGAGCAGGAGCGCACCAGCACCGTCCTGTTCGTGGGCGAGGAGACCGCCGTCCTCGCGTTCGCCCACGCCACCTGCATCCCCTCCCAGGTCGTGAAGGTCGCCGAGGAGCAGCTCCAGGGCGCCGTCCGGTCGATCACCGGCGTGGAGGCGCAGGCGGCGGCCCCGGCGGCCGCCGCTCCCGCCCCCACCGGCGACCAGGCCGTCCTCGGCGTCACCAGCGGTCTCGTGCTGATCGACAACGAACTGCACCCGGCCCTCGTCGTCGAGCCGACCGCCCCCATCGCCCGGCCGGGTTCGGGCGGCAGCACCGACGAGTTCCTGCCCCTGCTGATCGAGCAGGGCTTCCTGCCGGTCGCGAACGTCAACCAGAAGCCGGGCCCGATCGCCGGCTGGTCGGTGCTCCTGGCGATGGGCCAGCTCCACGCCATCCTCCAGCCCGGCACGGGCGGTGGCAGCCCGGTCGCCTGGTGGCAGGCCCACCAGCCGCTCCAGGTCACCGAGGGCTGGCGCGCCGCCGCCAACAAGTCGCACACGGTGCTGGTCTTCGCCGCCCCGGTCGGCTCCATCGGCCAGCAGCCCCGCGAGGACCTGCTGCGTGACGCGCTGGAGAAGGCGGCGGCGAACGGCCGGCTGGTCGCGGCGTCGATGCCGCTGGCCGGCACCTGATGCGCACCGGGGCGACGGAAGGACGGGCGGGGCCGCATCCGAAGCGCGGCGAGGTCGTTGGCTCATACGTGCACGCATACGAGCCTTCCCGCCAGCCGTACCAGCAGATTCCCGCGATGCGTTCCACGCAGGACGGACTGTCCGCCCCGTCGGCCACGCCGATCTACGACGCGCTGTACTCCGAGTACCTGAGGTCGTTCAGGACGCTGCCCGGCGACCGCAGTGGCGAGGAGGACCTGGACTTCAAGGCGTTCGGGTCGTTCGCGTCGGGCGGCGGCGGGGCGTACCAGACGCAGCACGGCTACACGACCGGGTGGCAGCCGGTCCAGTCGATGCGCCGGGCCGCCGGTCACCACCATGTGCCGGCGGCCCTGCCGCCGGCGCCCCGCCGGGGGCTGTGACCGACGACCGGCGGGGGCCGGGAACGGGGACCGCGGGGGCCGTGACCGATGACGGCGGGGCCGGAGCGAATCGTTCGCTCCGGCCCCGCCGTCATGTGTCCGTGCCCGTCACTTCTTGCGGCCGCGCTTCTCGCGCACCCGTACCGAGATGTGGATCGGGGTGCCCTCGAAGCCGAACTCCTCGCGCAGCCGGCGCTCGACGAACCGCCGGTAGCCGTGCTCCAGGAAGCCCGAGGCGAACAGCACGAACCGCGGCGGCTTGGTGCCCGCCTGCGTACCGAACAGGATGCGGGGCTGCTTGCCGCCCCGGATGGGGTGCGGGTGGGCCGCGACCAGCTCGCCGAGGAAGGCGTTCAGCCGCCCGGTGGGGACGCGGGTCTCCCAGCCGGCCAGTGCCGTCTCGATCGCGGGGACGAGCCGGTCCATGTGGCGGCCGGTGAGGGCGGAGACGTTGACGCGCGGGGCCCAGGCCACCTGCTGCATCTCGGTCTCGATCTCGCGCTCCAGGTAGTAGCGGCGCTCCTCGTCGAGCTCGTCCCACTTGTTGTAGGCGATGACGAGGGCGCGACCCGCCTCGACGGCCATGGTGATGATCCGCTGGTCCTGGACGGAGATGGAGTCCGTCGTGTCGATCAGGACGACGGCCACCTCCGCCTTCTCGACGGCGGCGGCGGTGCGCAGCGAGGCGTAGTAGTCCGCGCCCTCCTGGAGGTGCACCTTCTTGCGGATGCCGGCGGTGTCGACGAACTTCCAGGTGGTCCCGCCGAGCTCGATGAGCTCGTCGACCGGGTCGCGGGTGGTACCGGCCATCTCGTTGACGACCACGCGCTCCTCCCCGGCGATCTTGTTGAGCAGGGACGACTTGCCGACGTTCGGGCGTCCGATGAGCGCGATGCGGCGCGGGCCGCCGACGGCGGTGCCGAAGGACTGCTCGGGGGCCTCGGGAAGGGCCTTGAGGACCTCGTCGAGGAGGTCGCCGGTGCCGCGGCCGTGCAGGGCCGAGACGGGGAACGGCTCGCCCAGGCCAAGGGACCAGAGCATGGAGGCGTCGGCCTCGCCGGACGGGCCGTCGACCTTGTTGGCGGCGAGGACCACGGGCTTGCCGGCCCGGCGGAGCAGCTTGACGACGGCCTCGTCGGTGTCGGTGGCGCCGACGGTGGCGTCCACGACGAAGACGACCGCGTCGGCGGCCTCGATGGCGTACTCGGCCTGGGCGGCGACGGAGGCGTCGATGCCGAGGACGTCCTGCTCCCAGCCGCCGGTGTCGACGACCTTGAAGCGGCGGCCCGCCCATTCGGCCTCGTAGGTGACGCGGTCGCGGGTGACGCCGGGCTTGTCCTCGACGACGGCCTCGCGGCGCCCGATGATGCGGTTCACCAGGGTCGACTTGCCGACATTCGGCCGGCCGACGACGGCGAGGACCGGCAGCGGGCCGTGCCCGGCCTCCTCGATCGCGCCTTCGACCTCCTCGATGTCGAAGCCCTCTTCGGCGGCGAGCTCCATGAACTCCGTGTACTCGGTGTCGCCGAGTGCCCCGTGGTCGTGCTGGTCGTTCATGAAGTCCGTTCCTCGTTCATCATCGTCATCGGCGGGTCGAGTGATCCGCTACTCAAGAGTCAGTCTCGCTCAGCGCCCGGTGAGGCGCCTGGCGTTTCCCAGGTGGGCGGTGAGCCGTTCCTGGATGCGTACGGTGGCGTCGTCCAGCGCCTTGCGGGTGCGGCGGCCGGAGCCGTCCCCCGCCTGGAAGGCGTCGCCGAAGACGACGTCCACGCCGCTGCGCAGCGGGGGCAGCGCCTTTATCAACCGTCCGCGGCGGTCGGTGCTTCCCAGGACGGCGACCGGGACGATCGGGGCGCCGCTGCGCAGGGCGAAGTAGGCGAGGCCGGCGCGGAGGGAGGCGAAGTCGCCCCCGCCGCGGGTGCCCTCCGGGAAAATGCCGAGGACACCACCGCCGGCGAGGACGTCCAGGGCGCCGGTGATGGCGGTGCGGTCGGGTGCGCCGCGGTCCACCTTGAGCTGGCCGATGCCCTCCAGGAACGGCCCGAGAGGCCCCTTGAAGGCCTCCTTCTTGATCAGGAAGTGCACCGGCCGGGGCGCGGTGCCCATGAGCATGGGGCCGTCGAGGTTGTGGGCGTGGTTGACGGCGAAGATCACCGGTCCGGTGGCCGGGACGCGCCAGGCGCCCAGGACGCGCGGCTTCCACAGCCCGTACATCAGCCCGATGCCGATGCCCCGGCCGACCGCGGCGCCCTTGGGGGTGGGTGGGGTCACGCGGCGGCCCGCTTCTCCTCGACGAGGGTGACGACGCACTCGATGACCTGCTGGAGGGTGAGGTCGGTGGTGTCGACCTCGACGGCGTCGTCCGCCTTGGCGAGCGGGGACGTCTTGCGGCTGGAGTCGGCCGCGTCCCGCTTGACGAGCGCCTCGCGGGTGGAGTGGATGTCGGCGCCCTTGAGCTCGCCGGAGCGGCGGGCGGCGCGGGCCTCGGGGGACGCGGTGAGGAAGATCTTGAGGTCGGCGTCGGGGAGGACGGTGGTGCCGATGTCCCGCCCCTCGACGACGATGCCCTGCCCGGCGCTCGCGGCGATGGACCGCTGGAGCTCGGTGATCAGCGCACGCACCTCGGGGACGGCGCTGACGGCGCTGACCTTGGAGGTGACCTCCTGGGTGCGGATGGGGCCGGAGGCGTCCACCCCGTCGACGGTGATCGTCGGGTGGGACGGGTCGGTCCCGGAGACGATGGTGGGCTTCCCGGCGGCCGAGGCCACGGCGTCGGCGTCGTCGACGTCCACCCCGTTGGTGATCATCCACCAGGTGATCGCCCGGTACTGGGCGCCGGTGTCCAGGTAGCTGAGCCCCAGCTTGGCGGCGACCGCCTTGGAGGTGCTCGACTTGCCCGTGCCGGAGGGCCCGTCGATGGCGACGATCACGGATTCCACGGTGTCGGACACCTTCCTGGTACGCGGGAGGGGGCCGGCCGGATGCCGAGGGGCCCCGCACCAGGTTACCGACTGCCGCCGCCACCCCTTGCACCCGTTCGTGCGACCCCCTCCCCACCGGGTCCGTACCGGCCCCCGTCCGCCGGGCCGGGCCGGGCCGGCGGCTACTGCCGCAGTGCCCAGCCGCGCTCCCGGAGGGCCGCGGCGAGCACCGGGGCGGAGGCGGGTTCCACCATGAGCTGGATGAGGCCGGCCTGCTGGCCCGTGGCGTGCTCGATGCGGACGTCCTCGATGTTGACGCCCGCCCGGCCCGCGTCCGCGAAGATGCGGGCGAGCTCGCCGGGCTGGTCGCTGAGGAGGACGGCGACGGTCTCGTAGGCGACCGGGCCGCCACCGTGCTTGCCGGGGACCCGGGCGCGGCCGGCGTTGCCGCGGCGCAGCACGTCCTCGACGCCGGTGGCGCCGTCGCGGCGCTCGCCCTCGTCGGCGGACTGGAGGGACCGCAGGGCGCGGACGGTCTCGTCGAGGTCGGCGGCCACGCCGGCGAGGACGTCGGCGACCGGGCCGGGGTTCGCCGACAGGATCTCGACCCACATGCGCGGGTCGGAGGCGGCGATGCGGGTCACGTCGCGGATGCCCTGGCCACAGAGCCGTACGGCCGCCTCGTCCGCGTCCGCGAGCCGGGCGGCGACCATCGACGACACGAGCTGCGGGGTGTGGGAGACCAGGGCGACGGCCCGGTCGTGGGCGTCCGCGTCCATGACGACGGGGACCGCCCGGCACAGGGCGACCAGCTCCAGGGCGAGGTTCAGGACCTCGGTGTCGGTGTCCCGGGTCGGGGTGAGCACCCAGGGGCGGCCCTCGAAGAGGTCGGCGGTCGCGGCGAGCGGGCCGGAGCGCTCCTTGCCGGACATGGGGTGCGTGCCGATGTACGCGGAGAGGTCGAGGCCCATGGCCTCCAGCTCCCGCTTGGGCCCGCCTTTGACGCTGGCCACGTCCAGGTAGCCGCGGGCGATACCGCCGCGCATGGCGTCGGCCAGGGTGGCGGCGACGTACGCGGGCGGTACGGCGACCAGAGCGAGGTCGACGGGGCCCTCGGGCGGCTCCTCGGTGCCGGCGCCGCGGGCGGCGGCGGTACGGGCGCGCGAGGGGTCGTGGTCGACGAGGTGGACGCGGATGCCGCGCCCGGCCAGCGCGAGGGCCGCGGAGGTGCCGATCAGCCCGGTTCCGATGACGACGGCGGTTCTCACTGGGCGATGTCCTTGCGGAGGGCGGCCGCGGCGCCGAGGTAGACGTGCGCGACGGCGGACTTGGGCAGGTCGGTCTCGACGTGGGCGAGCAGGCGCACCACGCGGGGCATCGCGCCGGCGATGTCCAGTTCCTGGGCGCAGATCAGCGGTACGTCCACGATGCCGAGCTCGCGGGCCGCCACGGCGGGGAAGTCGCTGTGCAGGTCGGGGGTGGCGGTGAACCAGATGCTGATCAGGTCGTCGGGGACGAGGCCGTTGCGGTCCATCACGGCGGTGAGCAGCTCGCCGACCTGGTCCCGCATGTGTCCGGCGTCGTCCCGCTCGAGTTGGACGGCCCCTCGGACCGCTCGTACCGCCACGTCCCGCTCCTTCACCCTGTGCCGCGTGCGCGTCTGCAGGCGTTCAGCCTAGGGGGTGTCTCGCCGATCATGCCGGGCTCACGACGCCCGGCACCGCACCTCGCCGCGTTGTCGTCGGTCGCCGACTCCCCCAAGGTCTCGGCTTCGCTCGACCAGGGGAGACCCCCACCGCGTCGACTCCCTCCTCCGCCTTGCGATGCACGGCGCCGGCCGCCGCTCGCTGATCCGGCCTGATCGACAAGACACCCCCTGGTCAGCCCGGGCGTGGGTGCCCGATCCGTCCGGCATGCAGACGGGGGAGACTGTGCGCATGCTGCTCCACATCGCACCGGCCGCCGAGTGGGCCGATCCGGAGATCCCCTACCGCCCGGCCTCCCTGGCCTCCGAGGGGTTCGTGCACTGCTCGCCCGACGAGGAAACGGCGCTGGCCGTCGCCGAGGCCCACTACCGGGAGGTGCCGGGGCCGCTGCTGCTGGTGAACCTCGACGAGACGCTGCTCACGGCGGAGGTCCGCTGGGAGGCCGCGGAGGGCCGGCTCTTCCCGCACGTGTACGGTCCGCTCGACCGCGCCGCCGTCACCGGCGTGCGGGAGGTGCGCCGTGATGCGGCCGGCCGCGTCACGGGGCTCGCCCCCTGGGGGTAACCGGCAGCGCGGTGGCTTCGCGCCGGGGGCGTGCGGCGTCAGGATGCCGCGCATGAACGCAGCCCCCACCCCTCGCCGTGCCGTCCTCGCGACCGCCGCCTCCGCCACCGCCGCCCTGGTCGCGGGGTGCGGTGACGGCGGCGGCGACGCCCCGGCGGCCACCGTGAGCCCGGCACCGACCGCACCGGGGACTCCCCCGGACCCGACGGACTCCGCCTCCGCCTCGGCGCCCGGGGCCGGCGAGCTGGCCAGGACGGCGGACATCCCCTCCGGCGGCGGCCTGATCCTCAAGGAGCGGAAGGTCGTGGTCACCCAGCCCGAGGACGGCGAGTTCAAGGCGTTCTCCGCGGTCTGCACCCACCAGGGCTGCATCGTCGCCACGGTGGACAACGGCACCATCAACTGCGCCTGCCACGGCAGCCGGTTCCGCATCACGGACGGCTCCGTCGCGCGCGGCCCGGCGACCCGGCCGCTGCCCGGGGAGCAGATCACCGTGACGGGGGACGGCATCCGCCTGGCGTAGGGTCTGGCGCATGCCGACCCCCGACGAACTGGTGCGCGACCACACGATCTACTCCTGTGTCATGGGGTCGCGCGCCTTCGGGCTGGCCACGGCGGACAGCGACACCGACCGCCGGGGTGTGTTCCTGGCCCCCACCGCCCTCCAGTGGCGTTTCGACAAGCCCCCCACCCATGTGGAGGGCCCGGCGGACGAGCAGTTCAGCTGGGAGCTGGAGCGCTTCTGCGAGCTGGCGCTGACCGCCAACCCGAACGTCCTGGAGTGCCTGCACTCCCCGCTCGTCGAGCGGCTCGACGACACCGGCCGGGAACTGCTGGCGCTGCGCGGCGCGTTCCTGTCCCGCCAGGCCCACCGGACCTTCGTCCGGTACGCGGCGGGCCAGCGCAGGAAGCTCGAGGCGGACGTCCGCCGGTACGGCGCGCCGCGCTGGAAGCACGCCATGCACCTGCTGCGCCTGCTGGCGGGCTGCCGCGACCTGTTGCGCACCGGTGAGCTGGTGCTGGACGTGGGCGACGACCGCGAGCGGCTGCTGGCGGTCAAGCGGGGCGAGGTGTCGTGGCGGGAGGTCGAGACGCGGATGGCCCGCCTGGCCACGGAGGCCGACGAGGCGCTCCCCGGCTCGCCGCTCCCGCCCGAACCCGACCGGCGGAGCGTGGAGGACTTCCTGTTCCGTACGCGCCGGGCGTCAGCGCTGCGGTCGGTCCAGTCGGGTCCGGACGACGAAGTCGTGCAGGGCGTCGTGGGCGGCCGGGGCGGGCGCGTCGGGTAGGGCGGAGGCCGCCTGCGCCTCGTCCAGGACGGTGTGCAGCGCCTCCACGTCGGCCCGCAGCCGCTCGGTGTCCACGCCGGTGGCCGCCCCGTGCTCGGCGTCGGCCTTGGCCGCGATGAGCTCGGCCACGTACTCCGGCGCCGGCACCGCGCCGATGAGGGTCGGCAGGTGGGCCACCACCTCGCCCGTCCGCATCAGGTGGATGCCGGTGAGCAGCACCCGGAAGGTGTAGAGCAGGGGCTTGAGCTCCCCGTTCTTCTCGAACAGCCGCCACTGGGTGGCGGCGAAGCCGCGGTAGTGATGGGCGTGGTGGGTGGTGAGCACGGCCGGGGCGAGGGCGGTCAGTTCGGCGTGGGCGTCGGTGGTGTGGGCGACCAGCGGGGACAGGAGCTGTTCCAGGACGTAGCCGTTGCGCCGCAGCATCAGCCGTACGAACTTCCGCAGGTCGTGGGTGACCAGGTCCATCTCGACGCCGTCCCGCTCCCAGGCGCGGGAGCGGGTCTCCTCGGGCTCGCGCAGCCCGATCAGCGTGTCCACCGGCAGCAGGTGCACACCGCGTACGTCCACGTCCGAGTCGCGGGAGGGGAAGCCGTACAGGTGGGCGCCGGAGACGGTGGCGAACAGCAGGGGATCGGGCTGCTCGGCGACGACGGAGGCCAGGTCGGGGAGGGCGAGGAGTTCGGTCATGGGCTAAGCGTCCCAGAGCGCCCCCAGCGTCAGCAGCTCGCTGCCGTACTCGATCCGGTCCGCCCACGGCCGGGGCCACGCCCCCGCGCCCAGGTGGGCCCCGGCGAAGGCGCCGGCGAGGCAGGCGATGGAGTCGGAGTCGCCCTTGGTGCAGGCCGCCCGGCGGATGGCGGTGACGGGCTCCTCGGGGAAGAGCAGGAAGCAGAGCAGCGCGGCGGTCAGCGCCTCCTCGGCGATCCAGCCCTCGCCCGTCACCAGGCACGGGTCGGTCTCCGGGTCGGCCGTGCGCAGCGCCGCGTCGAGCGCGGTCAGGGCGTCCGCGCACTCGTCCCAGCCGCGCTCGATGAACGCGTGCGGCGTCGCGTCGTGGGAGTGGGTCCACAGGTCGCCCAGCCACTGCTGGTGGTAGCGGGAGCGGTTCTCGTACGCGTACGAACGCAGTTGCCCGACCAGTCCGAGCGGCTCGGCGCCCCGCGACAGCAGGTACACGGCCTGGGCGGTGAGGTCGGAGGCGGCCAGGGCGGTGGGGTGGCCGTGGGTGAGGGCGGCCTGGAGCTGGGCGGCGCCGGCGCGCTGTTCCTGGCTGAGTCCGGGGACGAGCCCGATCGGCGCGACCCGCATGTTGGCGCCGCAGCCCTTGGAGCCGATCTGGCTGGCCTCCTGCCAGGGCCGGTCGCCGTCGAGCTTCTCGCAGGCGACCAGGCAGGTGCGGCCGGGTGCCCGGTTGTTCTCCGGCGAGTGGTACCAGGCCACGAACTCCTCGCGCAGCGGTCGGGTGAGCCACTGCGGGGCGAGTGCGCCGCGGGCCAGGGCCGTGCGTACGGCGCGGGCGACCGCGAGGGTCATCTGGGTGTCGTCCGTGACGAGCGCGGGCTTCGGCAGGGCCATCTCCCGCCACGGGCCGCACTTGGCGAGGATGGACGGTACGTCGTTGAACTCGGTCGGGAAGCCCAGCGCGTCGCCGAGCGCGAGCCCGACGAGCGAGCCGGTGGCCGCCTGCTTGGTGAGGGTCCTGGCGGTGATCATGCCTGCCGTCCTTCCGGTCGCAGCAGTGGCGGGTGCAGGGCCGTGGCCTGGCCCGCCCGGTAGAGAGCGGCCGGTTTCCCCCGTCCGCCGGTGAGGCGCGGCGGTCCTTCCACGGCCTGGACGAAGCCGGGTGTGGTGAGGACCTTGCGCCGGAAGTTGGGGCGGTCGAGTTCGACGCCCCACACCGTCTCGTACACCTGCCGCAGCTCGCCGAGGGTGAACTCGGGCGGGCAGAAAGCGGTGGCGAGGCAGGTGTACTCGAGCTTGGCGCCGACCCGTTCGTGCGCGTCGGCGAGGATCGTGTCGTGGTCGAAGGCCAGGGGCCCGTACGAGCCGTAGGGCAGCCACTGGGCGTGCGCGGCGTCCCCGCCGCCGCGCGGCTCGGGCAGGTCCGGCCCGAGGGCCGTGTACGCCACCGAGACGACCCGCATGCGGGGGTCCCGGTCGGGGTCGCTGTAGGTGCGGAGCTGTTCCAGGTGGAGGCGGGCGACGGTGGCGTCGGACAGCCCGGTCTCCTCGGCGAGCTCGCGGCGGGCGGCCTGCCCGGCGGACTCGCGGGGCAGGACGAAGCCGCCGGGGAGGGCCCAGCAGCCCTGGTACGGCTCCTGTCCCCGCCGGACGAGCAGCACGTGCAGCCGCTCCTCGCGGACGGTGAAGACGGCGAGGTCGACGGTGACGGCGAAGGGCTCGAAGGCGTACGGGTCGTACCCGGCGGGGCGTTGTGCCGTCATGCGTGCCGTCCCGCCGCGCCGGTCCCCACCGCTCCCGCCGCGCGGGCTCCGGAGCCTGGTCCACCCCCGTGGGTCCAGGTCCGCCGGCCGGGCGCGGCGGGAGTGGTGGAGACGGTCCTGTGGGCGATCCGCACGCCGCACCCCCTTTAGAGTCATCATGACTATAAAGGTGGCCGAGGGTGCCCGACAAGACGGAAGCCCGTGGCCTTTCCGCAGGCCACGGGCTTTCGTACGGGTATGTGCTGTTACAGACCGACTTCCTTCATCAGCATGCCGACCTCCGTGTTCGTCAGGCGGCGCAGCCAGCCCGACTTCTGGTCGCCGAGCTGGATGGGACCGAACGCCGTCCGGACGAGCTTCTCGACCGGGAAGCCCGCCTCGGCGAGCATGCGGCGCACGATGTGCTTGCGGCCCTCGTGGAGCTGCACCTCGACCAGGTAGTTCTTGCCGGTCTGCTCGACCACCCGGAAGTGGTCGGCGCGGGCGTAGCCGTCCTCGAGCTGGATGCCGTCCTTGAGCCGCTTGCCGACCTCGCGCGGGAGCGGGCCGGTGATGGCGGCCAGGTAGGTCTTCTTCACCCCGTACTTGGGGTGGGTCAGACGGTGGGCCAGCTCACCGTGGTTGGTGAGCAGGATGATGCCCTCGGTCTCGGTGTCCAGCCGGCCGACGTGGAAGAGCCGCGTCTCACGGTTGGTGACGTAGTCCCCGAGGCACTGCCGGCCGTCGGGGTCCTCCATCGTCGAGACGACACCGGCCGGCTTGTTGAGGGCGAAGAACAGGTACGACTGGGTCGCCACGGTCAGGCCGTCGACCTTGATCTCGTCCTTCTCCGGGTCGACCCGCGTGCCCTGCTCGATGACGATCTTGCCGTTGACCTCGACCCGGCCGGCGTCGATCATCTCCTCGCAGGCCCGCCGTGAGCCCATGCCGGCCCTGGCCAGCACCTTCTGGAGGCGCTCGCCCTCCTGGTCGCCGAACGTCTTGGGCGTCTTGATCTCGGGCTTGTTCGCGTACCGCTCGCGGTTGCGCTCCTCGATCCGGGCGTCGAGCTCACGCGGACGCGCCGGGGTCGTGCGGCCGCCGCCGCGCTGGGGGGACTGGCGGGGGCCGCCCTTGGCGCCGCCACGGGCCGCCGCGCCCCGCCCGCGCTTGGGACCGCCTTCGGCGGGGCCGCCGCCCACGTCGTAGGTCCGCTCCTCGGGGCGGGGGCGGCGCGGGTTGCTCCCGCTCTGCCCGCGGTCGTCGCGGCTGTTACCGGCACCCCGGTAATTGCCGCGGCCGCCGCTGCTGCCGCGGCCGCCGCTGTTGCCACCACGGCTCCCGCCGTTGTTTCCGCTGCTGTTCCTGCCGCTGCTGCTTCGCATCAAAGTTCCGTCTTGTCGTCGTCTGGATCGAACGACGGGACCCCTTCCCGGCTCTCGGCCTCGACCGCGTCCGCCTCGGGGAGGAAGGGCGCGAGTTCGGGGAGCTCGTCCAGGCCGCGAAGGCCCATCCGCTCCAGGAAGTAGTTCGTCGTCCTGTACAGGATCGCACCTGTTTCGGGTTCCGCGCCCGCCTCCGCCAGCAGACCCCTCTGGAGCAGGGTCCTCATCACCCCGTCGCAGTTCACCCCGCGCACCGCCGAGACCCTCGACCGGCTGACCGGCTGGCGGTACGCGACGACCGCCAGAGTCTCCAGCGCGGCCTGGGTGAGCCGGGCCTGCTGCCCGTCGAGGACGAAGGCCTCGACCGCCTCCGCGTACGCGGCCCGGGTGGAGAAGCGCCAGCCGCCGGCCACCAGCCGCAGCTCGAAGCCCCGGCGCTGGGCGTCGTACTCGTCGGCCAGCTCGCGCAGCGCGTCGGCGACCTCTCTGCGCGGGCGGTCCAGCACCTTGGCCAGGTGCTCCTCGGTGGCCGGCTCGTCGACGACCATGAGGACGGCCTCCAGGGCCGGCTTCAGCTCCATCACTCCTCCTCCTGGTCGAACTCGTCGGTCACGGCGACGCCCTCCGCCCCGGTCCACCTCACCGTGAGCTCGGCCAGCGCCTCCTCCTGTTCGAGGGCGACGGCTCTCTCCCGGTACAGCTCCAGCAGGGCCAGGAACCTGGCCACGACCGTGAGGGTGTCGGGGGCGTCCTCGGCGAGCTCCCGGAAGGTCGCCTCGCCGCGCTCACGCAGCCGGGCCACAACCACCCCGGCCTGCTCGCGGACGCTCACCAGCGGGGCGTGGATGTGCTCGACGTACACCTGCGGCTTCGCCTTGGGCTGCATCGCCTTGACGGCCAGCTTGGCGAACCCCTCGAGGCCGATGCTGATGACGACGTCGGGCAGCAGCTCCGCGTGGTGCGGCTCCAGGCCCACCGTACGCGGGTGGCGCCGCCCCTCGCTCTCCAGCCGTTCGCCGAAGATCTCCGCGACCCGCTTGTACGCGCGGTACTGCAACAGCCGCGCGAACAGCAGGTCCCGTGCCTCCAGCAGCGCGAGGTCCGCCTCGTCCTCCACCTCGGCGGCGGGCAGCAGCCGGGCGGCCTTCAGGTCGAGCAGCGTGGCCGCGACGACCAGGAACTCGGTCGTCTGGTCGAGGTCCCAGTCCGGCCCCATGGCCCTGATGTGGGCCATGAACTCGTCGGTGACCTTGGAGAGGGCGACCTCGGTGACGTCCAGCTTGTGCTTGGAGATGAGCTGCAACAGCAGGTCGAACGGTCCCTCGAAGTTCGCCAGCCGTACCGTGAACCGCCCCTCACCCCCCACCGCGGCCCCGTCCGGCGCGGGGGCGCCTCCGGGGATCTCGTCCGCCGGGGGCGCCGGGGCCTCAGGGGCACTGTCCGGCTCCGGGACGGGCGCCGGGGCCTCAGGGGCACTGTCCGGCTCCGGGACGGGCGCCGGGGCCTCAGGGGCACTGTCCGGCTCCGGGACGGGCGCCGGGGCCTCGGGGGCACCCTGCGGGGCGTCGTGAGGCTCCGGCGGGGCGTCGTGAGGCTCCGGCGGCGCGGCCCCCGGGCCGCGGCCCAGGGCGCGGCGGCGGGGGGCGGGAGCGTCGGTCGGGGGCATCCTGGTCCTGGGGCGGAGCGGCAACGGGCGGGGCCCGCGCAGGCTACCGTCAGCGCCCGCGCAGGCGCCGCACGAGGATGCTCGCGTCGCCCCGCGACTCCAGGTCCGCCAGCACCACGGCGACCGCCTCGCGGACGATGCGCCCGCGGTCCACGGCCAGACCGTGCTCGCCGCGCAGGACCAGGCGAGCGTGCTCCAGGTCCATGAGCTCCTCGGCGGAGACGTACACCGTGATCTTCTCGTCGTGCCGTTCGCGCCCGCTGGGGCGCCGGTTCGCCGCGCGCCCGCGGCGCCGGGCGGCCGCGGCCGCCTTGGCGGGGGCGGGGGACGCGGCGGGTTCCTCCGCCGCGCGGCTGCGGGGCTCCGCCGCGTCCGCCTCGGCGGCCGAGTGCTCCTCGGGGGCCGGGCCGGAGCCCGCGGGGGCGGCGGGAACCGCGGCGGAACCGGCCGCCGGGTCGCTCTCGCCCGCCGGCGCGGGCACCCGCGGCTCGCCGTTCTGGCGGCGCGGGGTGGAGGACTGCAGCGCCATGCCCCCGGTCGTACGGAACAGCTCGTCGGCACCGGGCAGACTCACTCGGCGTGACACCGGGCGAGCACCTCCCTGGCGAGCTGGCGGTAGGCGGCCGCACCGACCGAGTTCGAGGCGTACGTGGTGATCGGCTCACCGGCGACCGTGGTCTCCGGGAAGCGCACGGTCCGGCCGATCACCGTGTGGTACACGTGGTCGTCGAAGGCCTCGACGACACGGGCGAGGACCTCACGGCTGTGCACCGTGCGCGAGTCGTACATCGTGGCGAGGATGCCGTCGAGCTCCAGCTCCGGGTTGAGCCGCTCCTGGACCTTCTCGATGGTCTCGGTCAGCAGCGCGACGCCACGCAGGGCGAAGAACTCGCACTCCAGCGGCACTATCACCTTGTGAGCCGCCGTCAGCGCGTTCACGGTCAGCAGACCGAGCGAGGGCTGACAGTCGATCACGATGTAGTCGTAGTCCTGGAGCAGCGGCTTGAGCGCCCGCTGGAGGGTGGACTCGCGCGCGACCTCGCTCACCAACTGCACTTCGGCGGCTGACAAATCGATATTGCTGGGCAGCAGGTCCATGTTGGGCACGGCGGTCTTCAGCAGGACCTCGTCCGCCGACATGCCCCGCTCCATGAGCAGGTTGTAGACCGTGAGGTCGAGCTCCATCGGGTTCACGCCGAGGCCGACCGACAGGGCTCCCTGCGGGTCGAAGTCGACGAGCAGGACGCGCCGCCCGTACTCCGCGAGCGCGGCGCCCAGGTTGATGGTCGACGTCGTCTTGCCCACGCCGCCCTTCTGGTTGCACATCGCGATGATCTTCGCGGGGCCGTGGTCGGTCAGCGGTCCCGGGATCGGGAAGTACGGCAGGGGCCGTCCGGTGGGGCCGATCCGCTCGCGGCGCTGGCGGGCAGCGTCGGGCGCGAGGGTGGCCGCGTACTCCGGGTCGGGCTCGTACTCGGCGTCAGGGTCGTAGAAGTGCCCCTCGGGGACTTCGTCGTAGGCGGCGAAGTGGGTGGACTCTCGGCCACTCTCGTTGCCGGCCATGGCGTTCACGTGTTGGCCGTCCATCATCTTCATCGTGTGGGCTGTCGTCCTGTGCTGCTGGCCGGCCGCGAAGGTTCGGACAGCGACCGAGCCGGCGTCGCCGACCGTTCCTGGCTGACCACCCCCAGGAGTAAATGTCGACTCATTCACAAGTCGTCTTACCTCCTCGGAAGTGACCAGGGGACTTATCGATAGGTCAGCGTGGCACCATGCCGACGGTTTGCGACTCTATGGCGTGTCACCGCTCCGCAGCAACACAATCGCCCGGACGCGGGCCGATGTGTCGGCAAAGAAACAGACCCGTGTCAAGGGCGCACGGCCATCCATCGACACGTTTCCTGGGTGTGCGAAACGGTTAAAGGGTTACGTTCGAGACGACTTGAGCAACGGCCGGGGACGTCCGGACACACGTCCGGCCGGACCTCGTCGCGCAAGGTCCGGCCGGATGTGTGAGGTTGACGGCACCCGTTGACGGTCGAGCGGTGCGCCGGCCGTCGGGTCGGTCGCCGGGTCAGCCGATGAGCGAGCTCAGCTCGACGTGCTCCAGGCCGTGGGCCTCGGCGACCTCCTTGTAGACGACCTTGCCGTCATGGGTGTTGAGGCCCTTGGCGAGCGCGGCGTCGCGGCGGAGCGCCTCGGCCCAGCCGTTGTTGGCCAGCGACACGATGTAGGGCAGCGTGGCGTTGGTCAGCGCGTAGGTGGAGGTGTTGGGCACCGCGCCGGGCATGTTGGCGACGCAGTAGAAGACCGACTCGTGGACGTTGAACGTCGGCTCGGCGTGCGTGGTGGGACGGGAGTCCTCGAAGCAGCCGCCCTGGTCGATCGCGATGTCGACAAGGACACTTCCGGGCTTCATCCGGGAGACGAGCTCGTTGGTGACCAGCTTCGGGGCCTTGGCGCCCGGGATCAGGACGGCGCCGATGACGAGGTCGGCCTCCAGGACGGCCTTCTCCAGCTCGAAGGAGTTGGACATGACGGCCTTGACCTTCGTACCGAAGATCTTGTCGGCCTCGCGGAGCTTGTTGATGTCGCGGTCGAGCAGCGTCACCTCGAAGCCCATGCCGACGGCGATCTGGGTGGCGTTCCAGCCGGAGACACCGCCACCGATGACGACGGCCTTGGCCGGGATCACGCCCGGGACGCCGCCCGGCAGGACACCGCGGCCGCCGGCCGCGCGCATCAGGTGGTAGGCGCCGACCTGCGGGGCCAGCCGGCCCGCGACCTCGGACATCGGGGCGAGCAGCGGCAGGGCGCGGTTGGCGGTCTCGACCGTCTCGTACGCGATGGCCGTGGTACCCGACTCGATCAGGGCGTCCGTGCACTCGCGGGAGGCGGCGAGGTGCAGGTAGGTGAAGAGGGTCTGGTCCTTGCGGAGGCGGTGGTACTCCTCCGCGATCGGCTCCTTGACCTTGAGCAGGAGGTCCGCCGTGGCCCACACCTCGTCGGCGGTCGGCAGGATCTGCGCGCCCGCGGCGACGTACTCGTCGTCCGTGATCGAGGAGCCGACACCGGCGTTCTGCTCGACGAAGACCTGGTGCCCGTTGCGCACGAGCTCGTGCACACCGGCGGGGGTGATGGCCACCCGGAACTCGTTGTTCTTGACCTCGCGGGGGATGCCGACCTTCACGTCGATCACGGTCCTTGGCTTTGGGGGTACGGGGGCAATGCAATACATACCCGGATGCACGGGACGCACCGGGATACACCGCGGTCAATCGCGGCTCACCCAGTCTATTGAAGGGTCCACCGTTGTCTAGCCTTGCAAAGCATTAATCTTCGGCGGAAGCACTGCGGATTTCGTAGGCGGAGTGATCGGTTCCCAGCAGGCGATCAGCCGCAGCCCGATGCAGCCGCGCCGCGGCGGGATCGCCGAGCCGGTCCAGCGTGTCCGCCAGCCGTAGCTGGAGGGCCGCGAGAAGCCGCACATCGTCGGCCCGGCGGGCCCACTCGACGGCCTCCTCGCAGGTGCGCAGGCACTCCTGCGGCCGGCCCGCGTACTCCTGGACGCGGGCCGCCTCGCTCAACGCGCGCGCGTGGCCCGCGAGATCGCCGAGCCGGCGATACCCGGCCGCGGCGGCCCGCCAGTTCCTGAGCGCCTCGCCGTACCGGCCCTCGTAGGTGTGGACGGCACCGAGCCGGCCGTAGAGCCGCGCCTGGTCGGCCCGCTCGTCGCGGGCCAGACGCTGCGACAGGGCCCGCCCGTACCAGTCGGCGGCCCGCTGCCAGTCCCCCAGCTCCTGGTGGGCGCCGCCTACGGATTCCATCGCGCGGCTGATCGCGTACGGGTCGTTCGCCAGCCGTCCGGCGTCCAGCGCGGCCCGGTAGCGGACCAGGGCGTCGCCGGTACGGCCGGTCCTGGCGTCCAGGTCGGCGAGGTTCAGCAGGGCGGCGGCCCGCTCGCGGTGCAGCCCGCGCCGCTCGGCGACGTCCAGCACGAGCTGGTGCAGCCCGTACAGCTCGGGCGCTGCCTCCTCGGTGCCCCGGTGGGCGGCGAGCGCCCGGACGAGGGCGGCGACCAGCCGCCGGGCGAGGGTGTCGAGTTCCCCGTCCGCGACGGCCACACGGGCGGCGGCCAGCAGCGCGGGCTGCCGGGTGCGCAGCCACTCCGAGGCCGCCTCGGGCCCGGCGAAGCGCAGCGCCCTGGGCAGGCCGGCGAGCTTCCGCCGCGCGGCCGACCCCTCCGGCTCGGTGACCGCCCGGCAGGACTGGAGGAGCCGTACGGTCCGCTCCAGCATCCGGGCGCGGGCGAGCTGGACCTCGGCGGGCCGGTCCTCGGTCCGCAGCAGGTCCCGCAGCAGCGGCATCAGGCAGCCGGGCACCTCGTACTGCTCGTCGTCCGCCTCGTGCATCAGCCCGGCGGCGGCGAAGCCCTCCAGCAGGGACCGGGCGGCCGACACCGAGCAGCCGGCCAGAGCGGAGGCGGTGTGGGCGTCGGCGACGCCGACCGGGGCCAGGGCGAGCAGGCGCAGCATCCGGGCGGCGGGCACGGGCAGCGCCTCGTACGCCAGGCGGAAGGCACGGGCGAGCGGGCGGGCGGCGACGGGGCGGTCGGGGTCGTCCGGCAGGGCGCGCAGCCGCTTGGTGAGGTCGGCGACGGACGACATGGGGCGGGCGGCGAGCCAGCCGCCGGCCAGCATCAGGGCGGCGGGCTGGCCGCCGCACAGTTCGGTGAGCGTCTCGGCGGCCTGCGGATCGACGGTGATGCGCACCGAGCCGGTGAAGCCGTCGAGCAGTTCGATGGCGGACTTGGCGTCCAGTCCGCCGACCGTGCAGGGACGTACGTCCGGAATGCCGGTCAGGGGGCCCTGTGCGACGGCGACGACCAGGCACTCGGGGTTGTCGGGGAGCAGCGCGTCGACCTGTTCGGCGCTCGCGGCGTCGTCCAGCAGGAGCAGGGCGCGGCGCCCGGTGAAGGCCTGCCGCAGGAGCTGGGTCAGTTCGTCCTCCCCCGCGCCCGGGGGCGCGGGCACCCGGAGCCGGTCGAGCAGCCCGCGGGCGATGCGCTCGACGGGCACCGGTTCGCCGCCGGGCTCGGTGAGCCGGGCCCGCAGCACGCCGTCGCGGTAACCGCGGGCGAGGTCGCCGGCCAGTTCCTCGGCGAGCGCGGTCCGCCCGCTGCCGGGCCGGCCGGCGATCAGCAGCACCCGCGCGCGCGGGGAGGGCCGCCCGGCGAGGGTGTCGAGCCCGGCACGGGCGATGTCGGCGCGCAGCTCCTTGAGCTCGCGCGCCCGTCCGAAGAACCGACGGCGCCCGGGCCGCGCACCGGACCGGTCCGCACCGCCCGCGCCGCCGAAGTCCACCGCCTGATCCGTCACGGGCCACGCTCCCGTCCGCCTGCGCACGTACTGATCCCGCCGGATCCCCAGGCGGGCGATCCGAGCGTAGTTCAGCCGCGGTGCCCCGACCGGCGGAGCAGGGCGGACGAGTCCCTCAATCGGATCAGCAGATCGTCACACCACTGGGCCGTTCCTGACACCCCCGGGCGACCGTGCCTCCCCGGCCGCCCGGCCGGGGCCGGGCACCGCCGACAGCGGTCGGCACCGCGCCGGTACCGACCGGTGCCGGCCGGTACTGCGGTGGGGCATGCCGGGGCCGCCGGTGGCTCTACGCCTCGAAGGGGCGGGCCGGCCAGGGCGCCTCCGCCGGGCGCAGCGCGTCCAGGCCGTCGCCCGCTCGGGCGGCGAGCACCGACAGGACTCCCACGACCAGGCAGTTGTTGTGCAGGTCGCCGGCCAGCACGCCCCGCGCCAGCTCGTCGAGCGGCACCCGGGCGAGCTCCATGTCGGCCTCCTCCTCGGCGACCTCGAAGCGTTCGCCGTCCGCCACCGACAGACCGCGCGCGAGGAAGATCCGTACGGCCTCGTCGCAGCCGCCCGGCGTGGTGTACACGTCCGTGAGGACGTTCCACCGCTCCGCCTTGACGTGCGCCTCCTCGTACAGCTCGCGCACCGCGGCGCTCAGCGGGTTCTCGCCGGGCACGTCCAGCAGGCCGGCCGGGATCTCCCAGAGCTTGTGCCGCACCGGGTGGCGGTACTGGCGCAGCACCAGGACGTTGTCCTCGTCGTCGAGGGCGAGGACCGCGACCGACCCGGGGTGGACCTGGTAGTCCCGGCCCACCACGGTTCCGTCCGGCATGACCACGTCGTCGGTGCGGACACTCGTCTTCTTGCCCTGGAACGGCACGGCGGTCGCGGTGACCCGCCACTCCTCGGGCGTGTCCTTGATGGTCATGAAAGACGTCCTCCCTCGTACGCGCACTGCACAGAAAACCGGGGCACAGGCCCTGATCAGGCCCGTACCCCGGTCAACCGTATCGCTAGCGTGTCACTTGCCCGTCTTGCGCTCCACGGCCGCCTTCACCAGTCCGGCGAAGAGGGGGTGGGGGCGGGTGGGGCGGGAGCGGAGTTCGGGGTGAGCCTGGGTGGCGACGAGGTAGGGGTGGACCTCGCGCGGGTACTCCACGTACTCGACGAGCTTGTTGTCCGGGGAGGTACCGGAGAAGAC
>NZ_JBIBSG010000007.1:232045-430871 GCF_043077235.1 Streptomyces sp. NPDC016309 | reverse complement strand
GTCTTCTCCGGTACCTCCCCGGACAACAAGCTCGTCGAGTACGTGGAGTACCCGCGCGAGGTCCACCCCTACCTCGTCGCCACCCAGGCTCACCCGGAGCTGCGTTCCCGCCCGACCCGGCCGCACCCGCTCTTCGCCGGACTGGTGAAGGCGGCCGTCGAACGCCTCACGGCGACCCCCGCCCCCGCCACCTCCGCCACGCCTGTCCCTCCCGTCGTCGCCCCCGCGGTCACCCCCGCCCACCACTGATGGAGCCCCGCATGAGCACCCCTCAGGGCCGCCGCCCCGTCGTCGCCATCGTCGACGCCTTCTCCACCGCCAGCCACCTCGCCCCCCTGTTCCACGACCGTGGCTACGACTGCCTGCACGTGCAGAGCCTGGAGCAGCCGCCCGCCGCCTTCGCCGCGTCCTTCCGCCCCGACGACTTCTTCGCCACCGTCGTCCACCGCGGCGACACGGCCGAGACGCTGGCCGCCCTCGCCCCGTACGAGCCGGTCGTCCTGCTCCCCGGTGCGGAGATAGGCGTCGAACTGGCCGACGTGCTCAGCGAGGCCCTGGGGCTGCGCTCCAACGGCACGGCGCTCAGCAGCGCCCGGCGGGACAAGTTCCGCATGGTGGAGACCGTCAAGGCCGCCGGGGTGCCGGCCGCCGACCAGATCCTGGCGACCGACCTGGACGCCCTGCTGGCCTGGTACGGGCCCGAGGACCGCACCGTGGTGCTCAAGCCCGTCCGCAGCGCGCTCAACGACGGCGTGCACTTCTGCGGCACCGAGGCCGAGGTCAGGGCCGCCTTCGGGGCGCTCGTCGGCGCCGACAGCGCGCTCGGGCTGCGCAACGACGCCGTGGTCGCCCAGGAGTACCTGGTGGGGGCCGAGTACTACGTCAACACCGTCAGCCTCGACGGCCGGCACTACGTGTGCGACCTCTGGAAGACCCAGCACCTCGGCGTCAACGGGGTGCGCGACCTGCTCGGCGGGTCGGCCCTGATGGTGCGCCGGGGCCCGGAGCAGGACCTCCTCGCCGACTACGCCTTCTCGGTCCTCGACGCCCTCGGCATCCGCAACGGCCCGGCCCACACCGAGCTGAAGCTGACCCCCGACGGCCCCCGGCTGGTCGAGACCGGCGCCCGGGTGTGCGGGGCCATGCTGCCGCTGCTGACCCGGGCGGCGATCGGCGAGAGCCAGCTCGAGTGGACCGTACGCGCCTACACCGACCCGGACGCCTTCGAGGAGCTCCGCCACACCGACTACGAGGTCGCCCGGCACGCCGTCTGCGTCAACATGATCGCGCCCGAGGGGGGCAAGCTCGTCGACTACCCCAAGATGGACGGGCTCCGCGCGCTCCAGAGCTTCCACGACGTCCTGCTCAAGGTGCGGCCGGGCGAGGAGATCGCCCGGACCGTCAACGACCTCACCTACCCGATGCTGGTGCACCTGCTGCACGAGGTCGAAGGCGTGGTCACCCACGACTACATGACCGCCCGTTACCTGGACGGCGAGGGTTTCTACGATGTCGTCTAGCCGCCGCGCCGCGCTGGTCGCCGGCCCCCTGCTGGTCCTGGGCTACTGCGTCATCAACTCCACCAAGTCGGTGTTCGAGGGCGCGCTGGTGCAGAACCTGTCGCCCGAGTTCATCGCCTTCAACTCCTTCGTCGTCGCCCAGGCCTTCTACTTCCTCACCCTGCGGGACAAGAAGGCCCTGAAGGCCGTGGTCCGACGCTGCCTGCCCGACGTCGTGATGCTCAACGTCTCCACCGCGGTCTGCTGGATCGCCGTGCTGTACGCGTTCACCGTCTTCGAGCCGGCCATGGCCAACTCCATGATCATCGGGCTCGGTCCGACCATCACCATCCTGCTCGGCTTCAAGCTCCGGCCCGGTACGAAGGCGCTCCCGCTGGAGCTGGTCGCGGCCGGCGCCATGCTGGCCGCCATGGGGTACCTGCTGGCCATGGCCTCCAGCGGGGAGTCGGCCATCGGGGACGTACCGGCGGGCGAGCTGGTCTTCGGGGTCGTCGCGTGCGTCCTGACCTCCACCTCGCTGTCCGGCGTCACCTACTACACCAAGCGGCTCGGCGACGCGGGCATGACGGTGCGCCAGATGATGGCCTCCCGCTTCGTCGCCCTCATCGTCGCGACCCTCGTCCTCCTCACCGCGCGGGGCAGTTTCGAGCCGTACACCCCGGACAACGTCGGCGCGATCCTGGCGATCAGCGTGGTGGGCGTGATCATCTCGCTGTACCTGCTCCAGCAGGGCATCGTGCGCACCGAGCCGATCACCGTCTCGATGCTCTTCGGGACGAACCTGGTGATCACCTACGTGGCGCAGTTCTTCGACCCCCGGCTGCACCAGTCGCAGGGCACCTTCCTCGGGATCCTCGCGATATCCCTGGCCATGTGCCTGGGCACCTGGGCCCGCTGGCACGCGGGCAAGCGGGAGGCGGACGCCGGCGGGAAGGACGCCGGAAAGGACGCCGGGAAGGAACCGGCGCCGGACGCCGAGGTGAAGGCATGACCGTACTGGCGCACCTCAGCGACCTCCACCTGGACGGCACCGAGGAGAGCGCGGAGCGCACCCGCCGGGCCGTCGCCCACCTGACCGGGCTGCCGGGCCGGGTGGACGCGGTGCTGATCACCGGGGACATCACCGAGCACGGCACCGAGGCCGAGTACCGCCGGGTCCGGGAGGCCCTCGCCCCGCTGCACGAGCGCCACCGGGTGCTGATGTGCCCGGGCAACCACGACGACCGCGAGGCGTACCGGCGGGTGCTGCTCGGCGGCCGGGGGACGGCCCCGGTCAACGAGGTGGGGGTCGCCGGCGGCGTCCGGGTGCTGATGTGCGACTCCTCGGTGCCCGGCCGGCCCGAGGGCCTGCTCGGCCCGGAGACGCTGGCCTGGCTGGACGGCACCCTCGCGGCCGCCCCGGAGCGGCCCGCCTTCGTCGCCCTCCACCACCCGCCCGTGGACCTCGGCCTGCCGTACATCGACCGCATCGGGCTGCGCGACCCCGAGGACCTGGAGCAGGTCCTCGCACGCCATCCGCAGGTGGCCGCCGTGCTGTGCGGCCACGCCCACACGGCGGCGGCGACCACCTTCGCCGGCCGCCCCCTGGTGTGCGCCCCGGGGATCGCCTCGACGGCACTGATGCCGTGGGAGCAGGGGCCGGACGACTCCTGGAAGACCCACGGCACCCCGCCGTCGCTGACCTTCCACCTGTACGAGGGGGGCCGGCTCACCAGCCACGTCCGCACGGTCTGAGTCCCCGGCGCCCCCGGACGCCCCGGCTCCCGGGCCTCGGCCCTGGGCCCCCCCGGGCGGGTCCGGGCCGGGGCCGCTCGGGCCGGGGTCCGCCATCGTGGTGCACTCGCGCACGGACAGCGCAATACGGGCGGCCCCCCGCTTTCGGGTCCTCCGGCGGTGACGGACGCTGGCCGGAGTCCGGCACACCGAGGACCGGAAGGGACCCCTTGATGGCGGTCAGGCCGAGCACCCGTACCAGACGCGCCAGAGCGATGGTCCTCTCCGCCGGGGCCCTGCTGCTGGTGGCCCACGCGAGCGGCTGGCCCCTGGCCTCCCGGCCCCCGTACGCCGCCGCCGACGGCGTGGGGCGCTCGCCGCTCGTCCTGTCCGTCACCGTCAACAAGAAGGTCCCCCGCCAGGCGGAGCGCATCGGCATCCGGGCCGGGCACCCCGTGGTCAAGCGCTACCGGCTGACCAACCGCTCGGGTGCCGACCTGCACCGCGTCACGCTCACCGACCCGTCCGTACCGGGAGGGGCGCTGCGCTGCCCGCGCGGCCAGGGCTTCTGGATGCGCGGGATGAGCTCGGTCACGTGTACGGCACGCTTCGGCGCCGCACCGGGGCACCACGCCGCGACCGCGCGCGTCCGGGGCGAGATCCCTTCGCTCGGGCTGCGCCCCACCGCCACGGCGGCGGCCGGCTACCAGGGCGTGGCCGGCGCCCTCGCGCTGACCGTGGCTGTCCAGGGCCCGGTGGCCCCGCACGCGGTGGTCCGGTACACCATCGGCAACCCGGGCAACCGCACGGTCCACGGTGCCCGGCTCGTCGACCCCGGCCTGGGGCGCCCCGCCGTCGACTGCGGCGGCCGCCCCGGCCCCCCGCAGGCCCTCGGGCCCGGCGCGGTCGCGGTGTGCGTCGCGCGCCTGAGCGGCCTCCGGCCGGGGACGTACCGCAGCACGCCCGAGGTGCGGGGCAGCGACCGGCTGTTCACCCTGGGCCCGACGTGCACCCGGCTCGTCCCGCCACCGGTCCTGGTGGCGCGGGCGGCCACCTCGTTCGCGGTACGCCCGGCTCCGCCGCCCCCGCCGCCCCCGCGCGCGCTGCCCCCGCCGGGCGGTGCGGGTGGTGGCGGCGCGGGGGGTTCGAGCGGTGCGGGTGGCGCTGCTGCGGGTGGTGGGGCTGGTGGCGGCGCGGGTAGGGCCGGTCCCGGCGGCGCCGGTACTCCCGCCGGTGCGGCCGGTACTTCCGCCGGTGCGGCCGGCGCAGCACCCGGGGTGCTGGGGGCCCCTGGTGCCCCGGGCACCCCCGGCACCCCGCCTTTCGCCGGTACGGGTACCGCCCCCGGAGCCCCCGGAGCCCCCGGAGCCCCCGGAGTCCCCGGCGCCCCCGGAGTTCCCGGAGCGGCGGGCGCCCTCGCCGGCACCGGCGCCGCCCCGGGAGGAGCCGTCGGCGGCGCCGTACCGCCCGGCGCCCTGGCCCCTGGCGCGCTCCCGCCCGGCGCCCTGGCCCCGGGGCTCGTGCCCGGCCTCGTCCCCGGCGCGGGCACCGCACCTCAGGGGCTCGCCCCAGGCACCGCCACCGGACGTGCGGCCACCGCCGGCACGGGTGCCTCCGCGGGTACCGGCGCCGGCGCCGGCACGGGTGCCTCCGCGGGCACGGGCGCCACCGCTGGTACCGGCGCCACCGCCGGCACCGCGGCCACCGCCGGCCCGGGTGCCACCGCCGGCACGGGCGCCTCCGCCGGCACCGGTGCCTCCGCGGGCACCGGAGCGCTCCCGCCCGGCGCCCGGCGCGACCGATCACGCACGGCCGACCGGGACGGCCGGGGGCTGACCGCCCGGGCGCGGGGCTCCTACCGGCGGGACGACTCCGTCAGCCCGGCCGTGTTCCTGCTGCTGCTCTTCCTGCCCGCCGCCGCCCTTGTCGTCCTGGCGGGCCGCCGCCTGTGACCGCCGGCCACCCGGCCGCCACCAGCCCGTGACGAGACCCGTGACGAGAGAGGAGCGAGAGTCGCCATGGAGCATGTGGTCGGAACGCTGGCCCTCGGCCTGCTCGCCGCGCTGATCGCCGCCGCGGCGGTGGTGGCCTGGCGCCACTTCCACCCCGCCGAGGCGGACGAGGAGGAGGGCGGCGGGGAAGTCGCCGAGTACATGTCGATGATGATCGCCCTGCTGTACGCCCTGCTCCTGGGCCTCGCCCTGGTCTCCGTCTGGGAGCTGCGGGGTGACGCGGAGAGCCACACCTCCACCGAGGCGGGTGCCCTGCACCAGATGACGGTGCTGGCCGAGGGGCTGCCACCGGAGCAGAAGAAGCGGCTCGACGCGGTCGCGGAGCGCTACGCCGTCCATGTCGTCCAGGACGAATGGCCACGGATGCGGCTGGGGGGCCAACTGCCCGACGCCGGGTGGGGCCTGGTCGGGCAGATGCGGGCGGTCGCCGCCGCCCCGCCGCACGCCACCTCGTCCCAGGAGGTGACGGCCCTGGAGCTCCTCGGACAGCTCAGCACGCTCGACGACGCCCGCCGGGGCCGCGAGTCGGTGGCCCAGGAGACCCTGTCACCGGTGCTCTGGGCCGGGATCTTCGTCGGGGCGGTTCTCTCGGTCGGGATGCTGTTCTTCTTCGGCATCGGCCGGAGCCTGGGCCAGCTGATGATGGCGATGGGGATGGTGGTGCTCACCGTCTTCCTCGGGCTCCTGATCCACTACCTCTCCACGCCCTTCGGAGACGTGATGGGCGTCAGCGCGGACCCGTTCACGCGCTACTTCCCCGGGGCGGCCTGAGCCGTACGGGTGGTGTTCATCGGAAGATCTGCGCACCGGCGGCGTCGCTCCATGGGTTCCCGAGATGCGTACACATCATGAGAAAGGTATGTAGATCGCTCAACCCGAAAGCGAGGGGCCATGGCTGCCGTCAAGTACGCGCACACGGTCACGCACTTCTGGACCGCCTTCTTCTCTCTCCTGTCCGCGATCCTCACCGCTCTCGGCGTGAAGCGCACGCCGAAGGCGGCCGTTCCGGTGTACGCCGCCGCCGATCGGGCCACGGCCACCACCACGATCACCGCCGCCGGCGCCGCTTCCGGCGAGCGAACCACGGCGGGCACCGGTGCCGGGACCGCCACACCGGCGGCCGCCGTTCCCGCGCCACGCCACTTCGCCCCGGCCTGGGCGCCCGGCCGGGTCCGGTCCCTGCCGCCCACGATCAAGCAGCGCATCCGCGCCGAGGCGCACGGCACCTCGCCCTCCGTACGCCATGTGCCCGCCGCGCTCGTACCCGCCCAGCCCGCCCTGCCGACGGCCGTGACGCGGACGGACCCGGCCGGCGTCACCGTCTCCGGGAGGTCCGACCGGGTCCACACGCACGGGACCGCCGACCCGGCCGTCCGGGTCGGCCGCGCCGACCTCGCGCTCGCCGCCTGAGCCGCTCCTGACCGAGCCGCTTCCGAGCGACCCGCTCAAGAAGAGCTGCTCCCCAGGAACTGCTCAAGAAGAGCCGCTCCCCAGGAACTGCTCAAGAAGAGCCGCTCAAGAAGAGCCGCTCTCCCAGAACCGTTCGAGAAGAGCCGCTCCCCAAGAACCGCTTGTGACGGGCCGCTTCCTAACGGCGCTCGTCGTCCGTGCCCGCGTCGGTGTCGGCTTCGGCCTCCGCCTGCTTGGCCTCCACCTCGGGGTCGAGCGAAGCCGGGCCCGTACCGTCGACGGAGGTCAGCGGAGTGCGCTCGGACACCTCGGTGGGAGCCGGGGGTTCGACCAGCCAGTCCGGGTTGGCCTGCTTGTCCCACCACTTCCAGGCGGCGAAGACGCCGCCGGCCACCAGGCCGAAGACCGCGAGCCCCTTGGCGAGGCGGCCGGCCCTGGCACGACGCTCGTGCTTGCGCACGAGCCTCTGAATGTCCTTGGCCGTCACCTGACCGCGCATCGCGGCCACGGCGGCGACGGAGCGGGCCATCGCCTGCTCCCTGACGGGCTGAGCGGCGGCCATCGCCTGCTCCACCCGAGGCTTGGTGTAGTCCGCCGCCTGACGTGCGGCCTGACGGGTCCGGACCGCGGCACGATGCGCGGCCTCGTCGACCCTCGGCGGCACATGCGGGGCGACACGCGAGTCGTACTGGGCACGCGCCTGCGTACGGGCCTGCTGCGCGGCCTTCGAGACCTTCGGCGCGACCTTGACGCGAGCCTCCTGCGCACACAGCTGCGCGTAGTGCGCGGCCGTGTCCTTTGCCGTTCCGGCGTACGGCGCCACCACTTCCGCGGCGTGCCGCACGCTTTCCTTCGCCGAGCTGGTCGCGGCGCGCACGCTGTCCTTGCGGGTCACGGGATCCTCCTCCTCGGTGGCGGGGTCGCTATTCGCCTTTCCGTCCTTTTTGAAATCATGCCTGCCGCCGTCCCCGTCGGCATGCGGTACGCGGGCATCCGGGGCAACGGGGCCGGAACGCGCCGTGTCCGGCGGCCCGGGGGCGCGGTTCGTCCCCTCGTGCGGTGTCCCGGCGACGACGGGCCCGGCTTTCCTCGTGGGCGGCCCTTCCGTGCGAGGATCGGTGAACGTCAGAGCAGACTTACGGAAGGCACATCGTGGCCGAGCAGCTTTACGCCACCCTGAAGACCAATCACGGCGACATCGAGATCCGGCTCTTCCCGGACCACGCGCCGAAGACGGTCAAGAACTTCGTCGAGCTCGCCAAGGGTGAGCGCGAGTGGACGAACCCGGAGACGGGGAAGAAGTCCACCGACCGCCTCTACGACGGCACGGTGTTCCACCGTGTCATCAGCGGCTTCATGATCCAGGGTGGCGACCCGCTGGGCAACGGCACCGGCGGCCCGGGCTACGAGTTCAACGACGAGTTCCACCCGGAGCTGTCCTTCAACAAGCCGTACCTGCTGGCGATGGCCAACGCGGGCCCGGGCACCAACGGTTCGCAGTTCTTCATCACGGTGGCCCCCACCACGTGGCTGACCGGCAAGCACACCATCTTCGGCGAGGTGGCCAACGAGGCCGGCAAGAAGGTCGTGGACGCCATCGCGGCCACCCAGACCAACCCGCGCACCGACCGCCCGGTCAACGAGGTGGTCATCGAGTCCGTCGTGGTCGAGTCCCGCAAGGCCTGATCACCGGCCCCGGAGGGGCCCGCGGGGACCGTGGGGCCTGAAGGGAACCTTTCCGCCTCGTCCATCCGTAAGGATGGGCGAGGCGTTGTCGTTCGAGGTGCACCGGCCGCCGGGCCGGCGAGGGGATCCCATGGAGCAGGCGCAGATGCCGGGCTGTTACCGCCATCCCGGTGTGGAGACGGGGGTCCGCTGCACGCGCTGCGAGCGGCCCATCTGTTCCGCCTGCATGGTGGACGCCTCGGTCGGGTTCCAGTGCCCGGAGTGCGTACGGGGAGGGTCTGGCACCGGGCATTCCCCGACCGCCAACCAGCCGCGCACGATCGCCGGCGGCCCGATCGCGGCCGGACACCCGCACCTGGTGACCAACGTCCTGATCGGCGTCAACCTGCTGGTCTTCCTCCTCGGCCGGCTGAACCCGGCGCTCATCGACGAGCTGGTGCTGATCGGGTTCGCGTTCGACCCGGACCTCGGCCGGCTGGTCGGCGTGGTGGACGGCGAGTGGTACCGGCTGGTCTCCTCGATGTTCCTGCACCAGGAGCCCTGGCACATCGCCGGCAACATGCTGCTGCTGTGGCTGCTGGGCGGCACCCTGGAGGCGGAGCTCGGCCGGGGCCGGTACCTGACGCTCTACCTGCTGTCCGGGCTGGCGGGCAGCGCCCTGACCTATCTGCTCGCGCCGGAGAACCAGGGCTCGCTGGGCGCCTCGGGCGCGATCTACGGGCTGCTCGGCGCCACCGTGGTGCTGGTGCGCCGGCTCAACCGGGACCTGCGGCCCGTCATGGCGCTGGTCGCCTTCAACCTGGTGATCACCTTCGTCCGGGAGGGGATCGCCTGGGAGGCGCACATCGGGGGACTGGTCGCCGGGCTGATCATCGCGTACGCCATGGTCAACGGTCCGCGCGAGCGGCGGGCCCTGCTCCAGGGGGCGGCCTGTGCGCTGGTCCTCGGGCTGAGCCTGGTGACCGTGGTGCTGAGGACGGCCGCGCTCAGCTGAGCGCGGCTTGTCCCCATCGTTGTCCACAGCGTGTGTTCGATCTTGCGCATCGTGTGGGGAACGTCTGTACCCCGCCCCCCTGACCTGGTGTTTTCCGGTACGGGTGGGGGGTGTGCGCCGCGGAGGCGACCAGCCGCTCCAGTCACATCGGCGTCAACCCGATGCAAGTTATCCACAGATCGTCTGACCTTTTCCACTCGCTGTGCACAACGCTGTGGATAACTCAGGGCAGGGCTTGACGGCCCTGCCCGGCGGGCGGACCCGCTACCCGACCGTCACTTCCACTGGGTGGAGACGCCGAACCCGGCGGCGATGAACCCGAAGCCGACCACGATGTTCAGGTTCTTGAGCGACTCGACGGGCAGCGAGCCGTCGGTGACGTAGAAGACCACGATCCAGGCGAGTCCGATGGCGAACAGCGCCAGCATCACCGGAGCCACCCAGCTACGGCTGGTCAGCTTGATGCTGGTCGCCTGCTTCGCGGCCGGCGGCGGCGTGAAGTCGGCCTTCTTGCGGATACGTGACTTCGGCACGAGGGACTCTCCTGTCGATGCGCTGCGTGACCGCGCAGGGAACTGTGGCTTTGCTGGTCGCCGGGGTCGGGACGAGGGGGACCACTGCCTCGACCGGGCGTCCGTTAGCGTAGTGCTTCCGCGGCGCTGAAGGAGATAAGGGTACGTTGAGCAATTCCGCCGACTCTCCCCAAGAGCCGGCCGTGCGCAGGAACTGGCGACCGGTCCGGATGCTCACCGCCGCCGTCTTCGCCCTCGCCGGCCTGATCTTCGTGACGAGCTTCAACACCGCCAAGGGCACCAACATCCGTACGGACGCCTCGCTGCTGAAACTGTCCGACCTCATCCGCGAGCGCAGCCACAAGAACGCCCAGCTCGACGAGACGACCGCGACGGTACGGGACGAGGTCGACGCCCTCGCCCGCCGCGACGACGGCTCCACCGAGGCCGAGGACGCCAAGCTCGGCGCCCTGGAGAAGGCCGCGGGCACCACCAAGGTCGGTGGAGCGGGCCTCACCGTCACCCTCAACGACGCCCCGCCCGGCGCCCAGGCCGCTCCCGGTTACCCCGAGCCGCAGGCCAACGACCTGGTCATCCACCAGCAGGACCTCCAGGCCGTCGTCAACGCCCTGTGGAAGGGCGGCGCCAAGGGCATCCGCGTCATGGACCAGCGGCTGATCTCCACCAGCGCGGTGCGCTGCGTCGGCAACACCCTGATCCTCCAGGGCCGGGTCTACTCCCCGCCCTACCGGATCACGGCCGTCGGCGACCCCGGGAAGCTCCAGCGCGCCCTCGACGACTCCACCGCCATCCAGAACTACCTGCTCTACGTGAAGGCGTACGGGCTCGGCTGGAAGGTCGACGACCACGAGGCGGTGACCCTCCCCGGCTACTCGGGCACCGTGGACCTCCACTACGCGAAGCCCGTGGAGTAGCGCCGCCGGCTTTCCACAGCTGACCCACCCCGGCGGCATCGCCCCGTACTCTGGTGCGGTATCGAAGGGCATACGACGGAAGGACCGGCAGGCGTCATGTACGGCTGGATCTGGCGGCATCTGCCGGGCAACGCGTGGGTGCGGGCGCTGATTTCGCTCGTCCTGATCCTCGCGGTGGTCTTCGTGCTCTTCCAGTACGTGTTCCCCTGGGCGGAGCCGCTGCTTCCGTTCAACGATGTGACGGTGGACGGTCAGTGAGCGCACGCATTCTCGTCGTCGACAACTACGACAGCTTCGTCTTCAACCTGGTCCAGTACCTGTACCAGCTCGGTGCCGAGTGCGAGGTCCGGCGCAACGACGAGGTCGAGCTGGGCCACGCCCAGGACGGCTTCGACGGCGTCCTGCTCTCGCCCGGCCCGGGGACGCCCGAGGAAGCGGGCGTCTGCGTGGACATGGTCCGCCACTGCGCGGACACGGGCATCCCCGTCTTCGGCGTGTGCCTCGGCATGCAGTCCATGGCGGTGGCGTACGGCGGGGTCGTCGACCGCGCTCCGGAGCTGCTGCACGGCAAGACCTCGCCGGTCGTGCACGAGGGGCGGGGCGTCTTCACCGGGCTGCCGTCGCCGTTCACCGCGACCCGGTACCACTCGCTGGCCGCCGAGCCCGCGGAGCTGCCGGACGTCCTGGAGGTCACCGCGCGGACCGAGGACGGCATCATCATGGGGCTGCGGCACCGGGAGTTCGCCGTCGAGGGCGTGCAGTTCCACCCGGAGTCGGTGCTCACCGAGTACGGGCATCTGATGCTGGCCAACTGGCTGGAGCAGTGCGGCGACACCGGCGCGGTGGGCCGGTCGGCAGGGCTCGCTCCGGTGGTGGGCAAGGCCGTCGCGTGACCCCCGTGCGTCCGGAGCACGAGCACGGTTCGCCGTGGTTCCGGGCGACGAACCTTCCGGAATCACAGCTTCCGGATGCCCCCGTGCCCCCGGACCCCGCACCGGACCCGGATCCGTACGCCGGCACCTGGGCACCCGGCCCGGACCCCGTTCCCGGCCCGCCGGCCAGCCCCGTACCGGACGACGAGACGATGGCCCTCCGCACGGAGGAGGCGCGGCGAATAGTGGCCGAACCGCCGGCGACCCCGCGCGGAGCGGCGCCCGAGCGGCCCACCGGCGGCCGCGCCGAGCGCCGCAAGGCCGCCGCCAAGGGGCGTGGACGCCGCCGCAAGGGCTCCTCCCCGCCGCCCGCCGCCACCCCGCCCGCCGACCCCGGCAGGCCGCTCACGCGCGTGGAGGCCCGGCGCGCCGCCCGCGCCCGCAAGGACAGTGTGGGCGTCGTCGCCAGCCGGATCGTCGGCGAGCTGTTCATCACCTTCGGCGTCGTCATGCTGCTCTTCGTCACCTACCAGCTCTGGTGGACCAACGTCCGCGCCGGGTTCGAGGCCGACAAGGCGAAGCAGGGCATCGAGGACGCCTGGGCGGCGGGCCGCGAACCGGACGCCTTCGAGCCCGGTCAGGGCTTCGCGATCATGTACATCCCCAAGCTGGACGTCGTCGTGCCCATCGCGGAGGGCATCGACAAGAAGCGGGTCCTCGACCGGGGGATGGTCGGCCACTACGGCGAGGGGCAGCTCAAGACGGCCATGCCCTCCGCCAAGCGGGGCAACTTCGCGGTCGCCGGCCACCGCAACACCCACGGCGAGCCGTTCCGCTACATCAACCAGCTCACCCCGGGCGACCCGATCGTGGTGGAGACGCGGGACGCGTACTACACGTACGAGATGGTCAGCATCCTGCCGCAGACGCCCCCCTCGAACGTCTCGGTGATCCAGCCGGTCCCGGAGGGGTCCGGCTTCACCGGGCCGGGCCGGTACATCACGCTCACCACCTGCACACCCGAGTTCACCAGTACGTACCGGATGATCGTGTGGGGCAAGATGGTCGACGAACGCCCGCGCAGCAAGGGGAAACCGGACGCGCTCGTAGGCTAGGGCGGCCTGGCTTCGACCTCCAGACGGGACAGATGTAGTGGCACGTGCGCGCAACCGGATCGCCGGCGTCATCAGTGTCTTCGGCGAGCTGCTGATCACCGCCGGGGTGCTCATGGGCCTCTTCGTCGTCTACTCGCTGTGGTGGACCAACGTCCTGGCCGACCGCGAGGCCGACAAGCAGGGCAGCGAGGTGCGCGACCACTGGGCCTCCCAGGCCCCGGGCGCCCTCGACACCAGGGACGGCATCGGCTTCCTCCACGTCCCGGCGATGAAGAACGGCGAGGTGCTGGTCAAGCGGGGCACCGACCCCAAGACCCTCAACGACGGCGTGGCCGGCTACTACACCTCCCCCGTCACGTCCGCCCTCCCCTCGGCCAAGCAGGGCAACTTCTCGCTGGCCGCGCACCGGGACGGCCACGGCGCGAAGTTCCACAACATCCACAAGCTGAAGTCCGGGGACTCCATCGTCTTCGAGACCAAGGACACCTGGTACGTCTACAAGGTCTACAAGACCCTCCCCGAGACCTCGAAGTTCAACGTGGACGTCCTCCAGCCGGTGCCCAAGGAGTCGGGCCGGACCAAGCCGGGCCGTTACATCACGCTCACCACGTGCACGCCCGTGTACACCTCCACGTACCGCTACGTCGTATGGGGCGAGCTGGAGCGCACGGAGAAGGTCGACGGCGCCCGCACGCCCCCGGCGGAGCTGCGCTGACGGTCACGGCGGCCGCCGGCCGTCGGCCGGCGGCTGAAGCGGCAGCCGGACACGACGGAGCCGGACACGACGGAGCCCCGGCACCCTTCCCAGGGTGCCGGGGCTCCGTCGTACGCGGTCGGCCCGGGCTCGGCCCGGGCCCGGGCGTCAGCCCTGCTCGCGGAAGGTGATCCCGGACGGGCCGCCGAAGAAGCCGCCGTCGTTGTCACCGTCGTTGTCGCCGTTGTTCCCGTTCCCGCCGTTGCCGTTGCCGCCCTGGCAGCCCACGGTGGTCAGCGTGACGGTGGTGGCCGCCGGGTCCACCGGCGTACCCGGCTGCGGGTCGCTGTTGGCGACGATGGCGGCGTCGTCGGCCGGGCAGCCCTGGGCCACCTGGACGTTGGTGAAGCCGCTGGCCGCCAGCGTCTGCTTGACCTGCCCAAGCTGCTGGAGCCGGACCTCGGGGACCGGGACCTGCTGCGGCTGCTGCGGGCCCTTGGACACCTGGAGGGTGACCTCGCTGCCCTTGGGGGCCTTGGAGTTGCCGTCGGGGCTCTGCTTGACCACGGTGTTGGCGGGCTGGTCGCTGTCGACGTCCTCCCGCTTGACCGTGAAGCCGAGCGTCTCGAGCTGGGACTTCGCGTTGTCGAACGGCTGGCCGACGACCGGCGGGACGTCCTGCTCGGCCTGCTTGGACACCGTGATGGTGACCTTGGAACCCTTCTCGGCCTGGCTGCCGCCCGTCGGGCTCTGCTCGATGACCTCGCCGGGGTCCTTGTCGGACTCCTTGTAGTCGACCTTGACGTCGAAGCCCTTGTCCTCGAGCGCCTTCCTCGCGCTCTCCTCGGACTTCTCGGTGACGTCCGGCACCTCGATCTTGGCGGCGCCCTCGGAGACGACGACCGAGACGGTGTCGCCCTCGTTCAGCCTCCCGGTCTCGGGCGACTGGCTGCACACCGAGCCCTTCGGCTGGCCGCAGGCGTCCGTACCGGACCGGGCGATCTTCAGCCCGGCCGCCTCCACCGTGCGCTCGGCCTCCGCGAACGGCTTGCCCACCACCTTGGGCACGTCGATCGGGTCCGACCCGCCGGAGTCGCCGTCGAAGACGACCTTGCCGATCAGGATCGCGCCGACCAGCACCAGCAGTCCCGCCAGGATCAGCAGGATCGTCGAGACGTTCGACTTCCGCTGGCGTCGGCGGTCCGGGCGGTCGTCGTAGCCGAAGCCCCCGTCGTCCGGGTTCACCGGCGGCAGCATGGACGTCTGTCCGGCCGGGTCGGCCGGGCGCATCGCCGTGGTCGGCTGGTCGTCGGGGCCGAAGCCCCCGTACCCGGCCGCGCCCATCGCCGCCGTCGCGGCGACCGGCTGGCCGTCGAGGCACGCCTCGATGTCGGCGCGCATCTCGTCGGCCGACTGGTACCGGTAGTCCGGGTCCTTGACCAGCGCCTTCAGGACGATGGCGTCCATCTCCGGCGTGATCTCGGAGTCGAAGTTGCTGGGCGGCTGCGGCTCCTCGCGCACATGCTGGTACGCCACCGCGACCGGCGAGTCGCCCACGAACGGCGGGCGGACGGTCAGCAGCTCGTACAGCAGACAGCCGGTGGAGTACAGGTCGGAGCGGGCGTCGACCTGCTCGCCCTTGGCCTGCTCCGGGGAGAGGTACTGGGCGGTGCCGATCACGGCCGCCGTCTGGGTCATGGTCATCCCGGCGTCGCCCATGGCGCGGGCGATGCCGAAGTCCATCACCTTGACCTGGCCGGTGCGGGTCAGCATGACGTTCGCCGGCTTGATGTCACGGTGGACGATGCCGGCCCGGTGCGAGTACTCCAGGGCCTGGAGGATGCCGACCGTCATCTCCAGCGTGCGCTCGGGCAGCAGCTTGCGCCCCGAGTGCAGCAGCTCACGCAGGGTGGACCCGTCGACGTACTCCATCACGATGTACGGGATGGAGATGTTGTCGACGTAGTCCTCGCCGGTGTCGTAGACCGCGACGATCGCCGGGTGGTTGAGCGAGGCGGCCGACTGGGCCTCACGGCGGAACCGGGCCTGGAAGGACGGGTCACGGGCGAGGTCGGCCCGCAGCGTCTTCACGGCGACGGTGCGGCCGAGCCGGGTGTCGTGGGCGAGGTAGACCTCCGCCATGCCACCGCGGCCGAGCACCGAGCCCAGCTCGTACCGGCCGCCGAGGCGACGCGGCTCTTCCATAACTGTTCCAGCCCTCTCCGTCAGTCCCGACCGCACCCGTGTGTGGTCCGGCGGTGTGCTGTTCGCGCATACGCTACCGGCCACGGGAAGTCGATCGGACCGCGACCACTACCTGATACGGGACCGGTACACACCGGCACTCAGGGGCGACCGCGGTTCGCTCGTCACTTCTTGCTGTCGAGTACCGCCTTCATCACCTCGCGGGCGATGGGCCCGGCGAGGCCACCACCGGTGATGTCGTCACGGGTCGCGCTGGAGTCCTCGACCACGACCGCGACGGCGACGGGCGAGCCGTTGTCGGTCTTGGCGTACGAGATGAACCACGCGTAGGGGCGGGCCTTGTTCAGCTCGCCGTGCTGGGCGGTTCCGGTCTTGCCGCCGACCGTCACGCCGTCGATCTTCGCCTTGCCGCCGGTGCCGTTCGGGCTGTTGACGACGCTCTCCATCATCTCCTGGACGAGCTGAGCGGTCTTGGGCGACATCGGCTGGCTCATCTCCTCGGGCTCGTGCTTCTCCAGCACGTCGAGGTCCGGGGAGCGCAGCTCGTCCACCATGTACGGCTTCATCAGCTTGCCGTCGTTGGCGATCGCCGCGGCGACCATGGCCATCTGGAGCGGGGTGGCGTTGGTGTTGAACTGGCCGATCGAGGACAGCGCGTTCTGCGGGCGGTCCATGTTCCGGTCGTAGACCGACGTGGCGGCGCGGACCGGGGTGTCGATCTCCCCGTTGTTGAAGCCGAACTTCTCCGCCATCTTCACCATGTTGTCGCGGCCGACCTCATGGCCGAGCTTGGCGAAGACCGAGTTGCAGGAGACCTCCAGCGCGTACTTCAGCGTGGCGTTCTCGCAGCCCCGGGCGTGGTTGACCATCTCGCGGCTGGTGTCCGGGAGGATGTACGGCTCGGGCGTGTTGGTCGCCGCGTTGATGTCGGTGACCTTGCCGTACTCCAGCGCCGCGGCGGCCGTCAGCACCTTGAAGGTGGAGCCGGGCGGGTAGATCTCGCGCAGCGCGCGGTTCAGCTTCGGCTTGTCCTTGTCCTTCTCCAGCGCCTGCCAGGCCTTGGCGTCCTTGTCGTGGTACCCGGCGAAGGAGGAGGGGTCGTACGACGGCGTCGACGCCAGCGCCAGGATCTTGCCGGTCGACGGCTCGATCGCCGCGACGGCGCCCTTCTTGTCGCCGAGCCCCTCGAAGGCGGCCTTCTGGGCGGCGCCGCTGAGGGTGGTGACGACGTCGCCGCCCTTCTTCTTGTCACCCGTGAACATCGACAGGGTGCGGTCGAAGAACAGCCGGTCGTCGTTGCCAGTGAGGATGCCGTCCTCCAGCTTCTCGAGCTGGTTGGCGTCGAACGCCTGCGAGGCGTAACCCGTCACGGGAGCCCACATGGGGCCGTCGGTGTAGGTGCGCTTGTACTTGTAGAACGGGTCCTTGGAGTCGATGGTGCCGGTGATCGGCTTGCCGTCGACGATGATGTTGCCGCGGACGTTGGCGTACCGCTCGATGGTGACCCGCTTGTTCGACCCGTGGGTGCTCAGCTCGCCGGCCCGGACGTACTGGATCCAGTTGTCCCGGATCAGCAGGGCGAGCACCAGCAGGCCGCAGAAGATCGCGATTCGGCGCAGGGGCTTGTTCACGGTCGGACCACCTGGGTCATCTCGGCGTCGGGGGACGGGGCGGGCGCCGGCGCGGGACGGCGGGCGGTGTCGCTGATCCGCAGCAGGATGGCGATCAGGGCCCAGTTGGCGATCACGGACGAACCACCGTACGCGAGGAACGGCATGGTCATACCGGTCAGCGGGATCAGGCCCATGACGCCGCCGGCGACGACGAAGACCTGGAGGGCGAAGGCACCGGACAGCCCGGTCGCCAGCAGCTTGCCGAACGGGTCGCGGGCGGCGAGCGCGGTGCGGAAGCCCCGCTCCACGATCAGGCCGTACATCAGCAGGAACGCCATGACACCGGCCAGCCCCAGCTCCTCGCCGACGGTGGCGAAGATGAAGTCGGAATTGGCGGCGAAGCCGACGAGGTCGGAGTTACCCTGGCCCAGGCCCGCGCCGAGGGTGCCGCCGGAGCCGAACGACATCAGCACCTGCGTCATCTGGTCACAGGCCTGGATCATGTTGGAGCCCTCGGGCGCCGTCTCCAGGCACCCGAACGGGTCGAGCCAGGCGGCCACACGGGACTTGACGTGGCTGGCGGTCGAACCGACGACCACCGCGCCGCCCACGGCCATCAGCAGACCCATGATGATCCAGCTCGTCCGCTCGGTCGCCACGTACAGCATGATCACGAACATGCCGAAGAACAGCAGCGACGTACCGAGGTCGTTCTCGAAGACCAGGATGAGCAGGCTGACGGCCCAGATGGTGAGGATCGGGCCGAGGTCCCGGCCGCGCGGCAGGTAGAGCCCCATGAAGCGGCGGCTGGCCAGCGCGAGCGCGTCCCGCTTCACCATCAGGTAGCCGGAGAAGAAGACCGCGATGACGATCTTCGCGAACTCACCGGGCTGGATGGAGAACGGACCGACCTTGATCCAGATCTTGGCGCCGAAGACGTCCGAGCCCAGACCGGGGACCAGCGGCAGCAGCAGCAGGACGACCGCCGCCACCATGGAGATGTACGTGTAGCGCTGGAGGACGCGGTGGTCCTTCAGGAAGATCAGCACCAGCAGGAACAGGCCGACACCGATCGCCGAGTACATCAGCTGCTTCGGCGCGTCCGGGCTGTAACTGCCGAACTGTGCCATCGACTTGGCGATCACCCGCGGCGACTGGTCCAGCCGCCAGATGAGGACCAGTCCCAGACCGTTGAGCAGTGTCGCCAGCGGCAGCAGGATCGGGTCGGCGTACTTCGCGAACCGCCGCACCAGCAGGTGCGCGATGCCCGCCAGCAGGCCAAGCCCGATGCCGTAGCCGAGCATGCCCGCCGGGACCTTGCCGTCCAGGGCGAGGCCCACGTTCAGGTACGCGAAGACCGGGATGGCGACCGCGAAGCCGAGCAGCGCCAGCTCGGTGTTGCGGCGGCTCGGCAGATCGATCGCGCCGATGGTGGTCGTGTTGGTGACAACGCTCATGGTGGTGAAAGGCCCCCCTACGGGTGCTTACTGCTTGCCGCAGTTCGAGGCCAGCTTCTGCTCCTCCTCCGAGAGGGTGGGGCCCGGAGTCGGAGTGGCTGCGGTGCTGGTGGACGGCTTGGGCGTGGGTTCGGTCGGGAGGCCGGTCGTGCCGCCGGCCTGGCCCTCGCCGGGAGGCGTGGCGGGCGCGCGGTCGGCCGCCGCCTGGCGCTGCTCCCGCTTCTTGCAGGCGGACGCCTGGGTGGCGAGCTCCTCGATCTTGTCCCGCGCCTTGCCGAGGCTGCCGCCGGCGATGGTCTCCTCGACCTGCTTGCGCTGGTAGTCGGGGAGGTACTTGAGTTCGATCTCGGGGTGGTCCTTCTCGACCTCCGAGAGCGAGACCCACGCCAGGTCCTGGCTGATGCCGCGGTACAGGGCGACGTGGTCGTCGTTCGTACCGACGTAGTACTGCGTCTGCGTCCAGCGGTAGCCGCCGTACATCCCGCCGCCGACCACGGCCAGGGCGAGCACGATGAAGAACGATCTCTTGAGCCATTTGCGGCCGCCGCGCGGCTTGGTGAAGTCCTCGTCGCGGTACGCGCCGAAGCCGCCCTCCGGCGGCATGCCGCCGTACCCGAGGTCGTCCCCGCTGCCGGGCGGGCCGAAGCCACCGCCGGGCGGCGGGGGCGCCTGTCGGCCCAGACCCGCGGCGCGGCCAGCCGGGGTCTCCATGGCGCCGCCGTCGTTGAGCTGCGTCTGGTTCTCGGCGACCGCGCCCACGATGACCGGCGTGTCGCTGAGCTGGCCGGCCAGGGTGTCCCCGCCGTCGACGTCCAGGACGTCGGCGACGATCACGGTGATGTTGTCCGGTCCGCCGCCGCGCAGCGCGAGCTGGATCAGGTCCTGGACGGTCTCCTGGGGGCCCTGGTAGCTGGCGAGGGTCTCCTCCATCGTCTGGTGGGAGACGACGCCGGACAGGCCGTCCGAGCAGATCAGGTACCGGTCGCCGGCGCGCACCTCGCGGATGGAGAGGTCCGGTTCGACGTGGTCGCCACTGCCCAGCGCGCGCATCAGGAGGGAGCGCTGCGGGTGGGTGGTGGCCTCCTCCTCGGTGATGCGGCCCTCGTCCACGAGGCGCTGCACCCACGTGTGGTCCTGGGTGATCTGCGTCAGGACGCCGTCACGGAGGAGGTACGCGCGGGAGTCGCCGACGTGGACCAGGCCGAGGCGCTGGCCCGTCCACAGCAGGGCGGTCAGGGTGGTCCCCATGCCCTCGAGCTGCGGGTCCTCCTCGACCATCAGCCGTAGCTGGTCGTTGGCGCGCTGCACCGCCGTACCGAGCGAGGTGAGGATGTCCGAGCCGGGTACGTCGTCGTCGAGCGTGACCAGCGTGGAGATCACCTCCGACGAGGCGACCTCACCGGCGGCCTGGCCGCCCATGCCGTCGGCGATCGCGAGCAGCCGGGGACCGGCGTAACCGGAGTCCTCGTTGCCCTCGCGGATCATGCCCTTGTGCGATCCGGCCGCGAAACGCAGTGACAGACTCATGCGCACCTGCCCTGTCGACTCCGACGCCTCCGGGTACAGCCGGTCTCGAGCCACACTGCCCACCCTCCGGTCGGGAGCCTGTGCCGGTCACCTGTGGGCACCGCTGCGGCTCGCTCGCTCCGCTCGCTCATTGTCGTACTACTTCCGCAGCTCGATGACGGTCTTGCCGATGCGGATCGGCGCGCCCAGCGGAATCGGTGTCGGGGTGGTGAGTCGGGTCCGGTCGAGATACGTGCCGTTGGTGGACCCGAGATCCTCGACGATCCACTGGCCGTCACGGTCCGGGTAGATCCTGGCATGCCTGCTGGACGCGTAGTCGTCGTCCAGGACGATCGTGGAGTCGTGCGCGCGTCCCAGGGTGATCGTCTGCCCCTGGAGGGCGACCGTGGTGCCCGTGAGGGTGCCCTCGGAGACGACCAGTTTGGTCGGGGCCCCGCGGCGCTGACGACCGGACTGCTGGCGCTGCTGCGGCGGTGCCGCCGCCTGCTGCCGGGCGGCCTGCTGCGGGCGCGCCGCCTCGCGGCGCGAGCCGCGCTGCGTGACGCGCGTCCCGAACAGGTCGCTGCGGATGACCTGGACGGCCACGATGACGAACAGCCACAGTACGGCGAGGAAACCCAACCGCATGACCGTGAGGGTCAGCTCTGACATTGCCCCCGCTTCACCCTTCGGCTTGCCGGTAAACGATGGTGGTACTGCCCACGACGATCCGCGAGCCGTCGCGGAGCGTAGCGCGGGTGGTGTGCTGCCCGTCCACCACGATGCCGTTGGTGGACCCGAGATCCTGGATCGTCGAGGGCGTTCCGGTCCGGATCTCGCAGTGGCGGCGCGATACGCCGGGGTCGTCGATCCGCACGTCGGCCTCGGTGCTGCGACCCAGCACCAGCGTCGGGCGGGAGATCTGGTGGCGGGTGCCGTTGATCTCGATCCAGCGGCGCACCTGGGCGCCGGGCACGTGGCCCGCGCCCGGCGGGCGGCCGGCGGCGGGCGGCCGGCCGGCACCCGGCGGCGGGGCCGCCGGCATGGGCGGGGCGGCCGCCGGGGGGTAGCCGTAGCCACCGGGCCGGCCGGCGGGCGGTGCGCCCGGGCCGGCGTGGCCGGCGGGGCCGGCCGGGGCCTGCGACTGTGACGTACTCGACGCGAGGGTCCGGCTGCGCACCCGGTACAGACCCGTGTCCAGGTCGTCGGCCTTCTCCAGGTGGACCTTGATCGGGCCCATGAAGGTGTACCGCTGCTGCTTGGCGTAGTCGCGGACCAGGCCCGACAGCTCGTCGCCGAGCTGGCCCGAGTAGGGGCTGAGGCGCTCGTAGTCCGGCGCGCTCAGCTCCACGATGAAATCGTTGGGGACGACGGTCCGGTCGCGGTTCCAGATCGAGGCGTTGTTGTCGCACTCGCGCTGGAGGGCGCCCGCGATCTCGACCGGCTGGACCTCGGACTTGAAGACCTTGGCGAAGGTGCCGTTGACCAGACCTTCGAGACGCTGCTCGAAACGCTTCAGGACTCCCATGGGGCACCTCCTCCGTCGTTGCCGTCCTGGTACTGCTTACTGATCGTATCCACGCGTCGGGAAATCGGCTGGTTCCCCTTCTCTGCCCTGTGGACGAGTGTCACCTCTCACAGGGATCGTAGAGGCGCCCTCCGGACAGTGTCCCGCACCTGAGGCGCACCCAGGAGGAGTGGGTACGGCGCGAAGTCGTTCCCCGTTCCGCGTGTGGTGTCTCCGGGGCGTCCGCGGCGGGCCCGCGGGGTGGCCCGGGCGCGGCCGTGCTGCTGGTCGGAAGGGACTCCGGGGGCGTTCCGTGGTGTCTCCCGTGGTGGTCGAGGCGGCGGGGTGGTGCGGGCGTCGTGCGGGTCGCGCGGGGGATGTGCGTGGGGTGTGCACGTGTGGGGCGTGTGTTGCCGGGGCGGTGGCAGGGGCGGGGGCGTGCGGGGGGCGCCCGGTGACGGAGGCCGGTGTGCGCGTGGCTCGTGTGTTCCGGTTCGCACGCCGGTTCCCTCTCCCGTACCCCCTCGGCTTCCGTCCCTTCCCCTCTCTGTTCGCGGTCCGGGTGCTCGAAACAAACGGATGTGAATCCACCTCCCGCGTCGTGCTAATCTTCAGATGTCGCCAGGGGGACGCACCGGGGAAACGGTGGGAAACCAAGCGGCAACACCCAATGCGCGGGTGGCGGAATAGGCAGACGCGCTGGATTCAGGTTCCAGTGCCCGCAAGGGCGTGGGGGTTCAACTCCCCCCTCGCGCACCATGAGAAACCGATGAGACGGGTTCTCGCCAGGACGAAAGTCCGGGCGAGGGCCCGTCTCTCGTTGTGTTGCCGCCGCCCCCGGGGCGGTGCGTGGTGACGGAAGTCACGTGTCCCGTGGTGGCGGCCGGCGGCGGTGGCTGCCACCGGCGTCCGGTGGCGGTGGCGGTGGCGGTGGCGGTGGCGGTGGCGGTGCGTCAGGTCGTGCGGTTGTAGCGGAGCAGGTACGCGGCGAAGCGGTCGAGGTCCTCGGTGGGCCAGTCGGCGAGGCGCTCCTGGTACGCGGCGCGGCGGCTCGCCTGGGAGGACGACAGCACCCGGGTGCCGGCCTCCGTGGGGTGCAGCACCTGGACGCGGTGGTCGTCGGGGTCGGGCCGGCGTTCGACGAAGCCCAGCTTCTCCAGCGCGGCGACCTGCCGGCTGACGGTCGACTTGTCGAGCAGATAGTGGGCGGCGAGGTCGGTGGCCCGGCAGCCCTGCTGGTCGTCGATGTGTGCGAGCAGCGTGTAGGAGACGAGCGAGAGCTCCGGGTGGAGCCGCGCGGCCGTGGCCCGGGCGCGGCGGGCGAACGCCGTCAGCTCCCGCTGGATGGTGTCGACCGACTCGTCGCGTCCGGCTGGCATGTGGGGGGTCACCTCTCCTCGCGGCTTCAGTTGTATAGTACAACGATAGGGAAGGTTGCAAAAGCCAACTGCTGGAGGTTTCCGTCATGTCGTCCTCGGCGTCTCCGGGGTCCTCGTTGTCCTCGGGGTCCTCGGTGGCCTCGGTGTCCTCCTCCTCGCCATCGGCCCCGGCGCGGAGGGCGCACGCCGGTATCGGCACCGGTAAGGCGGCCGGCACCGGTACGGGTACCGCGGCCGCGCTGCGTCATGTGCTGGCGCACCTGCTGACGCCCCTGCTGATGTGCGTCGGCATGGGGCTCGCGTACCTCGGCGCCTTCCACGCCCCCCACCCCCATGATCTTCGGGTCGACGTGGTGGGGTCCGGACCCCGCGCCCAGGTGCTGGCGCAGACGCTCCAGGACGAGGCCGACGGCGCCCTCGACGTTCGTACGGTCGCGGGGCGGGACGAGGCGGTCGGGGCCCTGGAGGCGCAGGAGGTCTTCGGGGCGTACGTGCCGGGAGCACGGCCCGAGCTGCTGGTCGCGTCGGCCGCCTCGGACACCAGCGCCACGGTCGTGCGGAAGGTCTTCACGGAGGTCGCGGCGGAGCAGGGCGCCCCGTTGGAGGTCACGGACGTGGTGCCCGTGTCGAAGGGGGACCCGACAGGGCAGGGCGTCTTCTTCCTGCTGGTGGCCCTGTCGATCGGCTCGTACGCCTCGGTGGCGGTGATCGGCGGGGCCGGGGCGGTGCTGCCGCTGCGGATCAGGGCGCTGCTCGCGGTCGGGACGTCGCTGGTCGTGAGCGTGATCGGGGCGGTGTTCGCCGGGCCGCTGTTCCACCTCGTGGACGAGGGGCTCGGCGGTGTCTGGGCGATGGCGTGGCTGTACTCGGCGGGGATCCTGCTGATCGGCGTGGGGCTGCACACGTTCCTGAAGCGGTGGACGACCCTGGGCGTGATGGTGCTGTTCGTGATGCTGAACTTCACCAGCTCGGGCGGGGTGTTCCGGCCCGAGCTCCAGCCCGGGTTCTTCGCGTCGCTGCACGCCTTCTGGAACGGCGCCGGGTTCGTCGAAGGGGTGCGGGCCCACGTCTACTTCGGTGGCCACGGGCTGGGGCGCGACGTGCTGGTGCTGGCCCTGTGGCTGCTCGCGGGCCTGGTGGTGCTGGGGGTTGCGGGGGCGGCGGAGTCTTCGCGGGTCCGTGGAGCCGGTGGGGCCGGGGAGGCTGCCGTAGCCGGTGACGCGGCCGGTGGGGCTTCCGGTGGGGCAGCGGATGGGGCCGGTGGGGCAGCGGATGGGGCGGCCGGTGGGGCTTCCGGGGCGGAGGAGGAGATGGAGGAGACCGTCGCGGTGTGATCGCGTGCCGCTCGGGAAGGAGCGGCGGCGGGATCGGGCCGGGTCGGAGTGTCGTCCACAGGTGGTTGTCCACAGGCAGGGACGGCCGGCCGGTGACGGAGGTACGGTCTGGGGCAACTGGGCGATGGTGAACGGGGGCGGACCTCATGGGTGACATCGGGACGGCGGGGCCGGAGCGGAGCGGGACCGGTGGCGGCGGGCGCATACCGGTGGTGCCGGGGTTCGCCACGGCGGTCCGCGGCCGGGGCGAGGAGTCGCCCAAGAAGCGGGGCAAGGCCCTGCGGGAGCGGGTGCCCCGGTCGTCGCACGGCCACCTGGAGCCCGCCGCCGGGCGGCCCGACGCCGTGCGGGCGGTGGAGGAGTCGAACCGGGGACGCGTGGCGGGCCTGACGCCGATACGCGTGGGGCGGATGGCGGCCACGCCGTTCGCGTTCCTGCGCGGGTCCGCCGGGCTGATGGCCCATGACCTGGCGGGCACGCCGGTGACCGGCATCGGCGCCCAGATATGCGGGGACGCGCACGCGGCGAACTTCGGGCTGTACGGCGACGCGCGCGGCGGGCTCGTGATCGACCTGAACGACTTCGACGAGACCGTGACCGGCCCCTGGGAGTGGGACGTCAAGCGGCTGGCGACCTCGCTGGTGCTCGCCGGACGGGAGGCGGGCGCCGACGAGGACGTCTGCCGGGCGGCGGCGTTCGACGCGGTGGGCGCCTACCGGCGGACCATGCGGTTGCTCGCCGGACTGCCGGTGCTGGACGCCTGGAACGCGATCGCCGACGAGGAGCTGGTCTCGCACACCGACGCCCGGGACCTGCTGGGCACGCTGGAGCGGGTGTCGGAGAAGGCGCGGGGCAACACCAGCGCCCGGTTCGCCGCCAAGGCGACGGAGGAGTGCCCGGACGGCGGACGGCGGTTCGTGGACGCCCCTCCGGTGCTGCGCCGGGTGCCGGACGCCGAGGCGGCGGCGGTCGCCGCCTCGCTGGGCGCGTACACCGGCACGCTGCCGGAGGACCGGCTGCCGCTGCTGGCGCGGTACGCGATCCACGACGTGGCGTTCCGGGTGGTGGGGACCGGGAGCGTGGGGACGCGGTCCTACGTGGTGCTGCTGCTGGACCACCGGGGCGAGCCGCTGGTGCTCCAGGTGAAGGAGGCGCGCCCCTCCGCGCTGCTGCCCCACCTGCCGGCGGCGGGCTTCCCCGTGGCGGACGTGGAGCACGAGGGACGGCGCGTGGTGCTGGGGCAGAAGCGCATGCAGGTCGTCAGCGACAACCTGCTGGGCTGGACGACGGTCGAGGGCAGGCCGTACCAGGTACGCCAGTTCCGCAACCGCAAGGGCAGCGTGGACCCGGCGGCGCTCTCGGCCGACCAGGTGGACGACTACGGGCGGATGACCGGGGCGCTGCTGGCCCGGGCGCACGCCCACAGCGCCGACCCGCGACTGATCGCCGGGTACTGCGGCAAGAACGACGAGCTGGACGACGCGGTCGCGCGGTTCGCCGTGGCGTACGCGGACCGGACCGAGGCGGACCACACCGACCTGGTCGCGGCGGTGCGCGGCGGGCGCCTGGCCGCCGAGCTGGGGGTGTGACGCGTCGGGGCCCGGCGCCCGTACGCTGGTCGGGTGACGACCCCGAACGACGACGTGACCGGTGCCCCGACCGCCGACGAGGCCGACGCGGCCGAGCGCCCCGAGGCCCGGCTGGAACGGGCGGTGCGCGCGGCGGAACAGGCGCTGATCGAGTTCGAGATCGCGGTGGAGACGTTCCGGGTGGAAGTGGAGAACTTCTCCCGGCTGCACCACCAGAAGCTCGGCCCGATGTACGCCCGCCTGGACGAGCTGGACGCGCTCATCGCCGAGGCGAGGGCGGCCAGGTCCGGAGACCCCGAGGACGCGCGCAAGGCGCGGGAGGCGCGCGCCCTGGTGATGCCCATGCCGGGCGTCGACGAGCTCTTCAACGACTGGATGGGCTCCGACGGTCTGTCCCCCGAGGCCTCGTCGATGCTCACGGACCAGCCGGTGCAGCCGCCCCGGAGGGTCCGGCCGAGCGACGAGGCGCGCAAGCTCTACCGGGACCTGGCCCGCAAGGCGCATCCGGACCTGGCGCGCGAGGAGGGCGACCGCAAGCGCCGCGAGGAGTTCATCACCCGGGTCAACGCCGCCTACGCGCGCGGGGACGAGGCCCTGTTGCGGGAGCTGTCGGAGGAGTGGGCGGCGGGTCCGGTCCCGGCGGCGGACCGGCTCAGCGAGAGCGAGGAGCTGTACGCCCGGCTGGAGTGGCTGGCCCGGCGCAAGGAGCTGCTCACCGTGGTGGCGCGGGACCTCGAGGACAGCGCGATCGGCGCGATGCTGCGGATGGCGCCCGAGGACCCGGACCGGCTGCTGGAGGAGATCGCCGAGCAGCTGCTGGCGCAGGTCGCCGAGCGGGAGGCGGAGCTGGCGGGACTCGCGCCGTAGCGGTCGCGCGGTGCAGTAGCGTCGGAGGCATCACTACCGAGAGAAGGCCTGATCCATGAACTTCGCACCGCTGCCCACCGTGGACGCCGCGTCGGTACCCGCAGACGCACTGGTGCTCGACGTCCGGGAGGACGACGAGTGGGCGGCCGGGCACGTCGAGGGCGCGCTGCACGTGCCGATGAGCGACTTCGTGGCCCGGTTCGGTGAGGTGACCGAGGCGGTCGCCGACGGGCGCCGAGCCTATGTGATGTGCCGGGTCGGCGGCCGGTCGGCGCAGGTGACCCAGTACCTGGTGCAGCAGGGCATCGACGCGGTGAACATCGACGGCGGGATGCTCGCCTGGGAGGGCGCCGGGCGCCCCATGGTCGCCGACAACGGCGGCGCCGCCTTCGTGCTGTAGCCGCCGGCGCAGCCGGGGTGGCCGGCCAGGCCGGCCGACGCGCGCCCCCGCCCTCCCGCGCACCTCGACCTGACGGCCTGTCAAGACCGAGCAGGTTCCAGGGGAACGGAAGGGGCGCGGGCACCACCCGGCTCAGCGGTCGAAGTCGAGCTCCACCTCCGGAGTGACCGGGTGCGACTGGCACGCCAGTACGTAACCCGCGTCGGTCTCCTCGCTCTCCAGGGCGTAGTTGCGGTCCATGCGGACCTCGCCGGTCACCAGGAACGCGCGGCAGGTGCCGCAGACGCCGCCCTTGCACGCGTACGGCGCGTCGGAGCGGCTGCGCAGGACCGTCTCCAGCAGCGACTCCCCTTCCTGGACCGGCCAGGTCCCGGACCGGCCGTCCAGGGTGGCGGTCAGCGTGGCGTGCGCCGGCGCGGCGGCCGGCCGCACGGTCGTGGGGGCCGAGCCGTCGTCCACGTGGAAGATCTCCTGGTGGATGCGGCCGCGGTCCACCCCCAGGCCGCGCAGCGCCCGCTCGGCGCCGGTGACCAGGCCGAACGGCCCGCACAGGAACCAGCCGTCCACCTCGTCGACCGGCACCAGCGCGGGCAGCAGCCCGGTGAGCCGCTCCTGGTCCAGCCGCCCGGACGGCAGCCCCGACTGCTGCTCCTCCCGGGACAGCACTGTCACGAGCTGGAAGCGGTCGGGGTAGCGGTCCTTCAGGTCGGCTACCTCCTCCAGGAACATCGTGGAGGCGGCCGTACGGTCGCTGCGGATCAGGCAGAACCGGGCTTTCGGTTCGCGGGCCAGCAGGGTCGAGACCATGGACAGCACCGGGGTGATCCCGCTGCCGCCGACGACGGCCGCGAAGTGCCCGGGGCGGGGAGGCAGCAGGAACCGGCCCATCGGTTCCATCACCTCGACCGTGTGGCCGACCGCGAGCTCCTTCAGGGCATACGTCGAGAACTCGCCGCCGTCGACGAGCCTGATGCCCACCCGGAGCACCGGGTCCTCGCCCTCGGGGGTCGCGGGGGAGCAGATCGAGTACGTACGGCGGATCTCCTCGCCGTCCGCGCCCTGGCGGCGCAGGGCGAGGTGCTGGCCGGGAACGTGGCGGAAGGTCTCGCGCAGCTCGGGCGGCACCGCGAAGGTGACGGCGACCGAGTCGTCCGTGAGCCGCTCGACGTCGCTCACCCGGAGCGGATGGAACATCTACAACTCCTTGAAGTGGTCGAACGGTTCACGGCAGGCGGTGCAGCGGCGCAGCGCCTTGCAGGCCGTCGAGGAGAAGCGGCTCAGCAGCTCCGTGTCGGTCGAGCCGCAGTGCGGGCAGCGGATGGCCAGCGTGACCGGCACGGGCCCGCCGCCGGCGCCCTGGTGGCGGGGCGGCGCGATGCCGAACTCGGCCAGCTTGCGGCGGCCCTCGTCGCTGATGTCGTCCGTCGACCAGGCCGGGGAGAGGACCGTGACCACGGAGACCTCGGGCACCCCGTGCTCATGGAGCACGCGCTCGATGTCCGAGGACATCGCCTCGATGGCGGGACACCCGGTGTAGGTGGGGGTCAGCTCGACCTTCACCCGGCCGGGGGCGAGGACCTCGACCCCCCGCAGGACGCCGAGCTCCTCCAGCGTCAGCACGGGCAGCTCCGGGTCCGGGACGGAGCCGGCCAGCCGGCTCAGCTCCTCCTCCAGCGCCGTCGTGCCGGCCGTGCCGGTCACCACGACGCCCCCGGGTGGCTGCGGTGCAGGTGCTGCATCTCGGCGAGCATCCGGCCGAAGCTTTCGGTGTGCAGGCCCTGGCGGCCCGCACCGGCGCTCCAGGCCCCCGTACGAGGGCCGTCGGGCAAGGTGAGCGTGGCCCGCTCCAGGACCGCCGTCACCGACGCCAGCCAGTCGGACTCCAGCTCGGACCAGTCGACGTCCAGCCCCTCCAGAGGCTGGAACAGCTCGCCCGTGAAGCCCCACAGCGCCGTGCAGGCCCGCTGCATGCGCTCATGGCTCTCGGCGGTGCCGTCGCCGAGCCGCAGGGTCCACTGCTCGGCGTGGTCCTGGTGGTAGGCGACCTCCTTGACCGCCTTGGCGGCGAGACCGCTCAGTCCCTCGCCGCCGGTGTCACCGGTCGTGGCGGCCAGCCGACCGTACAGCAGCCGCTGGTAGGTGGAGAAGTACAACTGCCGGGCGATGGTGTGGGCGAAGTCGCCGTTCGGCTGCTCGACCAGCTGGACGTTGCGGAACGCCCGCTCCTCGCGCAGGTACGCCAGCTCGTCCTCGTCACCGGCGAAGGACAGCAGCACCCGCGCCTGGCCGAGCAGGTCCAGCGCGATGTTGGCCAGCGCGACCTCCTCCTCCAGGACCGGGGCGTGGCCGGCCCACTCCCCCAGCCGCTGCGACAGCACCAGGGCGTCATCGCCGAGGGCGAGCGCCGCGGCGGTGTTCACGGTGGCGGTCACAGGTTCTTCACCCCTTCCGGCACCTCGTAGAACGTCGGGTGCCGGTAGGGCTTGTCGGCGGACGGCTCGAAGAACGGGTCCTTCTCGTCGGGCGAGGAGGCGGTGATCGCCGTGGACGGCACCACCCAGATGGAGACGCCCTCGCTCCGTCGCGTGTACAGGTCACGGGCGTTGCGCAGGGCCATCTGCGCGTCCGGTGCGTGCAGGCTTCCCGCGTGCGTGTGGGACAGCCCGCGGCGCGAGCGCACGAACACCTCCCACAGCGGCCAGTCGCTGGTCGTCATGCCGTCGCCTCCCCGTGCTTGGCCGCGTACGCCGCCGCGGCCTCCCTGACCCAGGCGCCGTCCTCGTGGGCGCGGCGGCGCTGGGTGATGCGCTGTTCGTTGCAGGGCCCGTTGCCCTTGAGGACCTCCCAGAACTCCGTCCAGTCGATCGGACCGAAGTCGTAGTGCCCCCGTTCCTCGTTCCACCGGAGGTCGGGGTCGGGGAGGGTGAGGCCCAGTGCCTCCGCCTGGGGCACACAGATGTCCACGAACCGCTGCCGCAGCTCGTCGTTGGAGTGCCGCTTGATCTTCCAGGCCATGGACTGCGCCGAGTGCGAGGACTCGTCGTCCGGCGGACCGAACATCATCAGCGACGGCCACCACCAGCGGTCCACCGCGTCCTGCGCCATCGCGTGCTGCTCCGGCGTCCCCCGGGACAGGGCGAGGAGCGACTCGTACCCCTGGCGCTGGTGGAACGACTCCTCCTTGCAGATCCGCACCATCGCGCGCGCGTACGGACCGTAGGAGCAGCGGCACAGCGGAACCTGGTTGGTGATCGCCGCGCCGTCCACCAGCCAGCCGATGGCGCCGACGTCGGCCCAGGTCAGCGTGGGGTAGTTGAAGATCGAGGAGTACTTCTGGCGGCCGGTGTGGAGCTTGTCGAGCAGCTCGTCGCGCCCGGTGCCGAGGGTCTCGGCGGCGCTGTAGAGGTACAGCCCGTGCCCGGCCTCGTCCTGCACCTTGGCCATGAGGATCGCCTTGCGGCGCAGCGAGGGCGCGCGGGTGATCCAGTTGGCCTCCGGCTGCATGCCGATGATTTCCGAGTGCGCGTGCTGCGCGATCTGCCGGACCAGCGTCGCGCGGTACGCCTCCGGCATCCAGTCACGCGGCTCGATCCGCTCTTCGGCGGCCACGGCGGCGTCGAACACCGCCTCGTACGCCTCCTGCGTGTCCGCAGTCACTGCCGTCATCGGGCCCCCTACCGACCGATCGTTCGGTTGAATGACTTCAATGGTGAGTCGGCGGCCCGTATGGTGTCAACCCTGTGGATAACTCCGGCGGATCGATGGGGAACGGGGAACGGGGCGGGATGGACTCGTACGACAAGGAGGCCGGTGCCCTCGGCCGGCGCGCCACCGGCCCGGAAGGCCCCGCCCCGGTGCCCCCGCCGGCCGGCAGCACACCGGCGCCGGCCACCGGCCCGGAATCCCGCCCCGGGGAAGGCTCCGTCCCGGCCCCGGGGCGCCCCACCGCATCCACGGCCGCCGACTGCGCCGACCGGGCGACCCCCCGGGTCCCGGCGCCGCCCGGCGCCCCGGACGACGGGGCGGCGGACGGAGCGGCCCCCGCCGGCGCGGCGGCGCTGTCGTTGCCGTACCAGGTCGTGGCGGCCGTCTCGCTCGCCGTCATCGGGATGTTCGCCTGCCTCCACCTGGCCATGACGTTCCTGCACGTGGCGCCGTCGAACACGCTCACCAAGCAGCACGGTGAGGCCGTGGACGACTGGGTCTTCCCCGAGTTCGAGCAGAACTGGAAGCTCTTCGCCCCCAATCCGCTCCAGCAGAACATCGCCGTCCACGTCCGGGCCGAGGTGGTGGAGGGCGACGGGGACCGGCGGACCACCGGCTGGATCGACCTCTCCGCCGACGACGGCGAGGCCATCCGGGGCAACCTCCTGCCCAGCCATGTGAACCAGAACGAGCTCCGCCGGGGCTGGGACTTCTACGTGAACTCGCACACCGACGACAACCGCCCCCACGGCATGCGCGGGCAGCTCTCCGAGCGCTACGTCCGGCGCATCGCCATGCTGCGGCTCGAGGCCCACCACCTGGGCGGCAGGATCGAGCGGATACAGATGCGCTCCGCCACGAAGGGCGTCGAGGCTCCGGTGTGGAGCGACGAGAAGGCCGACACCCGGACCTACTACCGGGTGCTGCCCTGGTGGACCGTGACCGCGGCGGACCTGCCCGGTGGCATCAGCGGCGGCCGTACGGAGGCGGAGAAGTGAACCGGAGCAGCGCCCCCACGCCCACCCCGTCGGCCGGCACCCCCGCCCCGGCCCCCGCCCCCGGCACCCCGCCGTCCGGCGCCCGGGCGCACCGGACGCGGCCCCCGGGCGCCGAGCCGGTGGACCGCCGGCTCGCCCGCGCCGTGCGGCGCGTCACCGGGACCGCCCTCGGCCCGTACCAGGCCGCCGTCGTGCGCATCGGCTTCTCCGCCGCGTGGCTGCTGTTCCTGCTGTGCGAGTTCCCCCGCCGCCACGAGCTGTACGGGCCGGACGGCCCCTGGTCGTGGGACATGGGCCAGCAGCTCATCGCCAACAACCACGCGTTCACGGTCCTGATGTGGTCGGACAGCCCGCTCTGGTTCGAGACCGTGTACGCGCTCGCGGTCCTGTCCGGCGTCCTGCTGCTGGTCGGCTGGCGCACCCGCACCATGTCGGTGCTGTTCATGGTGGGCGTGCTGTCGCTCCAGAACCGCTCGATCTTCATGGGCGACGGCGGGGACAACGTCATCCACCTGATGGCGATCTACCTCGTCCTGACCCGGTGCGGCCGGGTCTGGTCCCTCGACGCGCGCCGTGCCGCCCGCCCCGGGGCCGGGCGCGACCCGCTGGGTCCGGTCCTCTGGGGGGCCCTCGCCCTGGGGCTGGTGGCGACGACGCTGTTCCTCGACCGCACCGGTGAGCCATGGCTCCTGGTGCTGCTGTGGCTGCTGTGGGCCGCGCAGGGGGTGTGGTGGCTGGTGTGCCGGTACGCCCCGGGCGAGCCCCGCCTCCTGGCCGACGTCATCGCCAACCTCGTCCACAACGCCACCCTGGGCGTGATCATGGCCGAGGTGTGCCTGATCTACGCCACGGCCGGCTGGTACAAGATCCAGGGATCGCGCTGGCAGGACGGCACCGCGCTGTACTACCCGCTCAAGCTGGACTACTTCACCCCCTGGCCGTTCCTGTCCGACCTGTTCGCCGCCAGTGGCGTGATGGTCATGGTCCTCACCTACGGCACGGTGATCGTGCAGGTCGCCTTCCCCTTCACGCTGTTCAACCGGAAGGTCAAGAACGTCCTGCTGGTGGCGATGATGCTGGAGCACGCGGGCATCGCGCTGCTGCTCGGGCTGCCGTTCTTCTCCCTCGCCATGATCGCCGCCGATGCCGTCTTCCTGCCCACGGTGTTCCTGCTCCGGCTGGGCGCCGGTGTCCGGCGCGGCCGGGACCGGCTGCTGTCGCGCGCCGGGCGGGAGCCGTCGCGGCAGCGGCCCGGCATCGAGGCGGACGCCCCCCGTACCCTCGTGGGGTGAGCAGCGAGACCCCACTCCAGTACGACGACGGTTACGGCACCGAGGTCGGCGTCGGCCCGCACCCCCGGCCCTGGCCGGAGGACGAGCGGTACGACCCCGAGCTGCTCGCCGACGGCGACCGGCGGAACGTCGTCGACCGCTACCGGTACTGGCGGCGGGAGGCGATCGTCGCCGACCTGGACACCCGCCGCCATGACTTCCACGTGGCCGTGGAGAACTGGGGCCACGACTTCAACATCGGGTCCGTCGTCCGGACCGCCAACGCCTTTCTGGCGAACCAGGTCCACATCGTCGGCCGGCGGCGCTGGAACCGGCGCGGCGCCATGGTCACCGACCGCTACCAGCACGTGCGCCACCACCCGGACACCGAGTCGCTGACCGCCTGGGCGGCGGCCGAGGGGCTGCCGATCATCGGGATCGACAACCTCCCCGGCGCCGTGCCGCTGGAGCGCACGGAGCTGCCGCGCCGCTGCGTCCTGCTGTTCGGGCAGGAAGGGCCGGGCCTCACGGAGGAGGCCCGCGCGCACGCGACGATGGTCTGCTCGATCGCCCAGTTCGGCTCCACCCGCTCCATCAACGCGGGCGCGGCCGCGGCGATCGCCATGCACGCCTGGGTGCAGCGGTACGCGGAGATCTCCTCCCGGGACACGGGCCCGGGAGGAGCACCGGCAGGGGCCTGACCCCGGGCCGCCGCTACGCGGGGCGGCGCACCTCGACCACCCGGAAGCGGTTGGCCACGAAGGCGCTGTCGCACAGGGCGGCGTTGGCCGCCGGGTTGCCGCCCGAGCCGTGGAAGTCGGAGAACGCCGCGGTCTGGTTGACGTACACCCCGCCCGTGAGGTTCAGCGAGAGCTGGGCCGACTCCTCCAGGCAGACCTCCTCGACCGCGCGCTCCACGTCCGGCGAGGTCGTGTACGCGCCGACCGTCATAGCGCCCTTCTCGCGCACCGTGCGCCGCAGCAGCTCCAGGGCGTCGGTGGCCGACTCGACCGATACGGCGAAGGCGACCGGGCCGAAGCACTCGGACATGTACGCCGCCTCCGCGTCCGGCTTGGAGCCGTCCAGCTTGAGCAGCACGGGCGTCCGGACGACGGCATCGGGGAAGTCGGGGTTGGCGACCTCCCGCGAGGCCAGCGCGACCTCACCGAGCCCGGCGGCCGCTTCCAGCCGGGCCTTCACGTCCGGGTTGACGATCGCGCCCAGCAGGGCGTTGGCCCTGGCGTCGTCGCCGAGCAGTCCGTCCACCGCGGCCGCGAGGTCGGCGACCACCTCGTCGTACGACTTGGGGCCGGCGTCCGTGGCGATGCCGTCGCGGGGGATCAGCAGGTTCTGCGGGGTGGTGCACATCTGGCCGCTGTACAGGGACAGCGAGAAGGCCAGGTTGGACAGCATGCCCTTGTAGTCGTCGGTCGAGTCCACGACGACCGTGTTCACGCCTGCCTTCTCGGTGTACACCTGCGCCTGCCGGGCGTTGGCCTCCAGCCAGTCGCCGAAGGACGTGGAGCCCGTGTAGTCGATGATCCGGATCTCCGGGCGGACGGCCAGGTCCTTGGCGATGCCCTCGCCGGGCCGCTCGACGGCCAGCGCGACCAGGTTCGGGTCGAAGCCGGCCTCGGCCAGCACCTCACGCGCCACCCGGACCGTCAGCGCCAGCGGGAGCACCGCGCGGGGGTGCGGCTTGACCAGGACCGGGTTGCCGGTGGCCAGCGAGGCGAACAGGCCCGGGTAGCCGTTCCACGTCGGGAAGGTGTTGCAGCCGATCAGCAGCGAGATGCCGCGCGGCACCGCCGTGAACGCCTTGCGCAGCTCCAGCGGGTCCCGCTTGCCCTGCGGCTTGGACCAGTCGGCCGTCACCGGGGTGCGGACCTGCTCCGCGTACGCGTACGCCACCGCCTCCAGGCCGCGGTCCTGCGCGTGCGGCCCGCCCGCCTGGAACGCCATCATGAACGCCTGACCGCTGGTGTGCATCACCGCGTGCGCGAACTCGTGGGTCCGCGCGCTGATGCGGGCCAGGATTTCCAGGCAGACCAGGGCGCGGGTCTCGGGACCGGCGTCCCGCCAGGCGCCCATGCCCGCGCGCATGGCGGGCAGCAGGACGTCCACGTCGGCGTGCGGGTACTCGACGCCCAGCTCCGGGCCGTACGGCGAGACCTCGCCGCCGGTCCAGCCGTCCGTACCCGGCTGGTCCAGGTCGAAGCGGGCGCCGAGGGTGGACTTGTGGGCTTCGAGGCCGTCGGAGGCGCTCAGCGAGCCGTTCTCCCCGTACGCCTTCGGGTGCTCGGGGTGCGGGGACCAGTAGGCCCGCGTGCGGATGGCTTCGAGGGCCTGTTCCAGCGTGGAGCGGTGCCTCTCGGTCAGGTGGTCGGTGGTGAGCTGAGCGGCGGCCATGGCGGACCAACTCCTCGTCGAGCTGGGCAGGGACAGGCGGACAGGGCTAGAGTAACCGAACGATCGGTCGGGACAAGGGGGCCTCCCGAACCTGTGGACGACTCATCGGGGAGGATCACTGTCATGACCGACAACATGGCCATCGAGCGGAGCCGTACCGTCGCCGTCGTGGGCACCGGCACGATGGGGCAGGGGATCGCACAGGTCGCGCTGGTCGCGGGCCACCCGGTACGCCTCCACGACACCGTGCCCGGCCGTGCCCACGAGGCCGCCGAGGCGATCACCGCACGGCTCGGCCGGCTCGTCGAGAAGGGCCGGATGTCGCCCGGGGAGCGGGACGCGGCGGCCGGCCGCCTCCACCCGGCCGAGAGCCTCGCCGACCTCGCCGACGCCGCTCTGGTGATCGAGGCGGTCGTGGAACGGCTCTCCGTCAAGCAGGAGCTGTTCACCGAGCTGGAGAAGATCGTCGCCGACGACTGCCTGCTCGCCACCAACACCTCCTCCCTGTCCGTCACCGCCATCGCCGGGCCGCTGCGCGAACCCGGCCGGTTCGTCGGCCTCCACTTCTTCAACCCCGCGCCGCTCCTCCCGCTCGTCGAGGTCGTCAGCGGCTTCGCCACCGACGAAGGGGCCGCCACGCGCGCGTACGCCACCGCCGCCGAGTGGGGGAAGACACCGGTGCGCTGCGCCGACACCCCCGGCTTCATCGTCAACCGCATCGCCCGCCCCTTCTACGCCGAGGCGCTGCGCCTGTACGAGGAGCGGGCCGCCGACCCCGCCACCATCGACGCCGTCCTGCGCGAGTGCGGCGGTTTCCGGATGGGCCCGTTCGAGCTGACCGACCTGATCGGACAGGACGTCAACGAGGCCGTTACCCGGTCCGTCTGGGACGCTTTCCACCAGGACCCGAAGTTCACCCCCTCGCTCGCGCAGCGGCGCCTGGTCGAGTCGGGGCGCCTGGGCCGCAAGACGGGCCGGGGCTGGTACGCGTACGCCGACGGCGCCGAGCGGCCCGCACCCCGCACCGAGGCCCCCGCCCCCGCGCCCGTGAAAATCGGCGTCCACGGCACCCTCGGCCACGCCGAGCCGCTCGTCGGCATGATCGAGGAAGCGGGCATCAAGGTCCGGCGCCACAAGCGCGGCAACCACATCCTCCTGCCGGGCGGCGGTCACCTCACCCTCGCGGACGGCGAAGCGGTCTTCGAGTACGAGGGCGAGGAGATCATCTACTTCGACCTCGCCCACGACTACACGACCGCCACCCGGATCGCTCTCGCCACCGCCCCGACCACCTCGCCCGAGACCCTCCAGGAGGCCGTCGGCCTCTTCCAGGCCCTCGGCAAGGACGTCACCGTGATCGGCGACGTCCCGGGCATGATCGTCGCCCGTACCGTCGCGATGCTGGTCGACCTCGCCGTGGACGCCGCCGACCGCGGCGTCGCCTCGGCCGAGGACATCGACACCGCCATGCGCCTCGGCGTGAACTACCCCGCCGGGCCCTTCGAGTGGGCGGCCCTGCTCGGCTACGAGAAGGTCGCCGATCTGCTCGACGCCCTCCACACGCGTTACCCGGCCGGCCGCTACGCACCCTGCCTCGGCGTCATGCGCCGCCAGTACGAGGAGCGCGCCGTGCGGGACGCGCGGGCCATGACGAAGGACCGGGACAGCCGATGACCACCGCCAAGCGGGACACCTACACCCCCGAGACCCTGCTCTCCGTCGCCGTCCGGGTCTTCAACGAGCGCGGCTACGACGGCACCTCCATGGAGCACCTCTCCAAGGCGGCCGGCATCTCCAAGTCCTCGATCTACCACCATGTGGCGGGCAAGGAGGAGCTGCTGCGCCGGGCCGTCAGCCGGGCGCTCGACGGCCTCTTCGCGGTCCTCGACGAGCCGGGCGCCACCGGCGGACGGGCCATCGAGCAGGTCGAGTACGTCACCCGGCGCACCGTCGAGGTCCTGATGGACGAGCTGCCGTACGTGACGCTGCTGCTGCGCGTACGGGGCAACACCAAGACCGAGCGGTGGGCCCTGGAGCGCCGCCGCGAGTTCGACCACCGCGTCGCCGACCTGCTCAAGGCGGCCGCCGCCGACGGCGACCTGCGCGCGGACGTGGACATACGGCTGGCCACCCGGCTGCTCTTCGGCATGGTCAACTCCCTGGTGGAGTGGTACCGGCCCCAGCCGGGGGGCGAGGCCGAGCGCCGGCAGGTCGTGGACACCGTGGTCCACCTGGCCTTCGACGGGCTGCGCACCAGCCGCTGACCGCCCGGTACCGGCCGGGCGGGGGCCGGGGCGTGGGGAACGCACCGGCCCCGCCCGGTTCAGACCTCGTCGGTCAGGGCCCGCCGGTTGAGGTCGGTCTCCTCGAAGACCAGCAGCGTGCGTGTGGACAGCACCTCCGGAATCGCCTGGAGCTTGGTCAGCACCAGCTCCCGCAGCGTGCGGTTGTCCGGCGTGTGCACCAGCAGCAGCACGTCGAAGTCCCCGCTCACCAGGGCGATATGCGCCGCCCCCGGCAGCGCCTGGAGCTGCTCGCGGACCGTGCGCCAGGAATTCTGGACGATCTTGAGCGTGATGTACGCGGAGGCGCCCTGACCCGCCCGCTCGTGGTTCACGCGGGCGCTGAAACCCCGGATCACCCCATCCTCGATGAGCCGGTTGATCCGCGCGTACGCGTTGGCGCGTGACACATGGACGCGATCGGCCACGGAGCGTATCGAGGCGCGGCCGTCCGTCTGGAGGATGCGGAGGATGTCGCGGTCGATCGCGTCGAGCGGCCGCGGCGCCACCTGGTGTTCACCGGCCGGCTGCCCCTGCTCCCTGCCGTCGGCCATTTGTTCAGCTCCCACGTCCCCCCGCCTCTCCTCCATGGACGACCTGTCTCTATCCCAGGCTGTGGAGAACCGTTTGTCCACAGACCGAAGGCGCCTGTAGCCAAAATGCCGCCACGACCGAACAATCGGTAGGTGAGGCGCGTCACAGTCGCGCCGCCCTTCGGGTCTTATGCCCGCTCCCATGAGGAGGTGCTGTCATGACGGTCCAAGAGCTGCCCGGTGCCGCCCCCTACCGGCCCACCCCGCCGCCGGCGTGGAAGCCGCGTACCGACCCCGCACCGCTGCTCCCGGACCCCGAGCCGTACCGGGTGCTGGGCACGGACGCCGCGGCCGGCTTCCCGCCCGAGCTGCTGCGCCGGCTGTACGCCGAGCTGGTGCGCGGCCGCCGGTACAACACGCAGGCGACGGCCCTCACCAAGCAGGGCAGGCTGGCGGTCTACCCGTCGAGCACCGGCCAGGAGGCGTGCGAGGTCGCCGCCGCCCTGGTGCTGGAGGACCGGGACTGGCTCTTCCCGTCGTACCGGGACACCCTCGCCGCCGTGGCGCGGGGCCTCGACCCCGTCCAGGCCCTCACCCTGCTCCGTGGCGACTGGCACACCGGCTACGACCCGCACGAGCACCGGATCGCGCCGCTGAGCACCCCGCTCGCCACCCAGCTGCCGCACGCGGTGGGCCTGGCGCACGCGGCCCGTCTCAAGGGCGACGACGTGGTGGCCCTGGCCCTGGTCGGCGACGGCGGCACCAGCGAGGGCGACTTCCACGAGGCGCTGAACTTCGCGGCCGTGTGGCAGGCCCCGGTGGTCTTCCTCGTGCAGAACAACGGCTTCGCGATCTCCGTGCCGCTCGCCAAGCAGACCGCCGCACCCTCCCTGGCCCACAAGGCCGTGGGGTACGGCATGCCGGGCCGGCTGGTCGACGGCAATGACGCGGCGGCCGTGCACCAGGTGCTTTCCGAGGCGGTCGCCAAGGCCCGGCGCGGCGGCGGTCCCACGCTCGTCGAAGCCGTGACCTACCGCATCGACGCCCACACCAACGCCGACGACGCCACCCGGTACCGGGGCGACGGCGAGGTGGAGGCCTGGCGGGCCCACGACCCGATCCGGCTGCTGGAGCGCGAGCTGACCGAGCGCGGCCTCCTCGACGAGGAGGGTGTGCGGCAGGCGGCCGAGGACGCCGAGACGATGGCCGCGCGGCTGCGGGAGCGGATGAACGCGGACGCCGAACTCGACCCGATGGACCTGTTCGCGCACGTCTACGCCGAGCAGACCGCACAACTGCGCGAGCAGGCCGCCCAGCTGCGTGCCGAGCTCGACGCCGAGGGTGATGCCTGATGACGACCGTGGCCAACGCGGTGACCAAGCCCGCGGCCAAGCCCGCCACCATGGCGCAGGCCCTCCAGCGCGCCATGCGCGACGCCATGGCAGAGGACCCGACGGTCCACGTCATGGGAGAGGACGTCGGCACGCTCGGCGGCGTCTTCCGGGTGACCGACGGGCTCGCCAAGGAGTTCGGCGAGGACCGCTGCACGGACACGCCCCTCGCCGAGGCGGGCATCCTCGGCACGGCCGTCGGCATGGCGATGTACGGGCTGCGGCCGGTCGTCGAGATGCAGTTCGACGCCTTCGCCTACCCCGCGTTCGAGCAGCTCCTCAGCCATGTCGCCAAGATGCGCAACCGCACCCGGGGCGCGATGCCGCTGCCCATCGTGGTGCGTGTGCCGTACGGCGGCGGGATCGGCGGCGTCGAGCACCACAGCGACTCGTCCGAGGCGTACTACATGGCGACTCCGGGGCTCCATGTCGTCACGCCCGCGACGGTCGCCGACGCCTACGGGCTGCTGCGGGCGGCCATCGCCTCCGACGACCCGGTCGTCTTCCTGGAGCCGAAGCGGCTGTACTGGTCGAAGGCCCAGTGGTCGCCCGAAGCACCCGACCCGGTCGAGCCGATAGGGCGGGCGGTGGTGCGCAGGACCGGCCGCAGCGCCACCCTCATCACGTACGGGCCGTCCCTGCCCGTCTGCCTGGAGGCCGCCGAGGCCGCGCAGGCGGAGGGCTGGGACCTGGAGGTCGTCGACCTCCGGTCGCTGGTGCCCTTCGACGACGAGACGGTCTGCGCGTCGGTGCGGCGCACCGGGCGGGCGATCGTGGTCCACGAGTCGTCCGGCTTCGGCGGGCCGGGCGGGGAGATCGCCGCCCGTGTCGGCGAGCGGTGCTTCCACCACCTGGAGGCGCCCGTGCTGCGGGTGGCCGGCTTCGACATCCCCTACCCGCCGCCGATGCTGGAGCGGCACCACCTGCCGGGCGTGGACCGGATCCTGGACGCCGTGGCGCGACTGCAGTGGGAGGCACAGAGCTGATGGCCCAGGTGCTGGAGTTCAAGCTGCCGGACCTCGGCGAAGGCCTGACCGAGGCGGAGATCGTGCGCTGGCTGGTGGACGTCGGGGACGTCGTCGCCATCGACCAGCCGGTGGTCGAGGTCGAGACGGCCAAGGCCATGGTCGAGGTGCCGTGCCCCTACGGGGGCGTGGTCACCGCGCGGTACGGCGAGGAGGGCACGGAGCTGCCCGTCGGCGCCCCCCTGCTGACCGTGGCGGTGGGCGCGACGTCCGCGCCGGACGGCTCCCCGGGCGCGTCCGGGGTCGCCGGCGCCTCCGCGTCCGCGTCCCCGGACAGCTCCGCTGCCTCGGGTGCAACGGGTGGCTCGGGTTCGCCGGCGGCGTCCGGAGCGGCGTCCTCCGGTGCTTCCGGTGCCTCCGCCGAGGGCTCCGGGAACGTGCTCGTGGGGTACGGCACGGCCGCCCCCGCGGCCCGCAGGCGACGGGTGCGCAGGGAGACGGCCCCCGTCGCTCCGGCCCCCGCCGCGCCCGCGCGGGCGGTCCTCACGGCACCGGCGGCGGCGCCCGCACCCGTGAGCCCCGCGGCCGCCGACGGCCCGGTCCCGGTGATCTCACCGCTCGTGCGGAAGCTGGCCCGGGAGAAGGGCGTCGACCTGCGGCAGTTGCGCGGGTCGGGACCCGAGGGGCTGATCCTGCGCGCCGACGTGGAGCGGGCGGTCACCGAGGCCGCCGCCGCGCCCGCGCCCGCGGCCGTCCCCGCACCGGTGGCGGCGCGGACCGGTGCCGGCGCCGGTGAGCGGATCCCGTTGCGCGGCGTGCGCGGCGCGGTCGCCGACAAGCTGACCCGCAGCCGGAACGAGATCCCCGACGCCACGTGCTGGGTGGACGCGGACGCGACCGAGCTGATGGCCGCACGGGCCGCGATGAACGCGGCCGGGGGCCCCAAGGTCTCCCTGCTGGCCCTCCTCGCCCGCATCTGCACCGCCGCGCTCGCCCGTCACCCCGAGCTCAACTCCCGGGTGGACATGGCCGCGCGGGAGATCGTGCGCCTGCCCGAGGTGCACCTGGGCTTCGCCGCGCAGACCGACCGCGGCCTGGTCGTGCCGGTCGTCCGGGACGCCCACGGCCGCACGGCGGAGTCCCTCACGGCGGAGTTCGCCCGCCTGACGGAGGCGGCCAGGGCGGGCACGCTGACGCCCGCCGACCTGACCGGCGGGACGTTCACGCTGAACAACTACGGCGTGTTCGGGGTCGACGGCTCGACGCCGATCATCAACCACCCCGAGGCGGCGATGCTGGGCGTCGGCCGGATCATTCCCAAGCCGTGGGTGCACAACGGCGAACTGGCCGTCCGGCAGGTCGTCCAGCTCTCGCTGACCTTCGACCACCGGGTGTGCGACGGAGGGACGGCGGGCGGCTTCCTCCGCTACGTGGCGGACTGCGTGGAGCAGCCGGCGGTGCTGCTGCGGACGCTCTGACGGCCCATCGGTCCGGGCCGGGGGCCTGAGCCCCCGGCCCCGGGCCGCCCCGGCGGCGGACGGCGGCCACCGCCTGGGGATACTGGTGCCGTGACCCCATTTGACGTCGTCGTGCTCGCCGGGGGCGCCGCCAGGCGGCTCGGCGGCGTGGACAAGCCCGGCGTGAGCGTCGGCGGACGGCCCCTGCTCGACCGGGTGCTGTCGGCCTGCCGCGAGGCCGGACGCACCGTGGTCGTGGGCGGCCGGCGGCCCACCGTGCGCCCGGTGGTGTGGGCCCGCGAGGAGCCGCCCGGCAGCGGCCCGCTGGCCGCGCTGGCGGCCGGGCTGCGGCACGTGGAGGCCGAGACCGTGGTCGTCCTCAGCGGCGACCTGCCGTTCCTCCGGGACGGCGGGGTGCGCACGCTCGCCGCCGCGCTCGACGGCGGCACCGCCGAGGGCGTGCTGTCGGTGGACCCGGACGGCCGCGACCAGCCGCTCGTCGCCGCCTACCGCACGGAGCCGTTGCGCCGCGAACTCGCCCTCCTCGCCGCCGAGCACGGCAATCTGACCGGCCTGCCGCTGCGGCTGCTCGTCCAGGAACTGGACCTCCTCCGGATCCCCGCCGGACCCCTCGCCTCTTTCGACTGCGACACCTGGGAAGACATCGCCACCGCCCGGGCCACGATCAGGGAGCATGGGAACGTGCTGGACGAATGGATCACCGCAGTCAAGGACGAGCTCGGCATCGAACTGGACGTCGACACCGGCGTCCTGCTCGACCTGGCCCGTGACGCCGCGCACGGCGTCGCCCGGCCCGCCGCACCGCTCACCACCTTCCTGGTCGGCTACGCGGCCGCGCGGGCCGCGGCGAGCGGCCCCGAGGCCGTCTCCCGGGCCGTGGCCGACGCCGCCCGCAAGGCGTCCGCCCTCGCCGACCGCTGGGCCGGCGAGACCGCCGGCGGCGCCGGTGAGGCGACCGGTCCCGGCACCGGCAGCGGGACAGGCGCGGGATGACCGACCCGGAGGTCGACGGCGTCGACGAAGCGCTCGCCCTGGTCGGACCCGCGCCCCGGGCCCCGGAACAGGAGCGGCACCGCGCCACCCCCTGGGCCGACGCCCGGTCCCTCGCCGCCCGGCTGGGCGCCGCGCGCCCCGCTCCGACACGGCGGGTGGCCCTCGGGCAGGCACTGGGCGGTGTGCTCGCCCAGCCCCTGGCCGCCCTCACCGACCTGCCGTCGTTCGACACCTCCGCCATGGACGGGTGGGCCGTCGCCGGCCCCGGCCCCTGGCGCGTCCGGGAGGGCGACTCCGTCCTGGCGGGCCACGCCCCGGCCTCCCCGCTCCCCGACGGCGAGGCGGTACGCATCGCCACCGGCGCCCGCGTCCCGCCCGGCGCCACCGCGGTGGTCCGCAGCGAGCACTCCCGCACGGACACGGCCGGCCAGCTGCACGCCCGGCGCGAGGCGACGCACGGGCAGGACATCCGGCCGCGCGGCCAGGAGTGCCGCTCCGGCGACCAACTGCTGCCCGCCGGGACGACCGTCACGCCCGCCGTCGTCGGGCTGGCCGCGGCCGCCGGGTACGACGACCTGCTCACCGTCGAACGCCCCCGCGTCGACGTCCTGGTCCTGGGCGACGAACTCCTCACCACGGGCCTTCCGCACGACGGGCTCATCCGCGACGCCCTCGGCCCCATGCTCGCGCCCTGGCTCACCGCGCTTGGCGCGGACGTGGGCGTGACCCGGCGCGTCGGCGACGACGCCGACGACCTCCACGCGGCGGTGACCGGTTCCACGGCGGACGTGGTGATCACCACCGGAGGCACCGCCGCGGGCCCCGTCGACCACGTCCACCCCGTCCTCCGCAAGGCCGGCGCCGAACTGCTGGTCGACGGGGTGAAGGTCCGCCCCGGGCACCCGATGCTGCTGGCCCGGCTGACCCCGGCCAGGTACCTCGTCGGCCTGCCCGGCAACCCGCTCGCGGCCGTCTCCGGACTGCTCACCCTCGCCGAGCCGCTGCTGCGCACGCTCGCCGGACGCGGCGCCCCCACCCCGTACCGGGCCGTCGTGCGGGACGCGGTGCACGGCCACCCGCACGACACCCGGCTCGTCCCGGTCCGGCACGCACCCGCCTCCGCCCCCGGCCACGGCCGGACGGACGCCCCCGGCCACGGCACCGGCCGGCCGGGCGGACCCGCTGCCGCGCAGGTCGTACCGCTGCACTACAACGGCCCGGCCATGCTGCGGGGGATCGCGGCGGCGGACGGACTCGCGGTCGTCCCGCCCGGCGGCGCCCGGGCCGGAGACCCGCTGGACATCCTCGCCCTGCCCTGGGCGGCGACGAGCAACGAGGGGTGTTTCACGTGAAACTGCCCGGCCAGGACGCGATGGCCCGGCGGGCCGACGAGCATCTCGTCGGCGGCCAGATCCGGCTGCCGAACCCGATCGTTCAGAAGCCCCTCCGGCAGGTCGGCGCACGGCTGCTGATGGCGCTGTGCGTCCTCCTGCTGACCGTCCTCATCGTCTACGCCGACCGCGGCGGCTACCACGACAACGCCGACGGGACCGTCAGCTTCCTCGACGCCGTCTACTACGCGACCGTGACCCTGTCGACGACGGGCTACGGCGACATCGTTCCGCACAGCGACAGCGCGCGCCTGGTGAACGTGCTGCTGGTGACCCCGCTGCGCGTGCTGTTCCTGATCATCCTGGTCGGTACCACCCTCGAAGTCCTCACCCAAAGGACCCGTGAGGAGTGGCGGCTCAACCGCTGGAGGTCCACCTTGCGTGACCACACCGTCATCATCGGCTTCGGTACCAAGGGCCGGTCCGCGCTCCAGACGCTGTGCGCCACCGGTCTGAAGAAGGACCAGACCGTCATCGTCGACCCGAGCAGCAAGGTGGTCGAGGCGGCGAACGCGGACGGGTTCACGGGCGTGGTCGGGGACGCCACCCGCAGCGACGTACTGCTGCGGGCCGAAGTGCAGCGCGCCCGGCAGATCGTCATCGCCACCCAGCGCGACGACACCGCCGTCCTGGTCACCCTGACGGCACGCCAGCTCAATCGCGGGGCGAAGATCGTCGCGGCCGTGCGGGAGGAGGAGAACGCCCCCCTGCTGCGCCAGTCCGGCGCGGACGCCGTGATCACCAGCGCCAGTGCGGCGGGCCGGCTGCTGGGCCTGTCCGTGCTGAGCCCCAGCGCGGGCACGGTGATGGAGGACCTGATCCAGCAGGGCAGCGGCCTGGACCTCATCGAACGGCCGGTCATAAAGTCCGAGGTGGGCAAGAACGTCCGCGAGACGGAAGACCTGGTGATCAGCGTGCTGCGCGGCCACCGGCTGCTCGGCTACGACGATCCGGCCGCCAGCCCGCTCCAGTTGACGGACCGTCTGATCACGATCGTGCGGGCGAACAGCGGGCCGTCGCTCGGCACGGCGCCGGAGTAGCCTCGCGGCCATGCATGCGATCACGATTCCCGAGCCAGGTGGTCCCGAGGCGCTCGTCTGGGCAGAGGTGCCCGATCCCGTGCCCGGCGAGGGCGAGGTCCTCGTCGAGGTGGCGGCGAGCGCCGTCAACCGCGCCGACCTCCTCCAGCGGCAGGGCTTCTACAACCCGCCGCCCGGTGCGTCCCCGTACCCCGGCCTGGAGTGCTCCGGCCGGATCGCGGCGACCGGGCCCGGCGTCACCGGGTGGGCCGTCGGCGACGAGGTGTGCGCGCTGCTCGCGGGAGGCGGTTACGCGGAGAAGGTCGCCGTCCCGGCCGGGCAGCTCCTGCCCGTTCCGGACGGCGTGGACCTGGTGACGGCCGCGGCCCTGCCCGAGGTCACCGCCACCGTCTGGTCGAACGTCTTCATGGTGGCCCACCTGCGGCCGGGCGAGACCCTGCTGGTGCACGGCGGCGCGAGCGGCATCGGCACCATGGCCGTCCAGCTCGCCAAGGCCGTGGGCGCCCGGGTCGCGGTCACGGCCGGCGGCCCGGAGAAGCTGGCGCGCTGCGCCGAGCTGGGCGCGGACATCCTGATCGACTACCGCGAGCAGGACTTCGTCGAGGAGCTCCACAAGGCGACGGACGGGGTGGGCGCGGACGTCATCCTCGACATCATGGGCGCCAAGTACCTGGAGCGGAATGTACGGGCGCTCGCCGTGAACGGACGGCTCGCGGTGATCGGCCTCCAGGGCGGCCGGAAGGCCGAGCTGGACCTGAGCGCCCTGCTGGACAAGCGCGCGGCGGTCACCGCGACCTCCTTGCGGAAGCGGCCGCCGGCCGAGAAGACGGCGATCATCGCGGCCGTACGCGAGCACGTCTGGCCGCTGATCGGGGCGGGGACGGTCCGCCCCGTGGTGGACCGCACCTTCCCCATGCCGGACGCCCCGCAGGCGCACCGGACCCTGGAGGAGAGCTCCCACATCGGCAAGGTCCTGCTGACCACCCCGGCCGCCTGACACCGGGGCCGGGCCACCCCCCGGCCGTACGCCGAAGCCCGGCGCACCAGGTGCGCCGGGCCTCGGTCAGCCGCCGGGGGACGTGCGGGCCCGCCCGGGCCCCGTCCCGCCGCACGCCCTACAGGTACGGCCCGGAGCGGATGGCGCCGTGGCCGCGTCCGTCGTCGTCGTCATCGATCGGCGCGCCCGGGGGGAGCGCCCGCCGCATCTGCTCCAGTTGGGCGCGGGCCGCCATCTGCTGGGCGAACAGCGCCGTCTGGATGCCGTGGAACAGCCCCTCCAGCCAGCCCACCAACTGCGCCTGCGCGATCCGCAGTTCCGCCTCGGAGGGGATGGCCTCGTCGGTGAAGGGCAGGGAGAGCCGCTCGAGTTCCTCCACCAGTTCCGGCGCCAGACCGTCCTCCAGCTCCTTCACCGAGCTGGCGTGAATCTCCTTCAGGCGTACCCGGCTGGCCTCGTCGAGGGGTGCCGCGCGAACTTCCTCCAGAAGCTGCTTGATCATGCTGCCGATGCGCATGACCTTGGCGGGCTGTTCGACCATCTCCGTCACCGGGACCTCGCGCGACTCGTCGTCACCGTCACCGCCGCCGAGAGCCAGCCCGTCCTGTCCTACGACCAGGACGTGAGGGTTCTCGTGCGACCGTTCATTCCTCGGCATCTCCATGCCAGCCATTCTCTCGCACAGATGCGTCATCACATGGTCTGCCCCCGTACGCGGGTGATCCACCCTCGTACGGGGGCACAACCGCCCGTTCGGGCCGTTACGTGGCCGCGCGGCGGGCCACCGCGCCACGGGAACGGGTCACCAGGGCCGCGAGGAGCGCGGCGCCCACCGGGACGGCGACCAGCAGCGCGGCCAGCGTCCCCCAGGGGACGATGATCGGCACCTGCGGGACGTCGAGCAGGCCGCCCCGGTCCAGTACCGTCTCGTACCAGCTCATCTGCTGGCGCCGCTCGGTCAGTCGCAGCCCGACCGCCGGCAGCACGCCCGCCGCCGATCCGAGCAGCACACCCATCACGGCGACCACCCCGCACTGGAAGCCGCTCAGCGTCCGGCGCACGCGCGGCGGCGCGCCCACCGCGGCCAGGGTCTTCAGATCGGCCTCGGCGTCCGCCTGGGCGAGACCGGTGGCGATACCGGCCGCACCGATGGTGATCAGGCCGGCGAAGACGGTCAGCGCCAGCAGCACGATGCTGTTCTTGCTGACGAACCCTTCCTCGACATGGAGGTCGACACTGGCGCCCGTCTTGGCGAGCTCCTCGTCGAGCTTCTGGCGCTGCTCCGTGCTCGGCATCCGGTCGGTCGAGAAGTACGCGCCGAACGGCACCGTCGTGATGCCCGCCGCCTTGGCCGCGGCCGGCGGCAGGATGCCCGCCAGGCCGTACGCCTCGGTCCCCGGGGCGACCTGGTAGGCGTCGAACGACTTCACCGCCCCCGGTGCCTCCTTGCCCTGGGCCAGGGCCTCGTCCGCCTTGGCCCGGTCGGTGACCAGCTTGACGGACAGCTTGCCCCGGGTGTCGACGAGGGTGCGGGAGAAGGACACGGCCTTGCCCTCGGCCAGGGCCTTCGCGGCCGCCGGGTCCTTGATCTCCAGCACCTTCAGCAGCGTGGCGTCGGCGACGACCAGACCGCTCTCGGTGTAGGCCGTGTTCGGCATTTCCTTGCAGCGCCAGTCCTGGGCGAGCTTGCGGCGTTCGGCCTTGGTGTACTTCTCGGCCGGGTCCGAACCGTCGGACGTCTGCACCCACAGGGGGCACATGTTGGCCTTGGGGATGACGACCTCGTGCGTGCCGCAGCCGTCCCCGCTCCCGTACATCTCGCAGGTGGTCCTGCCCACCACGATCCGGTCCACGTCGGCCCGGACGTCGACGGGCAGGTTCTTCTGCACCGCGTCGCGCACGGCCGGGACGTCCCGGCCGCCACCCTCGCCGATCGTCAGGGACACCGCGCCGTGCGGCAGCCGGGCCTCGTACGCCGCGCGCTGCTGGGCGTCGTCGCTCGCCTGGTACGTGGCCACGGCGACCGTGCCCGCGACCGCGGCCAGCACGGCGGCGACGGCCGGAGCCGTGCGGCCCCGGTTGCGCACCGCGTCCCGCAGCGCGAGCCGCGGCGACAGCGGCAGCCAGCGGCCGGCGCGCCCGAACAGGCCCACCAGGGCGGGCGTCATCGCGACGACACCCAGCTCGGCCAGGGCGCTGCCGCCCGCGACGATGATGAACTGGTCCGTGACGACGGACCCGTACAGGGCGATCGCGGCGCCCAGCAGGGCGGCGACCAGACCGACCACCGGGAGCACACGGCTGCTGCGGCGCACCCCACGCCGGCCGGTGAGCGAGGCGAGCACCGTCTGGCGGGAGGCGGTGACGGCGGGCACGACGGCGGCCAGCAGTCCGGTCAGCACGGCGAGCAGCCCGATGCCGAGCAGTTCCAGCGGCCGGACGTCGAAGGCGCCGAAGCGCTTGCCCATGTAGTCCTCCAGCACCGGCTGGAGCGCGAAGGTCAGGACCAGTCCGAGCACCGTGCCGACGACCGCCGCGGCGACGCCGATCACCAGGCCGCCGGCCAGGACGATCGCCCGGATGTGACGGCGGTCGCCACCGTTGGCCCCCACCAGCCCGAGCTGGCGCCGCGAACGGCGGGCGCCCACGGCGAAGGCGGGACCGGCCAGCAGACAGATCTCCAGCATCGCGAGGCCGACGACGGTTCCGGCGGCAGCGAGCGCGGCGGCCTCGGCGGCCGGACTGTCGCCGTAGTCGCCCCAGCCGTCCTGCTGGAACAGCGGTACGTCGGAGTCGGCCGGCGGGGCGAGGGCGACGGCCCGCGACACCACCATGACGCCCTTGGCGTTCGCCTCCTTGACCATGTTCCACGTGAAACCGTCGCCGCCCGCCGAACGGGGGAGGGCCAGCAGATGGCTGGTGCTCTTGTCGGTGCCGGGCAGCCCGGCCGCCTCCAGCGCCTTGCCGAGCGGGTCGAGGAAGGCGCCCGGGAGGGCGTTGACCTGGTCACCGGCGAGCTCGTCGGGGAGCTCGTAGGAGCCGACGATCCGGTACTCGCGGTCGAGACCCCGGGCGGCGACGGTCGAGCCGATGCCCAGACCGCTGGACTCCAGGAAGTGCGTCGTCGCGGCGACCTCGTCCGCCTTCTGCGGGAACCGTCCGGCCTGGAGGGACATGACGCCCCGGGCGACCGGGTCGGACGCCTTGAGCTCGCGGATCTCCGTCTGGAGCAGCCCGTGGGTGGTGCGCAGCTTGCCCGCACCGACCGAGTCCTCCAGCACGGTGGCACCGGCGGGGAAGACCTTGGTGACGTCCGTGTCCCCGTCGGGCCACGGCTTGTCCTCGTAGTCGCCCACCGGCATCGAGTCCTCGCGCACCGGGTGCTGGAGGATCGGCACGCCGCCGTAGTGCGGGTCGATGATCCGGGCGTCGGCGGCACCGATCGACCGGGCAAGCTGCTCCTCGGTGGACAGCTCCGAGCTGCGGACGGTCAGATCGGCCGCGCTCACGCCGAGGATGGGCAGGGCGATCATCGCCAGGACGAGGAAGCTGCGGCCCTTGTAGCGCCAGGCGTCACGGCGGGCGATGCGCACCGCCGCGCGCCACGAGTGGAACCAGTTGTTCACCGCTCGGCCGCCTGCCCCGTGAGCAGGGAGTCGGCGTCGCTGCGCATGGTCTGGTCGACGACCGCGCCGTCCCGCAGGAACACCACCCGGTCGGCCCAGGCGGCGAACCGGGGCTCGTGGGTGACCAGCACGCCCGCCGCGCCCGCGTCGCAGCGCGCCCGCAGCAGCGCCAGCACCGACTCGCCCGTCTCGGAGTCCAGGGCGCCGGTCGGCTCGTCGGCCAGCACCAGCCGCCGGTCACCGACCAGCGCCCGCGCTATCGCCACGCGCTGCTGCTGACCACCGGACATCTCGTCGGGGAACCGGTCGGCGAGGTGGCCGAGGTCCATCTCCTCCAGTGCCGCGATCGCCTCGCGCCGCGCCTTGCGGGCGGAGGTGCCGTCCAGTTCACGGGGCAGGGCGACGTTCTCGGCGGCGGTGAGCGCCGGGATGAGGTTGTAGTCCTGGAAGACGTACCCGATGCTGCGGCGGCGGAGGGCGGCGAGCGTCTTGCGGTCGGCGGCGGTGATGTCCGTGTTCTCCACGATCACCCGGCCGGAGCTGGGGGTGTCCAGCCCGCCCGCGATCGTGAGCAGGGTCGACTTGCCGGAGCCCGAGGGGCCCATGACGGCGACCAGTTCGCCGGGGAAGACAGCGAGGTCGATGCCGCGCAGGGCGTGCACCTCCGTGGCTCCGGACCCATGGACGCGGGTCAGGTTCTGGAGTTGCAGAACGGGCTGCGGGGGCTGTTGCGAAGAGCGTTCTGACATGGAGAGGGGTCCCCCCTTGGGCGTACGCGTACGGAGACGGGCGTACGGAGCGGATGTGCGGGTGATGCGGTGCCAGGGCGGGACGGTCAGGTCCCCCTGGGGCGGGCGGGGCGGGTGGGGCTGGTGAGGTCGGACGGGTCGGATGGGGCCGGTGGCCCCGCCGGGTCGGGCGTACGGGCCCCGCCGGGTCGGGCGCACGGGCTCCGCCCGGTGGCCCCGGTGGGTCAGGGGCCCGGGCGGGAGGCCGTGCGGGCCGGTCCGGGCACGTGCGGGGGTACGGCCCGGGCGGGAGTGTCGCCGGCCGCACCGGCCCCGGCGCCGCTCCGGTGGGCGACGGCCGAGAGCCGGATCAGGCGGGCCTCGCAGTGGTCGAGCCACCGCGCCTCGGCCTCCGTCTGGAAGATGAGCTGTTCCAGGACCAGCAGCCACGCCACGTCGTCCCGTTCCCGCGCCGCCCCGCTCTCCAGGGCGGCGAGGGCCTGCGCCTTAAGGCGCGTGTAGTCCTGCATCGCCTTGATGGTGTGGCGGCGCTGGGACTGGATGACGTCGCGGATGTCGACGCCGGGGGCGCCGACCGCCATGGCGAGCTTGATCGCCAGTTCGTCCCGGGCGGGACTGGTCCGGTCGACCGGCTTCTCGAACCAGACCCTGAGTTCTTCCCGGCCGGCGTCGGTGATGGCGTACAGCGCGTGCCCCGCCTCGTCCTCGCCGCCTTCCTCGATCAGGCCGTCACGCTCCAGCCGGCTGAGCGTCGTGTAGACCTGGCCGACGTTGAGCGGCCAGGTCGAGCCGGTGCGCGACTCGAACTCCGTACGGAGCTGGGAGCCGTAGCGCGGGCCGCGTTCGAGAAGGGCGAGAAGCCCGTGGCGGATGGACATACTCAGTATGTATACCGAGTATGCCGAGCCCGACAAGCGTCCTGAGAGGGACCCGCGGGATCCGTCGTGAGGGGGACGACGAGGAGTCAGCGGCGCCTCATGCGCAGCCCGAGGAAGCCCAGGCCGAGCCCCATCATGGCCAGTCCGACGCCCAGGGTGAGCACCGGAATCTGCCGGTCAGCGAGGGTGCCGGCGGTCTGCGCGGCGGGCTCGTACGCGGCGGCGGGCGGCGAGTGCGGCGTGTCGGTGGCGGCCGGGGACTCCTCCTCCGGTACCGCTTCGGCCTCCGTCTCCCGGCCCTGGGGCAGCCCCGGCGCTGTTGCCGTTTTGGTACGCGGGGGCCGTGCCGTGCCGGCCGACGGCCCCGGCGACACGTCACCGGACGGCGACGCGGACGGCGACGCGGGCCGTCCGGGCCGCTGCCGCCCCTCCCCGGCCGGCCGCCCGGCCAGTGACGGCGAGGCGGGGGCGTGACGGGTGGGTCCGGCGACCGATCCGGGCGCGGTATCGGCCCCGGCGGCGGACCGGGAGGCCGAGGGGGACAGCGAGGGAACGCCGGCGGACGGGCTGGGGCTGCCCTCGTCCCCGGGCGGCGGGACGAGCCCGGCCACCGGATCGAGGGCGGGGTCGGTCTCCTCCGCGTACGCGGCCGGGGCGCCCCACAGGAAGGACGCGGCCAGCAGCAGCGCCGCGACCGCCGTCGCACACCGTGAGCAGAGCCTTGGAGCCACCGGGTGACCCCCTCCCGTACCGAGCCGCCAGGAGCCGAGCGTTCCGGCCCCACAACGCACTCAGCGTCACACGGCGACCGCGCAGCGGCATCCCGGGCGCCACCACAGCCACCCACAGGAGTTACGCCGGGCGGACCCGCCCCCGCGGACCCCCGCCCACCGGCTCGGCGGCGAAACCGTCACCCCCGCCCACCGGCTCGGCGGGGAAACGGTCGGCCGCCGCCCACCGGCTCGGTGGGGAACGGTCACCGCCCGTCGGCGGCTCCCGGCCCGCACCTGCGGCTCACCGCTGCGTCACTGACCCGGGTCACCCGTGGCGACGGTCAGTTCGAAGGTCTGGTTGCCGGGAACCACGGCCGTCCCCTCCGTCGGGAACTGCGAGATCACCTGGTCCTCGGCGTACTGCGGGTCGTCCACTTCCTTGATCGTGTACTTCCAGCCCGCCGCCTGGAGGCAGCTCTTGACGGAGATGACGTCCTTGTACGTGAAGCTCGGGGCCTGGACCTTCGACGGGTCGTCGGTGTCCTCCGAGGCGTCCGTGCACTTGGTGGTCTCCATCGTGCGGTTGCGCTCCGGGGGCTTGTGCTCGCCGCCGGAGGCGGGGTCGGCCGCCGCCGACCGGCTCGCGCCGCCGCCGCCCGCCTGCGTGCCGCCCGGGTCGTCGTCGCTGCCGCTCAGGCTGATCGCGGCGACGAGGCCGCCGACGACGAGCAGCGCGACCGCGATCGCGCCCACGACCACCGGGGTGTTGCTCTTGCCGCCGTTACGCGGCCCCTGGGCGGTCTGCGGGGACATCGTGTACGCCGGTGCCGGCGTGTGCGGGCCAGGGGTGTGCGGGCCGGGGGCGTGCGGGCCGGGCGTCTGGTACGCGGGGGCCGGCTGCTGCGGGTAGCCGTAGGAGGGCGCCGGCGCCGGGGTGCCGTAGGGCGGCTGGTACGGCGTCTGGACGCTCTGCGGCCCGGGCGCCGGGGTGGTGTGGTCGACCGGCGGGAAGACCGCCGAGCCCACGCCCGCGCCGCTGTTGGCGTGCGGCGCGCCCTGCACGATCACCGGGGCACCCGTCTGGCCCTGGCCCGCCGACAGCAGCCGCAGGCACTCGTCGCGCATGGCGGCCGCGCTCGGGAAGCGCTCGTTCGGGTTCTTCTTCAGCGCACGCGCCACCAGCGCGTCCATCGCCGGCGTGATCGACCGGTTGATGGAGGACGGCGCGACCGGCTCCTCCTGGACATGGGCGTACGCGATGGCCAGCGGCGAGTCCGCGTCGAACGGGATCCGCCCGGTCAGCAACTGGAACAGCATGATGCCGACCGAGTACAGGTCCGAGCGGGCGTCCACGCCCCGCCCCAGCGCCTGCTCGGGCGACAGGTACTGCGGGGTGCCGACGACCATGCCGGTCTGCGTCATCGACGTGACGCCCGACTGCATGGCGCGCGCGATGCCGAAGTCCATGACCTTGACGACCCCGCGCTTGGTCATCATCACGTTGCCCGGCTTGATGTCCCGGTGGACCAGGCCCATCTCGTGGCTGGTCTCCAGGGCGGCGAGCACGTCGGCGGTCACCTTGAGGGCCTTGTCGGCCGGCATCGCGCCGTACGCCTGGATGTCCGCCTGGAGCACCGAGCCGAGCGGCCGGCCCTCCACGTACTCCATGACGATGTACGGCATCAGCGAGCCGCCGAGGTCGTCCTCGCCGGTGTCGAACACCGACACGATGTTGGTGTGCTGAAGCTTGGCGACCGCCTGCGCCTCACGGCGGAAGCGCTCGCGGAACGACTGCTCGCGCCCCAGCTCGGTGTGCAGCGTCTTGATGGCGACCTGCCGGTCCAGCGCACTGTCGTACGCCAGATACACGGACGCCATGCCGCCCTCGCCGAGCAGGTCGCGAAGCTGGTACCGGCCGTTCGCCACCGAGCCGCCCGCATAGCGGCCCTGTGCGCCGTCCTGGCTCATGTCTTGCTCCCCCGTGCGCGCGCGTCCCTGGTGGTCGCGGTGAATCGCGGTGATCCGGTTTTTACGGGCCAAGTCTGCCCGAGGGCAGTGACACGTCAAGCCGGGTGCCCGATCCGTGACCGTACGCACAAGAAGCGTCTCGGAAGCGTTACCGGACCCGTACCCGACCGCCATGGAAAGCGCGGGAGATTTGCACAGGCGTACGGGGAAGCGGTTGGATGGCCGGTCAATCCCGGACCGGCGCGGCGCGCGAAGGCTGTAGCGTGACGTGACGTAGTACCCCTTAAGACACGGCGGCACACCGCACGCGCACAGCACGCGGACAGAAACGACGGCGAGGACTGATGGCATCCGAATCCGAGGCAGGCGGCGGCGGGGTGCCGGAGTCCGCTGAGTGGGGCGCCGGCGGACTCGTCGGAGACGGCCGCTACCGGCTGACCCACCGTCTCGGCCGGGGCGGCATGGCCGAGGTGTTCGCGGCCGAGGACGTACGGCTGGGCCGCACCGTGGCCGTGAAGCTGCTGCGCGCGGACCTCGCCGAGGACCCGGTCTCCAAGGCCCGCTTCACCCGCGAGGCCCAGTCGGTCGCCGGGCTGAACCACCACGCCATCGTCGCCGTGTACGACTCCGGCGAGGACGTGGTGAACGGCCAGTCCGTGCCGTACATCGTGATGGAGCTCGTCGAGGGCCGCACCATCCGCGACCTGCTGGTCAACGCGGAGGCACCGCCGCCGGAGCAGGCGCTGATCATCGTCTCCGGGGTCCTGGAGGCGCTCGCCTACTCGCACCAGCACGGCATCGTGCACCGCGACATCAAGCCCGCGAACGTGATCATCACGCACAGCGGCGCGGTCAAGGTGATGGACTTCGGCATCGCGCGCGCCCTGCACGGCGCGCAGTCGACCATGACCCAGACCGGCATGGTCATGGGCACCCCCCAGTACCTCTCGCCCGAGCAGGCCCTCGGCAAGGCCGTCGACCACCGCTCGGACCTGTACGCCACCGGCTGCCTGCTGTACGAGCTGCTGGCGCTGCGCCCGCCCTTCACCGGCGAGACACCGTTGTCGGTGGTCTACCAGCACGTCCAGGACATCCCCGTCCCGCCGTCCGAGGTCTCCGACGTCGCCCCGCCGGAGCTCGACGGCCTGGCCATGCGCGCCCTCGCCAAGGACCCGGACGACCGGTTCCAGAGCGCGGAGGAGATGCGCGGTCTGGTCCAGTACGGGCTCCAGATGCTCCAGCAGCAGGGCAGCCACACCGGCACCTGGAACACCGGGCCGGTCGAGATGCACGAAGGCGGCCGCACACCGGCCGGCGGCGTCGCGGCGACCACCGCGATGGGCCACCCGATGCACGGCGACACCTCGCAGGGCGCGATCCTGCCGCCGCCGAACCCGGACGACGGCGCGTACGCGTACGACGGCGGGCAGGGGCACCGGAGCGGGCGCGGCAAGATGTGGCTGTTCGCGGCGCTCGCGCTGATCGCGATCGTGGCGGGTGTGGCGTACGCGCTCGACCAGACCAAGAAGCCGTCCGACGACGGCAACCAGAAGCCGCCGGCCACCACGGCGCCGTCCAAGACGGGGGACACCACCAGCCCCTCGCCGTCCGACGAGAAGACCGACGAGCAGACAGAGGACCCGGGCGGCTCCTCGGGCGGCAACGGCAACAGCGGCGGCAACTGGGGCAACCAGAACCCTGACACGCCCTCGCAGCCCCGGACCGACAACCCGCCGCCTCCCACCGGCGGTACGCCGTCGACCCCCGGCACCACCGAGGGCACCGACCAGGGCGGTACCACGGACGGCGGTACGGACCAGGGCGGCACCACCGAGGGCACCGACCAGGGCGGTACCACGGACGGCGGTACGGACCAGGGCGGCACCACCGACGGCGGTACCGATCAGGGTGGTACCACCAGTGGCACCACCGACCAGGGCGGTACCACCAGCGGGACCACCGACCAGGGCGGCACCACCAGCGGGACCACCGACCAGGGCGCGACCACCACGGGCGTCGGCGGCGCCTGACCGCCCGCCCCGGCCCGGGCGCACCGCGCGCTCGGGCCGCCGCGCTTCCCGGGGCGGCGCACGCCCCCGGGGCGCCCCGGGAGCCCCGTACGTGCTCAGGGGGCTCCGGGGGCTCCGGAGCGACGCTCAGCCGGTGAAGGCGTCGTGGACCGCCTCGTACTCCCTCGTCCACCACACCGCCAGGGCCGACGCCGCGGGGAACTGCGGGTCGGCCCTGCCGTCGTGGAGCTGGTAGCGCCAGCGCAGTATCCAGAAGTCGTTCAGCCGCTCCCACCACACCCGGTGCACCGCCGCGGCCAGCTCGGCCGGGTCGGCCCCGGCCGCCCGCCGGTACGCCCGGGCGTACGCGCGTACCTTGGCCAGCTCCAGGCCGCCGGCCGGCTCCACGAAGAAGATCGCGGCCGCCCGTACCGCCTCCTCCGCCCGCGGCTGCACCCCGAGCCGGTCCCAGTCGATGATCGCGGCGGGCTCGGCGCCCCGGTAGAGCAGGTTCAGCGGGTGGAAGTCCCCGTGCACCCAGCCGCCCGCGGACGCCGGGGGCGGACGCCGGTGCGAGTGGTCGGCCAGCAGCCGCCGCCGCTCCAGCAGCCGGTGTTCGGCGAGCTCGTCGAAGGCGTCCCGGGGCCGGCGGGCCCGGGCCAGGGCCAGGAGCCGGTCGATGACCCGGAAGGTCTCCTCCGGGTCGGCGCTGCTGTGCCGACGGCCCGCGTGCGGCTCCATGACCTGCTCCAGGCAGGTGTGCACCAGGCCTAACAGCGCGCCCAGACGGGCGGAGCCGGTGGTGGTGAGCTGGGCGCCGGCCCGGTGCCGGCCCTCGATCCAGGGGTGCAGGGCGTAGCAGCGGCCGTCGATCTCGGCGACGGTGTCGCCCCCGGCGTCGGGCAGCGGCGGGGCGACGGGGACGCCGAGGTCGTGCAGCCGCTGGGTGGCGCGGTGCTGGCGGACGATGGTGGCGCGGTCGGCGGTGGGGGCGTCCAGGTGCTGTTTGAGGAAGTACGCGCCGCGGGTGGTGGCGAGGCGGTAGCCGCGGTTGAGGAGGCCCTGGGTGACCGGTTCGCAGGACAGGGGCTCGCCCGGGTCGTCGTAGCGGCGCAGGAGCGCACTCACGGGTGGGACGGCGGTTGCATATGAGCGCGGCACTCACCAAATGTTAGATCACGGAGCGTGGTGATTTTGTCGCTCCGCAGAACCCGGTCGGCGGAGACCGTCCAGGGAGTGGACACCTGGTCGGCGGGGGTGTTCCCGGACGTATGCGGGGGCGAACATCTTGATCGGGCGGGGCCGAACACCTTGATCGGCGGGCCGAACACCTTGATCGAGCGGGGGCGAACACCTTGATCGAGCGGGGGCGAACACCTCGATCGAGCGGGGGCGAACACCTCGATCGTCCTCCCGGCCGTCGCCCGGCCCCGGGTCAGTGCTGCCGCTCCGCCTGCGTCCGGGCCACGTAGGCCGCCGCCTGGGAGCGCCGCGCCGGCACCCGGGCGGTGGCCACCGGGTCGTCCGCGTAGGAGGTGAGCATCAGGCATTTGATGGATTCGTCCAGGGCCCGGATCTCCCGGCACACCTCGGCCCCGCTGCCGTCGGGCAGCCGGACGTCGAGAACGGCGACGTCGGGACGGGTCGCCGGAATCCTGACCAGGGCGTCTGTCGCCGTACCGGCCTCTCCGACGACTTCGATGTCGCCCTCGGCGGAGAGTGTTTCGTGAACGCCGCGCCGGACGACCTCGTGGTCGTCCAGCAGGAATACGGTGATTTTTCCGTCTTCGCGCACGGCCCCGGTCTCACATATTGGCTCTTCCCGTGCCCGGGGTGCGCGGGATAACGTGCCCCCTGTTCCGGCGGCTCACGAGGCTGTGACCAGTCATTTGTCCACCCCTTTGCGATTTACTTGGAAATCCAAGCAAAAACGCAGGTCAAAGGGGGTTTCGCAGTAATGCGGTGCACTGGGTAACGTGCCTATGACAGGGGGCTCGCCGGGGCACCTGTCACGCCTGTTCCCGGTCGAGGGCACCCACCCCGTGCACACGTACGGAGACAGGCGAGCCGCTCTCCCGCGCTCTATCGGAGTCAGGGAGAACCCCAGCCATCCCGGCGGACCCCGGGGGCCGGACAGACGGAGGAGCACGCACGTGACCGTGGAAGGCACTGCCGCGCGCAAGCCGCGACGCAGCAGTAAGCGCACCAGCGCGAGCGCAACCAAGGCATCCGGCGCCCAGAGCGCCGAGCCCCAGCTCGTACAGCTGCTGACGCCCGAGGGTGAGCGCGTCCAGCACCCGGAGTACGACATCGACCTCAGCCCCGAGGAACTGCGCGGCCTGTACCGCGACATGGTGCTGACCCGCCGGTTCGATGCCGAGGCAACCTCCCTCCAGCGCCAGGGCGAGCTGGGCCTGTGGGCCTCGCTGCTCGGCCAGGAGGCCGCCCAGATCGGCTCCGGCCGGGCCCTGCGCGACGACGACTACGTCTTCCCGACCTACCGCGAGCACGGCGTCGCCTGGTGCCGCGGGGTCGACCCGACGAACCTGCTCGGCATGTTCCGTGGGGTGAACCACGGCGGCTGGGACCCCACCAGCAACAACTTCCACCTCTACACCATCGTCATCGGCTCGCAGACCCTGCACGCCACCGGCTACGCCATGGGCGTCGCCAAGGACGGGTCCGACAGCGCCGTGATCGCCTACTTCGGTGACGGCGCGTCCAGCCAGGGCGACGTGGCCGAATCGTTCACCTTCTCCGCCGTCTACAACGCCCCGGTCGTGTTCTTCTGCCAGAACAACCAGTGGGCGATCAGCGAGCCGACCGAGAAGCAGACCCGCGTCCCGCTCTACCAGCGCGCGCAGGGCTTCGGCTTCCCCGGCGTCCGGGTCGACGGCAACGACGTGCTCGCCTGCCTGGCCGTGACCCGCTCCGCGCTGGAGCGTGCCCGCCGCGGTGAGGGCCCGACCCTCGTCGAGGCGTTCACCTACCGCATGGGCGCCCACACCACCTCCGACGACCCCACCCGCTACCGCCTCGACGACGAGCGCGTGGCGTGGGAGGCCAAGGACCCGATCCTCCGGCTGCGCACGTACCTGGAGAAGCAGGGTCTCGCCGACGCCGCGTTCTTCGAGGAGCTGGAGACGGAGTCGGAGACGCTCGGCAAGCGCGTCCGCGAGGCCGTCCGGGCCATGCCCGACCCCGACCACATGGCGATGTTCGACCACGTGTACGCCGACGGGCACGCGCTCGTCGACGAGGAGCGGGCGCAGTTCGCCGCCTATCAGGCATCGTTCGCCGACGCGGACGGGGAGGGCAAGTAACCATGGCAGTACAGAAGCTCCCTCTCGCCAAAGCGCTCAACGAGTCGCTGCGCACGGCCCTGGAGACCGACCCCAAGGTCCTGGTCATGGGCGAGGACGTCGGCAAGCTCGGCGGCGTGTTCCGTGTGACCGACGGTCTCCAGAAGGACTTCGGCGAGGAGCGGGTCATCGACACCCCGCTCGCCGAGTCCGGCATCGTCGGCACGGCGATCGGCCTCGCGCTGCGCGGCTACCGCCCGGTCGTGGAGATCCAGTTCGACGGCTTCGTCTTCCCCGCGTACGACCAGATCGTCACGCAGCTCGCCAAGATGCACGCCCGGGCGCTCGGCAAGATCAAGCTGCCGGTCGTCATCCGCATCCCGTACGGCGGCGGCATCGGCGCCGTGGAGCACCACAGCGAGTCGCCCGAGGCGCTGTTCGCGCACGTCGCGGGTCTCAAGGTGGTCTCGCCCTCGAACTCGTCGGACGCGTACTGGATGCTTCAGCAGGCCATCCAGAGCGACGACCCGGTGATCTTCTTCGAGCCGAAGCGCCGCTACTGGGACAAGGGCGAGGTCGACACCGAGGCCATCCCCGGCGAGCTGCACAAGGCCCGCACGGTGCGCGAGGGCACGGACCTGACGCTGGCCGCGTACGGGCCGATGGTCAAGGTCTGCCTGGAGGCCGCCGCGGTGGCCGCCGAGGAGGGCCGGTCGGTGGAGGTCCTCGACCTGCGCTCGATGTCCCCGATCGACTTCGACGCCGTCCAGGCCTCGGTCGAGAAGACCCGCCGGCTGGTCGTCGTCCACGAGGCGCCGGTGTTCTACGGCTCCGGGGCCGAGATCGCCGCCCGGATCACCGAGCGGTGCTTCTACCACCTGGAGGCACCCGTCCTCCGGGTGGGCGGCTACCACGCGCCGTACCCGCCGGCCCGGCTGGAAGAGGAATACCTGCCGGGCCTCGACCGGGTGCTCGACGCCGTCGACCGCTCGCTCGCGTACTGAGGAGACCCACCGTGATCCGCGATTTCAAGATGCCGGACGTGGGCGAGGGGCTCACCGAGGCCGAGATCCTCAAGTGGTATGTCCAGCCCGGTGACACCGTCACCGACGGCCAGGTCGTCTGCGAGGTCGAGACGGCGAAGGCGGCCGTCGAGCTGCCGTGCCCGTACGACGGGGTGGTGCACGAGCTGCGCTTCCCCGAGGGCACCACGGTCGACGTCGGCGAGGTGATCATCTCGGTGAACGTCGGCGGTGACGCCGACGCGCAGCCGCAGACCGCCCAGCCCGCCGCCGCCGAGCCGGCCGCGAAGGACGCCGCGGGCGACGACGGCGCCGAGCCGACGGGCCGCCAGCCCGTCCTGGTCGGCTACGGCGTCGCCGAGACGTCCACCAAGCGCCGTCCGCGCAAGGGGGCCGCCGCGCCCGTGGAGCGTACGGCCGCCCAGTCCGCCGTCCAGGGCGAGCTGAACGGCCACGCGGGCACCGCGACGGCCGCCCAGGCCGCCCCCGCGGCCCCGGCGGCGCCCGCCGCCCCCGCCGCCTCCCGGCCCCTCGCCAAGCCGCCCGTGCGGAAGCTGGCCAAGGACCTGGGCGTCGACCTGGCGACGGTGACCCCGACCGGCCCGGACGGGATCATCACCCGCGAGGACGTCCACGCGGCGGTGTCCGTGGCCGCCGCCTCGGTCGCCGTGCCCGCCGCCGTCCCCGTGCAGCAGGCGCCGCAGCAGGCCCCGCAGCCGGTGACGCAGGGCACGCAGGAACAGCCGGCGGCGACCGGGCGCGAGACCCGCGTCCCCGTCAAGGGCGTCCGCAAGGCCACCGCGCAGGCGATGATCGGCTCCGCCTTCACCGCGCCGCACGTCACCGAGTTCATCACGGTCGACGTCACCCGCACGATGAAGCTCGTCGAGGAGCTCAAGGCCGACAAGGACATGGCCGGGCTCCGGGTCAACCCGCTGCTGCTCATCGCCAAGGCCCTGCTCGTCGCGATCAGGCGCAACCCGGGGATCAACGCGACCTGGGACGACGCCGCCCAGGAGATCGTGCTCAAGCACTACGTCAACCTGGGCATCGCGGCCGCCACCCCGCGCGGTCTGATCGTGCCGAACATCAAGGACGCGCACGACAAGACGCTGCCCGAACTGGCCGCCTCCCTGGGTGAACTGGTGTCCACGGCGCGCGAGGGGAAGACGACCCCGGCCGCCATGCAGGGCGGCACGGTGACCATCACCAACGTCGGCGTCTTCGGCGTCGACACCGGTACGCCGATCATCAACCCGGGTGAGTCCGCGATCCTCGCGGTGGGGGCGATCAAGCTCCAGCCGTGGGTCCACAAGGGCAAGGTGAAGCCCCGTCAGGTCACCACCCTGGCCCTGTCGTTCGACCACCGGCTGGTCGACGGCGAGCTCGGGTCCAAGGTGCTGGCGGACATCGCCGCCGTCCTGGAGCAGCCCAAGCGGCTGATCACCTGGGCCTGACGGCCCGGGACACACGGACAAGGGCCCGGACGCGACGGCGCGTCCGGGCCCTTCACCGTGTCGTGCGCGGACGGTCAGTCGCGCTGGGCACCCGCCGGGAGGGAGCGCAGCTCCATGGTCCGGGCGGTGGTGGAGCCGAAGCCGAAGTCGAGCAGCTTGGCCGCGTCGTTGAAGCGGTCGGGGGCGTTCAGCACGACGCCCACATAGGTCTTGGTGCCCCGGGTGGCCGCGAAGACCAGGCACGGGCCGGCCGCGGTGCCGGTACCGGTCTTGATGCCGACGGCGCCGCTGTAGGAGCCGAGCAGCTTGTTGGTGTTGTACCAGGTGTACGTGCGGGTGCCGCCGGTGCTCGTGGTGGCGGTGGTCTTGTACGAGGTGGCCTTGACGACGTCCCGGAACACGGCGCTGCTGAAGGCGTGGCGCGCCATCTTCGCCAGCTCCGGCGGGGTCGTGTAGTTGTTCCCGGTCGACGAGATGCCGTCGAACGAGTCGAACTTCGTGTTCGTCAGGCCGAGCTGCTTGGCCTTGGCGTTCATCTTGCCGATGAACGACTGGGTGCGGGCGGCGGTGGTGGTGCCGGTGCCGAAGGTGTCGGCGAGGGCGTACGCGGCGTCGCAGCCGGACGGCAGCATCAGCGCGGACAGGAGCTGCCGGACGGTCACCTTGTCGCCGGTCTTCAGATCGGCGGTGCTCGCGCCGGTCCGGACGACGTAGTCGCGGTACTCCTGCTTGATGGTCACCTTGCGGTTGAGGTCGACGCCGGGCGTGGTGAGGACCACGATCGCGGTGACGACCTTCGTGGTGCTGGCCATCTGGCGGCGGGTGGTGTTCGCCTTGCCGTAGATGGCCTTGCCGTCCGCCTGGTCCACCATGAAGCCGCCCTTGGCGCTGATGGACGGGATCGGCGTGGCCGCCGCGGCCGGTGCGGCCAGCGGGGAGGCGGTCAGCAGCAGACCGCCCGAGAGGGCGACCGTGGCGACGCGGCGCACGGCCTTGTTCATGGTTATCAAAGCAAAACGCTCCGAGTTCGGGTCTGGGTCTCACATACGTCGAAAAGCCGCAAACCTGGCGGGTGGGCAACCAGTGCCCGATACAAGACCTCCGAGCGCCGCCGAAGGATGTACGGGAATCCGGATCGCGTGGGACGAGCGGGTCACCCTCGTGTGGGACGGGGGTCCCCCGGGGCGGTACCGGTGATCCGGAGTTGTGAGTTCCGTCCTACGGGTCCGTGAACGGCCCCTGATGCACCCCTCTTGTATCTATGCTGTGTGCATGCCTGCCGCCCCGCCCGCCGCCGACCGCGTCTACACCCACGTCAAGCAAGCCGTCCTCGACCGCCGCTACCAGGGCGGGACGCTCCTCACCGAAGGGGAACTCGCCGAGGCCGTCGGGGTGTCCCGCACGCCGGTGCGGGAAGCGCTGCTCAAGCTGGAGATGGAAGGGCTGCTGAAGCTCTACCCCAAGAAGGGCGCCCTCGTCCTCGCCGTCTCCGCCCAGGAGATCGCCGACGTCGTCGAAACCCGGCTCCTCGTCGAGGAGTTCGCCGTCCGCAAGGCGGTCCCCGCCCCGGCCTCGCTGCTGCGGCGCCTGGAGCGGCTGCTGGACGAGCAGCGGCACCACGCCGGCGCCGGCGACCTGGCCGCCGTCGCCGTCACCGACCGCGCCTTCCACGCCGAGATCGTCCGCCACGCCGGCAACGAGATCCTCTCGCGCCTCTACGACCAGATGCGCGACCGCCAACTGCGCATGGGCGTCGCCGTGATGGAGGCCCACCCCGACCGGGTGGCCAAGAACATCGCCGAGCACGCCGAGATCCTCGAAGCCCTCCGCGCCGGCGACACCGAAGGCGCCGCCCGCAGCGTCCACCGCCACGTCAGCCGCGTCAAGGTCCTGGTCAGGGGGGAGGACCGGTGAGCAGCCCGCCCTCCGCCACCGCCCCGCCCCACGACCCTCCCGGGGGCCGCCGCGCCGCCCTGGTGTGGGGCGTGGGCGTCTGCGTCTACCTCGTCGCCGTCATCTTCCGCACGTCCCTCGGCGTCGCCGGGCTCGACGCCGCCGACCGCTTCGGCGTCAACGCCTCCGCCCTGTCCACCTTCTCCATACTCCAGCTCCTGGTCTACGCCGGGATGCAGATACCCGTCGGCCTGATGGTCGACCGGCTCGGCACCAAGAAGGTCCTCACCCTGGGGGTGGTGCTCTTCACCCTCGGCCAGCTCGGCTTCGCCCTCTCCCCGTCGTACGGCATGGCCCTCGCCTCCCGCGCGCTGCTCGGCTGCGGCGACGCCATGACCTTCATCTCCGTCCTGCGCCTGGGCACGCGCTGGTTCCCCGCCCGGCGGGGGCCGCTGATCGCGCAGGTCGCCGGGCTCTTCGGGGTCGCCGGGAACCTCGTCTCGACGATCGTGATCGCCCGGACCCTGGACGGCCTGGGTTGGACGGCGACGTTCGCCGGCAGCTCCCTCGCCGGAGTGGTCGTCCTCGTCCTGCTCCTGCTGTTCCTCAAGGACCACCCCGAGGGCCAGGAGCCCGAGCCCGCCCACCACGCGGGCGCCGCCTCCGTCCGCCGGCAGATCGCCCTGGCCTGGAGCGAGCCCGGCACCCGCCTCGGCATGTGGGTGCACTTCACCACCCAGTTCCCCGCGATGGTGTTCCTGCTGCTGTGGGGGCTGCCGTTCCTCGTCGAGGATCAGGGGCTGTCCCGTGGGACGGCCGGCGACATGCTGACGCTGACCGTGCTCTCCAACATGGTGTTCGGCGTGACCTACGGCCAGGTCATCGCCCGGCACCACGGCGCCCGGACGCCCCTCGCCCTGGGGACGGTCGCGGCCACCGCCACCGTGTGGGCCGCCACCCTCGCCCATCCGGGCGACCACGCCTCGATGTGGCTGCTGACCACCCTGTGCGTCGTCCTCGGCGCCTGCGGGCCCGCCTCGATGATCGGCTTCGACTTCGCCCGGCCGGCGAACCCGCCCGAGCGGCAGGGCACCGCGTCCGGCATCGTCAACATGGGCGGCTTCACCGCCTCCATCACCACCCTGCTGGCCGTCGGCGTCCTGCTCGACGCCACCGGCGACGACTACCGGACCGCCTTCTCGTCCGTCTTCGTCCTCCAGGCCCTGGGCGCGGCGCAGATCGTCCGGCTCAGGGCCCGTACCGCCCGGCGGGAGCGGGACCGGCTGGTGGCCAGCCGCGTCGAGACCGTCCACGTCCCGGCCTGACCCCCGCGCCGGCCCGCGCCGGCCCGCGCCCGCGCCCGCGCCCGGGCCCGGGGCGGGGACCGGCGGGGTTACGGGGTGACCGCGAAGGAGGACAGGATCGCCTCCGCCAGCTCCTGGTCGCCGTCCACCTTCACCCGGTCCGCCACGGCCGCCGGCCGCACCCGCCCGCACGCCAGCCGGACGTACGTCTCCCAGTCCGTGGCGATCGTCACCGCCGGCCCCAGCGACGGCGCGCCGTCGACGGAACCACGCCCCTCGGCGTCCACCCGGACCGTCCGGAGGAACTCCACCGGACCGTGCACGTCGAAGACGACCGCCGTGTTCGGCGGCGCGCCCGCGTCCTTGGCGACCACCCTCGGCAGCACGGTCAGGAAGTTGTCCCGGGCGACGTACGCGCCGGGGGAGTCGAGGTTGCCGGGCACGCCGAGCGCGGTGCGCAGGTCCTGCTCGTGCACCCAGACGTCGAACGCGCGCATCCGGTAGGCCAGTTCCAGCGACTGCTGGGCGCCGAGCGGCGCGCGGATCAGGGTGTCGGGGGCGCGGTTCTCGTTGCGGAGCTGGCGGGCCCGGCGGATGAGCGTGTACTCCAGCTCGGCGGTCATCTCCGGCCCGGTGTGGTGCCGGCGCACATCGACCTGCATCTCCATGTAGCGCGCGAAGTCACTGCGCACGTGGTAGAGGTCGCGGGGCAGCGAGTGGATCGGGCGCGGGTCCCCGAGCATCTCGCACTCCATGCCGATCACGTGCGACACGATGTCGCGCACCGACCAGCCGGGGCAGGGCGTGGCGCGGTTCCACTCCCCCTCCACGAGTGGCTGCACCAACTCGGATATCGCTTCGATGGAGTGGGTCCAGGCGTCGGCGTAGGGCTGGAGGCTGGGATGGACGGTCACGGGACCCCTCGGGCATGTCGTACGCGGGCTGGGTGCTGCGGCGGCTACCGGGGGTCCGGGGGTGGCCCCCGGAGGGAAACAGTACGCTGCACGCGGGCACCCCGGCAGTGCTTTCGTGTGACGATCGTAGGCCCGTGTTGACGGCTCGAATGCCAGGACGGTGGTAGTGTGCGCGCCTCGCTGATCCAGATCGCAGTAGACCCGGACGAAACGCCGAATTCCCGCCGGGAGCGCGTCCGTTCCCTGGTGGCCGGGCAACGGGGGGTCGCCGACCTGGTGGTGCTGCCCGAACTGTGGCCGGTGGGGGCCTTCGCGTACGAGTCGTTCGAGAGCGAGGCCGAGCCGCGGACCGGCTCGACGTACCGGGCGATGGCCGGGGCGGCCGCGGAGGCGTCCGTCTGGCTGCACGCCGGCTCCTTCGTGGAACGCGCCCCCGACGGGACGCTGTACAACACCTCCCTGGTCTTCTCGCCCTCCGGCGACCTCGCCGCCGCGTACCGCAAGATCCACCGTTTCGGCTTCGACCAGGGCGAGGCCGTGATGATGGGAGCGGGCGACGAGCTGGTGACCGCGCCCGTGCCCGGCCTCCCCCTCGGCCTCGCCACCTGCTACGACCTGCGCTTCCCCGAGCTCTTCCGGGGCCTGGTCGACGCCGGCGCCCTGGCCTTCGCCGTCCCCGCCGGCTGGCCCGCCCGCCGCCGCGGGCACTGGACGCTGCTGGCCCGCGCCCGCGCGGTCGAGAACCAGGCGTACGTCCTCGCGTGCAGCACCGCCGGCACCCACGCGGGCGTGCCCCAGGCCGGCCACAGCCTGGTGGTCGACCCCTGGGGCGAGGTGGTCGCGGAGGCGGGCGAGGCGGAGGAGATCCTCACCGTGGACCTCGACCCGGCCCTCGTGGCCACCACCCGCGACCGTTTCCCCGCCCTCAAGGACCGCCGGCTGGGCACGCCCCCGCCCCCGCCCCCGCGCCCCTGACGCGCGGGTGCCGGGCGTCGCCGGGTGCCCGAGGCACGCGGCGCCCCGGCGCCCGGGCGCCGGCCGCGGGGTCAGTCCTTGTCCGCCATCCGGATCACGCACACCGCCACCGCGATCAGCAGCGCCGCGTCCGTGTCGTCGCGGACGACGTCGACCGCGTACGTGTCCCGTACCCGCAGCCACGCGCGCGTGATGCGGGCCAGCGGCTCGCCGTCCCGGCCGATCGTGAACTCCCGGTCCAGGATCCGCCCGCTGACGTCCAGCTCCGGCCCCTCCGCCAGTTCCACCCGGTAGTGGTTGCGCAGCAGCGACAGCCGCTTGCGGCGCACGGTCGCCAGCGTCCCGCCGTCCCGCTCCACGGTCATCGCCCCGCGCAGGCTCAGCACCTTCGCCCGCAGCGTCACCAGCACCCGGCCCGCCGGGTCCTTCAGCTCCAGCGTGTCGCGCAGCCGCAGCGCCTTGCCGTCGACGAGGAAGGCGTGCCGCCCGTTCTCGTCCTCGATCCAGTAGTCGTCGCCGATGGCGAAGATCTTGTCGCGTACCAGGTATTTCATGATGGATACGTACCCGCCCCCGCCGGGGACCGGCCCGTACGGCGGCGATCGTCACCCCCGCCGTACGGCCGTGACCGGGCGTTCACGACCGGATGGCAAGCTTGAACCATGAACGATGCCGCCCCGGCGCCCACCCCCGCGCCCCGCAGTGCCCGTGTCCGCGCCCCCGAGCTGATCGGCAAGGGCGGCTGGCTCAACACGGGGGGTGAACAGCTCACCCTGGCCGGCCTCCGCGGGCGCATCGTGATCCTGGACTTCTGGATTTCCTGAACCAATGTGAGCACTCCTCGCTAGCGTGGGGTACGTGCACCAACACACCACTGCCGACCTGTACTTGCGCCTTTCCCTGGACCGGGAGGGCAAGACCGCGATCGACCGCCAGGAAGCCGACTGCCGCGCATGGGCGGAGCGCAACGGACTGACCGTCCGCAAGGTCCACATCGACCGTGGACGTTCCGGCTACAAGAACGTCAGCCGCAAGGGGTTCGATGCGGCGATCACAGCAGCCACGGCCGGCGTCGTGGGCGTTCTGATCGTCTGGAAGCTCGACCGCCTGTCCCGCAAGGGCATCGGCGAGGTCGGCAAGGCGCTGGACGACATAGGACGGGTCGGCGGACGGCTGGTCTCCGTCATGGACGGCCTCGACACGAGGAACGACAGCGCCCGGGTCACCATCGCGATGCTGGCGGAACTGGCGCGCAACGAGTCGCGCAACCTTGGGATGCGCGTCGGCAACGCCAAGCGGTACCTACGGCAGCGGGGCCAGTGGATCGGCGGACAGCCGCCTTACGGGCTGCTGGTTGACCCGGAGGCGAAGAAGCTCGTCCACGACCCCGAGACCGCCGTCTACGCCCGCCTGATCGCCGACGAGGCGCTGTCCGGGAAGGCCCTCGTCCACATCGCCCGGCTGCTGAACGAGCACGGGGTGGAGTCCGCTCGTGGAGGCGAGTGGAACTCGTCCAGCGTCATGCAACTCCTCCGCTCACCGGCCTTCGCCGGGCTCATGCCGCAGACCGAGTATGAGGAGCAGCCGGACGGGACGCGGAAGTACATGAACCGGGTCTCCCCCTACCGGGACCCGGAGACGCTGGAGACCGTGAGCATCGGCGAGGGCATCATCACGCTCGGGGAGCGCGAACTCATCCTCCGCCAGCTCGAAGCGCGCACGTTCCCCCTGGCGGGGAAGCGGCACGGTCACAAGCAGGGGAAGTCTCTGCTCACCGGGATAGCGCGTTGTGGGCTCTGCGGGGCCCGGATGAGCAAGGCCGGCACGTCGTACCAGTGCTCCAGCCACCGGATGGGGCGAGGATGCTCCGGCGTATCGGCTCGGGTGGAGAGTATCGACGACTACGTGACCCGGGCGTTTCTCTCCCGCCTGCCATCCCTGGAGCCCCAGGACCCGCTGCTTGCCGTGATCGCCGACCGCTGGGTGCAGAGGGAGGACCCGGAGGTCTTCGCGAAGAGGGACGCGATCGAGGCGGAGATCGCGGACGAGGGGGCCCGCCTGGCGGACCTGGAGGAGGCCAGGTACGTCCGCGGCGAGTTCACCGGCGCAGACGCGATCGACCGGTACAACCGGCTCGCAGGACGACTTCGTACCCGGATCGAGGGACTGCGCGCAGATCTACTGCGGATGCCGACTCCTTCCGTGGACATCTCTCCTCTCCTGGATGCGGGTCTGCTTCGTGAAGCTTGGGAAGCCGATGATGCGGCCGGAAGACGTGGACGCCTTGGCCTCGCAATCGATCGAGTGGAAGTCCGGCGAGGCAGGGTGGGCGTGAGGTTCGACGGTGACGAGCGCTGCCGGATCGTCTGGGCGACGAGAGACGGTGCTGGGGCGGAGTCGGCGGGTGACGAAGTGACGGAATGACGGTCGAAGTCCACTACCTTTTTAAGAGATGTTCTGAGTCTCTATGGATGGAATAGAACTAAACGTCATTCCGTCACTTCGTCACTGGGGCGGCCCGAGGGTCGGCGCGAAGTTGCGCTGTGGTCACCATCCCGACCCTGGCCGCAGCTCGGAACGCGCACGCTGGGTGTGACCCCGATTTTCGGGCCCATCGTGGCCTCTGACCAGCGCATATCGACCGCCGAAGGCGCGAGAGCGGCACAGTTAACGCCCTGCAAAGCCCGCGGAAGGCCCCACCCCGTGGGGTCTTCGCCCCATCAGGTGCCCCGTCGGATGTCACTCCGGCGGCTGGCTGTACCTCTCCAGCGTCGCCTTGCTCGTGGACCGGTCCACCAGCCGCAGTTCCCAGGGGCCGGTATTCACGTCGAAGTCCTTGCCGAAGCCGACCCACTTTCCGGCCATGCGCCGTCCGGTCGGCTCGACCAGGAGTTGGATGGCCCCGTGGTAGCGGGCCCCGTTGTAGTAGCCGTCTGCGGCAGTCTGCTCGACCCACGTACCCGTGGCCACGTTGCGATCGACAGTGAGATCCAGCGTGAGCGGGCTGTCCGGGTTGCTGCTCGCCCCGGGCAGACTCTGAACGGTCAGCCGGTTCCCGTGCTGGACGATCACTACGTAGTGCTTGCCCTCGTGCGAGTCGCCCCGGCTCGAAGAGAAGAACTCGTAGCGGCTGAGCCACACTCCCGAAAACGTCTCCTCACCCGTCTGCGCGGTGGGCTGCGCGCCTACAGAGGCAGACGCGACACCGGTTGTGCCGGTCTCCATGTCATGCCCTCCCTTCCCGTCTGCGTGGACTCGTGCCGTCGGCACCGGCAGGGCGAACCCCAGTGCCTCGACCGGACGCCCAGTGACCCGTTCTAAGGCCCTGGCGTACACGCCCCGAGGCGTCTTGCTCGTGCCGGACTCCCAGCGCTGCACCAGCCGCTTGGAAGCCTCGTTCGGCTCCCCCAGTTCCGCACCTGCCCGGCGGAGCGCCTTGGCGAAGTCGTCTTGGCTTAAGCGCAGGCCGATACGCACGGCCCGCAGCACATCATTCGGCACCACGGCGGTCGTCGTCATGACGTCAAAGCTAGACCGAACAGCCATGCAATGACACCGGTTTGACGCCCTGGAGGGCGTCATTGACACCCCACTGAGTGACGCCCAGGCGACGCCCGAAGCGTCGTCGTTCCGACCGACCGGCGGCGGGAACATCGCTTCACCAACCGGACCGGGCAAGCGGAAGGCCAACGATGACCATGACCGTGCGGGTGTCTCGCGACTCCGGCCAGACGTTCGGCTCTGAAGTGATCTACCCCAGCAGCAGAGCCGAGAAGCCGTTGACCCCCATGGCCTCCGCCGCCTGGCCCCCCTGCAAGTGCCCCCGATGTTCCTCACAGACCAGGAAGGCACAGACGTGACGATCACCGACACGACGAAGACCGTGTACGACCTCATCACCCCGGAGCTGAGGGCCGACCTCATCACCATGGTCCGCGAGGACTCCTGGCCGGAGATGACCGACGACCAGGGCCAGCGCGGCGTCAACCAGGTGGCGGCCTTCCTCGCCGTCGCCGCGAACACCACGGAGAGGGCCACGCCCAGCCTTCGCGTGGACCTCTTCTGGCACGCACTCGTGCTCCACACCAAGGACTACGCCAGGGTCTGCGACGCGCTCGGCGGCGGATTCATCCACCACGTCCCCGACCGCAACAACGGCCACGACCCCGCCGAGGGCCGGGCCGCGATGCGTCGGACGGCCGAGGTGATCCGATCGGCCGGCTTCGACGTGGACCCGGAGTTCTGGCCGATCAACGGCGCAGCCGACTGCACCCAGAGCTACGCGGGCTGCTCCGACAGCCCCGTTGCCAAATAGCTCCGACTCAAGCGGAGCGACTGATCCACGAGAGCTTCAGCCGCCCGGTATCGTGCCGGGCGGCTGTCGCCGTGAACGAGAACGGACAGATAGTGACTGACGCTCGCAGCACCGCATGGGATGCCTACTCGCAGAGCAAGCCCCAGCGGCGGAAGACCAACGCCAAGGGCGAGACCACATGGTTCAACTGGACCCAGTACCCGGACCACGGCCCCAGGGCCGACGTGCTCAACCTCAACCCGGGAGACCGCGTGCTCGATCTCGGGTGCGGGTCTGGAGGGAACGCCGCTCATCTCGCAACGCTCGGCATGAAGTCCGTCGGGATCGACCTCTCCGCCAAGCAGCTCGACAAGGCACGCGAGCGGTGGCCGGGCGTGGACGGGATGGAACTCCACCAGGCCGACGCGCTCACCTATCTCGGAGACGCGTTCACGATCTTCGATGCGGTCTACAGCGTGTTCGGCGCTGCCTGGTTCACCGACCCCGGTCTTCTGCTGCCGATGGTTCACGCGAACCTCAAGCCGGGTGGCGTCTTCGCCTTCTCCCAGCGTCCCCCGGTTGAAGGGTGCTACGGCTGCCAGGCGTCATACATCCCGCGCGGGCCCGAAGAAGACCCCGCTGTCGTCAAGCGGTGGGACTACGAACCCGATGTGTGGGCGCTGATTCTCAAGGAACACGGCTTCGTGGACGTGTCAGCGTCCGTGCTTGCCCCACCCGCCGGGAGTCGGCGCACAGGAACCCTGTTCGTCCGGGGCGTCCAAGGAGGCTAGTCCGTGGTGGAGCGGATCCCGTAGCTGCGCAGGGCAACGGCGTCGTACGGTCGTGATCCGGTGTTCATGGGCCAATGGCAAGCTTGAAGGATGAACGATGCTGCCCCGGCGCCCACCCCCGCGCCCGCACCCCGCAAGCGTGCCCGTGTCCGTGCCCCCGAGCTGATCGGCAAGGGCGGTTGGATCAACACCGGCGGGAAGGACCTGAAGCTCGCCGACTTCCGAGGTCGCACATTGATCCTCGATTTTTGGACCTTCTGCTGCATCAACTGCCTGCACGTCCTCGACGAGCTGCGCGAGCTGGAGGAGAAGCACCGGGACACCGTCGTGATCATCGGCGTCCACTCGCCGAAGTTCGTGCACGAGGCCGAGCACCAGGCCGTCGTGGACGCCGTCGAGCGGTACGAGGTGCACCACCCCGTCCTCGACGACCCCGAACTCGCCACCTGGAAGCAGTACGCCGTACGGGCGTGGCCCACGCTGGTGGTGATCGACCCCGAGGGGTACGTCGTCGCCCAGCACGCCGGCGAGGGGCACGCCCGGGCCATCGGGACGCTCGTCGCGGAGCTGGAGGCCGAGCACGGGGCCAAGGGCACCCTGCGGCGCGGCGACGGGCCCTACGTCCCGCCGGAGCCGGAGGCCACGCACCTGCGCTTCCCCGGCAAGGCCCTGCTGCTGGACGGCGGCAACCTGCTGGTGACCGACACCACCCGCCACCAGGTGGTGGAGCTGGCGGCGGACGGCGAGACCGTCGTACGGCGGTTCGGCACCGGCGAGCGTGGCCTCACCGACGGCCCGGCGGAGCAGGCGCGGTTCAACGAGCCGCAGGGGCTGTGCCTGCTGCCCGGCGGCTCCGCGGCGCCCCGCGTGGTCGTGGCCGACACCGTGAACCACGCGCTGCGGCTGCTGGACCTCGCCACCGGGGAGGTGTCCACCCTCGCCGGGACCGGGGCGCAGTGGTGGCAGGGGTCCCCCACCGCCGGGCCCGCCCGCGAGGTCGCCCTGTCGTCGCCGTGGGACGTCGCCTGGTGGCGGGACGAGGTGTGGATCGCCATGGCGGGCGTGCACCAGCTCTGGGCGTACGACCCGGAGCGGGGCACCGTCCGCGTCGCCGCCGGGACCACCAACGAGGGCCTGGTCGACGGACCCGCCGACGAGGCCTGGTTCGCCCAGCCCTCCGGGCTCGCCGCCACCGCCGACCGGCTGTGGGTCGCCGACTCCGAGACCAGCGCGCTGCGGTGGGTCGACCCCGAGGGCACGGTCCGCACGGCCGTGGGCACCGGCCTGTTCGACTTCGGCCACCGGGACGGCGAGGCGGGCCAGGCGCTGCTCCAGCACCCGCTGGGGGTGACGGCCCTGCCGGACGGCTCGGTCGCCGTCTCCGACACGTACAACCACGCGCTGCGCCGCTACGACCCGGCGGCCGGCGAGGTCACCACCCTCGCCACCGACCTGCGGGAGCCGAGCGACGCGGTGCTGGTGGGCGACGACATCGTGGTCGTCGAGTCGGCCCGCCACCGGCTGACCCGGCTGCGGCTGCCCGAGGAGGCCGTCCAGGTGGACGCCGTCGCGCACCGCACGCGGCGCGAGGCGACCGAGATCGCGCCCGGCACGCTGCGGCTGGACGTGGTCTTCCGGGCGCCGACCGGGCAGAAGCTGGACGAGCGGTACGGACCGTCGACGCGGCTGCTGGTGTCGTCCACGCCGCCGGAGCTGCTGGCGTCGGGCGAGGGCACGGGAACGGACCTGTCCCGGGAGCTGACGCTGAACCCGGCCGTCACGGAGGGCGTGCTGCACGTCTCCGCCATGGCCGCCTCCTGTGACGACGACCCGGCCAACGAGTACCCCGCCTGCCACGTCCACCAGCAGGACTGGGGCGTGCCGGTGAAGGTCACGGAGTCGGGCGCGGGCCGGCTCCCGCTGATCCTCGCGGGCATGGACACCGCGTAGGGGTCAGTACGCCAGGCCCTGGTGCCGGGACGGTCTGCCCGCCGCCCCGTCCAGGCAGCCGGCCACCCAGGCCCCCGGGTCGTGGGTGGCCTTGCGGCCGCCGAGGCCGCCGTCCTCCAGCCGGGCGCAGCCGCCCGCCAGCAGGTCCCGCACCCGCTCGCCGGTCGGGTCGTGGTGGCGGGTGCGGTTGCCCTGGAGGTAACCCGCCTCGTAGGCGATGTCGCTGCCCCACGGGGGGCGTTCGCCGTACGCGCCGATCACCGTGCCGCCGACGGCCGCCGTGAGGGCCACGGCGGCCCCGGCGACGCTCCAGAACATCCGTCGCCGGGGACCCCGGTGGCGTACGTAAGCCGTGTGCTGTCCCAGCAGAACCATGCCGACACGGTGTCAGGCAGGGCCTTTCGCCGATGTTTCGCCGGCGGCCGTCCGCCGCCGGCCGGGTGTCCACGGCCGGCTCAGTAGCGCCGGTCGTCCGTGGGGTCGACCACCGTGGGGGCCACCGGCGGCACGACCGCCCGGCGGCGACGGGCGATGCTCGTGAACGTCGCGACACCGATGATGCCGACGGCCATGAGGATCAGCCCTACGAGGTCGAGGTTGACGCCCTGTGCTTCCCAGTCGGTCGCGAAGGTGAGGATCGCCCCGACCGCTATGAGAATGATGCAGCCACCCAGGCCCATGATTCCCGCCTCCTCGTTAGCGTAGGTGTTGCGGGTACCCCGCCCGGCAACACCTACGCGGGGAGGCCTACTTCAGGAACGCCACCAGGGCGTTGGCCAGGAGGAACGGGTCGTCGGCGCCGCACAGTTCACGGGCGCTGTGCATGGAGAGGATCGCCACGCCGATGTCGACGGTCCTGATGCCGTGGCGGGCGGCGGTGATCGGGCCGATGGTCGTGCCGCAGGGCATGTCGTTGTTCGACACGAACGTCTGCCAGGGCACGCCGGCCTTCTCGCAGGCGGCCGCGAAGACGGCCCGGCCGCTGCCGTCCGTCGCGTACCGCTGGTTGACGTTCACCTTGAGGATGGGGCCGCCGCCCGCGCGCGGGTGGTGCGTGGGGTCGTGGCGCTCGGCGTAGTTGGGGTGCACCGCGTGGCCGGTGTCGGAGGAGAGGCAGATCGTCCCGGCGAAGGCCCGGGCCCGGTCCTCGTAGCCGCCGCCCCGGGCGAAGACGGACCGCTCCAGGACGCCGCCGAGGAGCGGGCCCTGGGCGCCGGTGTCGGACTCGGAGCCGTTCTCCTCGTGGTCGAAGGCGGCGAGGACGGGGATGAACTCCGGGTCGCCGGCGGCCGCCACGGCGGCGAGCGCGGCCACGCCCGCGTGCACCGACAGCAGGTTGTCCATGCGCGGCCCGGCCAGCAGGTCGCGGTCCCGGCCCAGGTAGGCGGGCGCCTCCAGGGAGTGCACCATGAGGTCCCAGCCGGCCACGTCCCCGGCGGCCACGCCCGCCTCCCCGGCCACGAACCGGATCAGGTCGCCCTCGTGGACGTCGTCGCCCAGGCCCCAGATGGGCTGCATGTGCCGCTGACGGTCCAGCTTCAGGCCCTCGTTGACCTGCCGGTCCAGGTGGATCGCGAGCTGCGGCACCCGCATCAGCGGCCGGTCCACGCACACCAGCCGGTGCTCGCCGTCGCGCAGCGTCAGCCGGCCGGACAGTCCCAGGTCGCGGTCGAGCCAGGTGTTGAGCAGGGTTCCGCCGTACGTCTCGACGGCGACCTGCCGCCAGCCGTGCGCGCCCATGTCGGGCTGGGGCTTGACCCGCAGGTTGGGCGAGTCGGTGTGGGCGCCGATGATCCGGAACGGGGTGTGGGGTTCGGCGCCTTCCGGTACGTACCAGGCGATGATCGCGCCACCGCGGACGACGTACTTGCCGCCGCTCGTACCGTCCCAGGCGGCGGTCTCGTCGAGCTTCCGGAAGCCCGCCTTCTCCAGTCGTTCACCGGCGTTGGCGACGGCGTGGTACGGCGTGGGGGACTCCGCCAGGAAGGTCATGAGGTCGTCGGTGTGGCCGCGGTCGAAGCGGGGGGGTGAGCTGCTCATGGCCTTCACTTTACGGGCGGGTCAGTAGCGGGGGGCCGTCGTCGGCGGTCGATTGTCAGTGGTGGCTGCGACTATCGGAGGACGTAGCGGGACAGCAGTCCGCTGACTCGCCGGTCGCGACCGGAGGTGCACTGGTGACCACGACGACCACGCCCGTCTGTGCCGCATGTGAAACGCCCGGGGCCGAGTGGAGCGCCCCGCTGGGGATGCCGCTCTGCGCGGCGTGCACGACCGCCGCGACGGGCACCCCGGACCGGGACCCGGTGCGTCTGGGGGACATCCTGCCGGTGACGGCCGCGACGCTCCGCGCCTCGATACCCGCGCCGCGCCGGCCGGGTGCCGGTTCGCTGATGACCTGCCGGTTCTGCGGGGCGCGGGCCCGCTGGCACCGTACGGTCAACGGCCGCTGGGTGGCGATGGAGTTGGCGGAGCGGCCCACGGCGGGTGTCCCGCGCGGTGAGCGCTGGTTCGTCGCGGGTGACGGTACGGCGGTCAACCTGCGCGGGGCGGTGCCGTCGGACACGTGCCGGGTGAGTCACCGGTCGGTGTGCGCGGGCCGGCCGCCGGGCCGCTGACCGGTGGCGGCCCGCTGTACGGTGGCGGCCCGCTGAACGGTGGCGGCCCGCTGTACGGCGGCGGCCCGCCCCCGGGAGACCGGGGAGCGGGCCGCCGTGGACCGTGCGGTGACCTCGTGACTAGAACGCGGCCTCGTCCAGCTCCATGAGGGAGTTGTCGACGCCCTCGGCGATGGCGCGCTCGGTGGAGACGTTCGGCAGGATGTTCGCGGCGAAGAACTTCGCGGCGGCGATCTTGCCCTGGTAGAACGCCTTGTCCTTGGCGGAGGCGGTCTCCAGCTTCTCGGCGGCGACGGCGGCGCCCCGCAGCAGCAGGTAGCCGACGACCACGTCACCGGAGGCCATCAGGAGGCGGGTGGTGTTGAGGCCGACCTTGTAGATGTTCTTGACGTCCTCGCCGGTGGCGGTGAGGTGCGTCAGCATCGCGCCGACGATGGCCTCGAGGTCCACGGCCGCCTTGGCGAGCGCGTCGCGGGCCGGGGCCAGCTCTTCGCCGCCGGTGCCGACCGCCAGGAACTTCTTGATCTCCTCGGCGAGCGCGTTCAGGGAGGCGCCCTGGTCGCGGACGATCTTGCGGAAGAAGTAGTCCTGGCCCTGGATCGCCGTGGTGCCCTCGTAGAGGGTGTCGATCTTGGCGTCCCGGATGTACTGCTCGACCGGGTACTCCTGGAGGTAGCCGGAGCCGCCGAAGGTCTGGAGGGACTGGGCGAGCTGCTCGTAGGACTTCTCGGAGCCGTAGCCCTTGACGATGGGCAGGAGCAGGTCGTTGAGGCCGATGAGCGCCTTGGCGTCCTCGCCGGACGCCTCCTTGACCTGGATCTCGTCCTGGATCGCGGCGGTGTACATGACGAGGGCGCGCATGCCCTCGGCGTACGCCTTCTGCGTCATCAGCGAGCGGCGCACGTCGGGGTGGTGCGTGATGGTGACCTTGGGCGCGGTCTTGTCCATGAAGTTCGCCAGGTCGGGGCCCTGCACGCGCTCCTTGGCGTACTCCAGCGCGTTCAGGTAGCCGGTCGACAGGGTGGCGATCGCCTTCGTGCCGACCATCATGCGGGCGAACTCGATGATGCGGAACATCTGGCGGATGCCGTCGTGCTTGTCGCCGATCAGCCAGCCCTTGGCGGGGTGCTTGTCGCCGAAGGTCATCTCGCACGTGTTGGAGGCCTTGAGGCCCATCTTGTGCTCGACGTTCGTCGCGTACACGCCGTTGCGCTCGCCCAGCTCGCCGGTCTCCCAGTCGAAGTGGAACTTCGGCACGAGGAAGAGGGACAGGCCCTTGGTGCCGGGGCCGTGGCCCTCGGGGCGGGCGAGCACGTAGTGGAGGATGTTGTCCGACATGTCGTGCTCACCGGAGGTGATGAAGCGCTTCACGCCCTCGATGTGCCAGGAGCCGTCGTCCTGCTGGACCGCCTTGGTGCGGCCGGCGCCCACGTCCGAGCCGGCGTCCGGCTCGGTGAGGACCATGGTGGAGCCCCACTGCTTCTCGACCGCGATCTGGGCGATCTTCTTCTGGACCTCGTTGCCCTCCTCGAAGAGGACGCCCGCGAAGGCGGGGCCGGAGGAGTACATCCAGACGGCCGGGTTCGAGCCGAGGATCAGCTCCGCGTACGCCCAGATCAGGGAGCGGGGCGAGGTGGTGCCGCCGATCTCCTCGGGCAGGCCCAGGCGCCAGTACTCGGAGTCCATGAAGGCCTTGTAGGACTTCTTGAAGGACGCGGGGATCGGCGCGGTGTTCGTCTCGGGGTCGAAGACCGGCGGGTTGCGGTCGGCGTCCGCGAAGGACTCCGCGAAGTCGTTCTCGGCGAGACGGCGCATCTCGTCCAGGACGCTCTTGGCGGTCTCGACGTCCATCTCCTCGAACGGACCGGTGCCGTAGACCTTGTCGCGCCCGAGGACCTCGAAGAGGTTGAACTCGATGTCGCGGAGATTCGACTTGTAGTGCCCCATGGCGACGGCTCCGTAAGGCTCGGGGAGGCGGAATCCTCGTACACGTACCAGCTAGTAGCTACGATGATGCTACCCGTCGGTAATAAGAGCAACCCCTATCGGCCGATCTGTGACGTGTGACGCCCCGGCCCGCCGGCGGCCCACGGGGTGCCCGCCGGGGTGCGCGGGCCCCGGTACGGGCCGTACGGCGGCGGCCGCCGCTCGGTACGCTTACGCGCATGTACGGCTACGACCAGAACCAGGGTGCCCAGCAGCAGTACGCCCCCCAGCAGGGGTACGCGCAGCAGCCGCCGCTGTACCCCGAGCCGTCGCCGCCCTCGCTGGCCGATGCCGTGCGGGCGTTCACCACCGGCTCGCTGTCGGCCGAGGACTTCCAGCAGATCTTCGCCACCTCGAAGGTCTACTGCCCGCGCGGTGACAACCCGGGCTTTCTCGCGCTGCACAACACCCAGCAGCCGGTCATCCCGATGTTCACCTCGCTCAAGGAGCTGCGCCGGTACGCCGGCAAGGAGTCCAAGTACTTCGTGATCACCGGCGCCGAGGTGATCGACCTGCTCCCCACCGGGTACGGCTTCGTGCTCGACATGGAGGGTGACCACCGGATGGTGTTCGACGCCAAGGCCGTGGAGCAGATGGTCGACTTCGCCATGCGGCGGATGTACGGCTGACCCGGCCGTCCCCTCCGCGTTTCCGGAGCCGCGCGGCCGCACGGCCGCATGGCCGCACAGGAGCCGCCCCCCTCGGTGGGGGCGGCTCTTCGTGTGTGCGGTGGAGGGCGCCAGGTGCGAGGGGCGGGATGGGCGGTACCCGGGGGAATGCAGGGGCGGGAGGGGGTGTTCCCCTGGCAAGAAGTTCAGTATTCAACTAAAGTGGGTGTACGCCGCCCCGAGGAGGACCCACGCCATGCCTGCCGTAACCGTCGAGAACCCGCTCACCCTGCCGCGCGTCGACGCGCCCACGGGTGCCGTGCCGCGCCAGGTGCTGGCCGTGACGACCGCGCCCAGCGGCTTCGAGGGGGAGGGCTTCCCGGTGCGCCGCGCGTTCGCCGGGATCAACTACCGCCACCTCGACCCGTTCATCATGATGGACCAGATGGGGGAGGTGGAGTACGGGGTCGGCGAGGCCAAGGGCACCCCCTGGCACCCCCACCGCGGCTTCGAGACCGTCACGTACCTGATCGACGGCACCTTCGTCCACCAGGACAGCAACGGTGGCGGCGGCACCATCCGCAACGGCGACACCCAGTGGATGACCGCCGGGTCGGGGCTGCTCCACATCGAGGCCCCGCCGGAGCACCTGGTCATGTCCGGCGGCCTCTTCCACGGCCTCCAGCTCTGGGTGAACCTGCCCGCCAAGGACAAGATGATGGACCCCCGCTACCAGGACATCCGCGGCGGCCAGGTGCAGCTCCTCACCTCCCCCGACGGCGGCGCGCTGCTGCGCGTCATCGCCGGCGAGCTCGACGGGCACGAGGGACCGGGCATCACCCACACCCCCATCACCATGGTCCACGCCACGCTGCGCCCGGGCGCCGAGATCACGCTGCCCTGGCGGCAGGATTTCAACGGCCTCGCGTACGTCCTGGCCGGGCGCGGCTCCGTGGGCGGGGAGCGCCGGCCGGTCCACATGGGCCAGACGGCCGTCTTCGGCGACGGCGGCTCGCTGACCGTCCGCGCCGACGACCGGCAGGACGGCCACACCCCGGACCTGGAGGTCATCCTCCTGGGCGGCCGGCCGATCCGGGAGCCGATGGCGCACTACGGGCCGTTCGTGATGAACACCCAGGCCGAGCTGAGGCAGGCCTTCGAGGACTTCCAGGCCGGCCGGCTCGGCCGCGTTCCGGCCGTCCACGGGATGCAGGACGGCATCGGCCCGGAGATCACCCCCGGCGCCTGACGCGACCTCACCCGGCCGGGGCCCGCCCAGCGGCGGGCCCCGGCCGCGCATGGTGCCGTGGAGGCGTGCACACCCTCCCCGAGCCCGTCCGGCGCCTCGCCGCCTGGTGCGTCGTCGTCCTGCTGCTCACCGGCGTCGGGGCGGTCGGCGTATGGCTGTGCGTGACCTTCCGGACCGCCGTCACGCCCGTCCTGCTCGCCCTGCTCGGCACCGCGCTGCTCGGGCCGCTGTACCGGCGGCTCGTCGCCATGAAGGTCCAGCGGTCCCTGGCGGCCGGCCTGACCTGCGCGGCCGCCGTCGCCGTCGTCGGCGGCGCCGGCTACATCGTGGTCGCCGCGCTCATCGACACCGGCGACCAGATCGTCGCCTCGCTGCGCCGCGCCGCCACCGACCTGGCCGAGCACCTCGGCCCGGCCGGCACCTCCCTGGACGACCTGGCCGGCAACGCCAAGGAGCTCCTCGGCAAATTCGGCGGCACGGCGGCGTCCGGCGTCATCAGCGGGCTCAGTGTCGTCGGCGAGGTGATCGCCATGGCCGTCCTCGCCCTGCTCCTGGTGTTCTTCTTCCTCCGCGACTCCGGCCGGGCGCTGCGCGCCCTGCGCTCCCTCGCGCCGCACGGCAGCGCCGACCACGCCGAGGCCGTGGCCCGCCGCGCCTTCGGCGCCGTCGAGGGCTTCATGCGCGGGACGACGTTCATCGCCCTGATCGACGCCCTCCTCATCACGACGGGCCTGCTGATCCTGCGCGTCCCGGGCGCCGTGGGGCTGGGCGCCCTGGTCTTCGTCGGCGCGTACGTCCCCTACCTCGGAGCGTTCCTGTCCGGGGCGGTCGCGGTCCTGGTGGCGCTCGCCGACCGGGGCGTGGCCATCGCCCTGTGGACGGCGGGCGTCGTCCTCGCCGTCCAGGTGATCGAAGGGCACGTCCTGCAACCGGTGATCCAGAGCCGTACGGTCCAGATGCACCCGGCCGTCGTCCTGCTCGCCATCACCGCCGGGGCGTCCGTCGCCGGGATCCTCGGCATGCTGCTGGCCGTACCGCTCACGGCCGCCGCGTTCGGCGTGATCGGCGAGGAGCGCAAGCGCTACACACACCCCGGCCCCTGACGGCCCCCGGCCGGCCCTCCCGCCCGGGCCCGAGCCGGCCGCCCGAGCCCGCCCCGCGACGCGCCCGGGCGCGCGACGCCGCCCCGCGAGGCGCCCGCCCCGCGACGCGCCCCTGCGCGGCCCGTCGGCCGGCCTAGGGCTCGCCGTCCCGGTCCTCGTGGAGCTCGAACCAGATGGACTTGCCCTCGCCCCGGGGGTCGACGCCCCACTCGTGCGCCAGCATCTCCATGAGGATCAGCCCGCGCCCGGACGACGCCATCTCGCCGGGCCGGCGACGGTGCGGCAGCTCGTCGCTGGCGTCCGCCACCTCCACCCGTAGCCGCCGCTTGCCGTGGTCCCCGGTCGCCTCCGCCACCAGCAGCGCGTCCCCGTCGGTGTGCACCAGCACGTTGGTGACCATCTCGGACACCATCAGGACCGCCGAGTCGACCTGTTCCGGGTCCGCCCAGTCGTGCAGCAGCTCCCGCAGGTGCTGCCGGGCGGCGGCGATCCGCTCCGGCTCCGCCTGGGCGATGGTCATCGCGGTGCGCCGGGCGGCGGCCGTCCGGAGCTGCTCACCGGTCCGGGACAGCAGCAGCACCGCGATGTCGTCCTCGCGGCGGTCGGCCAGCGGCCCGGTGGTGTGGTGCGAGCCGGGCCCGTGCACCGCCTGCACCAGGCTGTCGGCCAGCGCCTCCAGCGACTCGCCCTCCGTGTCGTGCCGCTCCAGCAGCGTGCGGATGCGCGTCCAGCCGGTCTCCAGGTCGTGCCCGCCGGTCTCCAGGAGCCCGTCCGTGCAGATCATGAGCGTCTCGCCCGGTTCCAGGGTGAGCCGGGTCGTGGGGTAGTCCGTGTCCGGGACGATGCCCAGGGGCAGCCCGCCCGCCGTCGGCCGCAGCATCACCGTCCCGTCGGCCATCCGGATCGCGGGGTCGGGGTGGCCCGCCCGCGCGATGTCCAGCGTCCCGGTCGCCGGGTCCACCTCCAGGTACAGGCACGTCGCGAACCGGGCCGCCCCGTGGTCCCCCTCCGCGCCGTCCGTGATCCCGTACAGGAAGCGCGACGCGCGGGACAGCACCGCGTCCGGCCGGTGGCCCTCCGAGGCGTACGCGCGCAGGGCGATCCGGAGCTGGCCCATCAGCCCGGCCGCCCGGACGTCATGTCCCTGGACGTCGCCGATCACCAGCGCGATGCGCCCCCCGGGTAGCTGGATCATGTCGTACCAGTCGCCGCCGACCTGGAGCCCGCCGCCGGTCGGGACGTACCGCGCGGCCACCTCCATGCCGGGAATGGCCGGACCCAGGACCGGCATCATCGTGCGCTGGAGGCCCAGGGACAGCTCCCGCTCCGACTCGGCGACCCCCGCACGCGCCAGCGCCTGCGCCAGCATCCGGGCCACGGTCGTCAGGACGGACCGCTCGTCGGGCGTGAACGACACGCGGTACCGGAACGCCGCCATCCAGGCCCCCATCGTGCGCCCCGCGACGATCAGCGGCAGGAACGCCCACGACTCCCTGCTGAAGCGCTGCGCCAGCGGCCAGGTCGCGGGGAACCGGGCCCGGTACTCCTCCGGGGTCGGCAGGTAGATCGCCCGGCCCGTCCGCACCACCTCGGCGGCCGGGTAGTCGGTGTCGAGCGGCATGTCGGAGAACGGGCCGTCGTCGCCGGTGTTGTGCCCGTGGTGCCCGATGATCGTCAGCCGGTCGCCGGAGACGCCGAAGACGGCCAGCCCGTCGGGGGAGAACCCGGGCATCGACAGCGAGGCCGCCACCCGCAGCACCTCGGCCGTGGACCGCGCCTCCGCCAGCGCCCGTCCCGCGTCCAGCAGGAACGCCTCGCGCGAGCGCCGCCAGTCGCCGGTCACGGGCGTCCGCGCGGCCGTGCCGGGCTGGGGCTCGGCGACCTCCTGGAGGGTGCCCACAAGCTGGTAGTCGGTGCCCTCGATGAACGGCTTCGACCGGCTGCGTACGGTACGGATCACCCGCCCGTTCTCGTCCATGATCCGCAGCCTGGCCTCGGCGAGGGTGCCCTCCGCCACGGCGAGGTTCACGACCCCGTCGATCTCGTTCCAGTCGACGGGGTGGAACCGCGAGCGCACGGCGGCCTCGGTCAGCTCGACCGGTTCCGCGGGCAGCCCCAGCAGCCGGGCCGCCTCCGCGTCCAGCGTGACGATCCCGGAGGCGTTGTCCCAGCGCCATAGGCCGGTCGCGATGGCGGCCAGGACGTCCTCGGTGCGCATTGCCCCACTCTAAGAAGATGTACGGATCAGCCGCCACCGAACCGACCGGGCGTATCGGACGTCGATCTTGAGCGGCCCGGTACTCTGGGGGAGGTTTCACGTGAAACACAGCCCCCGATCCGCGAAGACTGGATGAACGACGATGCATCGGTACAGGTCCCACACCTGCGGCGAGCTCCGCGCCTCTGACGTCGGCACCGACGTCCGGCTGAGCGGCTGGCTGCACAATCGGCGAGACCTGGGCGGCATCCTCTTCATCGATCTGCGCGACCACTACGGCATCACGCAGCTCGTCGCCCGTCCCGGCACCGCCGCGTACGAGGCGCTCGACAAGCAGACCAAGGAGTCGGTCGTCCGCATCGACGGCAAGGTCGTCTCCCGCGGTGCCGAGAACATCAACACCGAACTCCCCACCGGTGAGATCGAGGTCGAGGTCTCGGAGGTGGAGGTCCTCGGCGCCTCCGCCCCGCTGCCCTTCACGATCAACACGGACGACGGCGTCAACGAGGAGCGGCGCCTGGAGTACCGCTTCCTCGACCTGCGCCGCGAGCGCATGCACCGCAACATCATGCTGCGCAGCGCGGTCATCGCGTCCATCCGCTCCAAGATGGTGGCCCTCGGCTTCAACGAGATGGCCACCCCGATCCTCACCGCGACCTCCCCCGAGGGCGCCCGTGACTTCGTCGTCCCGTCCCGTCTGAACCCCGGCAAGTTCTACGCGCTGCCGCAGGCGCCGCAGCAGTTCAAGCAGCTCCTGATGATCTCCGGGTTCGACCGCTACTTCCAGATCGCGCCCTGCTTCCGCGACGAGGACGCCCGCGCCGACCGCTCGCCGGGCGAGTTCTACCAGCTCGACGTCGAGATGAGCTTCGTCGAGCAGGAGGACGTCTTCCAGCCGATCGAGAAGCTGATGACCGAGCTCTTCGAGGAGTTCGGCGGCGGCCGCCACGTCACGTCGCCGTTCCCGCGGATCCCGTTCCGCGAGTCGATGCTCAAGTACGGCAACGACAAGCCGGACCTGCGCACCGACCTGGAGCTCGTCGACATCACCGATGTCTTCGAGAACTCCGAGTTCAAGGCGTTCGCCGGCAAGCACGTCCGTGCCCTGGCCGTGCCGAACACCGGTGACCAGCCGCGCAAGTTCTTCGACGGCCTCGGTGACTACGCCGTCTCCCTCGGCGCCAAGGGCCTGGCCTGGGTCCGCGTCGGCGAGAACAACGCCCTCACCGGCCCGATCGCCAAGTTCCTCACCGAGGAGAACGTCAAGGTCCTCACCGAGCGCCTGGGCCTGGAGCCCGGCCACGCCGTCTTCTTCGGCGCGGGTGAGTTCGACGAGGTCTCCAAGATCATGGGCCCGGTCCGGGTCGAGGCCGCCAAGCGCGCCGGCCAGTTCGAGGAGAACGTCTTCCGCTTCGCCTGGATCGTCGACTTCCCGATGTACGAGAAGGACGAGGACACCGGGAAGATCGACTTCTCCCACAACCCCTTCTCGATGCCGCAGGGCGGCCTGGAGGCCCTGGAGACCCAGGACCCGCTGGACATCCTCGGCTGGCAGTACGACATCGTCTGCAACGGCATCGAGCTGTCCTCCGGCGCGATCCGCAACCACGAGCCCGACATCATGTTCAAGGCCTTCGAGATCGCCGGCTACTCCCGCGAGACCGTCGAGACCGAGTTCGCCGGCATGCTCCGCGCCTTCCAGTACGGCGCCCCGCCGCACGGCGGCATCGCCCCCGGCGTCGACCGCATCGTCATGCTCCTCGCCGACGAGCCCAACATCCGCGAGACGATCGCCTTCCCGCTCAACGGCAACGCCCAGGACCTGATGATGGGTGCCCCGACGGAGCTGGAAGAGGCCCGCCTCAAGGAACTGAACATCGCGCTCCGCAAGCCGGTCGCGGACAAGTAGTCCACCACTGCTTCACGAAGGCCCGGGATCCTCGGATCCCGGGCCTTCGCGTTCCCGGGCTCACCGCCCGGGAGCGCAAGCCCCGCAGGTTCCCGGCTCCGGGCCGCGGAAGGCGCGGTCGCAGAGGTCGCAGTTCTGGAGCGGATGCCTGACGGCCGCGGGGGTGTCCGGTGTGCGGAAGGCGGGCAGGGGCGGGAGCCGGGCGGCGAGGCGGTGGGCCAACAGGGCTGCCGGACGGTGCAGCGGCTCCGGTGGCAGGTCGGTGGTCAGGGCGCGCTGGACGGCCTCGGGACCGAGGTCGCGCTCGAGCCACGCGGCGACGCCCGGGACGAGATGGTCGGCGTCCGTGGCGGAGAGCAGGAGCCGTCGATCCTCGCGACGGAGACCGGAGAGGACCCCCAGGGCGGTCCGGAGAAGGTCCGGGGCCGGGTAAGCGGGCTGCGGCACGGCGGGCAGCGCGCGGCGGCGCGTCTGCTGGTCGGTGCCGCGCCGGGGCCGGGGCTTCGGCTCCTCCGTGGCGCCGGTCCGGCCCGGCTGGTTGCAGGACACCGTGCGGGTGACGATCCTGCCCCCTTCGGTGCGCACACGGGTGCGGCGCAGGTAGCCGTGGGCCTCCAGCTCGCGCAGGGCGCCGGCGATCCGGGTCCTTCCCTCCGGGAAGCGGTCGGCGAGGGTCCCGATGTCGATCTGCGCGCCGCTGGGGAGCGACTGGATGTGAACGGCCAAGCCGATCGCCAGGAGCGACAGTTCGGTGTGCTGGGCGAGGTGGTTGCCGATCACCGTGAAACGGGTGGTGTGCCGGGAGTTGTCGTGGATGACACCGCCGCCATGCGGAGCCCCACGGGCTCGCCGGGAGGAGTGGTTTTTCCGGTCGTTACGGGCGTGGGCGGGCGGGCGCACGCTACTGTTCCGAGTATCCATCGGGAAGGTGCTTCTTCCTTGATGGTCAGGCCCCCGCACTGGGATTAGCGGTCCCGGCGGGGGCCGACGCATGTCAGCGGTGATGTGGTGTGTCGCGCTGAGCGTAGATCAAGCAACCCGTCCCAAAGCCAGCCCAGTTGGTGTTTTTCACCCGCGTGAGTGAGCGGCTCGCCGAGGGGGAGGAGGGGTGGGGTTTGGTCCGGTTTCTTTCTCTCTCGTCGTTCCTTGGTAGACCGGCGGCCCCACCGGAGTCCCGGTTCCCGTACGCCGGTCAGGACACCGGGAGGTCGAGTTCCACCCACACGGTCTTCTGGGGGGCGGGCCCGAGCGTGGCGCCCCAGCGGTTGGCCAGCGCCTCGACCAATAGCAGCCCGCGCCCGGACTCCGCGTCGGGCGACGGCGGCCTGCGGCGCGGCAGCGCGTCGGCCCGGGTGTCCGTGACCTCGATCCGCAGGACGCCCCGGTCGGCGAGGAGCGCGAGCCGGAAGCTCCGGCCGGTGACGCGGCCGTGCGTGGCGGCGTTCGCCGCGAGCTCCGCGACGAGCTGCGCGGCGGTCTCGGCCATGCGGTACGGCACCTCGTGCCGGTCCCGAAGCCACTCGACGGCGAGCAGCCGGGCGAGCCGCGCACCGCGAGGCGTGGGGGACAGCAGGACACCGAAGTGAGCCCTGCTCGTACCGACTTGAGAGACGTTCGTCTGCTTCACCTCACCGAGAGTGGCCGCCCTCGCCCGCCGTGAACAGTGACAGCACGTAGGCGTAGGGTGACTGTCCGGAGCTTGTCCACCGCTGTCCAGGCTGTCCAGACGAGCCGCAGGGGTAGGGACGTCGCGGAACGAGTGCGCGGACGGAGAGGTGCGGGGCATGTCGGTGGACAGCGAGACCGGAGTACGGCTCAAGAGCGAGGCGGACGAGCCGGGTTGGGAGGTGGACCCGGACGACGACTGGGGCGTGGCCGTCATCGCCACGGTGGGACGGCAGGTGAAGCTGCGGAGGGAAGCGGTGGGCATGCGTGCCCCCGACTTCGGCGTGGCCGTCGGGTATGGCGAGGACCTCGTCTACAAGATCGAGGGCGGTAAGCGGATCCCCCGGCCCGAGTTCCTGGACAAGGCGGACGAGGTCCTGGGGGCGGGTGGGCTGCTGTCGGCCATGAAGGAGGACGTGTCGAAGGTCCGGTACCCCAAAAAGGTCCGGGAACTGGCCAAGCTGGAGGCCCAGGCGGTGGAGCTCCAGTTGTACGACCCGCTCAACATCCACGGCCTGTTGCAGACACCGGAGTACGCGCGCGGACTGCTGCTCATGCGACGGCCGGCGTACTCGCAGGACGAGGTGGAACGGATGGTGGCCGGTCGGATGGCCCGCAAGTCCGTCTTCGAACGGGACCCCGCGCCGGAGATGGGCTTCGTCCTGGAGGAATGGACGCTCCGGCGCCCGCTGGGCGGAAGGACCCGGCTACGCGCCCAGCTCGAACACCTGCTGACGGTGGCCCACATGCGGAACGTCGAGCTTCAGGTGATGCCGATGGACCGTGAGGAACACGCTGGAGTGGACGGCGGCATCGAGTTGCTGAAGTTCGGTGACGGTTCGGCGGTCGGCCGCTCTCCCGTGGTGGCGAACGGACGCCCGGTGACGGATGGGCGGCAGCTCCATATCCTGGAGCTGCGCTACGGCATCATCAGGGCCCAGGCTCTCACTCCCCGCGAGTCGAGAGCCCTCATCGAGCAACTGCTGGGAGAGACATGATCCGCCACACCTCGGTCGGGGCCTCGTCCGAACTCGCGTGGTTCAAGAGCAGCTACAGCAGCGGCAGCGAGGGCGACTCCTGCGTCGAGGTCGCCACCTCCCCCGGCACGGTCCACATCCGCGACTCCAAGTGCCCCGCCGGCCCCCAGCTCGCCCTCACCCCGGGCGCGTGGGCCCACTTCGTGTCGTACGCGTCGGGCAACTGACGGCGGGCGAGTCACCCTGTCCGTCAGCGCCATGGCGCCCGGTGGGAGGTCCGTTCGACTGTTCCCCCAGTCACCCGCGCGCAGCGAGGTAGGAACGCAGCCGAGCGAGAGATGACGTGGATGCCGTGAATTCCAGATGCGACCCCGTGGCTTCGATGCTGACCCTGACCCCATCGCCTCCGTGAGCACTCAGGGTGACGTCGGCGTCACGGGCGCTGAACGTCCAACCGGCGACACTGAGATCGCTCACACCGGCGAACCGCAGGTAGAACTCGACTGTGTTGTATTCCCGGCCGGTCCACTCGGCAGGAGGGTTCGAGGGAAGGGTGGACGTCTCGAAGCCCAGAGTTACCGACGCTTCTCTTTCGTCGATCTGCGTGTAATACAGTCTGCAGTCGTTCAGATCGGGGGGCGTGATGTATGCCTCCAACATCTCCTCCGTCCCGGCAACGATGCCCGTCCAGTCAGATCCGCCCATAGAAAGTCTTCTCTTCGGTTGCCGGGATGGATGCGTAGCGTACGGCGTCGAGCCTCTTTGAAAAGAAGTGCTGGGTTTCGTCCGTGCCGTCGTCCGAGATTTTGAAGGCGCTCACATGCCCCACCTGTACGGACTCGCTGCTGGTGAACCCAAGGGCTACCCCGGATCCTGTCACCTGCACTCGAATTCTCCGCTTCTCTGCCAGGAGCTGCGTGTCCAAAAAGGCGGAACGGACGGGTGGCTCCCACTCAGGCATAGTGAGGTCCTCCACAGCGAGAAACTGTACGTGGCACTGCACGGTGTCGACGTCGGTGCCTCGCCACTCCGGCGGAATCTTCTTCGGGAAGCTCGGTAGGTCCAGTCGCAGGGTGACCGTCGGCCCTCGCCAATCCAGATTGATTGAGCGCAAGCGAAATCGCCGAAGGTCCGGAACCTTCCCGTACAGGTTTATGAGGTCCCCGGCGTTCACCAGCTTCAGATCATTGGTCACAGTAGTAATGTTCCTCGGCTCCGGGCTATCTGGCCATCACGAGTGTCCTCAACCGTTCCACATGTACGTGCACTTCTTCTCGGTACGAGATGGGAGAGCAGCTACAGCACCGGCAGCGAAGGCGACTCCCGCGTCGAGGTCGCCACCTCTCCGGGTGTGGTCCACGGTCACGCGGCCGTCAGCGTCGGGTAGTCGGTGTACCCGTTCTCGCCGCCCGTGTACATCCAGCCCTCGTCCCTCAGCGGGTTGAGCGGCGCGCCGATTCGCAGCCGTTCGACCAGATCGGGGTTGGCCATGAAGGCCCGGCCGAGGGCGATCAGGTCGGCACCGGCGGCCAGCAGTCGCTCACCAGCCTCCCTGCCACCGTCGGCGGGCAGCGGACCGCCCCAGCCGAGCGCCGGATTGGCGACCAGGGTGCCGGACCACCGCTTGCGGATGTCCTGCCACAGGGGCGCGTCCGGGTCGGCGAACACGGTGTGCAGGTAGGCAAGGCGGGTGTCGGCGAGCGCCTCGACCAGCGCCGGGTAGATGTCCTCGGTGTCGCCCTCGTCGATGCCGTTGACGGTGTTGCCGGGGGAGACGCGCAGGCCGACCCGCTCGGGGCCGATGGCCGTGGCCACCGCCCGCACCACCTCGACGGCGAACCGGATCCGGCCGGCCACCGAGCCGCCGTAGCCGTCGGTGCGGTGGTTGGTGTTCCGCGCCATGAACTGGTGCAGGAGGTGGCCGTTGGCGGCGTGCACCTCCACCCCGGCGAAACCGGCGTCAATGGCGTTGCGGGCGGCAGCGGCGAAGTCGGCCACGGTGGACCGGATGTCGTCGAAGGACATCTCCCGGGGCACGACGGCGTCCTTGCGTCCGCTCGGGGTGTGGATGGTTTCGGGCAACGGCACGGGTGACGGCGCGACCGGCATCAGGCCGCTGTTGTCCGGGTGGCCGACCCGACCGCCGTGCTGGAGCTGAAGGAACATCCGACCCCCCGCGGCGTGCACCGCTTCGGTGACCTGCCGCCAGCCGGCCACCTGGGCCGGGTCGTGGATCCCGGGGATGTTGGGGTACGTCTGCCCCACGGCGTTGGGCGTGGTCGCCTCGGCGATGATCAGACCGGCGGAGGCACGCTGCGCGTAGTACGTGGCCATGACCGGTTGCGGCATCCCGTCGGCCCCGGCGCGGTTCCGGGTCAGCGGTGCCATGACCAGGCGGTTGGGCAGTTCCAGGGGGCCGAGCCGGGTGGGCTGGAAGAGGCGGGACGTCTCCGGCTTGTTCGCTGTGTTCGTCATGCCGGTACGGTAGGAGTTGACACCGGTGTCAGGTTCAAGTGCTTTTTTCCGCACGAGAGGTGCGCCATGCGAATCGGTGAACTCGCCCGTCGCACGGGCGTCAGCGAGCGGTCACTCCGGTACTACGAGACGCAGGGCCTCCTGACCGCCGACCGCACCCCGGGCGGCCAGCGTACGTACGGCGAATGGGCCGTCGACCGGGTCATCCGCATCCAGGCCCTCTACGCGGCGGGCCTCCACAGCAAGAAGATCGCCCAGCTCCTCCCCTGCCTGCGCGACACGGACGGCGGCCCCTCCGCCATCGCCACCCCCCGCCTGATCGCCGACCTCACCCGCGAACGCGCGCGTATCGACGACCTGATCACCGACCTGCTTCGCTCCCGCGAGGTCCTGGACGAGGCGATCGCCACGGTGTCTGGAGGGTCTCCACCTCTCGCCACTCCGCAGTGATCCGCCACCAGCACCCTGGGCGGCTTCAGAACCGGAGTCTTGGTCCGCTAGTCGTTCTTGTCGGGTCCTGCCGCAGCGATCGCCGCCAGGATGATCTCGAGGTCTGCAACTGTCGCTGCGCAGAAGTCCTGATCGCTCTGCGTGATGCGGGCCACTGCTTCGTTGAAGTCTCGCGTATCCGGACCGGACTCTTCGAGCAGCCTGGTCGGCAAAATCATCCAGTTCTTTCCCGTCGTGAAGCTCCAGTCCACCTGTGTAGGTGTGGACTGCAAGGCTGACGCAAATGTTGGTTTGAGTTCATCCTTGGGCTCTGCAAAGCGCCACCCGATGAATGAAACCTGGAGGTAACCGTGCACGGGGTGACGTTCTGTGGGTGCTCGGAACCACACTACTTGCCCGAAGTTGCTGAGGGTGTTCTTGGCTCGTTGATTGCGCGAGTTACCCGACACGGCGCCACTCGCCCTCAGTGACGCCCCCATGGCGGAAGTATTTTGTAATCGCCATTATGCCTCAGAATCTTTTCATGCTCGTTCGACAGTCGTAGTGCTCTCTCGTAGTCTCCCAGAGGCACGGGGTTCTCGCTGAGGGTCGGATCATAGACATACCGCCCATCAGTGTATACGTCGTGAAACATGTAATCTTCAAGGATGGCGCCGCCCTGTTCCGGAATTCGGATATCGTTACCCGAATAGGTCACGTAGTGAACGATTCTGCCTTCACCATCTGCGCGTCGGGAAATGAAGGCCGCGATGTCTGAGCAGTCAATTTCCGACCCCTTGGGGGCGGCTCGCATCGCTTCGGCAAGGTTTGTGCTTGGCGGGTGCTCCGGATTGGGTTCACGGAAATCGTAAGGACCTCGGGGGCAGGGAGACAGCCCCAGCGGGTCGGCCCATGTCTGAGGATTGTGCACATACGTCGCCGGGTTGGGTGCGGGTGCCAGGCCGAGCGGGTCCGACGTGAGGTAACGCGCGGTTACCGGGTCGTAGTGTCGGCGGAAGTTGTAGTGGAGCTCCGTTTCCGGGTCGAAGTATTGGCCCGGGAAGCGGAGGGGCGTGTAAGTCGTGCTGTCGCTGGCCCAGGTCGTGGAGCCCCACAGTGTGCTGCGGGTGTGCCAGGCGAGGGCTCCTGACTCGTCGACGAGTTCAGTCGGTGTGCCGATCAGGTCGGTGACGATGGCGAAAAAGCGCTCATCGACCGTGTCCTGTGGAGCGTCCGCGGCGCCGATGCGTTCTGTTTGGGTCAGCGGGTGAAGGCCGTCGTGGTCCCAGGTGAGGGTGACGGGGCTGGGGAGGGTCTCGCCGGAGGCGGTCTGCTCGCAGAGAGTCGTGCCGTCCCAGGTGAAGGAGACCCGCTCGGCAATGGAGGCACCGTCCGCCGCCAGACGTTGCTTCGCGATGCGACGGCCGAGCGCGTCGTAGAGGTACCGCCACACCGTGCCATCCGGTGTGGTCACGGACACCAGACGGTCCTCAGCGTCCCACTCGTAGCGCCATGTGTCCGGCTTGCGGGAGAGGCGGGTCTTCTGGCGCAGGACGACGCGGCCTTGCGCGTCGTGCTCGTAGCGGATGCTGCCCGCGCGGCTGATGCGGGTGCCGGTGTAGGAGCGGGTGCCTGTGGCTTCGTGGGCCGGGTGGGAGGCGGGCCAGGACGCTTCGGTCTGGTTACCGGCCTCGTCGTACGCGTACCGCTCGGTCCAGCCTTCCGCGTGGACGGCGGTGACGCGTCCGGTGACGTCCACGTCGAAGGTGCGGGTGCCGGAGAGCCGGTCCTGGATGCCGATCAGGTTTCCGTCCGCACGGTACGTGTAGGCGCGGCGCTGGACGCTGCGGCCTCCGCCGGTGACGTGCTGGTCCGTGAGGCGGCCCAGCGGGTCGAAAGCGTGGGTCAGTGTGACCGTGTCACCGATGTGGCGGGACAGTTCCCGGCCCGCCGCGTCGTACGCGAACCGCAGGGAGCGTCCTGCCGTCACCAGTTCGGTGCGGCGGCCCGCCTCGTCGTACGTCCACTCGCTCACCGCCCCGGTGGGGGTGGTCCGACCCGTCCGGCGGCCGAGGACGTCGTACGAGAACTCCAGCCGCGCGCCGTTGACCGTCTCGGACCGGAGCCGTCCGTGCCTGTCCCGCAGCCGTACCAGCGTCACGTCCGGGCCCGTAGCCGTGGCGAGCTCGTCGAAGACGTCGTACTCGAAGGTGGTGACGGCACCCTCGGCGTCCTTGCGGACGATCCGGCCGAGGGCGTCGCGCTCGAACCGGATCGTCTGCCCGAGGCCGTTCGTGCGGGAGACCAACCGGCCCGCCGCGTCGTACGCGTAGACCAGTGTCCGGCCGTCGAAGTCCTGCTCGGTGAGCGTCCGGCCCGCCGGATCGTAGGTGTAGTTCCACGTCAGGCCCTGTGGGTTCATCACCCGCGTCAGCCGGAGATTCGTGTCGTGCGCGAACTCGTAGCGCACGCCGTCCGGGCCGGTGCGGGCCGTCAGGAGGTCGAAGTCCGTGTACTCGAACCGGGTCACCCCGCCCATCGCGTCCGTGTGCGACAGGCAGTTGCCCTCACCGTCGTACGTCCACGACTGCTCGGTGCCATCCGGGTCGATGCGCCGGGCCAGCCGGCCCTCGACGGTCCACTCCAGGCGGGTCAACGAGCCCAGCGGGTCGGTGATCGTGGTGGGGCGGCCGAAGGCGTCGCGCTTGTAGTGGACGGTCGCACCGAGCGGGTCGGTGACCGCGAGGGGCAGGCCGGCCCGATCGCACCGTACGACGGTCGAGTGGCCGAGCGCGTCGGTGATCGTCGTCAGGTGGCCGGTCGCGTCGTAGGCGAACGTGGTGGTGGCGCCCGTCGAGTCGGTGACCGAGGTGCGGTTGCCCCTCTCGTCGTACGTCTGGCGTACCACCGTCCCGTCCGTGCGGCGCACCCGTACCGGCAGGCCCAGTGAGTTGTACTCGGCCGACATCGGGCGTCCGTCCGGTCTCACCACCTCGGTCAGCCGGCCCTGCTCGTCGTAGGTGAAGCGGGTGACGTGGCCGAGGGCGTCCGTGCGGGACAGGAGCCGGTTGTAGGCGTCGTACTCGGAGCCGACGACCGCGCCGAGCGGGTCGATCTCGGCGACGACCTGAACCCTGTCGTTGATGAGGTAGCGGGTGGTGTGGCCCAGGGCATCGGTGACGGAGGTCTGCCGCAGACCGGTCGCGGCGTCCGTGTCGTCCCAGGTGAAGCGGGATTCAAGATGTCCGTTCGAGCCCGAGTGGTACACGCAGCGGTGCCGCTCGTCGTAGACGTAGTCGAAGTGGCTTCCGTTGGTGTCGGTCCACGAGGTGATCCGGCCGTGCTCGTCGCAGCCGAAGCGCAGGGGACGGCCCGAGGAGTTGGTGACCGAGGTCAGGTGCCCGTCCGTGTAGCCGTAGCGAAGAATCTCCTGGTCGGTGCCGTCCGGGGCGGCGCCGGCGAGGTGGAGGGCGGTGATCCGGCCCTGGTCGGTGGTGAGCTTCAGGTGGTAGCCACCGTGGTGGACGATCGAGGTCGGGGCGCCGGCCTGGTCGTACTCGAAACCGATCCACCGCCCGTTGCGGTCGTCGATCTGCGTCAGCAGGGCCAGCTCGGCGCCCTGCTCGGTGAAGTGCCAGACGCGGCCGGTGGCGGGGTCGGTGACGGTATAGGTGTCCCGGTCGCGGTCCAGGGGCCAGCGGCGGCCGTGGGTGGGCATGACCGGCACGCCGGGTGCGGGATGCGGGTAGGCCAGCAGACTGCCGTCCTCGCAGATGAACACGATGCCTTCGGAGTCGATCTCCAGGCGCTGGTCGACGGTGCTCGCCCACGCCGGGCCGAACCAGCGTCCCGCGCGGTAGGAGGACTCGAATGTGCGAGTGAAGGCAAGCGGCAGTGACCCCGGGAGGGCGATGTCCGTCTGCGGAAGGACCATCCGGCCGGTCGCCATGTCGACGGGGTCCCCCTCGCACCGCCGGTCGGTGCACTCGCGTGACCTGTCGTGCGGACCCTCCTGATGTCCGGCACGCCCCTTGCCGCCCCCGCTCGGGGTGTCGTCCAGGCCCTTGCGCACCAGGGACCTCAGCCCGCCCGCGCCCCGGGTGCCCAGCACTTCCGGGAGAAGGCGCCCGCCGAACTCGTGCGGGTCCTCCTGGAACGAGTCCCACGCGGCCTTGAGCGCACGGTCCGGGTGGGCGCCGGTCGAGACGAGCCCGGCCAGGGTCATGTTGACGTTCTCGTAGTACTCGGCCGGGTGCGTGCGGTTGTACGGGTCGAGCGGGTTGAGCGAGCGGACGAAGTTGGTGAGGCCGACCGTGCCTTTGACGGCTCCGCCGACGAAGTGCGTCGTTTCGACGCCGTTGCCCAGAGCGAGGTCCAGCACGCCGAGCCGGGCGCGTTCGGCCGCGGACTTCTCGGCGGGGGCGTGGGCGAGGGCCGCGGTGACGACCTGGTTGGCCCTCTCGGCGGCCTGGTTACGCTGGCGGCGGGCGTTCTCCAGGATTTCCTGGGCCTGGTCGCGCGCGGCCAGCCCGGGGTCGCTGAAGGGACCCGGCTCGGGCAGCGGGGCGTCACTGGTGCGGGCCTTGTTGTAGGCGTCGACCTTCTTGTTGTACGCGGCGACGGCCTTCCGCGAGGTCTCGTTGCCCTGCTTGAACAGGGCGATCGCCTCCCTGGCCATGCTCTGCGCGGCGGTCACCGTCGCGGCGTACGCCGTCAGCGCGGCGGCTGCCGCCTCGAAGGCGTCCGCCGCGCGCAGCCAGTCCGTGGGCAGGGCCCCGAACTGTTCACGGAAGGTGTTGGCGGCCTCGCCCTTCCAGGCGCCGGAGTCGAGGTTCTTCATGCCCGAGCCGACCAGGTTGAACGCCGTCGCGAAGTCACGCAGGTTGTCCGCGCTCGAGGTGATCAGGGAAGCGCGGCCGTGGACCAGTTCCTCGGCCTCCTCGCTCTCACCGAGCTGCTTCTCGCCCACCTCCGCGCCCAGCGTGGAGGCCGCGCCGTCACCCCAGTCGGTGACCGCTTCCGCCACACCTTCGGCGCCGACGTAGTCGAGGGCGCCCCCGAGGGCATCGGTTCCCTTGTCGATGCCGATGCCGACGACCTTCTTGCCGCCGTTCCAGAGGTCCTCGGCCCTGCCCAGCCAGTCGGTCATCTACTCGCTCCCCCACATCGGCTGCTCGGCCCGCTTGACGGCCTCCTCCGAGGGCTCGTAGGTCTCGCGCATGCGCTCGTCCAGCGCCTCACGCACCGTCGGATCCAGGGCGCCGTTGTTCTCCAGCGAGTCCAGAACGGCGTCCTCCACGTCGTAGCCGGTGTCCTGCCACGTCTGCTTGACGTTCTCGTGGGCCGCCGCCATGGACTCCGGGCTGTAATCCGGGTTGTCGGTCGCCCGCTGGGACCTGATCTCGTCCCAGTCCTTGGCCTTCACCTCGTCCTCGGTGAGGTGCGGGTTGCCGTTCAGCCCGTTGACCGCGATCTTGAGGGTGTCCTTGACGTACAGCTCCTGCTCGTGGAAGGCGCCCGCCGACAGCCCGAGACCGGAGGCGAAGGCGTTGCCCCGCTGCATCAGGTCGCGTACGCCCCACTCCCAGCGCTCGCAGAACGTCCCGAAACCGGCTGCCAGCCCCGCGTGCCCCATCTCCAGGCCCGACAGGGCCAGCTCCGAGAAGCCCCGGCCCGCCGTCGCCCGGCCGATCATGCCGAGGTCCTTCAGCTCCTCGTGCGCCTTGTCGATACCCGCCGCGATCAGCGCCAGGGCGGCCCGCGACGCGGCGAGGTCGGGATCGGTGCCGGTCATCGTGCCGCCTCCGGATCCATCGCCGCCGAGTCGGGCACGATGCCCGCGACCGGCGGGAACAGCACGCCGTCGGCACTGCCCGCGTCCAGCGCCACACCTGCCGGGACGCCCAGCTTCGGCACCAGCACGTCCAGCAGCCGAGCCCCACGGATCGTCCGGTACTCCCACGCCCGTCCAAGGTCGCCGCGCGCGTACGCGAACCGGGCGAGCGTCCCCTCGTTCGAGAAGGCGCAGATCCACCGGACGCCGCCGTGCTCGGCGGTCCACAGGCTGCCGTACGGATCGATGGGGACCAGGACCGCGGTCCGGCGGAATTCCCCCAGCAAAGCGGCGAACTCGTGCCGGGCGGAGGACGGGGGTCGCGGTGGCGCCGCTTCCGGCGCGGACGGTACCGCGGGGGTCGACGGTGCCGCGGGGGCCGACGGTGCCGCGGGGGCGGCCGGATCGCTGGCCAGTTCCGTCAGTCTCGACGGGCGGTCCGGTATCGGTCCGCCCGCCGTCCCGCTGTCCCGGTGCGTGATCATGGCGGAGATCATCACACGTACGGATTTTCGACTGCAATCGCTTTGGCGGAGAACGGCCGAAACGCGGCGCAGCATGGACGAAAGGACCGCCGCCCCTCTCGAAGGGGCGGCGGTCCCGGTCGTGCGGAGTGGAAGGAGGTCAGTCCTTCTTCGGCTCCTCCAGGCGCGGGAAGAGCACCGCGCCCTTGGTGACCGTGGCGCCGGCGGGGAGGAGGCCCCAGGCGGCGGCGGAGTCGACGGTCTGGTCGGCGAGGGGGCCCAGGACGGGCTCCGCGCCGAGGGAGTCCCAGAGCTTCTGGGAGGTGTCCGGCATGACCGGGTTCAGCAGGACGGCGACCGCGCGGAGCGCCTCGGCGGCGGTGTAGAGGATCGTCGCCAGGCGGGCGCGGCCCTCGTCGGAGGTGTCCTTGGCGACCTTCCAGGGCTCCTGCTCCGTGATGTAGCCGTTGACCTGCTTCACGAAGTCGAAGATCGCCAGGATGCCGCCCTGGAAGTCCAGCTCCTCGCCGATCTTCCGGTCGGCCTCGGCGACCGCCTTGGCCAGGCCGTCCCGGACCGCCTGCTCGGCGTCACCGGCGACCGTGGCCTCCGGCAGGGTGCCCTCGAAGTACTTGCCGACCATCGCCGCGACGCGCGAGGCGAGGTTGCCGTAGTCGTTGGCCAGCTCGCTCGTGTAGCGGGCGGTGAAGTCCTCCCACGAGAAGGAGCCGTCGCTGCCGAACGCGATCGCCCGCAGGAAGTACCAGCGGTAGGCGTCCACGCCGAAGTGCGAGGTCAGGTCCTGCGGCTTGATGCCCGTCAGGTTCGACTTCGACATCTTCTCGCCGCCGACCATCAGCCAGCCGTTCGCCGCGACCTTGCCCGGCACCGGCAGGCCCTGCGCCATCAGCATCGCCGGCCAGATCACCGCGTGGAAGCGGAGGATGTCCTTGCCGACCAGGTGCACGTTCGCCGGGAACGTCTCGTCGAACTTCGCCTGGTTCGAGCCGTAGCCGACGGCCGTCGCGTAGTTCAGCAGCGCGTCGACCCACACGTAGATGACGTGCTTGTCGTCCCACGGGATCGGGATGCCCCAGTCGAAGGTCGAGCGGGAGATCGAGAGGTCCTGAAGGCCCTGCTTGACGAAGTTCAGGACCTCGTTGCGGGCCGACTCGGGCTGGATGAAGTCCGGGTTCGCCTCGTAGAACTCCAGCAGCTTCGGGCCGTACTCGCTGAGCTTGAAGAAGTAGTTCTCCTCCTTGAGGATCTCCACCGGCTTCTTGTGGACCGGGCAGAGCTTCACGCCCTGCTCGTCCTCGATCAGGTCGCCGGGGAGCTTGTACTCCTCGCAGCCCACGCAGTACGGGCCCTCGTACCCGCCCTTGTAGATCTCGCCCTTGTCGTACAGGTCCTGCACGAACTCCTGCACACGGTCCGTGTGCCGCTTCTCCGTCGTACGGATGAAGTCGTCGTTCGCGATCTCCAGGTGCTCCCAGAGGGGCTTCCAGGCCTCCTCGACGAGCTTGTCGCACCACTCCTGCGGGGTGACCCCGTTCGCGTCGGCCGTGCGCATGATCTTCTGACCGTGCTCGTCCGTGCCGGTGAGGTACCACACCTTCTCGCCGCGCTGACGGTGCCAGCGGGTGAGCACGTCGCCTGCGACGGTCGTGTAGGCGTGGCCCAGGTGAGGAGCGTCGTTGACGTAGTAAATGGGGGTCGTGACGTAGAACGCCTTCGCCCCCTGCTTCTCGGATCCAGTGGCCGCCATGGTCGAAATCCTATCCGGCCGCGGAAGCTGCCCTCACCCTCGTTCCGAGGGGGGAGACGTCCGCGAAACACGGTGCGTGGAGAGTGGACGCATGCGTGTACTGGTTGCCGAGGACGAGACCGTCCTCGCCGGGCTCGTCGCCGCGGGGCTGCGGCGTGCCGGATTCGCCGTCGACACCGTCCACAGCGGGGACGACGCCCTCGCCCACCTGGGGCTCTACGACTACGACGTCGTCGTCCTCGACCGCGACCTGCCCGGGGTGCACGGCGACGAGGTGGCCCGGCGGATGGTGGCGGGCGGGGCACGGACCCGCATCCTGATGCTGACCGCGGCGGTGGGGCTGGAGGACCGGGTCGAGGGGCTCGACCTCGGGGCCGACGACTACCTGGGCAAGCCTTTCGAGTTCCCCGAGCTGGTGTCGCGGGTGCGCGCTCTGCGGCGGCGCAGCGCCCGGCCGCCCCTGCCCCCGCTCCTGGAACGGCACGGATTGCGGCTCGACACCGTACGCCGCACCGCCCACCGCGACGGGCGGGACCTGGACCTGTCGCCGAAGGAGTTCGCGGTGCTCCAGGTCCTGCTGGAGGCTCAGGGCGCGGTGGTGTCGGCGGAGGAGCTGCTGGAACGCGCCTGGGACGCGCACGCCGACCCCTTCACCGGGGCGGTACGGGTGTGCATGAGCAAGCTGCGCGCCAAGCTCGGGCCGCCCGCGCTCATCCGCACGGTGCAGGGCGTGGGGTACGCGCTGTGATCGGCCCCGGCTCGCGCATCCGGACGCGTATCGCCCTGGTGTACGGGGGTGTCTTCCTGGTGCTCGGCGGCTGCCTGCTCCTGGTGGTGAACCTGCTCTCCCGTGCGGGGACGCGCGGCGAGGCGGAGGCCATCGCGGAGCGGGCCGGCGCCGGGGACTGGGTCGGGGACTGGGCCGGGGCCGAGGCGGGGGCCACGGGTCCCTTCCGGGTGGACGAGCTCACCGGTGAGGTCAGCCGGGCGGCCTCCGAACAACTGCTGATCTGGTCGGGAGGCGCGCTGCTGGTCATGGCGCTGTGCGCGGTGGTGGTCGGCTGGTGGACGGCCGGCCGTGTCCTCCGCCCGGTGCACGAGATGACCGCCCGGGCGCGGCGGCTCTCGGAGCGGAACCTGCGCGAGCGGCTCGCGCCGGGCGGCCCGGACGACGAGCTGAAGGAGCTGGGCGACACGATCGACGCGCTGCTGGCGCGGCTGGAGGCGGCGTTCGACAGCCAGCGGCGGTTCATCGCCAACGCCTCGCACGAGCTCCGTACGCCCCTGGCCACCCAGCGCGCGGCGATCCAGGTGGGCCTCGACGACTCGGTCCCCGCCCCGGTCCGGCAGGTGCTGCTGGACACCAACCGCCGCAGCGAGCGGCTGATCGACGGGCTGCTGCTGCTGGCGCGCGGCGAGCGGGGCCTGGCCGAGCGGGAGCCGGTCCCGCTGGGCGAGGTGGTGGCGGAGGAGTGCGCCCGGTACGGGGTGGAGGAGGTGTCGGGCGCCGGCGGGGTGGTGCCGGGCAACCGGGTGCTGCTCGGGCAGCTCGTACGGAACCTGGTCGCCAACGCGGTGGCGTACAACGTCCCGGGCGGGTGGGTCCGCGTGACGGTGGACGGTGGCGTGCTGACGGTCGCCAATACCGGGCCGGTGATCGCCGAGGCCGACGTACCGGGGCTCTTCGAACCCTTCCGGCGGGGCGAGGGGCGGGACCGGATGGGGCCCGGCGCGGGGCTCGGGCTGTCCATCGTGCGATCGGTCGCCACCGCGCACGGCGGCACGGTGACGGCCGGGTGCCGGGACGGCGGGGGCCTGGTCGTCACCGTGCGCCTGCCGGTCCCGGCGGGTACGGCCGGGACGGCTGACACGACCTAAAGGGACCAGTCCGCGAGGAGCTCGCGGTAGAAGGTGGCGTGCGGGACCTCACGGGGCGCGGGGCCCGCGTGGAAGAACCCGGCGTTGGGCGCCTCCAGCTTGCGCAGGTAGTCGAACGCCTTGGCGTCCTCCTCCCCGAACGCCACGAACTGCCAGTGGACGCCGCTCGCGCCGGCCGCCGCGTCCGCCAGCGCCTCGGTGGCGGCCGTCCGCGACTCGGGCGCGCCGTCGGTCTGGAAGACGACCAGGGCCGGGCGGTCGGCCGCGCCGGACTTCCCGTGCAGGTCCAGCACCTCGCGGATGGCGCGGTCGTAGTTGGTACGGCCCATCCGGCCGAGGGCGCTGTGCAGGGCCTCGATCCTGCCCTCCACGTCGCCGAGCGTGACCTCGCCGGTGCCGTCGATCTCGGTCGAGAAGAAGACGACCCGGACGGTGGCCTCCTCGTCGAGGTGCGCGGCGAGCGCGAGCGCCTGCTCGGCGAGGTGCTGGGCGCTGCCGTCCTTGTAGTACGGGCGCATCGACCCGGACCGGTCGAGGACCAGGTACACCGCGGCACGCGCACCCACGAGGTCCCGCTTGCGCAGCGCGGCCCCGGCCGCCTTGTACGCCTCGGCCAACTGGGGCGCCTTGCCCTTGACCCGGGCGAGGGACAGGGCGGGCTTCCCGGCGGGCGCGGCGGCGGGGGCGGCGGTGGGGGCGGCCTCCGCCTCGGGGGCGGCCTCGGGCTCCGATTCCGGCTCCGGCTCGGCGGCCTGCGGGGCCTCGGGCTCCGGTTCCGCCTCGGCAGCGACGGGCTCCGGCTCGGGTTCCGGCTCCGCCTCGGCAGCGACGGGCTCCGGCTCCGGCTCCGGCTCCTCTTCGGGCTCGGCGGCCTGCACGGGCTCCGGGTCCTGCTCCGCCTCGGCAGCGACGGGCTCCGCCTCGGGCTCCGGCTCCGCCTCCGCCTCCGGCTCGGCGGCCTGCGGGGCCTCGGGCTCCGGTTCCGGCTCGGCAGCGACGGGCTCCGCCTCGGGCTCCGGTTCCGCCTCCGGCTCGGCGGCCTGCGGGGCCTCGGGCTCCGGTTCCGCCTCGGCAGCGACGGGCTCCGCCTCCGGCTCCGGCTCCTCTTCGGGCTCGGCGGCCTGCACGGGCTCCGGGTCCTGCTCCGCCTCGGCAGCGACGGGCTCCGCCTCCGGCTCCGGCTCCTCTTCGGGCTCGGCGGCCTGCACGGGCTCCGGGTCCTCTTCGGGTTCGGCGGCCTGCGGGGCCTCGGGCTCGGGTTCCGCTTCGGCAGCGACGGGCTCAGGCTCCGGCTCCGCAGCGACGGGCTCAGGCTCCGCCTCCGCAGCGACGGGCTCAGGCTCCGGCTCCGCAGCGACGGGCTCAGGCTCCGCCTCCGCAGCGACGGGCTCAGGCTCCGGCTCGCCCTCCGCAGCGACGGGCTCCGCGGGCTCCGGGTCCTCCTCCGGCTCCGCAGCGGCGGCCTGCGTGGCCTCCGGCTCGGCCTCCGGTTCCGGTTCCGCCTCGCGGGCGGCCGGGACGGTGGCGCGGCGCGACTGGGGGTTGTCGAACGACGCCGCCACCAGGTCCGCCGCCGCCAGCTCCGCCGCCCGCTCGGCCGAGGCGTCCTCCGACGGCGCGGCGGGCTCCTCCGGGGGCGACGACTGGGACGGGACCGTGGCCGCCGGGGTCGCGGGGGCCGTGGGCTCCTCCTGGGGCACCGCACGTTCCGCCTGGGGCGGGACGGAGGCGGTCGCCGTCCCGTCGCGCTCCGCACGGTCGCGTCCAAACACCTTGCGCAGCAAGCTCCGAATGCCCATGGGCGAGGCCTTTCGCATGTGGGGTGCCGTGTATGTCCGTACTGCTAGGAATCATCCCTGGCCAGGGCGGACACGTAAGGTTAGCCGCCCCGCGTCCCGCCGAAAGGCAAGGGGCATTCGCGTCAACCCGGCCCGGACGTACCGGATTCATCCACCGTTCATCCGGCAGCCGCCGACCTGCACTTCTCCCCGCATAACGTCACCGCCGGACCCGATTCCCGACACCATGTCGGCGCAGGCTGCGCCGGAGGAGGACGAAGTGCGCAAGCTGCTGCCGCTGCTGAGCACCAACCCGCACGGAGGCGGCCGTTCCGCCCTCACCTGCCGATACCGGTGCGGCGACGCCTGCTTCCACGAGGTGCCCAACACCAGCGACAACGAGTACGTCGGCGACGTCATTGCCGGCGTCCTGTCACGCCGGTCCCTGATGCGCGCCGCCGCCGTCGTCACGGTCGCCGCCACCGCGGGCGGTGCCGTCGTCGCCCAGGGTGCCGGACAGCAGGCGGTCGCCGCCACGCCCCCGACCGCCGCCGGCAAGGGCAAGGGCGCCGGCGCCCGCGGGCTGCGCTTCACGCCCGTCGCCCCCAACACGGACGACAAGGTCACCGTCCCCGAGGGCTACGCCCAGAGCGTCGTCATCCGCTGGGGCGAGCCCATCCTCCGCGGGGCGCCCGCCTTCGACCCGGACCGGCAGACCGCCGAGGCCCAGGCCGGCCAGTTCGGGTACAACAACGACTTCCTGTCCCTGCTGCCGCTCAAGGGCGAGCACGGGCGCCAGGTCCTGGTGGCCAACCACGAGTACACCGACGAGATCCTGATGTTCAAGGGGTACGACCCCGAGAACCCGACCCGCGAGCAGGCCGAGATCGCCTGGGCCGCGCACGGCCTGTCCGTGGTCGTCGTCCAGGAGCAGCACCGCGACGGCAGGCTCACCCCCGTCACCCGGCACCCCCTCAACCGCCGCCTCACCGCGACCAGCCGGTTCCGGCTCACCGGCCCGGCGGCGGGCAGCGCGCTGCTGCGCACCAGCGCCGACCCGGCCGGCCGTACGGTCCTCGGCACGCTCAACAACTGCGCCGGCGGCACCACCCCGTGGGGCACCACCCTCCACGGCGAGGAGAACTTCAACCAGTACTTCGCCAACGGGTCGAGCCCCACGGACAAGCGGTACGGGATCGGCTCCGGCGCCACCGAGCGCAAGTGGGAGCGGTTCGACAAGCGCTTCGACGTCAAGCAGGAGCCCAACGAGCCGCACCGCTTCGGCTGGGTCGTCGAGCTCGACCCGTACGACCCCGACTCCACGCCCCGCAAGCGCACCGCGCTCGGCCGCTTCAAGCACGAGGCCGCCCAGCCGCGCCTGACCGCCGACGGGCGCCCGGTCGTCTACATGGGCGACGACGAGCGGTTCGACTACTTCTACAAGTTCGTCTCGTCGAAGCGCATGATGAAGGGGAACTCGCGCAAGGCCCGCGAGCACAACCTCACCCTCCTCGACGAGGGCACGCTGTACGTGGCGAAGCTGACCGGCGACAGCCCGCAGGACGTCGACGGCACCGGCAAGCTCCCGGACGACGGTGAGTTCGACGGCAGCGGCCACTGGATCCCGCTCGCCACGGGCGACGTCTCGCACGTCCCCGGCATGACCGCCGAAGAGGTGTACGTCTTCACCCGCCTCGCCGGTGACAAGGTCGGCGCGACCAAGATGGACCGCCCCGAGGACGTCGAGCCGTCCCCGCGCACCGGCCGGGTGTACGTCGCCCTCACGAACAACAAGGACCGCGGGGCGGCGGGCAAGGCCGGCGCCGACGAGGCCAACCCGCGCAACAACAACAAGCACGGCCAGGTGCTGGAGCTGGCCGAGCACTGGGACGACTCGGCCTCCGACGGCTTCGCCTGGCGGCTGTTCCTGGTCGCGGGCGACCCGGAGGACCCGGCCACGTACTTCGCGGGCTACCCCAAGGAGAAGGTCAGCCCCATCTCCTGCCCCGACAACGTGGCCTTCGACGCGCACGGCAACCTGTGGATCTCCACCGACGGCAACCAGCTCGGCTCGCACGACGGCCTGTTCGGCGTGGCCACCCAGGGCGAGCGGCGCGGTGAGCTGAAGCAGTTCCTCACCGTGCCGGCCGGCGCCGAGACGTGCGGCCCGCTCATCCAGGACCGCCGCGTCCTCGTCGCCGTCCAGCACCCGGGCGAGGTCGACGGGGCGTCCGTCGAGAAGCCCGCCTCCACCTGGCCCGACGGTCCGGGCCGGATCGTCCGCCCGTCGGTCGTCGCCGTGTACCGCCAGGACGGCCGCGACATCGGCGTCTGAGGCACGGGCCCCCGGGGCACGGGGCCCCCGGGGCCCCCGCCGCCCCGGGGGCCGCCCCGCGCCCGCGGCCTCCCCCGCCGTCACGAGGTGGCGCGGCCGTTCCCGCGCCACCTCGTGAACTGCTCCGCCGGGTCACCCGTGTACGACCACGGCACCCAGGACGCCCGCGTCCCCAGCAGCCCGAACAGCTCCCCGTACACCTCGGGCAGGCCCGCCCAGCAGGCGGCGTGCGCCAGGTAGTTGAGCGGCTCGACCTCCTCCGGCCGCACCGCCCCTGGCGGCCGGCCGCCGAGCCACCGCTCCCGCGTCCGCCGCACCTCCGTGGCCGCCAGCTCGTGCTTCCAGTGCTGGTCGAACCCGCGCACCGGCCCCCGCCCCCGCGCCGCGTCCGCGAGGTACCGGTACTCCTCCACCCGCGCGATCTGCACCAGCACCGGCAGCGGCGACCCGGGCGGCGCCGCCCCCGCCGCGTCCCGCGCGAAGTCGTACATCGAGCCGTGCGTGCCGTGCCACCGGGCCGACCAGTACCGCAGCAACTGCACATGGCCCTCCAGGTTGTGCGGGTCGCGCCGCCGCAGCTCGTCCCACCAGCGCCGCAGCTCCACCCGCCCCACCCCGCCCTCGTACAGCCGCGCCACGGTCAGCAGCGACACCCACGGCATGGGGTCGGCCGGCCGCGCGTCGGCGGCGCCCAGGCAGGCCATGACCGTCACGTCGAGCCGGGACCGGTCCACCGCCGTGCCCCGGCCCGCCGCGATCGCCCGGTTGAAGACCCGTACGACCTCGGTCGCCGCCCGCAGCACGGCCGCGTCCGGATCGTCCGGCTCGGCCGCCCGCCACGCCTCCACGGCGGTGCTGTCGGCGGCCGCGTGGGACAGCAGCCGCAGCCGGTGCGTACGGAGGGCCCAGTCGTCCCCGGTGTCCCGCAGCAGGTCACGCACGCCCTGCCAGCGTCCGATAACGATGTCGTGGCGGGCGTCGGTGAGCGCCCGGTCACCCGAGTCCGGGTCGAAGTCGGGCGCGAAACGCATGGAGCGGCGACTGCGGCGTACGGCCAATTCCCTGTCCCCCGTCGAAAGCGCGGTCCTGTCGTGAATTCCCGTCCTTCTCTTAGAAGTCGGTCGCCAGCGTTTCGTTCCCGTCCGCCCGCTGGTGCTGCCGGGGCAGGTCGTACGGACCCGACGCCGCCATCGCGCGGGCCGCGTCCAGCCGGGCGGGGCGGTAGTACGCGCTGCCCTTCCGCCAGTACCGGACCATGGGGACGATCCCCGCTCCCAGACCGCCCAGGCCGATCGCGACCGTGGTGCCGCTGAGCTCGCCCAGCGACTCGTAGAAGATCCAGAACATGAAGACGGCGCCGGCCAGCGGCCACGCGCCCCCGAGGACGAAGTCGCGCACGGACTTCAGCAGCAGCCCACGGTAGGCCACCACGGCGGCGAGACCGGCCAGCCCGTAATAGAAGGCGATCTGGAGCCCCATGGCGTTGACGGCGTTGTCCAGGATGTCGCCGACCGAACCGAGGGCCGTCGCCGCCACGAACATCACCAGCGCCACCGCCCCCACCACCGCGATCGCCACCCACGGGGTGTTCCAGCGGCGGTGCACCGCGCCGAGGGCGGCCGGCATCGTCCGGTCCCGGCCCATCGCGAACAGCGACCGGGTGACCTGGATGAGGGTGGTCTCCAGGGTGGCGACGCTCGACAGCATCACCGCCACGATCAGCAGCTTGCCGCCCACGCCCGGCCAGACGGCGTCACCGAGCAGCGCCAGTACGTTCGCCCCGCCCGCGCCGATCTCCTCCGCCGACAGGACCACGTTGACGGCGATCGTGAACGCCTCGAAGAGCAGGAACACCACCCCGATCCCCACGAGCGCCGCGAAGCCGGCCGTGCGGCGGCTGTCGCGGGTCTCCTCGCTCAGGTTGCTGGTCACGTCCCAGCCCCAGTAGGAGAAGGCGGCGATCAGCGCCCCGGAGGCGAAACCGGACACCCCGTCGAAGTGCGAGAACCCCAGCCAGGACCAGTCGAAGGCGGCGGCCGCGCCACGGTGCAGCACCACGCCGACGATGAACAGCAGCAGGATCAGCAACTCGACGCCGGTGAGCAGGAGCTGCGCCCGTACGGTGAGCCGGGCGCCGCCCAGGACCACCAGCAGCATGATCAGGAACCAGCCCGCGCCGACGGCGGTGGCCGCCGCGGTGTCGCCGGCCAGCCCGGGGGCCAGGAGCTCCAGGGTGAGCTGCCCGGCCGGCAGCGAACCGGCCACCATGAAGAGCGTCGCGGCCACGATCAGCGCCCACCCGGACAGGAAGCCCAGCGCGGGGTGCAGCGTCCGGCCCACCCAGGAGTAGCTGGCACCGGCGTTGACGTCGATCCGGCCGAGCCGGCTGAACGCCAGCACGATGCCCAGCATCGGGACGGCGCAGTACAGCAGCGCGGCGGGTGCCGCGAAGCCGACGGTGCCGACCAGGACGGCGGAGGTGGCGGCCAGCGAATAGGCGGGCGCGCTGCCGGCGACGGCCATCACGACGGTGTCGAACGTGCCGAGGACATTGGGTTGGAGCCCCCGCCCGGGAGGCCTGCTGGAAGCCTTGCTTGAGCTGCTGCGCATGACGGACGTCCTTGTATGGCACGGCATATGGCGGTGGAGCGGGAGCGGACCGCGCACACCGCGGGAGGGGGCGGCACGCGTGGGCCGAGCGCATCGTAGTCGGGCGGACGCGGTGCGGTGACGCCACCCGGAAGGATGACGTCCGGAATGTATCGCCGCGTTACGGGTGGTGCAGGATGGGTCTGTTGGGGCGGGAGAGGCGGCGACGGGCGCCGGAAACCGGGTCAGGGTTCGTCCGGGTGGGGCGAAACGATGGCGCGGGCGGCCCCGACCTCCTGGCGGAGCGGAGCCAGTACGCCGTCCTCGTCCCTGACCTGATCGTTCCCCTCGCCGGCCGCTGGCCCCGCGCGGACGCCCACCAGGGCGTGGCCGGGGCGCAGCGTCCCCGCCAGCTCGCGCAACTCCCCCTCGACGCGCGCGACCTCCCCGGCGCCGGGTGCCGGCGCGCCCTGGCCGACGCGTACCCGGGCGGCCGTCGTGGCGTCGGCGATCCGCTCCACCGCCACGCACAGCGGCCACCAAGCGGCCGCGCGCGTCCCGGTGGGCGGCGGCTCGGTGAGCGGCCGGCCGCGAGCCCGGCGGCGAGGGGCGCGGCGAGGGCGACGGCGGCGCGGGCGACGGTCGCCCAGGGGACGGGCGTGGGCTGCGGGCGCAGTCCGCGCACCAGCCACTCGGGCGGCGCGAGGTGCGCGGTGGTGGCGCTCAGCTGAGGTAGCCCTCCGGCTCACCGGGCGGCCGGCCTGCCGTGGCGTCCGGGGCATCGCCGCACTGCTCGTTGTCCATGGTCCCCACCTTCCCGGATCAGGGGCGGGCACGCAGGTCGAGGTCGACGAGGAGGGCGCGGTGGTCGGTGCGGGGCAGGTCGAGGAACCGGGCGCCGCGCACCGTGAAGTCGCCGCTGACCAGGACGTGGTCGATCTGCGCGAACGGCGGTGGCGTGCCTCCCCGCGGCCAGGTCCCGGTCCGGGCGGCGCCGGCGAGGCGCGCGGAGTCGTGCAGGTCCCCGGCGTCGAGGACGGCGCGGAAGGCGGCGTGGTCCTGGGTGGCGTTGAAGTCGCCGGCCAGGATGAGGGGGCGGCCCCGGTGGGCGGCGGCGAAGTCCCGGAGGAGGGCCAGCTCGTGCTTCCAGAGGCCGACCTGGCCGGGGAGTGGCGGCATGGGGTGGGCGAGGCGGAGCGTCACGTCCTCGCCGCCGACGCGCACGGTGGCGCCCGGCATGCCCATGGTGGTGCCGGGCAGGGCGGGTTCGGCGGTCAGCGGGGTGGTGCCGAGGATGACGGAGCCGGCGGACCCGGCGGCGGCGACCTGGGCGCCGTAGGGGAAGTGGACGCTCAGCGTGCGGGCGCAGGCGGGGTCGCACTCGGAGACGAAGACCAGGTCGGGGCGTTCGCGCCGGACGGTGGCGAGCAGGTCGCCGGCCGCGTTGCCGAACTCGGTGTTGGCGGCGAGCACCCGCAGCCGCCCGGTGACGGGACCGTCCGCGGGCGTGGCGTCCGGGCCGTACGGCCGGGCGGACCAGAGCGTCGCGGCGAGCACCGCGGCGGCCCAGGCGGTCAGGGCCGGCCGGCGGGCGGGGAGCGACACGAGGAGGGCCGCCCCGGCGGGCACGGCGAGCCAGGGCAGCAGGGCCAGCAGTTGCGGTACGGGGGTGACGGCGTCGGTGCCGGCCAGCCGGCACCCGGCCACGGCGGTGGGCACGACGAGCAGCACCCCGGCGGCCCACGCGGCGGCCCGGCGCAACGGTCGGGAGGTGTACGGAACGGCCAAGCGGACACCCTCTCACGGCCGGCCCGCCGCGGTCCCCCGCCCCGCTGATCCACTTGCCGGGAGGGGACCGGGGGTGTGCCCTGGAGGGAGGTCAGCGGAAGGAGCACGCCATGGCCTCACACGTCACGCTGCCGGGACGACACCGCCGCACCGGGGAGCGGGCGGCCCGTCCCCGCCTCCACCGGTCCACCCTCGCGGTGCTCGCCGTGTGCGCCGTTCTCTACGGCCTCTACGCCGAGGTCATCGTCCGTCACGGCGACGGTGCCTTCACCGGCGGCCAGGCCGTGCTCGCCGTGGTGAGCATGGTGGTCTTCGGCGTCCTCTGGTTCGCCTATCTCAGCATCCGCCACGCCCTGCCGCGCGAACTCAGGGCGGCCGCCTTCGGCCTCCTCGTCGGCCTCAGCGTGGGGTTCCTCTACAGCCTGTCCGGCAACAGCGTCCTCACGGTGGCCGTGGTCTCCCTCCTGACGGCGGCGGGCGCGGGCCTGGCGGCGTTCTACGCCTTCTACACCCACGAGTAGCCGCCCGCCGTCAGCCGCCCAGCCGGGCCAGGTGCTGTGCGAAGGGCACGACGTCCGGGGGCGCCGGGGCGCGCGGGCCGGGCGGTCATCCGGGCGGCCAGTTCGCCGGCCGCCCGGTCGACGCGGGACGCCAGCCCCTCGCCGTACCCGGAGGCGTCCGGTCCGGGCGAGCCCCAGTCCTCGGACGCGGCGTACACGGCCGTGGCCGTGGGCTGGGCCCGAAGGTGGGCGAACAGCGGCCGCAGCGCGTGGTCCAGGACCAGCGAGTGGCGGGCGGTGCCGCCCGTGGCGGCGAGGAGGACCGGCGTGCCGTTCAGGGCGTCCCGGTCGACCAGGTCGAAGAAGGACTTGAACAGGCCGCTGTACGAGGCGTTGAACACGGGCGTCACCGCGATCAGCCCGTCCGCCCCGGCCACAGCGTCGAGCGCGGAGCCCAGCGCGGCCGGCGGGAAGCCGGTGACCAGGTGCTTGGCGATGTCCAGGGCCAGGCCGCGCAGTTCGACGACCTCCACCTCCGCCTCCGGCAGCCGGGCGCGGACCGCCTCGGTGAGCCGGTCGGCCAGCAGGCGGGTGGACGAGGGGGTGCTCAGCCCGGCGGACACGACGGTGAGCCTCATGCGAACTCCTTGCGGGGCGTGGTGCCACGTGTGGTGGCGGGGTGGGCCGGGGCGGTCTCGGGGACGCCGGCCGGGCGCAGCCGGGCGAACTCCTCGCGGAGGACCGGCACGACCTGTTCGCCGAGGATGTCGAGCTGCTCCAGCACGGTCTTCAGCGGCAGTCCGGCGTGGTCCATCAGGAAGAGCTGGCGCTGGTAGTCGCCGACGGTCTCCCGGAAGCCGAGCGTGCGCTCGATGACCTCCTGCGGGGAGCCGACGGTCAGCGGGGTCTGCTCGGTGAACTCCTCCAGGGAGGGTCCGTGCCCGTAGACGGGCGCGTTGTCGAAGTACGGCCGGAACTCCCGTACCGCGTCCTGGGAGTTCTTCCGCATGAACACCTGGCCGCCCAGTCCCACGACGGCCTGCTCGGGGGTGCCGTGGCCGTAGTGGGCGTACCGCCGCCGGTAGAGCTCGACCATCTTCCGGGTGTGCTCCTGGGGCCAGAAGATGTTGTTGTGGAAGAAGCCGTCCCCGTAGTACGCGGCCTGCTCGGCGATCTCGGGCGAGCGGATGGAGCCGTGCCAGACGAAGGGCGGGACGCCGTCCAGCGGGCGCGGGGTGGAGGTGAAGCCCTGGAGGGGCGTGCGGAAGCGGCCCTCCCAGTCGACGACGTCCTCCCGCCACAGCCGGTGCAGGAGCGCGTAGTTCTCGACGGCGAGCGGGATGCCCTGGCGGATGTCCTGGCCGAACCAGGGGTAGACCGGGCCGGTGTTGCCGCGCCCCATCATCAGGTCGACGCGCCCGTCGGCCAGGTGCTGGAGCATCGCGTAGTCCTCGGCGATCTTCACCGGGTCGTTGGTGGTGATCAGGGTCGTCGAGGTGGACAGGACCAGGTGCTCGGTGCGGGCGGCGATGTGGCCCAGCATCGTGGTGGGGGACGACGGGACGAACGGCGGGTTGTGGTGCTCGCCGGTGGCGAAGACGTCCAGGCCGACCTCCTCGGCCTTGAGCGCGAGGGTGACCATGGCCTTGATCCGCTCGTGCTCGGTCGGGGTGCGGCCGGTGGTCGGGTCGGGCGTCACGTCACCGACGGTGAAGATCCCGAACTGCATCGCGCTCACCTCTCGTGGTCGGTCGCCGGGCGCAGGGCGGTCGGCGACTCATTGATTGAATCTTAAACTACCAGGGGAACGGTGACCGCCGGCCGGGTATTCCGCCCCGTACGCTGAAGGCCGGGTCCCCCGCCGGACGGGCCCGGACCGGGGCCGGACCGGCCCCGCACCGACCCCCGGGAGACGCCGTGACCGAGAGCGAGCAGTGGAAGGAGCGCGGCGTGGCGCTGCGCGTCTTCGTGTACGTCTTCGTCACGCACCTGTTCGCCGGGTTCGTCTGGCTCCTCTTCTACGTCGGCGAGCACGCCGCCAAGTGACCCGCGCGGCGCTCCGGGCTCACCAGCCCCGCGCCTCCCGCAGCAGCAGGTCCGCCACCAGCGCCAGGTGCGGGTGGTCCACCGTGCCCGGCCGCCGCACCAGGTACGCCGTGTTGATCGGCGGGTCCTCCGGCGACAGCAGCGGCACCAGGGCCCCCGACGCCAGCTCGTCCAGGCACAGGTACCGCGGCAGCACCGCCACCCCCGCGCCCGCCGCCACCGCCGCCAGCACGCCCCGCAGGTCCGGCACCGTCAGCGACGGCCGGGCGGTCAGCCGGGTGCCGAAGACGTGCCGCCAGTAGCGCCGGGTGATCGGCAGGTCCTCCGCGTACGCCACCAGCGGCACGCCCCGCAGCGCCGCCGCGCCCTCCGCCGCCACCCGCCCCGTCCCGATCGCGTCCTCCCACACCGGTGCGGCGACCAGCACGAACTCCTCGTCCATCAGCGGCACCGCCACCAGCGCCCGCCCCCTCGGCCGGTACGTGGCGATCACCAGGTCGTGGTGGCCCGCCCGCAGCCCGTCCAGCAACCCGTCGGTCAGCCCCGTCGCCACCCGCAGCACCACGCCCCGCCCCGCCACCACCGCCGCCAGCGCGGGCAGCACCCGCACGCACAGCAGCTCGGCCGGCCCCGCCAGCCGTACGGGCTCGGCCTCGCCCTCCGACGGGCCGCCACCGGTCACCGCCTCCAGCGCGTCCAGCGGCTCGGCCACCCGGGCGGCGAGCCCGTCCGCCACCGCCGTCGGCGCCACCCCGCGCGGCAACCGGGTGAACAGCTCCCGCCCGAGCCGCCGCTCCAGCGCCCGGATCTGCGCGGTCACCGTGGGCTGCGACAGGCCCACCAGCCGCGCCGCGGCCGTGAACGAACCGGAGCGGTGCACGGCCAGGAACGTGCGCAGCAGCGTCAGATCGAGCGGGGCGCCACCGGGCGTACGGTCGGTCATGCCCCCGACCCTAGGGCGCGACGACCGGCGGGTAGGGTTCCAGCCCGTGAGCAGCCCCGGCCCCGTGACCGCCCCCGCCCCGCCCGTGACCGTCGTCGGTATCGGCGCGGACGGCTGGACCGGGCTTCCCGACGCCTCCCGGGCCGCCCTGCGGGCCGCCGACGCCGTCATCGGCGGCGACCGGCAGCTCGCCCTGCTGCCCGCCGAGTGCCGCGCCGAGCGGATCGCCTGGCCGTCCCCGCTGCGCCCCGCCGTACCCGCCCTGCTGGCCGAGCACACCCGCGACGGCCGCCGCCTCGCGGTGCTCGCCAGCGGCGACCCCATGTTCTACGGGATCGGCCGCGCCCTCGCCGAGACGGCCGGCCCCGGGCGGCTGCGCGTCCTGCCGCACCCGTCCTCCGTCTCCTACGCGTGCGCCCGCCTCGGCTGGCCGCTGGAGGACACCGAGACCGTCACGCTCGTCGGGCGCCCCCTCGCCTCCCTGGCCGCCGCGCTCCACGACGGGCGCCGGCTGCTGGTGCTCAGCGCCGGCGCGGCCACCCCCGGCGAGGTCGCCGGCCTGCTGCGCGACCGGGGCTACGGGCCCAGCCGGCTGACCGTCCTCGAACAGCTCGGCTCCGACCGCGAGAACCACCTGGCCGGCACCGCCGACCACTGGCCGCACCCGCCCGGCGACCCCCTGAACGTCATCGCCGTCGCGTGCGTGCGCGACCCCGCCGCCCCGCGCCTGGGCGCCGTACCCGGACTGCCCGACGAGGCGTACGAGAACGACGGCCAGCTCACCAAGCGGCACGTCCGCGCCGCGACCCTCGCCGCCCTGGCGCCCGCGCCCGGCGAACTGCTGTGGGACATCGGCGGAGGGTCCGGCTCGATCGGCATCGAATGGATGCGCACGCACCGCACCTGCCGTGCCGTCACGGTGGAACGGTCGCCCGAGCGGGCCGCCCGCATCGCCCGCAACGCGGCCGCCCTCGGCGTACCCGCCCTGGAGGTCGTCACCGCCGCGGCACCCGCCGGACTGGCGGAACTGGACACCCCCGACGCCGTGTTCATCGGCGGCGGGCTCACCGCCCCCGGCCTGCTGGACGCCTGCTGGGCGGCCCTCGGACCGGGCGGGCGGCTGGTCGCCAACACCGTGACCCTCGAATCCGAGGCGCTGCTCGCCGACCGGTACCGCCGCCACGGCGGCGAACTGGTCCGGCTCGCCGTCGCCCACGCCGTCCCGGTGGGCGGCTTCACCGGCTGGCGCCAGGCCATGCCGGTCACGCAATGGTCCGTAACCAAGCAGGAGACCGAAGGATGACCGTCTACTTCATCGGTGCGGGCCCCGGCGCCGCCGACCTCATCACCGTGCGCGGCGCCCGCACCCTCGCCTCCTGCCAGGTGTGCCTGTACGCCGGGTCCCTCGTCCCCCGCGAGCTGCTCGCCGAGTGCCCGCCCGGCGCCCGGCTCGTCGACACGGCCCGCCTCGACCTGGACGCCATCACCGCCGAGCTGGTCCGCGCCCACGAGGCGGGCCACGACGTGGCCCGCCTCCACTCGGGCGACCCGGCCGTCTTCAGCGCGGTCGCGGAGCAGATGCGGCGGCTGGACGCGGTGGGTGTCCCGTACGAGGTCGTCCCCGGCGTCCCGGCCTTCGCGGCCGCCGCGGCCGCGCTGAAGCGGGAGCTGACCGTGCCGACCGTGGGCCAGACGGTCATCCTCACCCGGATCGCCGAGCAGGCCACCGCCATGCCCGAGGGCGAGGACCTGGCCACCCTGGGCCGCAGCGGGGCCCTGCTGGTGCTGCACCTCGCGGCCCGGTACGTCGACCGGGTCGTCGCCGAGCTCACCCCGCACTACGGCGCCGACTGCCCGGCCGCCGTGGTCGCGATGGCCAGCCGCCCGGACGAGGTCATCCTGCGCGGCACGCTCGCCGACATCGCCGCCGCCACCAAGGAGGCCGGCATCACGCGCACGGCCGTCATCCTGGTCGGCCGCACCCTCGCGGCGACGCAGTTCCGCGACAGCCACCTGTACTCGCCGGAGCGGGACCGTCACATCTGCTGAAGGCCCCTGGGCTCGCTGCGCCCCACCACCGTGCCCGCGCGGTCGATGCACACCACGTCGACCGTGACGGGCGCGCCGCGCAGCACCTCGAGGGCCTGGTCGCGGGCCGTCTCGGCGACGAGGTCGCCCAGCGGCACACCGGCCGCGGCGCACAACTGGAGCGCGGCGAGCCCCGTGTTGGCGGCCGCCACCCGAGCCGCCAGGTCCTCGTCGGCGCCGCCGCGGCTGGCCAGCTCCGCCAGGAAGCCCTTGTCGACCTGGGAGCGCGCCGAGTGCAGGTCCAGGTGCCCCGCCGCCAGCTTGGACAGCTTCGCGAAGCCGCCGCAGACGGTCAGCCGGTCGACCGGGTGCCGGCGTACGTACTTCAGCACCGCGCCCGCGAAGTCGCCCATGTCCAGCAGGGCGTCCTCGGGGAGCCCGTACAGGGACGTGACCGTCCGCTCCGACGTCGAGCCGGTGCACCCGGCGACGTGCCGGCGGCCCGCCGCCCGCGCCACGTCCACCCCGCGCCGAATGGAGTCGATCCAGGCGGAGCACGAGTACGGCACGACGACCCCGGTCGTGCCCAGGATCGACAGCCCGCCGAGGATCCCGAGGCGCGGGTTCCACGTCGAGCGGGCGATCTCCTCCCCGTCGTCGACCGAGACGGTGACCTCGACGTCCCCGGTGCCGCCGTGCGCCGCCGCGACCTCCGCCACGTGCTCGCGCACCAGCCGCCGGGGCACCGGGTTGATCGCGGGCTCGCCCACCTCCAGCGGCAGGCCGGGCCGGGTCACCGTCCCCACCCCCGTACCCGCCCGGAACACCACCCCGGAGCCGGCCGGCAGGAGCCGGACGGTGGCACGGACCAGGGCCCCGTGGGTCACGTCCGGGTCGTCGCCGGCGTCCTTCACGATCCCGGCCATGGCGTACGCGTCCGTCAGCTCCTCCGCCGCCAGCGCGAACGCCGGGGTGTGGCCCTTCGGGAGCGTGATCGTCACCGGGTCGGGGAAGTCCCCCGTCAGCAGGGCGGTGTACGCGGCGGTCGCCGCCGCCGTCGCGCACGCCCCGGTCGTCCATCCGGACCGGAGACCGGTGTGCTTGAGTTGGGCGCTGCGTCCCCCGCTCGCGCCCTCGCTCGCGGCTCCGGCCGCGCCGGCACCCGTACTCGTATTCATGGACGGCTCCCGATGCACGTACTGATCCTCGGCGGAACGACCGAGGCCCGCCGCCTCGCGGAGATGCTCCACGACCGCCCGGCCGTCCGGGTGACCAGCTCGCTGGCCGGCCGCGTCGCCGCGCCCAGGCTGCCCCCCGGCGAGGTCCGCGTCGGGGGGTTCGGCGGGGCCGGGGGCCTGGCGCGGTGGCTGCGCGAGCACCAGGTGGACGCGGTCATCGACGCCACCCATCCTTTCGCGGACACGATGAGTTTCCATGCGGCCGAGGCGGCCGCCGACGCCCATGTTCCCCTGCTCGCCCTGCGCCGGCCCGGGTGGGCCCCCGTCGACGGGGACGACTGGCATCCGGTGGACACCCTGGCGGGGGCCGCGGACACGGCGCGCGCGCTGGGCCGCCGGGTGTTCCTCACCACGGGGCGCATGGGCGTCGCCGCCTTCGCGCACATCACCGACGCCTGGTTCCTGCTCCGCTCGGTGGACGCCCCGGAACCGCCGTACCCGCCGCACATGGAGGTCCTGCTCGACCGGGGACCGTTCAGCCTGGACGGCGAGCGGGAGGTGCTGCGGCGGTACGCCGTCGACGTCCTGGTCACCAAGGACAGCGGCGGCGCGGCGACGGCACCCAAGCTCACCGCGGCCCGCGAGGCGGGCGTCCCCGTCGTCGTGGTCCGCCGCCCACCGGTCCCGGACGGCGTCCCGCTGGCGGCGACCCCGGAGGAGGCCGCGGTGTGGGCGACGAACGGCGCGACGGCACTCCCGCCGAGCCGCCCCCGGAGCCGGGTCAGCCCGCCAGCAGCTGGGAGCCCGGCACCCACCAGCCCTTGACGTCCCCGTCGACCGCGCGCAGCATCATGCGGCCGTCGACGAGGGCGCGGCGGTCGTACCGCACCGGAGTGTCCTTCGGGTACGTCACCGTCCGCTCCTCCGTGCCCCGGCGGCACACGACGCTCACCCCGGCCCGGAACCGCGCCCGCCGTGCCGGCAGGTAGTCGGACGCGCACCACTCGCCCCGCAGGTACGCGGCCGGGTAGCGCTCGGCCACGTACCAGCCGGCGCCAGGACCCTCCGTGAGGAGGTAGTGCACGTCCCGCCCCTCGATCCGGATCCGGTGCGAGGCGGTGGCCTCGGTCGGGCCGGCCAGCTCAAGGGTTCGGGTGCCGGTGACGGTGCCGTCGTCGCCGTACCGGAACAGCGTGTGTGTCCCCTCCGCGAGGTGCACCCGCCCGCCGTCCTTCCCGAGCGACGGCGCCGGGTAGTCGTCCACCAGCAGGTCCGACTGCGCGGCGAGCAGTTCGCTGCCGGACAGCCAGGACAGCCAGGACAGCCGGCGCAGCAGCGTGACGTGCACGGGGTGGTACGACTTCGTCGGGACGGCGTGTGTACGGCAGTAGTGCGACAGCCAGCGGGGGTTGCGCATGTTCCGGAAGTTCGCGGCGAGGGTGGTCAGCGAGCCGTCGAAGAGGTCGGCGGCCAGTGGGCTGCGGGTCAGCGCGTAGTAGTCCCACAGCCCGAGCGCGGCGAACATGAAGCCGTTGTACGTGTGGTCGGACGTGCCCGGCGCGTCGATCGGGTACTCGTGGATCCACAGGTGGCCCGTCTCGTCCCGGGCCACCACCCACGGCTGTCCGCCGTCCCCGGCCAGCAGTGACCGGAACGCCCCGTCGGCCGCCCGGCGGTACCGCTCCCGCGCCTCCGCCGGAACGGCCGGGAGCCCGGCGAGCTGGGCGAACAGGCTGAGCGCCTCGCCCTGCGCCATGCCGGAGTACCAGGGCGCCTCGTAGGAGACACCGGTGTGCACGTCGTGCGTGAAGTCGAACGGGTACGGGAAGAACCACGCCCCGCGCCGCTCGTGCCGCCGCGCCATCACCCGCTCGGCCTGCGCCCGCGCCCGGTCGAGGAAGAACACGTCCCCGCTGCGCCGGTGGGCGGCCAGGTTCTCCAGTCCGTACTGGATCTGCCCGACCGGGTGGTCGTGCAGCCCCCCTTTCCACCGGAACATCCGCACCCCGTCCCCGTCGTGCGTCCCCTCGTCCTCGCGCGGGGCCACCCGGTCCCGCCACGGCCGCATCCCGTCGGGCACGTCGAGCACGCACCGGAAACCCCGCACCGCGAACGTGAACGGCAGCCCGCCGGGCACCGCCACCTGCTCGCCGGGAGCCCGCCGTCCCACCAGAAACCCACCTCCGGCCAACGCCACCGCCGCCGCACCGCCCCCTGCGGCCTTCAGCAACCACCTACGGCTCTCCACCACGCATCCCCCCAACAGGCCACACAGTCACCTGCTGTTCCCCGAAGGGAGGATCTTGGTTCGCCCCGGCGCGCCGCCCCGGCCGGCTGACGTCAGCGGTCGGCCGCCGTCTCCTCGGCCTGAGCCCGGTGCGAGCCGCGTCGGTCCAGGTGGGTGATGACCTGGGCATGGAAGCGGTCCACGGCCTCGTCCACGCTGCGGATGAACCCGGTTTCGGCAGAGCCGCGCCCCGTACCCATGCCCTTGAAGAGGGAGAGCCGGAAGCCGACGATCTCGGCGCCGTCCTTCGGCAGGATGTCCGCGGGTTCGGGGCGCAGCCGTTCCAAGGTGCCCCTCGGCCCCACTCCCGGTCCCGCGACCAGGGTCTCGATGTGCAGGTCCGCCGGAGCGGCCGCCAACTGGCGAATCAGGCGTTTGGCCCTGGTGAGCGGGTAGCCCTGCTCTGCCGACGGCAGCTCGATCGATGTGCGCAGCTTGCCCGTGCGCAGATCCGCCGTGATGGCGAGGATCCCCTGCGTGTCCTCCATGCGCAGCTCGGCGTGCAACCGTCCCTCCAGGCAGAGCCGCTCCGCCATCTCGGCACGGCGGGTACGGGGATCCGTACCTCGTCTGGCGCGCTGGACGGGCAGCACCTTCCGCCCCAGTTCACCGCCCAGGCGCAGACACACCTGCCGGATCAGCCGCTCCCAGCTCTCGGTGACCTCCGTGGCCCGCGCGTCGCCCTGGCACAGGGTCTCGTTGTCGATCCCGTTCCGCACCGGCACCCACGCCGCTCCCATGTTCTGGAACCCGTGGCATCCCGAGTTGTCGTGCTGGAGGTAGTGCAGCAGTTCCTGGAGCAGCCAGGCGTGCGCCGCGTTCCCGACGCCCTCGTGCCGGATCAGCATCTGGGCCTGGTGGGCGACTTCGGCCCAGGACAGGTGCCAGAGGGCCACCTTGTGCTTGCGCCGCCCGTCGATCTTGATGTCGACCAGCGGACTGCCCTCGAGGGCGACATCGTTGGACAGCGTGATCACGGCCTCGTAACCGCGTCGTGCGGCGATGTCGACGTAGGCCTGTACCTGCTCGGACTTGAGCGGGTTGCCGTTCGTCTTGGTCTCGACGAGGGCGGTCCACAGCTTTCCGGCGCGTTCGACGCGGATGACGCCGTCGGGACGCCTCGGGGAGTCGCCGTGCGGCAGCGACACCTCGGTGAACGTCTCCATTCGTCCCGCCGGTGCGCCGAAGCCGGCGGTGAGGCGCCGGCCGAACTCCGGCACCTGGGCCATCACCGACAGCAGGACCGACGTGGCCCGCGTCTCGCGCTCCCGGTCGCTCTTGAGCGCGGTCACGGGGAAGAGCCGGGCGGTCCGCCAGGACTCGTTCTCGGCGAGGGACTTCTTGACGGTCTTCGGGAGGGTCACCTTCTTCTTCGCGGCGCGTGGCCGGGCGGGCTTCCTGGGCGCGGCCGCTCCCGCCGGGGCGGCCTCGCCGGCCCTGGGCGGCGGGACGTGCGCCGCTTCCCGGACCACGGGCGGCACCGGGCCGCTCACCGTCTCCTCCTTCGGCCCGGCTTCGGGGACGTCCTCCTCCGTGTCGTCCTCGATGTCGACACCGAAGTCCGTCGCCAGGCCGACCAGCCCGGAGTGGTATCCCTGACCCACGGCGCGGAACTTCCACTCACCGGCCCGCCGGTACAGCTCCCCGAAGATGAAGGCGCTCACCACACCGGCGTCGTCGACGGGGAAGCGGACCAGTCCCTCTCCCGCACCGTCGACGAGCGACAGGCACAGGTCGTCCAGCTCACCGAAATGCGCTCCGTCGTACCGGCTGGCGGCCACGATGATCCGCTCGACGTCGGGCGGTACGGCCTCCAGGTCGAAGCTGATCCGGTCCACGCTGCCGTCGGGGGTGGGCGTCTTGCCCAGAAGCTGCACGCTTCCGTCGTCGGCGACCGGGTTGTTGTAGAAGTAGAAGTCGGCGTCGCTGCGCACCTTTCCGGTGCCGTTCAGCAGGAGCACGGACACGTCGGCGTCGCCCTCACCGGTGCTGCTGCTCCAACTCAGCCCCACCGTCACGGAACCGGTGTCCGCACTGAGCGCCGACAGACCGATGTTGGCGCCCTTGACCATCGTGTGCATGCGGCCCCCCAGATGCACAGCCGCCTCGGGACGCACCCCGGCAGCCAGCGGAAAACAGTGTGTGGTGCGTCACACATGTACTGTTCCGGAACCCTAGCGTCCAAGGCCCGGGGTCTGTGCGGAACCGCGAAAAAATGGGTGGCCGTGACATGACGCCCGGTAAGGGCGGCAGGTGGGGGCGGAGGGTACCGGCGGCGGCACCGCGCCGGCATGCCGTGGCGGCGGGAAGGGCGCGGGGGCCGGCGTCGCGGTGACGCCGGCCCCGGCGGGGTTACGCCTCCGGGTACCTGCGGGGGGTCCAGGCGATCGTGGTGCCGTCGGCGCGGCGGACCGCCTGGGTCTGGGAGGAGCCGATGAGGAGCAGGGTCCGCATGTCGACCTCCGCCGGGTCCAGGTCCGCGAGCGGGAGGACGCGGACGGACTCCTCCGGGCCGCCCACGTCGCGGGCGACGACCACCGGGGTGTCGGGGGCCCGGAGTTCCAGGAGGAGTTCGCGGGCCTTGGCGACCTGCCAGGTGCGGCTGGCGGAGCCCGGGTTGTAGAGGGCGAGCACCAGGTCGGCGGCGGCCGCCGCGCGGAGGCGCTCGGCGATGACCTCCCAGGGCTTGAGCCGGTCCGACAGGGAGAGGGTGGCGTAGTCGTGGCCCAGCGGGGCGCCCGCCTTCGCGGCGGCGGCGTTCGCGGCGGTCACGCCGGGCAGGACGCGGACCGGGACGTCCAGGTACGGGTCCTGGGAGGCGACCTCCAGGACGGCCGTGGCCATGGCGAACACGCCCGGGTCGCCGCCCGACACCACCGCCACCCGGCGCCCGCGGCGGGCCAGGTCCAGGGCGAACTCGGCGCGCTCCGACTCGACCTTGTTGTCCGAGCCGTGCCGCTCCTGGCCGGGGCGCACGGGGACCCGGTCCAGGTAGGTGGTGTAGCCCACCAGGTCGGTCGCCGAGGCGAGCGCGCCCCGGGTCTCGGGCGTCAGCCACAGGGGGCCCGCCGGGCCGGTGCCGACGACCACGACCTCGCCCGAGGCGGGCACGGCCGGGCCGGAGTCGACGCGCGACGGGAGCACCGCCACGGAGAAGTAGGGGACCGATCCGGGGTCGACGTCCGCCAGGGCGCCGGTCCGTTCGCCGGCCATCGTGGCCCGCTCCACGTAGTGGGCGTCGTCCAGCCGGCCCGCCCGCTCCAGGGCGCGCCGTACCGTCGGGAACGTCCGGCCCAGCTTCATGACGACGGCCGAGTCGGTGGCCGCCAGGCGGGCCGTCAGTTCCTCCTCCGGCAGCGTGCCGGGGATGATCGTCAGGATCTCCTCCGCCTCGCACAGCGGCTTGCCCAGCCGGGCCGCCGACGCGCTCACCGAGGTGACACCGGGGATGACCTCGGTGTCGTACCGGTCCGCCAGCCGCTTGTGCATGTGCTGGTAGGAGCCGTAGAACAGCGGGTCGCCCTCGGCGAGGACGGCGACCGTGCGGCCCGCGTCCAGGTGGGCGGCCAGCCGCGCCGACGCCTCCTCGTAGAAGTCGTTCAGCGCACCCCGGTACCCGCCCGGGTGGTCCGTCGTCTCGACGGTCAGCGGGTACATCAGGCGTTCCTCGACGTGGTCCTCGCGGATGTGCTCGGCCGCGATGGAACGGGCGATGGAACGGCCGTGGCGGGCGCAGTGGTACGCGATCACGTCGGCGGCCGCGATGGCCTTCACCGCCGCGACCGTCATCAGATTCGGGTCGCCGGGGCCGAGCCCCACGCCGTACAGCTTGCCGCTCATGCCTGGATCTCCGCCTCGTGCGCGATCGCGTTGATCGCCGCCGCCGCCATCGCGCTGCCACCCCGCCGGCCGCGCACCACCAGGTGCTCCAGGCCCGGGAAGGCGGCCAGCGCGTCCTTGGACTCGGCCGCCCCGATGAACCCGACCGGTATGCCGATGACGGCCGCCGGGCGGGGCGCGCCCGCCTCGATCATCTCCAGCAGCCGGAACAGCGCGGTCGGGGCGTTGCCCACCGCGACGACGGACCCTTCGAGCCGGTCGCGCCACAGCTCCATGGCGGCCGCGCTGCGGGTGGTGCCGAGTTCGGCGGCGAGCGCCGGGACGGACGGGTCCGAGAGCGTGCAGACCACGTCGTTGCCGGCGGGCAGCCGCTTGCGCGTGACGCCGCTGGCGACCATCTGCGCGTCGCACAGGATCGGCGCGCCGGCGCGCAGCGCCTCGCGGGCGCGGGCCACCACGTCCGGCGTGTAGGCCAGGTCGCGGACGAGGTCGACCATGCCGCACGCGTGGATCATCCGCACGGCGACCTGGCTGACGTCGGCCGGCAGGCCCGCGAGATCCGCCTCGGCGCGGATCGTGGCAAAGGACTGGCGGTAGATCTCCGCCCCGTCCTTCTCGTAGTCGAACACTCTGCTCTCGCTCATTTCGTCGGTCCTTGTACGGTCGGCTGGTACGCGCCCTCGCCGGTCGCCACCATGTCGGTCCACGCGCCCTGGGGGTGGCCGCAGCGGCGTGCGCAGCCGGACCAGTGGACGGGCAGGGCGCCCTCGCGGGGCCGGGCGTCCGCCCGTACGTCGGAGAGGGACTTGGCGCAGCCGGGGCGCCCGGTGCACGCGGTGACGCCGATCCAGGGGGAGTCGGTACGGGTGATGAACCCGGCCCCGTCCAGGGCGCGCAGCCGCTCGCGGGCCGCCGCCGGGTCGGTGAAGCCGGGCAGGACGAACCCGCGCCACGGGGTGACCCGCACCTCCCCGGCGGGCAGCAGGGCGCGGAACTGGGCGGTGGTCACCCGGCCGAGGCGGGCCAGGACGGACAGCATGCCGTCGCCGGCCGTTCCGGGCGCGGGCGGGGGGCACGTGGGGAACGCCGCGTCCGGTACGGGCTCCGCCGCGACGCCGGCCCGGCGCAGGTGTCCGTCCACGTCCACGTCCTGCCCAGCCGGCAGCTCCCGCACCCGCCAGGCGCCGGTGCCGGCCGCGCGGGCCGCCGCCAGGAACGCCCCGGCCGCCGCGAGCGCGGCGCGGGGCGCGTCGGCGGAGGACACCCGGTGGGTCGTACGCCCCACCCGGACCAGGCCGGTCCCGGCGGGCTCTGCGATCAACGTCACATCGGCGGCCAGGCCCGCCACGTCGCCCCGCCCGTCGTCCACGGCGAACAGGAAGCGGCCGGAGAGCTCCGGCGTCCAGTCCTCGGCGCACAACAGCTCGTCCAGGCGCGCGGCCCACGCCTGCACGCCGGCGCCGGCGAGCGGCGAGACCACCATGTTCCGTACCCGCTCGTGCCGTTCGGACGGCAGCAGTCCGGCGTCCCGCAGCAGGTCCACCAGCCCGAGTCCGCAGCCTTCCCCGAGGCCCCTCAACTCCACGTTGCCGCGCGAGGTGAGGGAGAGGTGCCCGTCGCCCAGGCGGTCCGCCGCGTCGGCCAGCGCCAGGACTTGACGGTGCGTCAGAACGCCGGTGGGGAGGCGGAGCCGGGCCAGCGACCCGTCGTCGGCCCGGTGCAGCCGGAGCGCACCGGGGCACGCGTCACCGCGCTCGCGGACACGGTCCCGTATGTGCGCTTCACCCCGGTCCTGGGGATTTGGTGAGCTGGGCGGCATGGCGGCGAGCATACGCGCAGCCTCTACTATGCAGACGGCACAGGGTCCCAGGGCCCTAGGGAGGAAGCCCGGTGAGAATCCGGCGCGGTCCCGCCACTGTGAGTCCGGCCGGAAACCGGACGAGTCAGGAACTCCCGCCGTCCTACGACCACCCGGGGCGCGGACACCCCGAGGAAGGCCTGCGCACGTCATGACGCACGCGACCACGCCCGAGACGGCGCCCGCCCCGGCGCCCGCCACGACGATCCTGCTGCTGTCGCACTCCGACACCGACCTGCTCAGCGCCCGCGCGGCCGGCGGCCCCGTCGCGTACCGGTTCGCCAACCCCGCCCGGCTCCCGATGGACGACCTCCCGGGCCTCCTCGACGGGGCCGACCTCGTCGTCGTACGCCTCCTCGGCGGCATCCGCGCCTGGGAGGACGGCCTCCAGGCGCTGCGCGCGACCGGCAAGCCGCTGGTCGTCCTCACCGGCGAACAGGCCCCCGACGCCCAGCTCATGGAGACCTCCACCGTCCCGATCGGCATCGCGGCCGAGGCGCACGCCTACCTCGCCCACGGCGGTCCGGACAACCTGGAGCAGCTCGCCCGCTTCCTCTCCGACACCGTCCTGCTCACCGGCCACGGCTTCGAGCCCCCGGCCGCCGCCCCCACCTGGGGCCCCCTGGAGCGCACCGCGCGCGCCACCACCGGCCCCGTGGTCGCCGTGCTCTACTACCGCGCCCACCACATGAGCGGCAACACCGCCTTCGTCTCCACCCTCTGCGACGCCATCGAGGACGCCGGCGGCCAGGCCCTCCCGCTGTACGTGGCCTCGCTGCGCGCCCCCGAGCCGGAGCTGCTGGAGAGCCTGCGCACGGCCGACGCGGTCGTCACCACCGTCCTCGCCGCCGGCGGCACCAAGCCCGCCGAGGCCCAGGCGGGCGGCGACGAGGAGGCCTGGGACGCCGGCGCCCTCGCCGCCCTGGACGTGCCGATCCTCCAGGCCCTGTGCCTGACCGGCTCGCGGGCCGCCTGGGAGGAGAACGACGAGGGCCTCTCCCCGCTCGACGCCGCCAGCCAGGTCGCCGTCCCCGAGTTCGACGGCCGCCTCATCACCGTGCCGTTCTCGTTCAAGGAGATCGACGCCGACGGCCTGCCCGCGTACGTCGCCGACGCCGAGCGCGCCGCCCGCGTCGCCGGGATCGCCGTCCGGCACGCCCGGCTGCGGCACATCCCGAACGCCGACAAGCGCCTGGCGCTGGTCCTCTCCGCGTACCCCACCAAGCACTCCCGCATCGGCAACGCCGTCGGCCTCGACACCCCCGCCTCCGCCGTGGCACTGCTGCGCCGGCTCCGCGAGGAGGGCTACGACTTCGGCGCCGAGGACGTCCCGGGCCTCGCGTCCGGCGACGGCGACGAGCTGATCTACGCCCTGATCGAGGCCGGCGGCCACGACCAGGACTGGCTCACCGAGGAGCAGCTCGCCAAGAACCCGGTCCGCATCCCGGCCGCCGACTACAAGCGCTGGTACGCCGCCCTGCCGGCGGAGCTGCGCGAGCAGGTCGAGCGGCACTGGGGCCCGCCGCCCGGCGAGATGTTCCTGGACCGCTCCCGCAACCCGGAGGGCGACATCGTCCTCGCCGCCCTGCGGCGCGGGAACCTCCTCATCCTGATCCAGCCGCCGCGCGGCTTCGGCGAGAACCCGATCGCGATCTACCACGACCCGGACCTGCCGCCGTCGCACCACTACCTGGCCGCCTACCGCTGGATCGCCGCCCGCGCCGAGGACGGCGGCTTCGGCGCCGACGCGATGGTCCACCTCGGCAAGCACGGCAACCTGGAGTGGCTGCCCGGCAAGAACGCCGGCCTGTCCGCCGCCTGCGGCCCCGACGCGGCCCTCGGCGACATCCCGCTGGTCTACCCGTTCCTGGTCAACGACCCGGGCGAGGGCACCCAGGCCAAGCGCCGCGTGCACGCCACGCTCGTCGACCACCTGGTGCCGCCGATGGCCCGCGCCGAGTCGTACGGCGACATCACCCGCCTGGAGCAGTTGCTCGACGAGTACGCGCAGATCTCCTCCATGGACCCGTCCAAGCTGCCGGCCATCCGCGCCCAGATCTGGACGCTCATCCAGGCCGCCAAGCTCGACCACGACCTCGGTCTGGAGGACCGCCCGGACGACGACGGGTTCGACGACTTCCTGCTGCACGTCGACGGCTGGCTGTGCGAGGTCAAGGACGCCCAGATCCGTGACGGGCTGCACGTCCTCGGCGGCGCCCCCACCGGCCCCGAGCGGGTCAACCTGGTCCTGTCCATCCTCCGCGCCCGCCAGATCTGGGGCGGCACCCAGTCCCTGCCCGGCCTCCGCGAGGCCCTCGGCCTGGACGAGTCCGCCGCCACCCGCACCGGCGCCGACGAGGCCGAGGCCAAGGCCCGCGCCCTGGTGGAGGCCATGGAGGCCGCCGACTGGAACCCGGCCGCCGTCGCCACGGTCGCCGAGGGCTACGACGACGCCGTCGCCGCCGTCCTCGACTTCGCCGCCCGCCAGGTCGTCCCGCGCCTCGCCGCCACCACCGACGAGCTGGACCACGCCGTGCACGCCCTGAACGGCGGGTTCGTCCCGGCCGGACCGTCCGGCTCGCCGCTGCGCGGCCTGGTCAACGTCCTGCCGACCGGCCGCAACTTCTACTCCGTCGACCCCAAGGCCGTCCCCTCCCGCCTCGCGTGGGAGACGGGCCAGGCGCTCGCCGAGTCGCTGCTGACCCGCTACCGCGACGACAACGGCGCGTGGCCCGACTCCGTCGGCCTGTCCCTGTGGGGCACCAGCGCCATGCGCACCGCCGGCGACGACGTCGCCGAGGCCCTCGCGCTCCTCGGCGTCCGCCCCGTCTGGGACGACGCCTCCCGCCGCGTCACCGGCCTGGAGGCGATCCCGCTCGCCGAGCTGGGCCGGCCCCGGATCGACGTGACGCTGCGCATCTCGGGCTTCTTCCGGGACGCCTTCCCGCACACCATCGGGCTCCTGGACGACGCCGTCCGCCTCGCCGCCTCCCTCGACGAGCCGGCCGACGACAACTTCGTCCGCGCCCACGCCCAGGCCGACCTCGCCGAGCACGGCGACGAACGCCGCGCCACCACCCGTATCTTCGGCTCCCGGCCCGGCACCTACGGCGCCGGCATCCTCCAGCTCATCGACTCGCGCGACTGGCGCACCGACGCCGACCTCGCCGAGGTGTACACGGTCTGGGGCGGCTACGCGTACGGGCGCGGCCTCGAAGGACGCCCGGCGCGCGACGAGATGGAGACGGCGTACAAGCGCATCGCGGTGGCGGCCAAGAACACCGACACCCGCGAGCACGACATCGCCGACTCCGACGACTACTTCCAGTACCACGGCGGCATGGTCGCGACCGTCCGCGCGCTCAAGGGCACCGCCCCCGAGGCGTACATCGGCGACTCCACCCGCCCCGAGTCGGTCCGCACCCGCACCCTCGTCGAGGAGACCTCCCGCGTCTTCCGCGCCCGGGTGGTCAACCCGCGCTGGATCGAGGCGATGCGCCGCCACGGCTACAAGGGCGCCTTCGAACTGGCAGCGACCGTCGACTACCTCTTCGGGTACGACGCCACGACCGGCGTTGTCGCCGACTGGATGTACGACAAGCTCACCGAGACCTACGTGCTCGACCCGGAGAACAAGGCGTTCCTCCAGGAGGCCAACCCCTGGGCCCTGCACGGCATCGCCGAGCGGCTGCTGGAGGCCGAGTCGCGCGGCATGTGGGAGAAGCCCGACCCGGCGATCCTGGAGCGGCTGAAGCAGGTCTTCCTGGAGACCGAGGGAGACCTGGAGGACAAGTGACGACGACGCTCACGGCCGGCGGCGAGGACAAGGAACTGGCGGCCCGCCTCGACGCGGAGCTGACGGCCTTCAACCGGGCCGCCACGGGCGCCTCCGACGAGGCCGGGCTGTCGGTGCGCGCCACCGACGACGCGACGGGCGAGATCACCGGCGGGCTCACCGGCTGGACGTGGGGCGGACTCGCCGGCGTCTCCATGGTCTGGGTCCGCGAGGACCGGCGCGGCACCGGGCTCGGGACGCGGCTGCTGCGCGCGGCGGAGGAGGAGGCGCGGCGGCGCGGCTGCGATCGCGTGATCGTGTCGTCGTTCTCCTTCCAGGCGCCCGCCTTCTACCGGCGCCTCGGTTACGTCGAGACCGGCCGCTCCGAGGGCTTCCCCGGCGGGAACGTGGACGTCCACTTCTACAAGCCGCTGGACGGCCCGCCCGCCCCGTCCTTCCAACTGGCCGTGCTCCTGGACTACCCGGCCGACGCGGTGGACGAGGCCACGGCGTACGAGGAGAAGGCGCTCGCCCTCCTCCCGCGCCACGGCGGGCGGCTGGAGCGGCGGCTGCGGACCGCCGACGGGCTGTCGGAGGTCCACCTCGTGCGGTTCCCGACCGAGGACGCCTACCGCGCCTACCTGGCCGACCCGGGGCGTACGCCGGACGGGCGCATCACCGCGCGCGTGCTGGAGGTCACCGAGGTGTACGCCTGACACACTCGCCGGTATGTCATCCGTGATCGCTGTGACCGGGGCGAGTGGCCGTATCGGCGGCCGTGTCGCCCGCCGCCTCGCCGACCAGGGCGTCAAGGCCCGGCTGCTCGGCCGTGATCCCGGCCGGCTGCCGGACCTGCCGGACGCGGTGAAGGCGCCGCCCGCGCCGTACGGGGACGGCGAGGCGATGCGCCGCGCCCTGGACGGCGCCGACACGCTGTTCCTGGTGTCGGCGCACGAGAGCCCCGACCGGATCCAGGAGCACCGCACGGCGGTCGACGCGGCGCTCGCGGCGGGCGTCGGGCGGATCGTGTACGTGTCGTTCCTGGGGGCCGCCCCGCAGGCGACGTTCACCTTCGCCCGCGACCACTGGCACACCGAGCGGTACATCGAGGCGCAGGGCGTGCCGCACACGTTCCTGCGGGACAGCTGGTATCTCGCCGGGTTCGCCGCGATGACCGGCGAGGACGGCGTGCTGCGCGGCCCCGGGGGCGACGGCCGGGTCGCGGCGGTCGCCCACGAGGACATCGCGGACGTGGCGGCGGCCGTCCTGCTCGGCGGCGGCGAGCACGACGGCGCGACGTACGACGTCACCGGCGAGGAGGCGCTCACGCTCGCCGAGGCGGCAGAGGAGCTGTCCCGCGCGGCCGGCCGGCCGGTCGCCTACGTCCCCGAGACCCGCGCCGAGGCGTACGCCTCCCGCGCCGCGTACGGCGCCGAGCACTGGGAGGTCACCGGCTGGGTCACCTCCTACGAGGCGATCGCCACCGGCGAGATGGCGACCGTCGCCGACACGGTCCGCCGTCTCACCGGCCACGCCCCGATGACGCTGCGCGAGTACCTCACCGCCCACCCGCACTCCTGGGCCCACCTCCGGTGACGGCCGCCGGGCGGGTCCGCCCGGAACCGGGGAGGCCGCCCTACCGGCGCAGCCGCCGGGAGACGGCCTCCCACGTGGGCTCGACCGGCTCCATCGGGTCGCCGCCCACCGAGCGGTCCTTGAACCCGCTGGACGTCGACACGCACACCACCGGCCCGTCGAAGCCGCCCTCGCGGGCCGCCCACTGGCGGAAGCCGGCCAGCCCCGCCGCGGCCGACAGCTCCGCCCACACGCCCTGCCGGGCCAGCTCGTCCCGGGCGCGGGCCATCTCCCCGTCCGTCACCAGCAGCGCGTCGCCCCCGCTGTCGAGGACCGCCCGCACGGCCCGGTGACCGCCGGCCGAGCAGGAGATGCCGTACGCGTCGGTGGGGCCCACCTCCACCACCGCGGCCGGCACCCCGGTCCGTACGGCCGCCGCGAGGGGACCGCCGGCCGCCGGCTCGCAGCCGAACACCCGGGGCACCCGGTCGGTGACCCCGAGGTCCCGCAGTTCGCGGAAGCCCTTCCAGACGCCGAACAGCAGCTCGCCGTAGCCGGTGGGCACGAACACCGCGGCGGGCACGCCCAGTTCGCCGTGGATTTCGTACGCGACGGTCTTGTAGCCCTCCGGGCCGAAGGGGTGCCCGGTGTGGGTGGGGGTCAGGTTGCTGACCGTGTGGTAGCCGAGGCGCTCCGCGATCTCGGCGAGCAGCGGCCACCGCGCCTCCCTCGGGACGGCCAGGACGTCGGCGCCGTACGCCTGGACGAAGGAGGCCATCGCCGGGGGCGCGCCGGCCGAGGCCAGGACGACGCAGCGCAGCCCGGCCCGGGCGGCGTACGCGGCCGCGGAGGCCCCGTGGTTGCCGGAGGACGCGACCGCGATGCCCTCGGCGCCCATGTGGACGGCGGCGCTGACGGCGACCCGGTTGAGCCGGTCCTTGTGGCTCCAGGTGGGGTTGCGCGACTCGTCCTTGATCCACGTGCCGTCGCCGAACGGGATGAGCGGGGTGCCGCCCTCGCCCAGCCCCGGCGCGTCGAGCGGGGGCAGCAGCGGCGCCCACCGCTCCAGCCCCCCGCCGCGCGGGGACGAGGTGAACAGGTCCGCCGGGGTGTCCTCGTAGGCGTAGTCGACCTCCAGGGGGTGGACCAGGCCGGGCGTGGCGGTACGGGGGCAGCCCCGCAGGAGCGGCGGGTGGAGGGGGTAGCGCAGGCTCGGATCCCCCAGTGAGCGCTGCGAGTTGGCCAGGGAAACGGCGTAGGCGGTCATGCGCCGAGCCTATGCGCGGCTCAGTCCTCGCCCCGCACGATGTTGCCCTCGACCGCCCCGTCCGCGGTGGTGCCGTCGGCGACGGCGGGCCGGTGCGTGCGGATCCGGCCGTGCGGCTCGCGCCGCCTCATGGTGACCGGCGGCTCGAAGGCCGCCGGGGCCGTGGTCTTCCCGTCTCTGTTCCCACCGGTGTCCGTGTGCGTGTCCGTGTCCATGGGGTACGGGTACCCACCCAACAGGGACGAAACGGGCGGGGTTTGCCGCGCGGTGTCCACCGGGGGCCGGGGAAGGCGGGTCACCCCAGGGTACGGACGGCGTCGATGACGAGGTCCCAGAAGGCGGGGGCGTTCACACCGGTGCCGACACGGACGTTGGCGGGGCGGCCGGTCACGCCGTCGAGGTCGACCACCGTGGCGCCGCGCGTGTGGGTGCCGGTCAGCTCGACGGCGACCGGGGCGCGGACCGTGGTGATCAGGTCCGGGTCGATGAGGTGGGCGACGGTCAGCGGGTCGTGCAGCGGCGGCGCGGCGAGTCCGAACACCTCGCGGTACGTGGTGCCGAAGTACGTCAGCAGGTCGACGCACAGCCGTGACAGGGGCGTGCCGAGCGCCTCCAGCCGGGCGAGGACGTCGGGCGTGGCCGGCGCCTGGTGGCTGACGTTCAGCCCGATCATGGTGACGTCCAGGCCGCTGGAGAACACGATGTCGGCGGCCTCCGGGTCGGCGGCGATGTTGAACTCGGCCGCCGGGGTGCGGTTGCCGCGCCCCGTGGAGCCGCCCATCAGCACGATCCGCCCGATCCGGTCGGCGGCCAGGGCCGGGTGGGCGAGCAGGAACGCGGCGATGTTGCTGAGCGGTCCGGTGGGGACGAGCGTCACGGGGCCGGGGTGGGCGAGGAGCGTCTCGCGGAGGAGCGTGATGGCGTCGCGCGGGTCGAGCGGGACGGTCGGCTCGCCGAACCCGGGCCCGTCGAGGCCGGACTCGCCGTGGATGTTCCCGGCCACGATGCCGGGCCCGTGCAGCGGCCCGGCCAGTCCGGCGGCGATCGGCACGCCCTCGATGCCGGCGACCGTGCACACCCGGCGGGCGTTGAGGGTGGTCCGTTCGACGGTCGCGTTGCCGGCGACGGTGGTGATCGCGAGGAGCTCGACGGCGGGGTGGGCGGCGGCCAGCAGGATGTTGAAGGCGTCGTCGTGGCCGGGGTCGCAGTCCAGGATCACGGGGACGGGCGTCACGGGATCGGGGGTCACGGCGGTGGGCGGCACGGCGGTGGGCGTCATGGGGGCAGTGTGGCAAGGACGGAACCTTCCGGGCGGGCGTTCACCGCTCACTCCGCCGGCGGGCCAGCCACAGGGCGGCCGCGGCCAGACAGGCCGAGCCGATGAACGTGACGGTCAGCAGGAGGCCCGTCCCGCCGTCACCGCGGGCGGTCGCGGCGGCGACGGGCGCCGTGGACGCGGCCGCCGTGGGCGGTGCGGGCGGTGCGGGCGGGGTGGTGCGCGGGGACGCCGGGGCGGCGGCCGCCCGGACCGGGAGCGTGGCGCGCGGGGGCAGCAGGGAGCCCACCGGTCGGACGTGCGGCGCCGCCGCGAAGCCCCAGTCCAGCAGGTCGCGGGCCTCCTCGTACACCGCGTGGGCACCGCCCCGGCGCGGGTTCATCACCGAGACGACCAGCGTGCGCGCCCCCTTGCGGGCGGCCGCGATCAGGGTGTGGCCCGCGTGGGTGGTGTAGCCGTTCTTGATGCCGAGGAGCCCCGGGTACCGCCGCACCCCGTCGGCGCCGGTGAGCAGCCGGTTGGTGTTGCGGATGCCGTACGACCAGCGTCCCGCCGGGAACTTGGCGTACGCGGTGGCGGCGTACCGGGCGAAGTCCGGGTCGCGCAGCCCGGCCCGGCCGAAGACCGCGAGGTCGTACGCCGACGAGACCTGGCCCGGGGCGTCGTACCCGTCGGGGGACACCACCCGGGTGTCCAGGGCGCCCAGGACCCGGGCGGTGGCCTGCATCTTGTGGGTGGTGGCCTCCCAGCCGCCGCCGAGGCCCGCGAGGACGCGGACGGCGTCGTTGCCGGAGCTGAGGAAGACCCCGCGCCACAGGTCGGCCACCCGGTAGGTGACCTCCTCGCGCACGCCCACCAGGCTGCTGCCCTCCCCGATGCCCCGCAGCTCGTGCTCGCTCACCGTGTGCTGCCGCTGGGCCGGCAGGCCGGGCAGGGTCGCCAGCGCGAACAGCGTCTTCAGTGTGGAGGCGGGCGGCAGCCGCCGGTGGGCGTCGTGGGCGGCCAGCACGTCACCGGTGGCGGCGTCGGCCACCAGCCAGGACCGGGCGGACAGCCGGGGCGGCGCCGCGACGCCGGGCGGGACCCGCACCTGGGTGCCGGGGCGGTGCAGGACCGCCGGGTCGACGCGTACGGCCGCGGGCGGCGGCACCGGCTCGACGGGGCGCGGCCCGGCGGCCGGACCACCGGGCACCCCGGGCACCCCGGGCACCGCGGGGACGAACAGCAGGGCGGCGGCCAGAAACGAACTGACGATCATTCAGCCACGGTAGGGACGGGGCGCACCCCCCGCAGGGCGGGAGAGGGCCGACCGGAGTACCGCGGGTCACCCCCTCCTCCGCATTACTCGGGTTTCCCGGGGCACCTGCTAGGGGGCTCCCGTCCCCCATCCCTCAGGAGGAACGACATGAACGCGGTCCTGCGTGACAAGGTCTTCATGCGACTTCTCTCGCCGGACGGCCACGAGCTCCCCGTCCTGGCCCACCTGACCTACGACCCGCGCGACCCGTACGCGGTGACGGTCGGCTTCACCCACGCCGGGTTCGTGTACGCCGAGTGGCGCCTGGACCGCGACATGCTCCGGGACGGCATGGCCCACGCGGTCGGCGAGGGCGACGTACGGATGTGGCCGGTTCTCAACGGCACCCGGGAGGAGCTGCGAATAGAACTGCTGCACACCGCCGTCTTCACCGTGTGGGTGCCCTCGCTGCGCCGCTTCCTGGAACGGACCTACCACGAGATCCCCGAAGGCCAGGAGCGCCTGGAGGAGCTGGACGCGTTCCTCGCGGAGCTCCTGGCCGCCGGCTGACCGCCACCAGGGGTGGCCCGACGGCTCACATGAACCAGGCCGCCGCCGCGGTCGCCGCGCCCAGCGCCGCGCCCGCGACCGTCTGCGCGATCGTGTGGTAACGCAGCGCCACCCGGGACCAGCACACGGCGGTGGTCATCGCGTACGCCGCCAGCCACCAGGGCGAGTGAACCACCGACAGCAGGGCGACCACGGCCGAGGCGACGGCCGAGTCGACGGAGATCTTCCAGACGGTGTTCACCGCGAGCAGCCCCACGGTCATCACCCACAGCGCCAGCATGGCGGCCAGGATCCCCGCCGGGGCGTGCCCCAGGACCATGACGACCGAGCCGGTGCCGATGGAGCCCAGGATCACGAAGAAGATCGGCGCCCGTTTGGTGCGGTCGACGACGTGCCGGTCGCCCCATGTGCCGCGCCCCCGCTCCCACTCGATGTACCCGGCCGGGACGAGCCCCGCGCACAGCGCGCCGAGGAGGCCCCACAGCAGGCCGGACCAGTGGCCGGCCGCCGCCCAGCCGATGCCGAGCATGCCGGCCAGCAGGACGTTGCGGGGCTGGAGGACGTCGGTGACGGTACGCGCGGCCCCACCGCGGTCGTCGCCGGCGGCGGCGCCGGGGCGGACGGTGGCCTCCGGGCCGGTGGCATGCGGGCCGGTGGTGTCCGGGCCGGTGGTCCGCGTGGCGCCGGGGCGGACGGTGGTCTCCGGGCCGGTGCCCGTGGGGCGGCTCATGACGTGCGCTCCAGGGGGGCGAGCAGGGCGCGCGCCCGGTCCGCGCCGACCCTCCGGTAGGCCGCGGCGACCCGTACCAGCCACGCCACCTCGTCGTCCTGGTCGGTGGCGTGCCGCTGGCGCACGGCGGCGGCCTTCCCGGCCGGTGCCCCGTCCGCCTTGGCGGCCAGGGCCGCCTTGATCCAGTACGCGTCGGCGAGGGGTCCCGGACCGCCCGCGGCGGACGCGGCGGCGTCGAGCAGGCCGTCCGGCACGTAGTGCCGCAGCTTCTCCACCGCGTCGGCGATGTCGGCGGCCCACCGGTCGACCCGCAGGTCCGAGGGGGTGCCGAACCGGGTCAGCTCCCGCACCAGCGGGGCCGGCGGCTCGAAGGGCTGGTCGGGGAAGGCGGTCATCAGTTCCCGCCACAGCGGGTGCAGCCGCGCCTGGGCCCGCCAGAGCTTCACCCGCCGCCAGCCCTTGCTGCACGCCGGGATGGACGCGCCCACCGCGAAGAGCGCGAACAGCACGTCCTGGGCCAGCTCGGTGGCCTTGTCGAAGTTCTGGGCGAAGGCGTGACCGGGCCGGTGGAGGACGCTGGCCCACATGAACAGCGTCCGGCTCACCGTGTAGGCGACGCCGATGAACATGGCGGCGGTCATCATGCCGAGCCCGACCCGCAGGTGCCGCAGGCTCGCGTTGCCGGTCGCCAGGGCCCACTGGTACGCGCAGACGGCGGACGCGGCGCCCAGGTAGAGGTAGAACACGCTCATGTAGAGCGTGGCGCCCCACTGCCCGGCGTGGTCGGACACGAACCGGTCGGAGGGGGTGGAACGGTCGACGACCGTGAAGAACAGCACGGTCAGCAGGACGAGCGTCGCGACGGACGCCTTCGCCGCGACCTGCTGGACCGTGCGGGCGAACCGGACGTGCCGCGGGACCGTGCCGTCGGCCGGATAGTGGCCGTAGATGGCGACGATGTAGCTGAGGATGGCGAGGATCGCCACCGTCGACGTGTAGTGCTTGATGAGGACGGCGAGGTCGACGACGGGACTGTTGTTGAGCCCGGTGCGCACGGCCTCCGTCTTGGTCCACAGGGCGGCGGCGAACCCCGCGTAGCAGCCCCACAGTGCCCGTCGGCGCCGGTCCTCCTCGTCGCCCCACAGGGCGGCCGGCATGCGCCACAGGGCGACGGCGGTCATCAGGCCGGCTATGAGGTAGCCGACCAGATCGAGTGCGGTCACGGGAAGGTCCTCGGTCTCAGCGGTCGAGCGGTGCTCAGCGGTTCCGTCGGAAGAACCCCCGTCGCCGGTTCGCGACCGGCCGCGACAGGGAGTTGGCGAGCCGCCCCACCATGTCATCACTCGTCATGTCCCGCGCCATCCGGGGTATCAGCGAGGCACCGAATTCGGCCACCCGTTCGTCGTGCGTGTCGTACTGCGCCCGGGCCTGGACGGTGGCGCCCGAGTCGAGCACCCGGGAGATCAGCGAGGTGTCGAACACCGGCAGCAGCCGCCGCAGTTGGGCGGCGTCCAGGCTCGCCCCGTGGTCGAACCACTCGTGGCACAGCTCGTGCAGGATGACGTGTTGCGTCTGGTACGCGGTGGGGCGCCGGCGGTAGAGGACGAAGCTGGTGGTGCCGGAGCTGAGCCGGAGCCCGCAGGCGGCGTTGACGCGCGCCAGGCGGTCGGGCAGTTCACGCAGGACGATGGTGCGGCCCCGGGCGGCCTCCATGTTGGCCACCAGCCCCTCGATGGTGAAGGGGGCCGGAATGGGTAGGTCCGCGAGTCCGGCTTCGCACTCTTTTCTCAGCTCGCGCATGGACATGGACGCCTCTTGCCCTCGTGATGATCGGCGAGTTTACCGGCCGTCCGGCTCGTCCGGTCCGGCGTTCTGCCGCCCGGGCTGCTTGGTCTCCTCCAGCAGTGCGAGGGCGAATTCCAGCAGTTCCGCCGGGATGCCGTCCTCGTCGTTGCCGCGCGCGGCGACCCCGCTGATCTCCCCGGTGCGCCGTTTCGCCAGGAACTGGAGGCCCGCGACGACGTCGTCCACGACTTCCGACTCGTCCTTGAAGAACCGCCAGTCGACGCCGAAGCCCAGGCCGAGGGCCTTGAGGATGTCCTCGGAAGGGTGGGTGACCTTCCCGGCCAGGATGTTGGAGAAGTAGCTGTGGGAGAGGGATCCGCCGCGCTGTTTCACCAGGTCGGCGAAGACCCGCCCCGAGATCTTCTGGCCCGGGAAGGTCTTCTCGACCATGTACTCGACCTTCTGCTGCAACGTCCGGAGTTCGGGCGTGCCCCGGTGCGGCGGCGTGGGCTGTCCGCCGCCGCGCTGTTCGCCGTCGCTCATCGGGGTCCCCACGTCGCGCGAGTTCGAATCCGTCAACGGGCTCGTACTGTAATCGACGGAGACAAAGCGGAGCATCCCACTCCCGCATCAGAAGCAGACTTGCGCAACCACTCTACGTCACTGTTAACTCGAAAAAACACGGGCAGGGGGCCACGAGGGGAGTCCCTTGCCCGTGGGTCCGTGTCGGCGCGCGCCCCGTCGGAATGCTCGCTAGCGTGAAATTCCTGACCGGAACAGCGGAAAAGGGACGGAATCATGCCGGTGCAACCGGAAGGCGTGCCGTGCTGGGCGGACGCGATGTTCGCGGACGTCGAAGGCGCGAAGAGCTTCTACGGAGACGTGCTGGGCTGGACGTTCGGCGAGTCGCAGACCGAGTTCGGCAACTACACCGAGGCGTACGCGAACGGCCGCGCGGTGGCCGCCGTCGTACCGCCGATGCCCGGGGCGGAGGGCCAGTCGGCCTGGTGCCTGTACTTCGCCTCCCCGGACGCGGAGGCCACCGCCCGCAAGATCCGCGACAACGGCGGCGAGCTCCTGATGGAGCCGATGCGGGTCGGTGACTTCGGCTCCATGGTGCTGGCCCGCGACCCCGGGGGCGTGGTCTTCGGCGTGTGGCAGTCGGGCACTCACGAGGGGTTCGACGTCCGGGGCGAGCCGGGCGCGTTCTGCTGGGCGGAGGTCTTCACCCGCGAGCTGGCGAAGTCCGACGCCTTCTTCCCGGCCGTCTTCCCCTACCGGGCCAAGACCATGGAGACCCCTGACGGCATGGACTTCCGGGTCTTCCACGTCGGTGAGGACCCCGTCCTGGGCCGGATGGCGATGACCGACGAGTTCCCGCCCGAGGTCCCGCCGTACATCAACGTGTACTTCGGCGTCGACGACTGCGACGCGGCGGTGGCGAGGGCGACCGAACGCGGCGGGACCGCCGTCTGGGGCCCCATGGACACCCCCTTCGGCCGCTTCGCCAGCCTGCACGACCCGCAGGGCGCGGCCTTCTCGGTCATCGACATGAGCAGGGCGGAAGGCGAGATGCCGCCCCTGGCCGACGTCCCCTGACCCGCCCCCTCGCCTGCCCGCGCGCACCCGGCCCCCCGAAGGGACGCGCGGCCGGGAAGCCCCGGCCGGACCAGGCCGGGTCCGCCCGGTCCCTCCCGGGCCGCGGTGTCCCGCACGCTCCCTAGTGGCCGGTGGTGGTGCCCGGGTCGGTGGGGGTCACCGCGATCTCGACCTGCGGGGTGTCCGCCGACGTCGAGTCGGGCGAGAACAGGGCCATGCCCACCAGCACGGCGGCGAAGAACGCCACGCTCCCGGCGATCAGGCTCGCCACCCGCGGCCGCCGCCGGACGAACTGCCGTGCCCCGCCCACCCCGTGCTGGGCCGGCAGGGCACGCCGGCCCCGCCCGCCCTGCCGCGGGACGCTCGGCATCGCGTACGTCGTCCCCGCACCGCCACCCGCCGGCCCCGGCGGAACGGGCGCCGCCGTCGGCAGGGGGCCGCCGGGGCGGACGGGCGCCGCGACGGGTGCCGTGGCCGCGACGCGCGCGGGCCCCCGGTGCGCCGGGGCGGGCGCGGCGGCCGGAGCCGTGGCCGGGCCGGGGAGCGACTGCGCCCGCCCCTGCCAGGCGCCCGACGCGAACCAGTCGGCGACCTCCTGCGCGGTGGGCCGCTCCTCCGGCTGCTTGGCCAGCATGCCCAGCAGGTAGTTCTCGAACGCGGGCGGCACGTCCACCCCCAGCCGCAGCGGCGGTACGGGCGCTGTGTCGATGTGCTGGTAGAGGATCGCCGTCGCGGTGTCGGCGTGGAACGGCGGCCGCCCGGTGAGCAGGTGGTACAGCACGCACCCCAGCGAGTACACGTCCGACGCGGGCCCGGCCGGCTGCCCCAGCGCCCGCTCCGGCGCCAGGTACAGGCTGGTGCCGACGATCTGCCCCGCCTGGGTGAGCGCGGCGGCCGGATCGTCGACGAACCGGGCGATCCCGAAGTCCCCGAGCTTCACCGTCCCGTCCGCGTCCGCCATCAGGTTCCCCGGCTTGATGTCCCGGTGCACGATCCCCTGCCGGTGCGCCGACGCCAGCCCCGCCGCGGTCTGCGCGGCCACGGCGGCCACCCTCGCCGCCGGCAACGAGCCGGTGGCCGCCAGCTCCTGCGCCAGACTGCGGCCCTCCACCAGCTCCATGACCAGGTAGAAACGGCCCTCCCAGGCCCCGAAGTCGAACACCGCCACCACGTGCGGATGGCTCAGCCGGGCCGCCGTCTGGCCCTCCAGCCGGAACCGGGCCGCCGTCTGCGCGTCCGAGTCGTCCCCCAGCAGCAGCTTCATCGCCACCGGCCGGCCCAGCACCTCGTCCGTGGCGCGCCAGACCTCGCCCATCGCACCGCGGCCGATGGGCGACTCCAGCCGGTACCGATCCGCCACCAGCACCCTGTGCACCTGCCTGATTCCGATCGATCCGCCACCCCGGCCGACGCGCGGCGCGACAACTGCGCCGTACGGGCGAGGTGATGGGAGAGTCCGCGACGGGCTCAGGGTACCTACCGCCGGCCGCGCCCCCTGCGCCACCATCGGTGTACCGCACCGGGACCGGCCACCGTCCCGCCCCACGACACCCCACCGGAGACCGCACGTGCCGCACCAGCCGCCGAAACCCTTCCTGTACGTCGTCGTCTGCGCGGCCGGGGTCGCCGCCGACGTCGGCAAGCTCATCACCGCCGCACAGGAACGGCGGTGGGACGTCGGCGTGGTGGCCACCCCGCTCGCCCTCGGCTTCATCGACACCGACGCCGTCGAGGCACAGACCGGGTACCCCATCCGCTCCGCCTGGCGCCGCCCCGGGGACCCCCGCCCCCTGCCGGACCCGGACGCCGTCGTGGTCGCCCCCGCCACGTTCAACACCCTCAACAAGTGGGCCGCCGGGATCTCCGACACCCTCGCGCTGGGCATCCTCTGCGAGGCGTACGGCATGGGCGTCCCGATCGCCGCCCTGCCGTGCCTCAGCACCGCCCAGGCCGCCCACCCCGCCTACCGGCGGAGCCTGGAGACGCTCCGGGGGATGGGCGTCCGCCTGGGCACCCAGGACCCCGACCGCGTCAGGACCGTGGAGTTCCGCTGGGAGGAGGGCCTGGATCTCCTCAACACCTAGACGCCCTGGGTCCGTTCGGGCCTACCCTGGAACGGGGAGGTACGCATGCGGGCGCTCGTCGTCGGGGTGGAGTCCTACGAGGCCGGCTCGGCCTGGGACCTGGACGGCCCGGTGCGCGACGCACTCGGCCACCTCGGCCGGCTGCGTGAACTCGGCGTGCGGGACGGGGACATCACCCTCCTGCTGTCGCCCCTCGCCCGCAACGCGGCCCTCGCCGGCACCGCCGGCGTCCCCTACCGGCCGGCCGACCGCGACACCGTCCACCGGGTGCTCACCCGCGAACTCGCCGCCGAACGCAGCGACCGGCTGTACGTCGCGTGGTCCGGCCACGGCCTGATCGACGCCGACCGCGACCGGCGGCTGCTGTTCGCCGACGCCGTCCCGCACGACCTGCGCTGCCTGGACGTCGAGGCCGCCCTCGCCTTCTACCGCTCGGACGGCGCCCCCGGCCACCCGCGCCAGCTCTGGCTCCTCGACGCCTGCCAGACCCACGCCGACGCCGCCGCGACCGCCGGCGCCCTCCGCCCGGACCCCCTGCCCAGGGCCACCCCCCGGCAACACGCCGACCAGCACGTGCTGTTCGCCTGCGGCCCCGGCCAGACCGCCCGCAACGGGCTGCGCTCCGGGGTGTTCAGCACCGAGGCGCTCCGGCTGCTGCGCGAGCACCCCGACTGGTACGCGTCCCCCCGGCCGCTCGCCGAAGCGCTGCGCGGCAGGTTCGGCACCACCACGTCCCTGTGGTTCGAGGGCGACGGGGAGGCCGTCCGCACCCGGGGCACCCGCCCCCACGTGCCCGCCCCCGCCCGCCCGGCACCCCGCCGCGCGCTGGATCTGGCCGACAAGGGCCGCCTGCACGACGCGCTCGCCGCCCTGGAGGTCATGCGCGACCCCGCGTCGCGGGGCCAGGTCATCGGCCTCCTGCCCGCCCCGATGTCCGGCAGCGTGCCCCGCCGGGCCGAGACCCGCCTGGAGATCCTGGGGCTCATCGACACGTGCGTGAGCTTCCGCGACGGCCTCACCCGCCTGTGGGAGGCGGTGTCCCTGGTGGACCCGGGCACCACCGCGCGCGACGACCTCCGTGAGGTCCTCGGCGACTATCCGGAATGGTTCACCGCCCCTGTCTCCCATGGTGGTTGAGGCTCCGCGATTCGGCCACGGGACACCGGGAGGCGGACAGGCTGTCCGGTAGCGCATGTTTCCAGCGGTGGGTGCTTAGGACATCATGTAAGGGCGGCGGATCGAACACCGCTCGGACACCGGGGGAGGTCTACGGCAGTGGAAAAGCCGGAAACCGCCATCATGTCGGACCTGCCCGTCCTCACGGGCACCTCCCTGGAGGACCTGCGTTCCCGGCCCGACGACACCAGAGCGGTTGCCAAGGCCCGGCTGCTGGCGGACGCGGGACGCGCGGCGGGAAGCGAGTCCACCGGAAGCCAGAACGGAAGCTGGACTTCCTGATGAGCCGGTCCGGCGGCACAGAGGGACGGTATGCGCCCTGACTCTCTGCACGAAGCGGAGTCGCGGCATTCACTGACACCAGGCCACTTCCACGAACTCGCCGGCGGAGCCGGTGGGAGCGGAGCGCTCGAGGCGCTCGCCGGCGCCGAGTTCAGCCATCGCCTGCTGCTGTTCGACCTGCTGATGGACACCCTGACCCGGCTGGCCGGTGTGACGGCCCCCCTCCCCGAGCCCCAGGTCGCATGGAACCTGCTGGCGGCCGCCCAGCGGCACGATCCCGGAACGGCCGTCGAAGACCTGCTCCTCCTGCCCGAAACGGGAATCTGGCTCAGCGGCCTGCTGACCCGGCTCCGGCGCCCCCACCGTGCGGACACCCCCCTGTGGGTGGACGCCGGCCATCTCCACACCCTGGCCGCGGTCGCCGCCATCCGCGCGGGGCTCTCCTTCTCGTTACCCGTCCCCGCGCGCCGGGGCGGTGTGTGGCTGCCCACCCTGGGCCTGGCGCGGCTCCCCACGGCACACCGGCGACCGGCGCTCTGGGACACGGCCGACGTCCGGTCGACCGGCGGGCGGCCCAGCGTCACCGGCCGCTACGGGCGGCTCCACCTGCCCGGCCCCCCGGAGCGGAACACACCGGGCTGGCTGCCGGTACGCCGTGTGTCCCTCGTCCCCGACCGGCCGCCGCGGGTCGTCCTCGACGACGTGGGACACCACCGGATCGCACCTCCGCCCCACGGGGCCGCCCGACGGCTCACACCGTCCGCGGCGGGCACCTGGAGCCGCCTGCTCCGCGAGGCGCACGCGCTGCTGGCGGACGTCGACCCCCCGTCCGCCGAAGCGGCCAGCGTGCTGATGCGCTCGCTCCAACCCATCGCCGCCCAGGAGCCGTTCCGGGTCCTCAGCGTCACCAGCGGACACGGCGTCGGCGGCATGGCGTCCTCGCTCCCCGCATCGGTGGCCCTGTGCGCGGCGACGCTCGTGCACGAACTCCAGCACAGCAAGCTCAGCGCGCTGATGCACCTGTGCCCCCTGTACGAACCGGGGGTCGCGGACCGGCTGTACTACGCGCCCTGGCGTGACGACCCCCGCCCTCTCGGTGGGATGCTCCAGGGGGCGTACGCCTTCATGGCCGTGGCCCGGTTCTGGCAGGCGTACGCCAACCGGCTCCCCGGGGGTACGCGGGAGGGCGCGGCACGCTTCGAAAGCGCCCTGTGGCTGGGACGGCTCGACCGGATCGTGGCGGAGCTGAGTCTCGATCCCGCTCTCACCGAGGCGGGCCGCAGCGCCCTGGAGACCCTCCTCGGTACCGTACGGCGACTGGGCGCGGCCCTCGGCGACGGCCCCGGGGAACGGCTCGCCCACCGGATGGCCGCCGACCACCGGGCGACCTGGCGCCTGGCCCACGTGCGGCCTCTGGACGGGGACGTCGAGGCCCTGGCGATCGCCTGGAGCGGTGACCGGAACCGCCCGCCCCGGCTGCCGACGCGCCGGGCGGCGTTACGGGACTCCGGTGCCCGGCACCTGGACGCCCGGGCCGTGCTCGTCCGGGTGGGGCTGGCCGATCCGGCGGCGCTCGACACGCTGCGCGACCGGTCCGGGGACTCCGTGCCCGGCGTCGCCGGCGCCGGCCGGGGCGATCTGCTGTGGGCGTGCGGGGACACCGCCGGTGCCCGGCGCCTCTACGCCCAGGACATCACCACCGGTGCCGCCGGGCCCCGGGCGTGGACCGGCCTTGGTCTGGCGCTCGCGGACACCGGCGCCGCGCCGGACGCGGTCGCCGCCCTGACCCGCGTACCGGAACTGGTCGCGGCCGTCCACGCCGCCGTGACGGACCGCTCCGGGCGGCCGCCGGACCCGGTCGCCCTGGCCCAGTGGCTGGGCCGGGGCACCGGCCGCGATCCGGATACGACCTAGATCGGCATCGGGTCGATGTCGCAGTTGGCCCGGCGCCAGGCCAGCATGTCCCCGCACGCCGGGTGGTTCTCGCCCAGCTTCGCCCGGATCCCGTCGATGGCCGCCCTGTGCAGCTCCTCCGCCTCCCCGGTGCGCCCCAGGGCCCGCAGGTCGGCGGCCGTGTTGCCGCGCAGGACCAGCACGGTCGGGTGGTCGTCGCCGAGCGTCGTCACCAGCGACGGCAACGTCCGCTGGTCGAGCGCGAGCGCGCCCGGGGCGTCGCCCATCGCGAACAGATCGTTGGCCAGGTTGATCGCGCAGATCAGGGTGTGCGGGTGGGCGTCCCCCAGCTTCTCCCGGAAGCGTGCCAGCGCCGCTTCGTTCAGCTTGCGGGCCTGGTCCGCCCGGTCCAGCAGGCGCAGGGTGATCGCCTGGTTGGCGTCGGCGGCGGCGGTGTGCGGGTGGTCCTGGCCGAAGACGTCGGCGTACAGCGCCCGCACCCGCTCACCGAGCTTCAGGGCCTCCGGCAACGAGCCGTTCTGGCGCAGGTCGATGGAGAGGTTGAGCGACGCCTGGAGCGAGTCGGGGCTGCGCTCCCCGTACCGCTCGATCAGCGCGTCGCGCGCGTTGCGCGTGTTCGCCTCGGCGGCGGTGTGGTGGCCGGCCTTGCGCTGCGCCACACCCAGCCGGGCGATGGCGTTCAGCGTGTTGGGGTGCATGTCGCCGAAGGTGTCCCGGTGGATGTCGATGGCCTCCTCGTAGGCCTTCTCCGTCGCCGCGTACTCGCCGAGCTCCTGCTTGTCCAGGTGGAGGCAGGCCTCGGAGCTGAGGGTGGTGGGCGCGTCGGCACCGAAGAGCTGCACCTTGGTCCGCCAGCTCGCCCGGTCCAGTTCCAGCGCCCGCGCGTACAGGCCGTTGACGCGCAGGGTGACGCCCAGGTTGTGGGCGTGCAGCAGGGTCTCGGGGTCCTCGTCGCCGTAGGCCCGCACGGCCCGCTCGTAGACCTCCTCGTCGAACTCCAGCGCGCCCCGGAAGTCACCGCGCGCCCGGCGGTCGGTGGACACCTGGCCCTTGACGCGCAGGTACTCCTCCTCCAGGTCCGGACCGGCACCTTCCAGCGTGGCCAGCATGCGCTCGCCCAGTTCGGCTGCCTCCTTGTAGCGTCCGTCCCGCCACAGCACGAACCGCAGGTGGCGGCCGAGGACCAGGGTCTGCTGGTCGTCCTCGCCGAAGAGCCGGCACCACTCGCGGTAGGTCTCGCGCGCGAAGTCCAGCGCCGCCGCGTGGTCGCCCCAGTAGAAGAGGTACTCCGCCACGTTGTGCACCATCTGGCGCACGTTGCGGTGCGGCGAGAGCGCCGCCCCGGACGCGATCACGTGCGGGTAGAGCTCACCGAACCGCTGCCAGTTCTGCGGTGCGCGCGGGTCGCTCGGCGCGTTCGCCGCGAGGAGCAGGTGGGCGCCGTGGCGGAACCGGCGGCGCTGTTCCTCCGTCATGCGTGCTTCCAGCACGGCCTGCACCAGCCGGTGCATCTGGATCGAGTTCGTCCGGTGGTCGATCTTGGCCAGGGAGTACCGGCTGATCTCCCGGATGGCACGGCTGAGCCGGATGGGGTCGGTGAAGATCCGGTCCAGCTCGGGGGCGATCGGCTCGGACACGGAGTTGGAGAAGAACTGCCGGTTGACCGGCTCGGGGGCGAAGTAGGTGCACAGCTCCAGGAGCTGGATGGCACCGGCGTTCTTGCCCTCCACGTGGTCGAGGGACACGTTCCACGCGGTGGCGACGGTCTTCTCGTACTGGGTGGGCGGCGACACCGCCATCAGTTCGGCGGCCTTCTCCTCGAACACCCTCCGGTATTCGGCGGGCGGCATTCCCGTTTCAGCGCGCCACGCCGAGGCCTGCTCGACGGCGAGCGGCAGGTCGCCGAGGATTTCCGCGAGCATGTCCGCGTCCTCGTCGGACAGGTCGGGATTACGCCGCCGAAGTAGCTGAATGCTCTCTTCCCGCTCGAACACATCGACTTCCAGCGGATGGGCCAAGGTGTTCCACTGAGGGTTGCGCGATGTCACGATGACGGAGCCTACCGGGCCGCCCTCCGGAGTGCTCGGGAAGTATTCCTGCACGGCCGCCGGGCTTTCCGCGTTGTCGAACACCAGTAGCCAACTGTTGTACGGGTTGCCGGTGCGCAGTGCTTCCAGAACGGCGGGTACGGCGGTAATGGCCTCGGCGCTCACCGGGAGGTGGAGACGCCGGGCCAGTTCGACGAACGCCTGCTGGATCTGGGTGGTCCGTTCGGCGGGGATCCACCACACCACCTGGTATTCCGCCGCGTGCCGGTACACGTATTCCAGCGCGAGCTGCGACTTGCCGACCCCGCCCATTCCGTGCAGCGCGTGCGGGAGCACGGCGGTGGGGCCCCGGCGCAGGCCGTTCTCCAGTGCGACCAGCAGTTCCTCCCGGCCCGTGAACACGACGTTCCGGGGCGGCATGTTCCCCCAGACGGCGGGCATGGCGGGTCGTCCGCCCCCTCCGGCCGGAGGCTGCTGGGCCGGGGTTTGTGCCGGGGCGGGGACCGTGCTCACGAGGGGGCCTCCAGACGGGGGAACAGGATGGTCGCTGTCGACGGGGAGTCTTTCATCGGCGGGACCCGGCGAAACGCCGGTATGGCCGTTCGGAGGGGTGGTTCCGATGTGTTCGCCGAGCTTTTGTGCGCGGAGTCGGTGGGAACCGGAAATGGCCTGGAGGGCCGCGTGTTCGGCCTGCCGGAAGCGGAAGTTGTCGGCCGTCGCCTCGACCGACCGCAGGCTTTCCTCGCGGAACGCGGGCGCCGCCGGGTGCGACCCGCTCTCCAGGTATTCGAGGAGTTCCCGGGCCGCCTCGTTGTGCGGGGCGAGGAATTCGGCCGCTTTCTTCAGGGCGCTTTCCGTCGCCGATCTGCTGCCCGCCGCCAGGAGTTCTTCCCGTACGCCGTCGACGAACAGGTAGGAATTCCCGTCGCAGCCCGGCAGGGGTTCCACCAGCGGGCTGATGACGAGCTCCGCCAGATGGGCGTCCGTGGCGCGCGGCATGGTCTGCCGCCGCACCTCCCGCATGGTGGCCAGGTCGAGCTGGACGGCGGCCAGCCGGGTGGCGAGGTCGAACGCGTCGAGCGAGGCGCGGTTGCGGAAGCGGGCCACCAGTTCGGCCGCCGCCGGGCGGGGCGCGGGCGGCGCGGCGGGCGCCGGGGCGCGGTCGCCGGTGAGGAGGGCAGGCAGGTCGGCCCAGCGCGGGGTGGTGCCCGCGATGAAGCGGGCCCACGGGCCGAGCCACGCGGGGTTCAGCTCCAGCACCGGGACGGCCACGATCCGGCCCGGGGCGTCCGGCGGAGTCGAGGCCGCGAGCGGTTCGGCGGGCGTCCAGCGCACCTGTCCGGCCGCCGCCCCGGGCCCCTCGGCGCGCATCCGGACCCGCACCGGGAACAGACCGGTGCCGGACCACAGCCGCTGCGGCAGCATCTGCACCACGGCGACCGGCTGGTGCCTGCCCCACAGGGCCGCCAGCCGCTGGGCGGCACCGGACCGCCAGGCCGGCGCGGCCCCGTCCGTCAGCAGGAACACGATGCGCCGCCCGGCCGGGTCGACGAGTCCGCGCGGGGGCCGGGGGCGGCCCGCCCGGCCCGGGGCGCGCAGCACGGCCCGGTCGGCGCGGTCGGTGTCCAGGGTGAGGACGTCCACGTCGCGCAGCGCCCCGTACTCCTGGAGGGCGGAGCGGAACCGGTCGACGGCGGGGCGCCACAGGGCCATGTGCGGGGCGCTGTCGACGACCAGGACCGCGCTCCACCGCCGTTCCCGTTCGGGCGCCAGGACCGGTGGCAGGTGCGGGGCGAGGGCGATGCGCTCGGCGGTGGCCGCCTCGTCGAGGGTGTGGGCGTGGACGGAGTCGAGGTGGGCGCGCAGCGGGCGCAGCGCCCGGCCGAGTTCCCTGGGCCCGGGCGGGCGGCGGGTGAGCCCGGCGGGGACGGTGGCGGTGGCGGACGGGGGCCCGGCCGGGTCAGGGGGCGCGTCGTGCCGGGGCGCCGGCCGCCCGGGCGCGGGGCCGTCCCGTGCGGGGTCGTCAGGGGCCCGTGCGCCGGGGGCGGTCGCCCCGGTGCCGTGGGCGCCGGTGTCCCGGGCCTCGGGCGCGGGGCGGGGCGGGTCGCCGGCGGGGGGCCCGGCCGGCTCGGCGAGGGCGCCGGGGGCGGCCTCCCGGTGGGCCGCCGGGCCGTCGGCGGGTGGCCGCTCCGGGGCGTCGGTCTTCTCCTCGTCCGCGTGCTCCCGGCCGCCCGCCAGCCACGGGTGGGTGGCCGCCAGCCACACGGCGTCGGCGACCTCCCACGCGTACAGGCCGGTGACGGGCAGCACGCCGGGGCCCGGCAGGTCTGCCGGGCCGTCCCGCCGGTGCCGCCCGTCGGTGCCACGGGCGGCCGAGGTGTCGCCGGTCACGCCGTATCCGCCCCTTCACCACCCAGAGGGTGCCAAATGGCGGCGAGGACCGATTGCCACTCCCCGGCGTCGTTCCCGTCCTGCTGGTAGAGGCCCGAGGTCGCCAAATGGGCCGCGTTCAGCAACTGGTCGGCGGCCAGCCCGCCCACCCTGGTGCTGCGCCGGAGGAAATCCTGGATGAGCGCCTCCTGCGCGGGTCCGAGGCGGTCGCCGAAATGGCCCGAGACGAGTTCGCCCAGGGTCTCCGCGTCCGGGTCCGGAATGTCGAGCCGCAGACACCGGCGCATGAAGGCCTCGGGGAACTCCCGCTCGCCGTTCGAGGTCATGACGACGACGGGGAAGGTGTGTGCCCTGACCACTCCGTCCTCGATCACGGCGGTGCCGCCGGGATCAGCCGTATGGACGGTCGCCGTCGGTTCGGTCTGCTTCACCCGTACGAGTGGCGGCACGTCGAACCAGGCGTCCTCGAAGAGGGTGAGCAGGTCGTTCGGGAGGTCCGCGTCGCACTTGTCGATCTCGTCGATCAGGACCACGCGGGGCAGCCGGTACGGCAGCAGCGCGGTGCCCAGCGGGCCGAGCTGCACGTAGTTCCCGGTCCCCGGACGGGTGCCGTCGCCGGCGTCCCGGGCGGCCTGGGCGCGGCCGATCGCGTCGTACTCGTACAGCCCGGAGGCGAGGGTGGTGCGGCTGGTCACCGGCCAGTGCAGCACCCGCCCCAGCCGAAGCTCGCGCGCGATCCGGTACGCCAGGCCAGACTTGCCGACCCCGGGCCGTCCGCTGACCAGCAGCGGTCTGCGCAGCAGGAGGGCGGCGTTGACCAGCCGCACCTCCTCCGGGCGCGGGGTGCGGGGCCGGCCCGGCGGGCCGAGGCGCCGGTCGGCCTCGTCGTCCCCCGGCGGCGGGGGCATGGTGGCCGGGGCCCGGAAGTCCCGCCACGGCGGCCCCTCGGGCCAGGTCCGGTCCTCGTACGGTGTGTCCGGTAACAGCTCTCCGGTGCCCCGGTAGAGCGGCCCGCCCTGGTGCGCCGCGTTCACTCGGTCCCCCCTACAAAGGTGGCGGGAGCGCTCTGCCCGCCCTCGAGAAGAAGCTCGGGGTCGTCCCAGATCATGCTCATGGACCGGATCGCTTCGACGTCCCGGTCGGTCACGGCGCTCGCCCCGCCCGCTGCGGTGCCGGTGGCACGGACGGCGACATCGGACTTCCACTGTTGCGCACGCTCGGGGAGCCCTGCCAGTCCCTCATTGGCCAAGCTCTCTCTGATCATGCTGCGGAACACCTCCGACGCCGGGTCGTCGCGGTGATACACCACTATGGGTACCCCGAGGTCGAGGGCCAGACTCATCTCCCTCAAGCCCAGCTCCGTGTCCCGGTGGGGCGGCCGGCTGAGGACCATGCCCACCACGTCGTCGTCCCGCCCGATCTTGGCGTCCAGCAGGGCGAGGTGCTCGGTGTCGGTCAGCGTCTCCGGGTCGCACTCGTGCACCAGTCCGGGGCCCTCGCCCGTCCGCCAGTGCGCCCAGCGGGCCCGCCAGGCGTTGTGGAACGCGGGCCGCTGCACCCGCTCCAGGCTGTGCAGCAGGATCTCGCGGTAGCGGCTCAGCAGGGAGTTGGGGAACCCCAGGCCGGGGTCGCGGTCCCACCACTCCACGGGTTCGTTGAGGAGCTCCGCCGGGAGGAAGAGCTCCAGGGCGGCGTTCTCGGCGCGGGAGTGGCGTAGCTGCGTCATATGCGTGAGCAACTCTGCCACAGCGAACGGGAGTTGGGAGCGGGTCACGGACTCGCGGGGCTCGGTGTGCGGATCGCGGTGCAGGGCGTTCGAATCGGTGTACTTCACGCAGGCGGAGACGTGGTAGCGCTGGGCGCGGGCGGTGCGCCGGCGGCCGGCCCCGCCCTGGGGCGTGCGGTCGGGCTCCACCTTCACGTAGATCCTGATCAGGGGCCTGACCGGGGCGGTGGAGGCGGCCGCCGGGCTCGCGGCGGGGGCCCCGGCGGAGGCGCCGGCGGGCAGCAGGCCGGGGGGAGGGGCGGCGAGTGCGGTCCGCAGGGCCGTCAGCGGACCGGTCAGGTGCCACTGGCGTGCGAAGTGGTCGTTCCAGGCGCGTAATTCCCCGATTCCCGCCGCGACTTCCGGACACAGGGCGGCCGTGTGCTCCAGGAACGCCATCGCCGGCATCAGGGCGCCCGGCCGGCTGTTGCGGTCGGCGAGGTGGACGAACGCCTCCCACGGGGTGGTGCTGTGCTCCGGCAGCGGTACGAGCCCGTCCGTGGCCCGGTCCACCAGCAGCCCCAGCTCGGACACCGGGACCTCCAGCACCCGGCGCAGCGGCGCCCAGTCGGGGCCGGGGAAGGCGAGGCGGGCCTTCCACTCGGCCAGCAGCAGGAACAGGGCCGGCTCCAGGGCGGGGCTGACCAGGCAGGTGGCGGCGACGAGCCCGTCCATGCCGCCGTCGATGGTGGCGCAGTTGTGGACGACGCTGAGGAACTCCTGGCGCGGCACGCTGAAGCTGACGGCGGTCATCCCCGGGATGTGCTGGTGCACCATCTGGCGCCACAGGTCCCTGCTGCTGTCGTTGATCAGCCGGACGGCCGGATCCTCCAGCGCGTCGACGAACGCGCGCAGGATCCGTAGCTGTACGGCGTCGAAACCTCCCGTGGCGGCCACGCGCGTTCCCCCTCGCACCGTGCCGTGTGGTACCCCTGCGTACCGGATGGACCAGGTTAAGCGGTTTTCCGTTCACCCGGGAAGCGCTGTGGACAACACCTGGAAGAACCGTTCGTTGGCCCAGTAGGAGCTGTGGGCGGCCGACACCGGCTGGCCGTTGTCCACCTCCACGTCGGTGATCCGGGGGTCGTGGCCGAACGCCCCGGCGGCGAGGTAGGAGAGCAGGTCGCGCCGGTCGTAGACGTTGAGCCAGCGGGGGAAGGCCGTGGGCAGCCCGCTGCCGTAGGGGCGGGAGGGCAGCGCGTCCAGCTCGTACAGCAGGGGTGCCTGGGAGCCGGCCGTGACCAGCAGGTCCACCGAGACGCCGTCCGGCGGGTCGGTGAGCAGGTCCACGGCGATCACGCCGCCGAGGCTATGACCGAGGACGACGACCGGGCCGGGGCCGGGCAGCGCGCGGATCGTGTCGGCGACGTGGTCGCGCACCGCCCGGCCGCGCACGAGGTAGCTGACGATGTCGCCGAAGAAGCCCACCGAACGGCCGCTCAGGGCGGCCCGGCGGGAGACCAGCATCCGGGAGCCGACCGACCGCTCGAAGAGCCGGGCGGAGAAGCCCAGCGCGGCCACCAGGGCGTCACCGAGGCCCTTGACGTCACCGCCCAGTTCGGCGGTGAGCGTGTCCACCAGGTCGTCCCGCGCCGCGACCGGCACCTCGCCCGCCGGGCGGCCGGCGCGGGCCAGCGCCCAGGCGGTCAGGGCGCGGGCGGTCAGCCGGGGCAGGGCGTCGCCCTCCGGCGCGGCCAGGGCGGCGGCGCGGCGCAGCGGTGGCGCGGCGAGCAGCGCGTCCACGGCCCCGGCGAGGGGTACGGACGGGACGGCGGCGTCCCAGGCGGTGCGGACCGCTGCCGAGCCGGCCAGCCGGCCGACCAGGTCCAGCAGCGCGTCGCCGGGCGCGACCGCCCCCGGCACGAAGGCGGGTGCCGGCGGGCGGGACGACCGCTCCGCCAGCGCGTAGGCCCCCAGCTCGGCGAACGGGTCGGCGTACAGCATCGCCCACCGCAGCCGGTCCTCGTCGTCCTCCCGGACGGCGACCCGCTCCGGCCCGGGGGTGCCCTCGTCGCCCTCCCGCACCGCGCCCGGCTCCGGCCCGGCGGCGTCGGTGGCGTACCCGGGGATGGAGACGCCGCCGGCTCGCAGGTACGAGCCGAGCGCCGAGCCCCAGTCGCACGGCTCGACCCGCACGTCGGGCCGCACGCGCGCGAAGCCGGCGCGGACGGCCTCCAGGGCGGCGGTGTACGACGGCTCGCGGACCCCCGTACCGTGCACGAACAGGACCGTGACCATGTGACCCCCAAGTGGCGTGCCGGCGAACCCCGTTGGCCGAGTCTAGGGATCCGGGCCGTCAGCGGGTGGGCGTACGCGTGACCGTGCGGCCGAGGCCCGCCGCCGCCCGCGCGAACACGGCGGCGTCCAGGACGGCGGCGCCGCCCGGGTCGTTGTTGAAGTAGACGTACACGTCGTCCCCGTCCGCCCAGGCGCCGGCGATCCGGCCCGCCCAGGACGCGAGCGCCCGGCGCCCGTAGCGCGGCCAGGGCGTGGCGGCGCCCGCGTGGAACCGCACGTACCCCCAGGGCGCCGTGCGCCACAGCGGTGTCACCGGCCGGGAGTCCCGGTCGGCCCAGCACAGGGCGGCGCCGTACCGCTCCAGCACCGCCCGCAGCTCCCGTTCCGCCTCCCACCAGGAGGGGTGGCGCAGCTCGACGGCCACCCGTACGCCACCGGGGAAGCGGCGCAGGCAGGCGTCGAGCGCCCCGGTGTCCTCGCGGAAGTTCGGCGGTAGCTGGACCAGGACGGGCCCCAGCCGGTCGCCGAGGCCCTCCGCCCGGTCCAGCAGCCGTGCCACTGGCTCCTCGGGGTCGCGCAGCCGCTTGATGTGGGTCAGATAGCGGCTGGCCTTGACCGCCATGACGAACCCCTCCGGGGTCCGGTCGTGCCAGGCGGTGAAGACCTCCCTGCTGGGCAGCCGGTAGAAGGCGTTGTTGTTCTCCACCGTCGCGAAGTGGCGGACGTACTCCTCCAGCCACAGCCGCTGCGGCAGCCCGGCCGGGTAGAGACCGCCGCGCCAGTCCGCGTACTGCCACCCCGAGGTTCCGACGAGCATGGGCACATCACCCATGCTCCCCTCTGGTCACCGCTTCCACCACGCGGCGGAGGCGTCCCGCAGGGTGTTCGTCCCGCAGTGCACCTCGCCCATGCCCAGGTGGTAGGTCTCCCAGTCGTCGATGTACGAGACCTTCATCCCGGCACGCGTGTAGGCGGCGGTCACGGCGGCGGTGAAGACGTCCTTGCCGCCGATGACCGGCCCCCACTGGCGCGGGGCCAGGTAGCGGTCGCCGCTCAGCAGGATGCCGTTGACGGCGCCGGGGACGTACGCGCTGGTCATGACGGTGCCGGGGCCGGCGGCCCGGCCGTCGCGGCGCTCCAGCCGCTTCTGCTGGCCGTACTCGGCGACCGCCTCGGGCACCTCGCCGGCGCCCAGCCGCGACAGGCGCGGCACGCGGTCACCGCGCTCGCCGACCTGCTCGGTGCCGCGCGTGTACAGCGCCGGCACGCGCACGACCTCGGCGTCCGTCACGCCGGTCTCGCGCTGGAGGACCGCCAGGTTGGCCTTGATCCGGGCGGCGGCCAGGGCGTTGTCGGCGACCAGCTCCTTGTTGGCGAGGGCCTGGTCGATGGTCTCCTTCGGGGCGAGGCGCTCCTCGGAGTCCGGCACCGAGAACATCCGGGTCTTGCCGTGTCCGGCCTTCTGCGCCTCGCGGAGCAGCTCCAGACCGGCCTCGGGGTCGGCGATGCCGATCTTCCAGCCGCGCGGGGTGCCCGGCGCCGGCAGGAACTGCACGAACTCGTCCACATGGCCCACGTGCAGCCAGGAGGTGTCCAGCAGCAGGGGGTTCTGGAGGCCCTGGGAGGCGAGCATGGTCCGCATCGCCAGGGCGGGCTTGGAGCCGTCGTCCTTGCGCTCGCCCATGATGATGCGCCCGGCCGGGTAGGACCGGCCCTGGTGGGTGTACGGGGGAATGGTCTCCAGGTTCCCCATCGAGTTCAGGGTCCACTCCTCCGAGTCGCGGACCCCGGAGACCTGGACGACGCCGACGCCGTTGCCGCGCACCTTCTCGAACAGCTCGCGGCCCGCCTCGCGGTCGGGCTGGGCCGAGCGCAGCATCACGCGTATGACCTGGCGGCGTCCGCCGGGGCCGGTCATGCTCACGTAGCCGGGCTCGACGAAGTCCTGCGCCCAGATGTCCTGGTACTTGTCGAGGGTGAGGAGCGGCTCGGTGATGCCGGCCGCCTTCACCTCCTTGGCCAGGCCGTTGACGAACGCCTGCTGGCGGCGGGCGTAGTAGTCCTTGCCGGGCACCTTGGTGACGAGGACCCGCTGGGCCTTCTGGAGGTGGTGGTGGGTCAGCAGCGGGGCGACGTGGAGGGTGATGTCGTCGGAGGTGGCCGCCGTGCCCGGGCCCGACACGGTGAGGCGGATGACGGCACGGCCGTCCCAGACCTTGGCGTCGCGGACGATGTCGGTGCTCTCCACGCCGAACTCGACCCCGGCGCGCAGCTCGGCCGCCGTCAGGCGCGTCTTGCCGGTGACGTGGGCCCAGCCGGTGGCGCGCTTGACGAAGACGCGCGTGTTCTTCCCGCCGGCCGGGACGCTCACCGAACCGGTGGCGGTGGCGGGCAGGTTCGTCATCGGTACGGCGCGGACGCGGGCCAGGTCGGCGAGGTCGGCGTTGCCGTTGACGATCGCGTCGGCGCCGTCGTTGCAGGCGGCGAGCGCGGCGTCGGACAGGGGCTTGCCGCCCTTGCCGGTGGTCGGGCAGCGCTTGGTGTCGTCGTCGATGTTGGGCAGGAACACCGCGCCCCGCGCGGGCGTCCAGGTGTCCTCGCCGGTGGTGTCCGTCGTGCCGGTGAGGTCGACCCGCCCGTCGCGGTCGACGTCCGCGCGCAGGTCCACCGGCTTCACCGGGGGTGCCGGGGCGGCGATCGCCGGTGACACGGGTGCCAGGACGGCGCCGATCGCGATCAGGGCGAGGGCCGTTCGTCTCGGTGTGCTCGTAACCACCTTGCGTCCCTTCATGGGGGGTTGGTTGCCGAGCGGGAAGAGGGCGCGGGCGGGCGTCGCGTTGCCTGGCGGGCGGGGATTGGCGCAAAGGGCGGGCTACCGGCGGGGGTCGGCGGCGACCGGCGGGACCGGGCGGGGACGGGCGGGACCGGCGGTGCGTGACCGACGATGCCGGTGTCACCGCCGCCCGTCCGCGCGTGCGGCGGGGCGCCCGGGAGCACCGGGGTGGCCGTGGACGGTGGCCGGCGGGATCCCGCACGGCGGTCATCATGTCCGGCGCCGCGCGGCGGCTGAGGCGGCCGGGCGTACGGGGGCGTAGGGGACGTACGGGGGCGGCGGGGCACGCGGCCGGGGGCCGGGCATCGCGCGGGGCCGCCACCGGGGCCGACGCCCGGTGACGGCCCCGGCCCGTGCGTGCGGCCGCCGGGCGGTTACCGCACCGCGCTGAGCGAGGTGACCAGGCCCTGCGCGAACTGCGTGGCGCCGGAGAGGCCGAGGGCGCCCGCGCCGCTGAGGGGCGCGGTCACGGTGCCGAGGGGGCCGGACGCGCCCCCGAGCAGCCCGCCGCCCAGGTTCTCCGTGAGCCCGCCCGGCAGTCCGCCCGGCAGCCCTCCCGGCTGGGCCGCGGGCGCGCCGCCGGTGAGGCCGCCGGTGAGGCCGGCCAGCGGGTCCGCGGCCGCGGCCTGGGCGGTGGCGGCGCCCGCGAGGGCGAGGGTCGCGGTGGCGGCGGTGGTGGCGACGATACGGGCGGTGGCGCGGCGGGTCCTGGTCATCAGCTTCTCTCCGGTCGGTCGTGCGGTACTCCGACAACGCCCCGACCCGCCGGGAAGGCACGGTCCCGGTCCGTGCCGGCACCGGATGGCGGCCGCGTGCCCGGGAGCGGGATCTCGAAGTGGACCGTGGCCACGCCGGGGCCGTGCTCGCCCGTCGTGCGGGCGTCGAACACCTCCTCGGCCAGGCCGCGCCAGAAGGCCCCGGCGCCGTCCACGTCGACGTTGGTGTGCAGGTACAGGCGGTCGTAGCCGGGGGTCGAGGCGACGAAGTCGCGGGCCCGGCGCACCAGGGTCCGCGCCAGGCCCCGCCGCCGGTGCCCGGGGGCGACGTACACGCGGACGAGCTGGGCGGTGCTCCCCGGCGGGTAGCGCTCGGCCAGCCACCGGGGGTGCGGGGGGTGGGCCGGGCCCGTCGACCGTACGCCGGTGGTGGCCACCACCTCGCCGTCCCGCACGGCCACCAGCAGCAGGTGCCGGGGGTGGTCGAGGTAGGTGCCGGTGAGGTCGACGACGTCGTGGTGCCAGGCGGGGACGTAGCCGTAGCCGAAGTCCCGGTGGAAGGTGTCCAGCATCAGCCGCCGCGCGCCCGGCAGGTCCGCGGGGGTGGCGGGCCGGACGGTGTAGTCGCTCACGGGGCGTCCCCCGGGGTGGGCAGGCCGGGGCCGGCGCAGTGCACGTCGGCCGGCGGGACGGTGCCGGCGGTGAGGTAGGCGGTGACGGCGGTGTCCACGCACGCGTCGCCGCGGCTGGCGAACACGCCGTGGGAGTAGTCGTCGTGCAGGGTGACCAGGCGCGAACCGGGCAGCCGCCGCTGGAGCCGGCGGGCCCCCTCGACGGGGGTGACGGGGTCGTGCGCGGAGGCGACCAGCAGCACGGGCGGGGCGTCGGGCGAGCCGAGCGGGGTGCGGCGGGCGGGCGTGTGGTGCCAGTACGCGCAGACGGAGGCCTCCATGCCGGTGAGCACCGGCAGCGGGTCGGCCCGGCGGGCGCGGCGGAGGTCGGCGAGGATCCGGGCGGGCGCGGGGCCGGGGCCGTCGGCGCACTTGACGGCCCGGTTGGCGGCCTCGTACGTCCGTGAGGCGGGGCCGTCGAACGGCTCCTTGGGGCGCAGCGGCGCGGTGTCGCCGTCGCGGAGGTACGCGCGGATGCCGTCCGCGAGCGGGGTCCAGCGCTCGGTGCGGCCGAGGGCCCGGTACACGGCGCGGTCGAACTCCGCCGGGCCGTAGCCGGTACGGGCCCGCTGGTAGGCGGCGCGGACCGCCCCGGCGGTGGTCCCCAGGCCGAAGCGCCCGGAGTGCCGGGCGGCCCAGTCGAAGAACACCTCGCGCTGGCGCAGCAGGGTCCGGCTCTGGCGGACGTCGAAGTCGTACCAGTCCCCGGGCCCGACGACGCTGTCCAGCACCATGCGCCCCACCCGGTGCGGGTACAGGGCCGTGTACGCGGCGCCGAGGTAACTGCCGTAGGAGACGCCCAGGAAGGCGATCCGCTTCTCGCCGAGCGCGGCGCGGACGGCGTCCATGTCGTGGGCGGTGCGCGTGGTCGACAGGTGGGGCAGGGCGTCGCCGGTGCCGGCCGCGCAGTCGTCCGCCATGCGCCTGAGCGCGCGCAGGTACGCCGTCTCCTCCGCGCGGCCCTCCGGCACCGGGTCGGGGCCGGGCGTGGCGAACAGGCCGCCCATCGGGCCGCAGTCGGCGGGCGCGCTGAGCCCGGTGCCGCGCGGGTCGAAGCCGATGACGTCGTACGCCCGGCGGACGGCCTCGGGGAGCTTGGCCCGCTTGGTGACCGCGTACGGCAGTCCGGAGCCGCCGGGTCCGCCCGGGTTCACCAGCAGGACGCCGCGCCGCTCGGCGGGCGTCCCGGAGGCGGGCACCCGGGAGACCGCGAGGCGGATCCGCTTCCCGTCGGGACGGCCGGGGTCCAGCGGTACGGCGAGCCACCCGCAGGTGACGCGGTCGGGCGCGGGCGGTGCCGGTACGGAGGCGGGGCAGGGCCCGAACCGCAGCGCGGGCGCGGCGGCGGGGGCGGGGGTGCGGGCGGCGGGCGGGGCGGCCGCCGCGGGGCCGGGGCCGGGGGCGAGCGCGGTCGCGGCCGTGGCGGCGACGAGGGCGTACAGCAGGGGCGGGTGGGGGCGGGCAGCGGCAGGCACGGGTCTCGCATTCGGAAGAGCGACGCTCCATCAGATGACAATGAAAACGATTATCGATAACGTGCTCCCCGGTCAAGCCCGCGCGCCTCCGGACACGTACCGGTCCCGTCGGGCGCGACCGCATACGTCCGCGCACGCCGAAGAAGGGGAAGCCGTGGCTCATCTGCTGGTGGTCGAGAGCTGGGTCGGATCGATGAGCAGGCTGCTGCCACGGGCGATCCGCGAGGAGGGCCACGAGTTCACCTTCCTCACCCGCGACCTGCACCACTACCTGCGCTCCGCCCCCGAGGGCACCGCGCACCCGCTGCTCGCCGCCCGGCACGTGCTGACGGCCGACACCAACGACACCGCCGCCCTGCTGCCGTTCGCCGAGCGGGCCCACGCCGCCCTGGGGTTCGACGGGGTGATCACCTCGTGCGACTACTACCTCGGCACCGCCGCGCGGATCGCCGGACGCCTCGGCCTGCCCGGGCCCACCCCCGAGGCGGTGGTGAACGCCTGTCGCAAGGACGCCACCCGGCAGGTCCTGGCCCAGGCCGGTGTGCCCGGGCCCCGTTTCGCGGTCTGCGCCGACCGGGCGGAGGCGGAACGCGCCGCACGGGAGATCGGCTACCCCCTGGTCCTCAAGCCGGTGGACCTGTGCGCCGGGATGTTCGTCCGGCGCGTCGACGACGAGGCCGCCCTGGTGGCCGCGCACCGGGCGCTCGCCGCGTTCCCCGTCAACGCCCGCGGCCAGCGCCGGACGCCGGTCGTCCTGCTGGAGGAGCTCCTGGAGGGCCCCGAGGTCAGCGTGGAGACGGTGTCGTACGACGGCACGTCCCACGTCGTCGGGGTGACCGACAAGAGCGTGGGCGGGGCGCCCGCCTTCATCGAGACCGGCCACATGTTCCCGGCCGCGCTGAGCCCGGCCGACTCCGAGGCGGCCGAACGGACCGCGCTGCACGCCCTCAAGGCCCTCGGCCTCGACGCGGTGGTCGCCCACACCGAGATCAAACTGACCCCCGACGGGCCCCGCGTCGTCGAGGTGAACCCGCGCCCCGCCGGCAACCGCATCACCGAACTCATACGGCACGTCACGGGGATCGACCTGGCGGCCGCCGCCGTGGACGTCGCCCTCGGCCGCCGGCCCGACCTGCGGCGGCGGGCCACCGGGCTGCGCAGCGCCGCGATCGGGTTCCTCGTCCCGGACCGGGAGGGCGTGCTGGACGGCGTCGACGGCGCCGACGAGGTGCGCCGGGCCCCCGGCCTGCTGGAACTCCAGCTCGCCGAGCCGGGCGCGGCCGTCAGGGCGGCGGGCAGCAACAACGAGTACCTGGGGCACGTCATGGCCGGCGACGCCGACGGCCCGGGCGCCCGCGACCGTGTCGAGGCGCTCCTCGCGGCGCTCCGCCCCCGGGTGGTGACCCGATGACGCCCCCGGCCGCCGCCGCCGGCCCGGCCACCGCCGTGGACACCGCCGGCCCGGCCCCGGCGGCCCGCCCGGCGGCAGCCTCGTACGACGAGCTCGTCGCCCGCGTCCTGCGCGGCGGCCTCGGGCCCGACCCCGGCACGCAGCGCGTCTCGGTGGCGTTCACCACCCGCCAGTCCGTACGCCACCAGGGGCGCGGGACCGGGTACCGCAACGAGGTGCTGAGCCTGCGCCTCGGGGCGGCGGTCGGCTCGTGCGCCGTCGAACCCGGCGGGCTGCCCGACGGGGCCGTCGACGACTGCGTGGGCGCGGACGTCGCCCGGCTGCTGGAACACGAGCTGCCGCCGGTACGGGTGGCCGCGCTGGACGCGTACCTGATGCACGTCCTGCCGCACACCGCCGCGAACGGCGCCCGGCCGTTCCCCCTCCCCGCGGGCGGGTCGCTCGACAAGTCCCGGGCCCGCGCCCGGGCCGTCACCGACCTGCTCGACACCGCCCCGGGCGCCACCGTGCTCGTCGTCGGCGTCGTCAACTCCCTGCTGGAGGCGCTGCGGGCGCGCGGGCTGGCGTACGTACCGTGCGACCTCAAGGGCGGCACCACCGAGTGGGGCGAGCCGGTGCGCACCGACGCCCGGGCGGAACTGGAGCGCTGCGACGCGGTCCTCGCCTCCGGCATGACCCTCGGCAACGGCACCTTCGAGCCGCTGCGCGCCCACGCGCTGCGGCACGGCAAGCCGCTGGTGATGTTCGCGCAGACCGGCAGCGCGGTGCTGCCGCGCCTGATCGGCGCCGGAGTGAGCGCGGTGTGCGCCGAGCCGTACCCCTTCTTCTGGCTGGACGGCGGTCCCGGCGTCGTCCACCGGTACGGCGGGGCCGCCTCGTGACCACGGCCGTACGGAGCCCCACCGGCAACCCGGAGCTGCTCGCGCTGCTCGGCCGCACCCCGCTCGCCCGCGTCACCGCCGACCTGCCGTGCCCGCAGCCCGGGTTCTGGGCCAAGCTGGAAGGCCTCGGCGTCGGCGGCATGAAGGCCCGGGCGGCGGTGTCCATGCTGCTCGGCGCCCGGGAACGCGGCGAACTGCGGCCCGGCGCACCGGTCGTGGAGTCCACCTCCGGCACGCTCGGCATCGGACTGGCCTTCGCCGGCCAGGCCCTCGGGCACCCCGTCGTGCTGGTCGGCGACACCGAGCTGGAGCCGTCGATGCGGCAGTTGCTGCGCGCCCACGGCGCCCGGCTGGAGCTGGTCGACCGCCCGGCCGCCGAGGGCGGCTGGCAGGCGGCCCGGCTGGCGCGACTGCGCGAACTGCTGGCGCTGCTGCCGCACGCGTACTGGCCCGACCAGTACAACAACCCCGACAACACCGCCGGTTACGCCTCCATGGCCGCCGAACTGGCCACCCAGCTCGACCACCTCGACGTGCTGGTGTGCAGCGTCGGCACCGGCGGCCACAGCGCCGGGATCACCGGCCCGCTGCGGCGGCACTGGCCGCGGCTGCGCCTCATCGGCGTGGACGCCACCGGCTCGACCATCTTCGGCCAGCCCGCCCGGCCCCGCCTGATGCGCGGCCTGGGCAGCAGCATCCACCCGCGCAACGTCGCCTACGAGGCGTTCGACGAGGTCCACTGGATCGGCCCCGCCGAGGCCGTCGACTCCTGCCGCCGGCTCGCCCGCTCCAGCTTCGTCAGCGGCGGCTGGAGCACCGGCGCCGTCGCCCGCGTGGCCGCCTGGGCCGCCCGCGTCCACCCCGGGGCCGTGGTGGCCACCGTCTTCCCCGACGGGCCCCACCGCTACCTCGGCTCCGTCTACGACGACGACTTCACCACCGCCCACGGCATCGACCCGGCCGGCGCCGCCGCCCGCCCCGTCGAGATCCCGCACCCGCGCGCCGTGGAAGCCACCGGATGGGCCCGCTGCACCACCGTCACCGACCCGCTCGACCGCACCACCCCCGCCCCGCGCGGCGACCACCCCGCCACCACCCCCGCCCCGCGCGGCGGCCACCCCGTGAAAGAGAGCCCGTGAACGTCACCCGGCGCACCGTGCGCCTCCGCCTCAGCGAGCCGCTGCGCATATCCCGCTCCACCATGGCCGCCCGCGACGCCGTGTGGCTGACCGTCGAACACCAGGGGCTGCGCGGCCACGGCGAAGCCGTCACCAGCGCGTACTACGGCCTCGACGCCCCCACCATCGAACGGCTGCTGGACGACGCGGCCCGGGAACTGCGCCGCTTCGACGGCCCCGAGAGCGCCCTCGACGCGCTCCGCGCCGGAGCCCCGGCGCTCACCGCCGCCCCGCCCGCCGTGATCGCGGCGGTCGAGTCGGCGCTCCTCGACCTCGCCGGGAAGCGCGCGGGCGTCCCCGTCCACCAGCTCCTCGGCGACCGCCCCGGCCCCGCCGCCGCCCCGCCCCGTGCCGCGACCGCCCGCACCATCGGCATCACACCCGCCCGGCGGGCCGCGGCGCTGGCCGGGCACCTGGTCCGGCAGGGGTTCACCGTCCTCAAGCTGAAGGCGGGCGCCCCGGACCCGGACGACGACGTGGCCCGCGTACGGGCGGTCCGCGCGGCCGCCCCGCACGCCCGGCTGCTGCTCGACCCCAACGGCGCCTGGACGGCGGACCGGTGCGCGCGGCTGCTGCCCCGGTTCGTGGAACTGGGCGTCGAGGCCGTGGAGCAGCCGCTCGTCCCCGGCGACCCCGAGGCGCTGGCCCGGCTCGCGGAACGGTCGCCGCTGCCGGTGATCGCCGACGAGGACGCGGTCGGCCTCGACGACGTCCGCCGCCTCGCCGGCCGCGTCCAGGGCGTCAACGTCAAACTGGCCAAGTGCGGCGGCGTCACGGCCGCCCTGCGGATCGCCCGGCTGATCGCGGGCTCCGGCACGGAGCTGATGCTCGGCTGCCTCACCGCCAGCACCCTCGGGATCGCGCCCGCCGTCCACCTCGCCGACCGCGCCCGGTGGACCGACCTCGACGGGCACCTGCTGCTCGCGGACGACCCCTGGACGGGCATCGGCGGCGCCGACGGCACCGTACGGACCGGCCGGAAGCCCGGCCTGGGGGTCCGCCCGCGCGCCACGGCCCGGGGGGCCGGCGCATGACGGCCCTCGGCGAGATACGCGGCTTCCCGCTCGCCGTGCGGCTGCTGCTGGTCAACCAGTTCGGCGTCAACACCGGCTTCTACCTGCTCGTCCCCTACCTCGCCCTGCACCTCACCGAGGACCTCGGCATGTCGGCGGCCGTGGTCGGCGTCGTGCTCGGCGTGCGCAACCTCAGCCAGCAGGGGCTGTTCCTCATCGGCGGCTCCGCCGCGGACCGGCTGGGCGCCCGCCGCGTGATCATCACCGGCTGCGCGCTGCGCACCGCCGGGTTCGGGATGTTCGCCCTCGGCGACGGCCTCACGGTGCTGCTGGCCGCCTCCGTCCTGAGCGGACTGGCGGGCGCGCTGTTCAACCCGGCCGTCCGCGCCTACCTCGCCCAGGAGGCGGGGGAGCGCACGGCGGAGGCGTTCGCCCTGTTCAACGTGTTCGCCACCACCGGCGCCCTGGTCGGACCACTGCTGGGCAGCGCCCTGCTGCTGGCCGACTTCCGGGTCTCCGCCCTCACCGCCGCCGGGATCTTCGCCGTCCTCACCGTCGCCCAGGCGCTGGTGCTCCCGGCGCGCGAGGCCGCCGCGCCCGCCCGGGGCGGTGTGCTCGGCGACTGGCGGGAGGTCGCCGGCAACCGGCGGTTCGTGGCGTTCGCCCTGGCCATGGTCGGCATGTTCACCATGGAGAACCAGCTCTACCTGCTGCTGCCCGACGGGGCGCGCGCCGCCACCGGCTGGGACGGCGCGGCGGGGCTGGTGTTCCTGGTGGGCACCCTCGCCAACCTGGCGTTCCAACTGCCCCTCACCCGGGCGCTGAAGCGGCGCGGCCGGCGGGCGTGGTGGATCGCCGCCGGCCTCGCCCTGATGGGCCTGTCGTTCCTGCCGCCCATGCTGGTGGCGGACGGCGGGCCGGCGCCCGGCGGCGGGCCCGGCGAGGCGGCGCTGCGGGTGCTGCCCGTGCTGGGCGGGGCGCTGCTGCTGTACCTGGGCGTGATGGCCGCCCAGCCGTTCGTGATGGAGCTGATCCCCCGCTTCGGCCGGCCGGAGCTCACCGGCACCTGCTTCGGTCTGTTCTACGTGGTCTCCGGCATCGCCGCCGCCGTGGGCAACGCCGTCGTCGGCCGGGCCATGGACGCGGGCGCCGACGGGGGCGCGGCCTGGCTGCCCTGGGCGTGCTGCCTCGCCCTCGGGCCCGTGTCCGCGGCGGGCGTGCTGTGGCTGCACCGCCGGGGCGCCCTGCCGGAGGCCACCGGGGAGACGCGGCGGACGGCCGCGCCCCGCGGCGCGGGGCGGTGCGCATGACCGGCTCGGCCAACCTGCTCACCGACAACCCGGCCCTGTACGAGGCGCGCTTCCCCGACCCCGGGCGGCTCGCCGGGCGCTGGGCCGAGGACACCCTGCGCCGGTACGGGGCCGGGCCCCGGGTCCTGGACATCGGCTGCGGCACCGGCCGCGACGCCGCCCATCTGCACGCGGCCGGCCGCCGGGTCACCGCCGCCGACCTGTCCGGCGCGATGCTCGCGTACGCCCGCGAACACCACCCGGGGCCCGACCACGTCCGGGCGGACCTGCACGGCTTCGACCTCGGTACCGGGGCCTTCGACGCGGTGGTGTGCCTGGACAGCTCCCTGCTGTACTGCCACACCAACGCCCAGCTCGACGGGTTCCTGACGTCCTGCCGCCGCTCGCTGGCACCCGGCGGTCTGCTCGTCGCCGAGATGCGCAACGGCGCCTTCTTCCTGGGCCGTACGGAACTTCTCGGCACCCCCGCCGTCAACGGCTTCACCTGGCGTGGCACCGCGTACCGCTCCAGCACCACCCTGCACGTCGACCGGGCGGCGCAACTGCTGCGGCGCACCCGGGTGTGGACCTCCGACGACGGAGCCCCGCCCGTCGAGCAGCGCTCCGCGTGGCGGCTGCTCTTCCCGCAGGAGCTGCGCCACCTCCTGGCCGTCCACGGCTTCGAGGTGCTGGCCCTGTACGACCGGCCGGGCCCGCGCACCGACCCGCCCTGGCGGGAGGGCGACCCGCCCGCCGCCACGGCCGACGGCGACCGGCTGCACCTGGTCGCCCGTAGCCGCGCGTGACACCCGCCGCCCCCGCCCCCGCGCCCGTGACCCACCCGCCCAGCACCAAGGAGACCGCCATGAACGACGTCCCCAGGAACGACGTCCCCGTGAACGACCCCCGCTTTCCCGGTCTGCGCCGGCGGGGCTTCCTCGCCGCCGCCGGAGGCGCGGCCGCCGCGGGCCTCGGAGGGCTCGCCCTCACCGGCTGCGCCGGGTCCGGGCCCGCCGCCGGAGCCTCCGCCGACGGCGGCGGCAGGCCCCGGCGGGGCGGGCGGCTGCGGGCCGCGTTCGCCGGCGGCGGTGCGAGCGAGACCCTCGACCCGCACCTGGCCAACCTGTTCGCGGACGTGGCCCGCGCCAAGGCGCTGTTCGACAAGCTGGCCGACTACGGGCCCGACCTGTCCGCCCGGCCGCGCCTCGCCTCCGGCTGGGAGCCGAGCGCGGGCCTGGACCGCTGGAAGGTCACCCTCCGCGAGGCCGCCTTCCACGACGGCCGGCCGGTCACCGCCGCCGACGTGCTGTTCAGCTACCGCCGCGTCGCCGACCCGGCCGGGGCGTACCGGGCGAAGGCGTCCCTGGAGCCCATCGACCTCGGGGCCAGCCGGGCGATCGACGCGCGGACCGTGGAGTTCGTCCTCAAGCGCCCGACCGCCGAGTTCCCCAACGTGCTCGCCGCGTTCGGCGCCTACGTCGTCCCGGAGGGCGCCGACGACTTCGACCGGAACCCCGTCGGCAGCGGCCCGTTCCGGTTCGTGTCCTTCGCGCCCGGCCGCTCCGCCGTCTTCCGGCGGAACGACGACTACTGGGACGGCGCCCCGTACCTCGACGAGCTGGAGTTCGTCGTCGCCAACGAGGAGTCCGCGCGGGTCAACGCCCTCCTCGGCGGGCAGGTCGAGTACGCCCACGAGCTGAACCCCACCACCGCCCGCGCCCACGAGGACGGGGGCCGGGTCCGGATCGTCCGGCTCCGCAACAGCGCCATGCAGTCGTTCGCCATGAAGACCGACCGGCCGCCGTTCGACGACGCGCGGGTCCGCCAGGCGTTCTTCCTGATCGCCGACCGCAAGGAGCTGGTCGAGGGCGCCCTGTCCGGCGCGGGCGAGATCGGCAACGACCTGTTCGGCAAGGGGTACGAGTACTACGCCGGCGGCCTCCCGCAGCGCGAACAGGACCTGGACCGGGCCAGGGCGCTGCTCAAGCGGGCCGGCGCGGAGAAGCTGAAGGTCACCCTGGACACCTCGCCCGTCGCCGCCGGGTTCACCGAGGCCGCCGCCATCTTCCGCGACCAGGCGGCCCGGGCCGGCGTCACCGTCACCGTCAGGACCGGCAGCAAGGACAGCTACTGGAAGGACGTCCTCGACTCCGGCACCCTGTGCTGCTACCGCTCCGGTGCCATGCCCATCGAGGCGCACATCTCCCAGCGCCTGCTGACCGGTTCCACCACCAACGCCACCAAGTGGCACCACAAGGACTTCGACGCCCTGTACCGGCAGGCGCAGTCCACCCGGGACCGGACCGCGCGGGCCGCCGTCTACGAGCGGATGCAGCGCCGGCTGCACGCCGAGGGCGGCTTCCTCGTCTGGGGGTTCGCCGACTGGATCCTCGGCACCGCGAGCAACGTCCGGGGCGTCGCGTCCGGGGCGCCCGCCAACTCCCTGGACTGGGCCCGCTTCGACAAGGTGTGGCTGGCGTGACCTCGTGGATCGTCCGGCGGCTGCTGCTCGGTGCCGCGCAGACGGCGGCCGTGGTGCTGCTCGTCTTCGCCCTCACCGAGGCGCTGCCGGGCGACGCGGCCGTGTCCCTCGCCGGCGACCAGCCCGACCCGGCGCGGATCGCCGCCGTCCGCGAGGCCCTGGAGCTGGACCGGCCCGCGCACGAGCGGCTCGCGGACTGGACCGCCGGGCTGGTACGAGGCGACTTCGGGACGTCCCTGGCGTCCGGCCGGCCCGTCTCCGCGTACCTCGTGGACGGCTTCGGGCCGACGCTGCTGCTCGCCGCCCTGACCGTGGTGCTGCTGGTGCCGGCCGGCGTGGGCCTCGGGGTGCTGGCCGCCCGGCACGCGGGGCGGTGGGTGGACCGGCTGGTCAGCGCGGTGACGCTGGGGGTGTACGCGGTGCCGGAGTTCGCGTCCGGGGTGCTGCTGGTCACGGTGTTCGCCCTGCGGCTCGGCTGGCTGCCGCCGACCGCCGTCGGTTACGGCACCGACCTGCTCGCCCACCCCGCCGCGCTGGTGCTGCCCGTGCTCGTCCTGCTGTCGCGCCCGGTGTGCTCCCTGGCCCGGCTGGTCCGGGCGGGCATGACGGAGGCGCTGGCCTCCCCCTACGCCGCCCAGGCCCGCCGGTACGGGATCGGCGGCGCACGCGTCCGGTACGGGCACGCGCTGCCCAACGCGCTCGCGCCCGCCGCCCAGCAACTGGCCCGCACCGTCGACTGGCTGCTGTGCGGGGTGATCGTCGTGGAGGCCCTGTTCGTGATTCCCGGTCTCGGCACCGTCCTGATGAACGCCGTCACCGAGCGGGACGTCCCGGTCGTCCAGGCCCTCGCGGTGGTCTTCGGCGTGGCGACCGTCGTCCTCAACCTGGGCGCCGACCTGGTCGCCCGCCGGTTCGCCCCCCGGGCGGAGGTGGCGGCGTGAGACGGCGCTTCGTCCTGGGCGGCCTCATCGTCGGCGTACCGCTCCTGATCGCCCTGCTCGGGCCGCTGTTCGCCGGCGAACCGGGCACGCGCGCCACCTCGTTCACGACGGGCGGCGGGCACTGGCTGGGCACCGACTTCACCGGACGGGACGTGTGGCGGCAGGTGCTGCTCGGCGGGCGGCCGGTGGTGCTGGTCGCGCTGGCCGCGACGGCCCTGGCGTACGCCGTCGCCCTGCCGCTCGGGCTGGCCGGCGCGCTCACCCACCGCGCCTGGCTGGAGGAACTGCTGATGCGGCCCCTCGACGTGCTGCTGGCGGTGCCGTCGCTGCTGATGGTCCTGCTGGTCGCCGCCGTGTTCTCGCCCGGCGCGGTGGGCCTCGCGCTGCTGGTCGCGCTGGTCAACATCCCGGACGCGGCCCGTATCGTGCGCGCCGCCGCCGCGGAGGCGGCGTCCCGCCCGGCGGTGGAGGCGCTGCGCATGCAGGGCGAGACCTGGTGGCGCACAGCCGTCGGGTACGCCGGCCGGTCGGCCGTCCGCACGCTGGCCGCCGACGCGGGCGTACGGCTGACGGGCGTGCTGTACCTGGTGGCGACGGCCGCGTTCCTCGGCGTGGGCGTCGCGCCCGACGCCGCCGACTGGGCGGTGATGGTCGACCGCAACCGCACCGGGCTGTTCGTCCAGCCCTGGGCCGTCGTGGTGCCCGCCCTGCTGATCGTCGCGCTGACCACGGGGAGCAACCTGCTCCTCGACGCGGCGCTGGAGAAGGGGAGACGCGCGTGAACGCGGTGGCCGACATCAGGGGCCTGCGGGTCGAGACCGGGGGCCGGGCCGTCGTCGACGGCGTCGACCTCCGGCTGCGCCCCGGGCGGGTCACCGCCCTGGTGGGGGCGTCCGGCAGCGGCAAGACCACCACGGGCCTCGCCCTGCTCGGCGAGTACCCGCCCGGCGCCCGGGTGACCGGCCGGGTCCGGGTGCCGGAGGGGCTCGTCGGGTACGTGCCGCAGCACCCGGGCGCCGTCCTCAACCCGGCCCGGCGGGTGGACGCGCTGCTCACGGACGTCGCCCGCACCCGGGTGCGTGGGCTGCCGCGCCGGGAGCGCCGGGCGGCCGCCCGGGCCCGCGTGGCCGACGCCCTGGCCCGCGCCGGGCTCCCGGACGGCGAGGTCCTGCTGCGGCGGTACCCGCACCAGCTCTCGGGCGGCCAGCAGCAGCGGGTCGTCCTCGCGCAGGCGCTGCTGCTCGGCGCCGAGGTGATCGTCGCCGACGAGCCGACGACCGGTCTGGACCCGCTGACCAAACGGCACGTGGTGGACGGACTGGCCGCCGTCGCCCGGCAGGGCGTCGCGCTCCTGCTGCTCAGCCACGACCTGGACGTCGTCCGGGACCTGGCCGACGACGTCCTCGTGATGCGGGCCGGGCGGGTGGTGGAGTCCGGACCGCCCGGCCGGCTCTGGCACGCCCCCCGCCACCCCTGGACCCGCGCCCTCCTCGCCCCGCCCGCCGCCCCGCCGCCCCCGGCGCCCGGTGGGGGCGGGAGCGTGGTCCTGCACGTGCCGGAGGGGCTCACCGCCCGGCACGGCCGGGCCACCGTGCTGCGCACCACCGGGGCCCTCACCCTCCGCGCCGGTGAGTGCCTGGCGCTGGTGGGCCGCTCCGGCAGCGGCAAGACCACGCTCGGCCGCTGCCTGGCCGGGCTCCACCGCGACCACGACGGGGACGTCCTCCTCGACGGCTCCCCCCTGCCCCGCAGCCTGCGCGACCGCACCCGCGGGCAACTGGCGGCGGTGCAGTACGTGTTCCAGGACGCGCGGGCCGCCTTCGACGAACACCGCCCGGTGCTCGACCAGGTGGCCCGCACGGCGGTACGGCTGCGCGGCGCGGACTGCGACGCGGCGACGGCCGAGGCGCTGCGCACCCTGGCCGGCCTGGGGCTCGACGCCCGCCTCGTCCGCCGCCGTCCCGCCGGCCTGTCCGGCGGCGAACTCCAGCGCGCCGCCCTCGCCCGCGCCCTGCTCGCCGAGCCCCGGGTGCTGGTCTGCGACGAGATCACCTCGGGCCTCGACACGGTCACCCGCCGCGGCCTCCTCCGCACCCTCACCGGTCTCCTCCGCGAGCGCGGTGACCTGGCCCTGGTGCTCATCACCCATGACCTGGACACCGCCGCCCCGGCCCACCGGATCGCCGTGCTGGACGGGGGCCGGATCGTCGAGCAGGGCCCGGCCCACCGGGTCCTCGCCTCGCCCCGCCACCCGTTCACGGCCGCCCTGCTCGGCCGGACCGCGGGCCAGGCGAGACTTTCCGGACCCGACCTAGCGCAGCGGGCGGTTGCGGCCCCGGCGGAGGGCGAGGAACAGCACGTCGAGCACCAGGACCACGATGCCGATGATCAGCAGGTACATCAGGCCCTCGATCACCACGCCGATGAGCCCCAGGACGATGGCGACGATGATCAGGAACAGGAACAGCACCATGGAAGGCACCTCCTCGAATGGCGTAGGGGTCAGCGGCGGGCGAGCCGTCGCTCGCCGTGGGCACCCGGTTCGTAGGGCATGCCGTAGTGCCGGAAGATGTCGGCCTCGCCCTCGGCCGGCAGGACGTCGTCGGTGCCGATGGACGGCGCCTTGCGGACCTCCCCCTTGGAGTGCGGCACCTTGAGGTAGTCCGGCCCCACGATCGCGTCGCCGATCGGGACGAACACCAGCCGCTGCCTGGTCGGCAGCCCCGTCCGTACGGTCGCCACGGCCGGCTGGTCGGTGACGGTGTCCACGTAGACGGCCTCCAGCACGCCGATCTTGTGGCCCTTGGGATCGACGACGTCGTGGTTGCGCCACTCGCGGATGTCTGCTGACTGGATCATGCGTTCTGCCCTCTGAGCGGGTCCGTGCGGTCCGTGCGGTGGGTCTGGCCCTTCCCGGGTCCAGCGTCCGCCCGCGCGCCGACCGGCGCCACCGCACGGCACCCGGTCACCCTGCCGCGACGCCCGCCGGGCGGGGCCCCGGCACCTCCTCCGTGGTGTTCCCGCGGTGCTCCCGGGCGTCGCCCCGGGGTGTGCCCGCCGCTCGCCCATGCCTTATGTCGCGGAGGCAAAGCAAGGGGGACGGACGACGCGGCCGTCCTGTGCGCGGCCTGCGTCGGGTGGTCCTCCCGCCTCGCCGCGGACGTCTTCCACCTCTCCCAGAAGCGCCACTGAGGGGGAGCCGACCGATGAGCACCGGGCTGATACACCGCCCCGCCCGGACCACCCGGCCCCCGGCCGCCCCCGGGGCGCGCACCATCGAGGCCCCGCCCAACCTCCCCGAGGGCAAGGGCGGCAACATCGCGATGTCGCTGCTGCCCGTCGCCGGTGTGATGTCGTCCGTCGTGATGATGACGGTCGTCCGCAACAGCCAGTTCGCCGCGCTCGGCGCGCTGACCTGGTCAAGGCATCGCTCTACGGCGTCGACGCATCCGGGGCGAGCTTCCGTGGGGCGCGCGTGATGGGTGCCTCACTGCTGGATGTGAACCTGTGCGGCGCGGATCTTTCGAATGCGGTGGTGCAGGAAAATTCATTTCAGGTGCGCATCGACGGTAATACCGTCGTGAATGGTCTCTCAGGTTCCGTTTTCGGCCCGGTGGAGCTGGCTGCTGAAGAGGGTGGCGTTCGCGAAATCGGCGGAGAGGCCCTTGAGGAGTGGCTGCGAGCGAGGGGCGCGAACGTCCGGGTCGTCCCGCGCGCCTCTGCTCGCCGAGCCGGCTGAAGGAGACCCGTGCGGGGGGTACCCCGCCCGCTCCGCCCGCCGGTGAGGGGGCGGAGCGGGTGGCGGTCGTCAGCAGTACTTCGACGAGCCGGTGGAGCCCCAGGCGCAGGAGTCGACGAGGGTGCCCGACGCCTTGCGCAGGTACGCGGTGTCGCCGTCGTTGTTCCACACGTACGCCGCCCGGCCCCAGTACCGGTGCCCCGCGGTGTTGGTGCCCCGGCCGGTGTGGACCGTCAGGTACCGCTTGGCGCCGATCGTGCCGCTGAAGGTGTACGTCCAGCCCGCCCTGTCCTTCAGCTTCCAGTTGGTGAGGGAGATGGCGGACGTGCCGGAGTTGTAGAGCTGCACCCACTCCGCGTTCAGCGACGTGTTGGTGCGGTTGTCCGTGCCGGGCGAGTTGTAGTACACGCGGTAGATGCTGACGCCCCCCGCGGCCTGGGCGGCCGGAGCGGCGGTCAGCAGGCTTCCGGCGACGGCGGTGGCGACGACGGCTGCCGACGCGGCGAAGCGAACCTTCAAGAGTCCTCCCCAAGGTGAACCGTGCGTTCCACGGCGGGGAAAGCACACCATATGGTCATGGAGTTACTGGTCGGTTTGGCCCATTCAGGAGCGAACCGGTGCGGTCTCGTCCCGGAGCCCGTCCGCGCGTAGCGTGATGCGCCCATCGCGACGCGACGAGCAGGAAGCAGGAGGCGCTGATGCGCGACCAGGACCGCTTGGTGATCGATCCGGCCGGCCGGGACATCCACGGGGAAGCGGCCCGCTTACGCGAACGCGGGCCCCTCGCCCGCGTCGAACTCCCCGGCGGCGTCGAGGCCTGGGCGGTCAGCAGCCCCGACCTGCTGAAGCGGCTGCTCACCGACCCCCGGGTCTCCAAGGACCCGCGCCGCCACTGGCCGGCCTGGATCAACGGGGAGATCTCCCCGGAATGGCCCCTGTTCACCTGGGTCGCCGTGGAGAACATGTTCACCGCGTACGGCGGCGAGCACAAACGCCTCCGCACCCTGGTCGCCAAGGCGTTCACCGCCCGCCGCACCGCCGCGCTGCGGCCGCGCGTGGAGGAGATCACGGCCACGCTGCTGGACCGCATCGCCGAGGCCGGCCGGCACGGCGCCGTCGTGGACCTGCGGGAGATGTACGCGTACCCCCTCCCCATCCAGGTGATCAGCGAGCTGTTCGGCCTCCCCGAGGAGAAGGGCGGGGAACTGCGCTCCATCGTCGACAGCATCTTCCACACCGCCGCCGACCCCGCCGAGGTCACCGCCACCTACACCCGGCTCTACGCCGTCATGGCCGAACTCGTCGCCGCGAAACGGCTGGCCCCCGGCGACGACATGACCAGCGGTCTCATCGCGGCCCGGGACGAGGAGGGCGGCACCCGGCTGAGCGAGGAGGAACTGCTCGGCACCCTGGTGCTGATGATCGGCGCCGGCCACGAGACCACCGTCAACCTTCTCGACAACGCCATCCACGCCCTGCTCACCCACCCCGACCAGCTCGCGCTCGTACGGGCGGGCCGGGCGTCCTGGGACGACGTGATCGAGGAGACCCTGCGGTCCGACGCCCCGGTCGCCAACCTCCCGCTGCGGTACGCCGTCGACGACATCGACGTCGACGGGACGGTCGTCCGCCGGGGCGATGCGCTCCTCGTCGCGTACGCCGCCGCCGGACGCGACCCCGGGCGGTACGGCGAGGACGCCGACCGCTTCGACGTCACCCGGGCCGACAAGGAGCACCTGGCGTTCGGCCACGGCGTCCACTACTGCCTGGGCGCCCCGCTGGGCCGGATGGAGGCGCGGATCGCGCTGCCGGCGCTCTTCGAACGGTTCCCGGAGGTGGAACTGGCCGTGCCGGCGGAGGAGTTGCGGCCGGTCGAGTCGTTCATCTCGCACGGGCACCGTTCGCTTCCCGTGCGCGTCGGGGTGCCCGCCGACGGACGCGGCGGCGGGCCGGGCGGCGTGTAGAGGGCGGCGGCCGACGGGGCCGCGCGGATGATCGCCGCGACCTGGTCCCGCCCCCCGGGCCGTGGCGGTGGTGCCGGGGCCCGGGTCACGGCCGGGTGTACAGGCGGGGGCGCCGGCGCGGACACGCGTGCGCGGCGGCCAGCAGCCGCTGCACGCGGTCCCCGAAGTCGGCCGCCTCGCGCACCGGGACGGCGAACGGCAGCCGTACGTCGGCGTGGTCGCGGACGCGCTCCAGCCGCAGCGTGAGCCCGTACCGGTCGACGCCCACCGGCACCACCCGGCGGACGCCGTGCAGGTGCCGCGGCTCCACCAGCCGTGCGAGCCGGGCCACCGCGTCGGCGTGGTCGTCGGCCAGGTGCATGAGCAGTCCCGCCTCGTGGGCCGCCAGCGGATCCGCCTCGGCGAGGACCAGCTCGTCCAGGCCGACGCAGACGCCCCCGTCGCCCGTCCCGCCCCCGTCGCCCCCGTCGCCCCGGACGAGCGTGGCCCGTACGGGATCCAGGCGCAGGGCGACACCGTGCGCCGCCGTCCCGGCTCCCGCGTCGTCCTCGGTGAGCCACCCGGCGAGCGTCACCCTGGCCCGTACCCGCTCCCGTACGGCGGTCGGCGCCACGTCGGTGAAGTGCAGCACGGTCGCCAGGTCGCCCCGGGGGGCGCACACCACGGCCGCGGCGAGGTGGCAGTCGGCCGGCAGGCGCAGCGTCAGCCGGCCCCGTTCGTCGAGGGCGTGCGCGCCGGTCAGGTCGCAGCGGTATCCGTGGGTGGTCACCGTCAGGGACCGGGCGGCGACCAGCACGGACCGGACCCGTTCGGCGCGGGTCGGTTCGGTGCGGGTGGGTTCGGGCGGACGGGCGTCGGGGCGACTGCTCACCACTCCTCCTTAGGTAAGGCTTGCCTAACTTAGCGGACGGGCGGCAGCTCCCGCCACCTCCCCCCGGACCGCCGATTACGCTGTCCGGGCCCGGGGCCCCGTGCCCCCTCCGCCCGAGGAGTCCCATGAGCGTCACCGCGGCCCGCCGCGCCTGGCCGACCGATCTGCCCGTCCTGCTCGTCGCGGTGGTCTGGGGCTCCAGCTATCTCGCCGCGAAGGGCGTCACCACCGGCGGGACCGTACTGGCGGTCCTGGTACTGCGGTTCGCCGTCGTCCTGCCGGTACTGGTGGTGGCGGGGTGGCGACGGCTCCGCGCCCTGAGCGGCGCGCAACTGCGCGGAGCGGGCGTCCTCGGCCTGATCCTCGCCGGGATCTTCGTGATGGAGACGTACGGGGTCGTGCACACCTCGGCGACCAACGCCGGGCTCATCATCAGCCTCACCATGATCTTCACGCCGATCGCCGAGAGCCGGCTGCGCGGTACGCCCCTGTCCCGCGGGTTCGTCGCGGCGGCGGGCCTGTCGGTCGCGGGTGTGCTGCTGCTGACCCAGGGGGCGGGGTTCAGCGAGCCGTCGGCCGGCGACCTGCTGATGCTGGGCGCCGCCGTCGCCCGTACCGTGCACGTCCTGGCGATGTCGCGGATGCGGTCGGTACGGGGCGCGGACGCCCTGTCGCTGACCACCGTCCAACTGGGCGGCTCGGTACTGGTGTTCGCCCTGCTGTGCGCCGCGCCGGGCACGGGTGCCACCCCCTGGGCCGCGGCGGCGGACTTCGGACCGGCCGACTGGGCGTGGCTGCTCCACCTCTCGGTGTTCTGCACGCTGTTCGCGTTCTTCGTCCAGATGTGGGCGGTACGCCGCACCTCCCCGTCCCGGGTCAGCCTCCTGCTCGGTACGGAACCGGTGTGGGCCGCCGTGGCCGGCATCTCCCTCGGCGGTGACCGGCCGGGTTGGCTCGGCCTGCTGGGGGTCCTGCTGATCCTGGCCGGTACGGCATGGGGCCGTACGGCCGCCGACGGAGCCGAACGCCCGTCCCCCGCACCCGCACCCGCCCCGGCTACCGCCCCGGCTCGCGAGGCCGCCCGGTAGCGCGCCGGGTCCGCGGGCCGGCCCGCACCCCCCACCCGCTCACCCCCGCCGTCCCCGGCGCAGTGAACCCGCCACCCGCGTGAGCTCCTCGTGGACCAGGCGCCCCGCCAGCGCCCCGCCGAACACGACCACGCCCGCGCCGACCAGCCAGGACTGGAGGACGAGCACGGTGCCGACGGGACCGTAGGTGACCGTGCTGGAGGCGATGAGGGGGGAGAAGACGAGCTGGGAGAACACCCGCAGGCCGAGCAGACCGATCACGGTGGCCACGGCGCCGGGCAGCAGGGCCCGCCAGGCCACCCGGCCGCCCAGCAGCAGCCGCTGGGACCACCAGAAGAACAGGACCCCGCTCAGCGCGGCGGCGAACGCGCCGGCCGGGACCTCCTGCCGCAACGTGGTGGTCCCGGAGAGGAAGACGTACGCGGTGAGCGCGACCAGCCACACCACGTGCCGCCACCGCGCCCACCAGCGGGCCTGGCCGAGCCCCCACACCTTCTCGTACCCGGTCTGCATCGCCGCCCCGAAGGTCAGCCCGAAGAGGGTGAGCGCGGCGATGCCGAACGCCGTCGTGGTGCGCAACGCCTGGCCGGGGGTCGTGAACAGCCGCTCCACCTCGTTCCGGGACGTGCCCGACACCCCGAGTCCGTCCGCCAGCCACTGCGCGAACCCCCGCCCCCGCTCCGGATCGGCCGAGGACACGATCACCAGGAGCGGTACGAGTGTCAGGAGCCCGAGAGCCGCGAACCCCAAGGCGCGCTGGCCCAGTTCGAGGGACGTGCCGCGCCGCCACGCCCGCCCCACGGGTGAGCGCCCGACCGCACGGCGCAGCCGGCCGAACGGATGGGGACGACGGGCTTCGCTGAGTGGCTTCGGCATCCCTGTCGACTACCACGCCATCGATCAGTTTCGGAGAAGCCACCCCAGGGGCCGCATGGCTAGCGTGAGACGCACCCCATCGAGCACCGCCGGAGAGGACATCGCCATGACGGACACGCAGGCCACCACGAGCTACGACGGCTTCACCGACGAGGAGCGGGCCGCGATGAAGGAGCGGGCCAAGGAGCTGAAGGCCGCCGGCCGCCGCGTCCCGCGCGCCGCCAAGGCCGACGGGGAGGCCGACGTACTCGCGAAGATCGCCGAGATGGCCGAGGCCGACCGGGTCCTCGCCGAACGCGTCCACGCCCTGGTGAAGACCGCCGCCCCCGCCCTCACCCCGAGGCTCTGGTACGGGATGCCCGCCTACGCCAAGGACGGCAAAGTCCTCTGCTTCTTCCAGAGCGCCCAGAAGTTCACGTCCCGCTACGCCACCCTCGGCTTCAGCGACCGGGCCGCCCTCGACGAGGGCCCGCTCTGGCCCACCGCCTACGCCCTGGCCGACCTCACCCCCGCCGTCGAGGACCGGATCACCGCCCTCCTCCGCCGGGCGGTGGGCTGACCCCGCCCCGCCCCGCCCCGCCCCGTCCCCGCCCCCGTCCGGGATCGGCAACGACAACGACCCCGGCGTGTACACACCGGGGTCGCCCTTCCGGGTCGGTCGCACGTGAGAGTGTGCCGACCCGCTTTCATCCTAAGTCCGATGACTCGTTTCCGGCATCGGTGACTTTTCGGGCCTCGTTCTGTCGGTACGGCCCGCTCGGAGGCCGCTCCGCTCCCGGCCGCCGCGCCTGCCGATCCCCGGCAGGGCGTCGCTGTAGCGGAAGGCCGCGATCCTTTCGTCGTGCTGTGTGTTGAGCAGGTGGATGACGATCACGCCCACGCCGATCATGGCGATGATCAGGGCGACGACGATGAGGGTTCCCATGTCCTCACCGCCCTCGGGAGGCGCCGAGGGGCCCGGCCGGGTCCCCGCCCGGCGAAGCGGCTCCGCCGTCGGTCTCCCAGCCTTCCTCGCGACCGCGGGCCTCCGTCCCTTCGCGGGTGGCCGAGTCCTCGTCGGCCATCAGCGCGCTGGCGGTGCTGAGGCCGCCCGGAGCCGCGGCCGCGGACATGAGCCGGGCGGCTGCGGCCGCACCCGTCTCCGCTGGGACGACCAGGAGGTCCATGCGACCCCTGGTGTAGGAGAGAAGGATCAGCTTGTTCCGGTCCTGCTCGGCGGCGAACCAGCCCACATGCACGGTGTGCCCGGTGACGGGCACCTTGCGCGGGATCACGGGCCACAGGGACGGGTTCACCGTCACCCGGGTGACCCGGCCCCAGGGGACGTCCAGTGCGTCGGTCAGAGCGGGCAGTTCACGGGCGAGGTCGCGGGAGCGGGGCCACCAGGCACCGTCCAGGAGACCGGGCGCCGATCCCGCCGGGACCATTGACAGCCGCACCGGTGGTGAGGGCGCGGGCCGCTCGGTGAGGGTCGTACGTTCGATGGTCGCGGTCATGACGCGGACCTGACTCCGGGCGCCTCAGGCGTCCCGGTGTTGTCGCTCGCCGGGAACGGCACCGGCGGGAAGCCGGTGTGCGAGGTGCTCCCGGTGCCTCCACTCTACTCCGGCCGACGCCCCGGGGACGGGCCGCCGACGAGCGCGCCGGCCGTCCTCGTGGCCGTGGTCGTCGGACCCTCGTATTTTCTTTGCGGCAAATGGAGGGCTTCCGGGAAACACTCCGGCGGCGCGTAACCCCGTCTAGCAGTCTGCGTAATATGCCAGCCGAATGAAGCGGGCGATTCCGGACATTCCGGCTTTCGCTGAACGTGCCACCATCCCCCTCAGGAGCTGGCTTCTCGATGACGCTGAATACCTCTGCCGCGCCGCATTGGCGCAGAACGTCGGCCTGGATGGCCGCGGTGCTCACCCTGGTGATCTCCGCCGCCGTCGTGGCGGTGACGCCGACGCGGGCGAACGCGCTCGCCCAACCCGTACTCCTGGGCACCGCCGACAGTTTCGCCGTCCTGGCCGGTCAGTCGGTGTCCAACACCGGAGCCTCGGTCATCACCGGCGACGTCGGGGTGCACCCGGGAACGGCCATCACCGGATTCCCGCCCGGGCTGGTGGACGGGACGTTCCACTCGGCGGACGCCGTGGCCGCCGGGGCCAAGAGCGACCTGGTCGCCGCGTACAACAACGCGGCCGGGCAGTCCTCGGACATGGCGCTTCCCCCGGACGCCGGCGGTCTGACCCTGGCCCCGGGCGTGTACACGGCATCGTCCACCCTCGGTCTCACGGGCACGCTCACCCTGGACGGCGAGAACAACCCGGACGCCATCTGGGTGTTCCAGGTCGGTTCCGGCCTGACGACTGCTTCCGCGAGCAGCGTGAGCCTCATCAACGGTGCCTCGCCGTGCAACGTGTTCTGGCAGATCGGCAGCTCGGCCACCCTCGGCACCCAGACCGACTTCGTGGGCACGATCATGGCCCTGACGTCGATCACCGCCAACACGGGAGCGGACATCGTGGGCCGGGCCCTGGCCCGCAACGGTTCCGTGACGCTGGACACCAACACGATCACCCGACCCGCGTGTGCCGGCGGGACCACGGGCGGCACGACGGGCGGCACCACCGGTGGCACGACGGGCGGCACCGCTACCGGCGGCGTGATCGCCGGCACCACGGGCGGGACCGGGGGCACCACCAACGGTGGCACCACGGGCGGCGTCGGTGGCGTGCTCGGCGGTGTGACGACCGGCGGCACCACCGGTGGCGCGCCCGGCGGAGTCGTCGGCGGTGTGCTCGGCGGAGTGACCACGGGTGGCCTCATCGCGGGCACCACGGGCGGTACCACGGGCGCGACGATCGGCGGCGTCCATGGCGGCACCACGGGCGGCGGCGGTCCCAAGCCGCCGCACAAGCCGCCGCACAAGCCCGGTAAGCCCGGTAAGCCCGGCAAGCCGGGGAAGCCGGGTCACGGCAAGCCCGGTAAGCCCGGACACGGCCATGGCCATGACCACGACCACGGCAAGCCCGGGCGTGGCAAGCCCGGTCACGGTAAGCCCGGACACGGCAAGCCGGGCAAGCCCGGTCACGGCAAGCCCGGGCACGGCGACAACGGCAAGCCCGGCGGCTACGGCGACCGCGCGCGCCACCTCGACCTGGACCTGGACCTCAAGGGTCACGGCCGGCCCGGTACGCACGGCGACGACATGAACGGGTAGCGCCCGTGGGCGAGCCGTGCGCGACGCCGGCTCCCCACCAGCGTGAGTGGAACGCGTGGCGCGCGGTGGACCTCCGGGTCCACCCCGCGCCACGCGCGGAACCGCGAGAACCGGAAGAAGCGGACATGAACAGCGGGACGGGAAGGCCGGGTGGGGCCGTGCTGGGCGGCGTCGGGCAAGCGGAACCGGTGGGGTCGGAGCACTCCGGCACCGGTTCGGCCGAGAGGGGCGGCGGCAGCGGTCCGCCGGCGTCACACGGTGGTGCGAGACCACCGCACCGCTCGCTGAGAGCGGCCACGGGAGCCGCCGTGGTCCTGTGTCTGGCGGCGACGCTCATCCATGTGGTGCTGGTCTTCCTGCACGTGGCACCCGCCAATGCCGTCTCGCAGCGTTACAGCCGGCAGATCGACGCCTGGATCTACCCGGTGTTCGAGCAGAACTGGCGGCTCTTCGCCCCGGATCCGGAGTCGGTCAACCGGCAGATCTCCGCGAGGACCATGCGTACCGCTCCGGACGGCACGGCGGAGGTGAGCGGATGGTTCGACCTGAGTGGTGTGGACACCACCGCGATCGAGCACAACGTCTTTCCGAGTCACACGACCCAGAACATGCTCCGCCGTGCCTGGAGCTCCTACCTCGAAACGCTCGGCGGTGACGACCTGCCGCGCTCGGAGCGGGCCGTGATGATCCAGCGGTACCTCCGCAACATCGCGGCGGACCGGGTCGCCGACCGGCGTGGCGGCTCCTTCGACTCCATCCAGCTCCGGGTCGTCACGCTGCCCGTGGGCGCACCCGGGTCCGCGCGGAGCGACCGCCCCGCCACCGCCGTGGACACCCGTTACCTGCCCTGGTGGAAGGTGGCCCCCCATGGCACCGACTGAGCCGACCACGCCCATGACCGCACCCACGCCCATGACCGCACCCACGCGCGCGACCGCACCCACGCCCACGCCCACGACCCCCGGGCCGTCGGCGTACGGCACCGGGCGAGCGGGCTCGCGCACGGTGACGCGGTGGGCACTCGACCGTCTCGCCGCGCTCTTCGCCCTCCTGGTCGAGCGGCCGGTCTCCCTGTACGCGGCGGCGGTCCTGCGCATCGGGTACGGGCTGCTCTACCTCGTCTTCCTGCTGCGCGAGTTCCCGCACCGCGACGAGATCTGGGGGCCCGGCTCGCCGTGGACTCCCGTACTGGCGCGACAGCTCTTCGACCAGACGGGCTGGGCGAGCATTCTCACCCTGTCCGACAGCCGCGCCTACTTCGAGCTCTGCTACGGAGCGGCTGTCGTCACGTCCGCGCTGTTCCTGCTCGGCTGGCGGACCAGGGTGGTGTCCGTACTGTTCGCCCTCGTGGTGGCCTCGTTCCACGCCAGGGCGATCTTCATGACGGACGGCGGGGACAACCTGATCCTCCTCATGGCCGTCTACCTCGTCCTCACCGCCTGCGGCCGGCGCTGGTCCCTCGATGCCCGCCGGGCCCGTCTGCGCTCGGCCGCCGGGCCGCGGCCACGCCTCCCGTGGCCGCCGTTCGCGGGCGAGCTCCGGACCCATCTGCGCGACGCCCGGCTGAGCCTGGTCACCGTCCTGCACAACTGCGGGATGCTGGTCATCGCCGCCCAGGTCTGCTTCCTCTACGGCTCCGCCGGCCTGTACAAGGTGCAGGGCGGCACCTGGGGAAACGGGACCGCCCTGCATTACGCCCTGAACCTGCACCTGTTCCGGCCGTGGCCGGCCCTCTCCGCCATGGCGGACGACCACGAGGTGCTGATCGCCGCGGCGTGCTACCTGACGGTGCTGCTCCAGGTCGCCTTCCCCTTCGTCCTCTTCGGCAGGCTCAAGTACCCCGTCCTGGCCGTGCTGCTGACCATGCACGTGGGCATCGCGGTGGTCCTCGGCCTGCCGCTCTTCTCCGCCGCGATGATCGTCGCCGACGCGGCCTTCCTGCCGGACCGCTTCTACCGCTCCCTGGGGCCGCTGTGCCGGCGCGCGGTCCGGCGTACGGGCACCGGCGGGAAGGAGACACCCCCCGGCCCGGAAGCCGGCCTCGTCCCCGCGCAGCCCGGACGGGCCGGCTGAGTGGCCGCCGCCGGACCGTACGGCGCGGCCGCTCGGTGCGCCGGTCACGCGCCGCCGGCCGACCGGCCCGCCGTGCCGCCCCGCCCCCGCCCACGCGTGACCGATCGACGCCCCTTATGTCCCGATATGATGGCTTTATGATCAAGCTTGGCCGGCTGCGGCGCCGCCCCTTCCACGGCGACAGGTGGGAAGCCACTGCTCAGCTGTCCCCCGTGGTCCTCACGGTCCTGATCGCCGCCCTGGCGTTCTCCACCCCCAGGGAGATCGCCTTCAGCCGTCTCCTGCCCGCCGCGCCGGCCCTCGCCGCCGCACTGTGGCCGGTGCTCCCCACGATCCTGCTGGGGACGTTCTGCCTGCTGGTCATGATCACGCTCAGCTTCTTCCACACCGACCTGGGCACGCCGTACACCGGGGCGGCGATCGTCGCCGTCACCCTGGCCGCCGCGTACGCGAGCCATCTCCGCCTCCAGCGGGAGGAGACGCTCTTCCACGTCCGGCTCGTCGCCGACGCGGCCCAGAAGGTGCTGCTGCGCCCCCTGCCCTCCCGTATCAACGACGTCGAGATCGAGTCCCTGTACCTGGCGGCCCAGGAGCAGGCCCGGATCGGCGGCGACTTCTACGAGGCGGCCGACACCCCCTTCGGGGTGCGGCTCATCATCGGCGACGTGCGCGGCAAGGGCCTGACCGCGGTGGGCGCGGCCTCGGCGGTGATCAGCTCCTTCCGGGAGTCCGCGTACGACGAACCCGATCTGCGGGGCATCGTCCGGCGCCTGGAAACCAGCATCACCCGCCACATCGCCATGTTCCCGGGCCCGGACGTGCCGGAGCGCTTCGCCACCGTCCTCATGGCGGAGGTCCCCCGCGGCGGCGGCATCATCAGGCTCCTCAACTGCGGCCACCCACCGCCGCTGCTGGTCCACCACCGGTCGACCCGCGTCCTGGACCCCTCCACCCCCTCCCCGCCCCTCAACCTCTCGACGCTCATCGGAGACACCTACTGCGTCGACACCGTCGCCTTCGCCCCCGGCGACCAGATCCTGCTCTACACCGACGGCGTGACGGAGACCCGGGACCGAGCGGGTGAGTTCTTCCCCCTCCCCACCTGGATGCGCGCCCAGGACCCGATGCCTCCCCGCGAGGTCCTCGACCACCTCCACCGCGAACTGCTCCGCTACAGCGGCGGCCGCCTCGACGACGACATCGCGGCCCTCGCCCTCCGCTACGACAAGCCCCACACCCCCCGCCCCCGCCCCACCGGCTCCCGCTGACCCCCCCCGCGAACGCGTCCACACGCGCCGCGGAGGTCCCCCGGTCATGGCGCGGGGCCGCGGGCTGGTGTGCCCGCGGCCCCGCTCGGGCGTCGGGTCAGGACGGGTCGCCGTACTGGAGGCCACGTCCGTTGGTGCCGACGTAGACGCGCCCGTAGGTGTCGGGGTCCCCGGTGATGACGCCGACGGCTCCGATGCTGCCCCACTGGTGGGCGTCGTCGTTGACGCGGAGCCAGGTGGCGCCCCCGTCGGTGGAGCGGAAGACGCCGCTGACGTCCTTGACGGTGCCGATCAGGTACAGCGCCTGGTAGGAGGCGCCTGGTGCGGCTTTGCCGAAGCCGAGCGCGGAGGCGGACCGCACCGTGGTGAGCGTGGTGAAGGTGCGGCCGCCGTCGGTGGAGTGCAGCAGCCCCTTGGCATCGCCGGCGATCCACAGGTCCCCGGCGGTACCGGGGACGGCCGTGAGCCGGCCCGCGGGCAGGTTGGTGGCGCGGGCGGTGAAGCTCGCGCCGCCGTCGGTGCTGACGTGCAGAGTGCCGCCGGCCAGTGAGTAGAAGGTCCTGGCCGAGGAGCGGTCGGCGACGACCACGGCGTCGGTGCCCAGGCCGCTGACCTTCGACCAGCTCGCCCCCCTGTCGGTCGACCGGTAGGGGACCTGACCGGCCTGGGTCCAGACGATGGTGGAGCCGTCCGCCGAAAGCGCCGCACGGCCGCTGTCGGCGCTGCCGACCGGCTCCGACGCGAAGCCGTTCCAGGTGGTGCCGCCGTCGGTGGAGTAGGCACCGTCCTTCTCGCCGCCGCGGCCGACGCGGACCATCACCGAGGGGTTGGACTGGGCGAAATCGATGTCGGTGCTGTTGGTCATCATCGGGTTCTTCAGTCGCCCGGCGGGCACCTCGGTCAGGGAGTCGTGGCGGAACCCGCCCAGATCGCCCATGGCCGTGACGACGTGGGCGCCACCGGGCGGGGCGATCGCGTCCAGCAGCGAGGTCTCCTCCAGCCCTCGGGCCCCCACGGTCCAGTGACTGGTGCCGCCGGTGTCGGTGGCGGTGGCGTCCTTGCTGCGCCAGATGCCGCTGCCGGTGCCGTACAGCACGTGCCCGGAGTCGAAGGGGTCGATGGCCAGGGCGGTCATCCAGTGCCCGACGCCGGTACCGACGTAGGGAGCGGCGGAGGCGTTCCGTACCGATGTCCCGGCCAGTGCCTTCCAGGTCGTGCCGCCGTCGGTGGTCCGGTACACCTCGTCCTCGGGCCACCAGCGGTCGAGGGTGGTGACCATCACCGTGGAGGGCTTGCGCGGGTCGACGGCCAGACCGGAGAACCCGTAGTCGCCCCGGGAGGGGGAGACGTCCTTCCACGCCCCGTCGGCCGGCGTGTGCTTCCAGACCGAGCCCGCCGTCACGCCGTTGGGTCCGAGCGCGTCGGTGTACGTCAGGTACAGCGAGCCGTCACCGGAGAGCACGCCGTGCTGCGGCAGCCGGCCGGTGGGCTGCCCGGGGACGGCCTGCCAGGTGCTGCCGCCGTCGGTCGAGCGGTAGAGGGAGGTGGACCTGTCGGCGACGCCGACGTAGACCGTCCTGCTGCCGGCCGGGCCGTACGTCACGAAGGAGACGCCCGCGCCGCTGCTCGCCCCGTCCCTGACGGGGAACGAGGAGACCTGGCTCCAGGTCGCGCCGTGGTCGGTGCTGCGCCACAGGCCGTTCTTGCGGGTGCCCAGCAGCAGGGTGCCGTTGTTCGCGGGGTCGATCGCCAGCCGTTCGCCCGCCCCGCGGCCGTCCTCGTTGCCGCCCAGCTTGAACGGCAGATCGGTGCGCTGGAAGGTGCGGCCGCGGTCCTGGGAGCGCAGGATCGCACCGTTGCCGGCCCACCCGTTGGTGTAGGTGCCCGTGGCGAGGTAGAGCCGGCCGGGGTCGACGGGGTCGGTGGCCAGCGCGTCGATGCCCAGCAGGTTCCAGTCCTTCTCGCCGAGCCAGTCGGTCAGCGGGATCCACTGCTCGGCCGCGCTGTCCCAGCGGTAGGCGCCGCCCATGTCGGTGCGTGCGTACAGCAGCCCCTTCTCGCGCGGGTTGAACACCAGCCCGGTGACGTAACCGCCGCCCACCACCGGGGCGTTTTTCCACACGTACGGTCCGGTCCCGGCCGCCTGCGCTCCGGCCGCCCTCACCAGCTTCCACTGCTGGTTGGTGCTGCCCCTGCCGGGATACTGGATGACCGCCGCCCCCTGGGCCGTGGAGCCTCCGGAGACGTCCAGGACCTGGCCGCTCCTGCGGGAGGTGAGGGTGACGGCGCCGGATCCGCCCACCTCGTCGATCCGCCACTCCTGTGCGGAGGAGGAGGTGTCGGTCTGCTGCTCGGCGGCGGCTCCTTCGGCGGTCGAACCGCCCGCTATGCCCAGCACCTTGCCGCTGTTGCGGTTCACCAGCTCGTAGTAGCCGTCCCCGGCGGGGCGCAGCTTCCACTGCTGGTTGGCGGTGTTCTGGTCGGTCCACTGCTGGATGCGGGTGCCGTCGGCGGTGGAGAAGGCGTTCACGTCCAGCGCCTTGCCACTGCGTACGGAGACCAGCCGGTAGTAGGTGTTGCCGTCGACCGTCGCGGCCTCCGAGCCGTCCTGTACGAACAGGAGGTACGGCACGAGGAGGGCGGGCGCACCGATCAGCAGTCCGGTCCCGGTCCAGCGACGGCGGTGACGCCGCCGGCGCGCGCCGTTCGTGGGGTTCTTCATGGGGGGTCGTTCTCCTTGCGTTTACCGTGGATCGGGCGGGTCAGCGCTTCAGCGTGAGGACACCCGGCCGGTACGGCAGCCGGTCGTAGGGGCCGTCCGCGGTCGGGGACTTGCCCTGGTAGAGGAACTGCAGGTTGCAGGGGTCGATGGTCATGGTCTGGTCGGGGGTGGTGCGGACCAGGTCACCGTGGCTGATGTCGCTGGTCCAGGTGGCACCGCTGTTGGCCTTGCCCGCGAAGGGGTTGCTTTCGCTCGCGGCCTGCGGGGTCCAGGGTCCGCTCAGGCTGGAGGCCGTGAACGAGCGGAAGTAGCGGCGCTCGTTCGCTCCCCGAGCCTCGACGATCATGAGGTACTGGTTCTGGCCCTGGACCTTGTAGACCTGCGGCGCCTCGAAGAGGTTCTTCGTGGTGTCGCTCATGACCGTCGTGTACGACGAGCCGAAGTTGCCCGGGAAGTTCCCGATCGGCATGCTCGCCCGGTAGATCTTGCCGTTGTCACCGGCGAAGAACAGGTACATGTTCTGGCCGTCGGCGATCAGGGTCTGGTCGATCGGGCCGGTGGGCGAGTCGGTGCGGGGGATGGTGCCGGTGAACAGCGGCTGGGGCGCGGACCAGCCGTTGGGGTCGGTGGGGTCGCTCGACGTGCGGTAGCTGAAGGGCCACGCACCCCACTGGTACGCCAGCACCCAGATCTTCTTGGGCGCGAAGTAGAACAGGGTGGGCGCCACCGCCTTCTGGCTCATCCCGGTCTGGCCGGCCGACGCCATGTCCGACCAGTTCGTGAAGGGGCTGAACGCCATCGAGCCGTACGAGGTCCCCGACGCGCTCGACGCGTAGACCAGGTGCTTGCCCTTGTGCACCACGTGGGTGAAGTCCTTCACCGCGTCCCACCCGTTCGCCGGCTGCGCCAGCGCACCCGTCGAACTCCACTTGTACGTCGTGGGAAGAGCACACGTACTGCCGCCCGTCCCGGACGGGGCGGTCCACTTCTGGTTGTCGACGGCCGCGCAGGTGTAGAGCTGGATCCTGGTGCCGTTCGCGGTGGCCGCGCCGACGGCGTCGAGGCACAGCCCGGATTGGACACCGGTGATCGTGCCGTTGGTGTTGACGTTCCACTGCTGGTTGGCGCCGCCGTTGCAGTCCCAGATGACGACCGGGGTGCCGTTGGTGGTGCCCTTGCCCTTGGCGTCCAGGCACTTGTCGCCGTGGATCTTGAGCTGCTTGGCGGCGGTGAGGGTCCAGCGCTGATCGGCCCGTCCGCCGCAGTCCCCCAGTTGCGCCTGGGTGCCGTTGGCGGTGGCCGGGTCGGGGAGGCCGATACAGCGGCCGGAGGGCACGCCCCTGATCTCTCCGGTGCCCTCGGCCGGCGTGGCCGGGGAGGTACCCGAGCCGGAACGGAGGGCGTCCATGACGGCGCCGTACGCGGGTTTGGGCTTGCCGTGGCCGTCGAACAGCAGGGGGCTTTCGTCGCTGCGCCAGGAGTCGCTGTCACGGACGCCCCACACCGTGATGCCGGTGCACCGGGCCACGGACAGGCAGGCCTTCACCGTGTCGGCGTAGTGGGCGGGTGACGCCCCGGCGATGTCCAGCTCGGTGATCTGGACGTCGACACCCAGGGCGGCGAAGCTGGACAAGGTGGTCCGGAAGCTGGACGGCGGGCCGCCGGTGCCGAAGTGGCTCTGGAACCCGACGCAGTCGATCGGCACGCCGCGGGAGCGGAAGTCCTTCACCATCCTGTAGACGCCCTGGGTCTTGGCGTCCGACCAGTTCTCGATGTTGTAGTCGTTGTAACAGAGCTTGGCCGAGGAGTCGGCCGCCCGGGCGGTGCGGAACGCCTCCTCGACGAAGCCGTCGCCCAGCACGTCCTGGAAGACCGAGCTGCGGTGCCGGCCGGAGCCGTCGGCGAACGCCTCGTTGACCACGTCCCAGGCGTAGACCTTGCCCCGGTAGCGGGCCATCAAGGTGGTGATGTGGTCCTTCATCACGCCGCGCAGCGTCTGCGCGTCGCGGATGGACCCGACCCAGGCCGGGAGCTGCCGGTGCCAGACCGGGGTGTGGCCGCGCACGCGCTGGCCGTGCGCCAGGGCACGGTCGACGATCTTGTCAGCGGCGCCGAAGGTGTACCGGCCGCGGGACGGTTGGACGGCGTCCCACTTCATCTCGTTCTCCGGGGTGATCATGTTGAACTCCCGGTCCGCGATCGCGGTGTACGCCGGGTCGCCGAGCCGGCCTGCGGCCACCGCCGTGCCGAAGTACCGGCCCGAGGGGGCCGCCTGGGTACCCAGGGCCGCGGCTCCGGCGGAGCTGGGGAGGAGCGTCACCACACCGGCCACCACCGCCGCGGCCGACAGTCCCGCCGTCAGTGTTCGGCGACCCCGGCGGAACCGGTGCAGGCCCTTCATGTCTCCTCGGGTGCCGCGGGCCACCCGGGGTGCCGTCATCTGCGTATCGGACGCCCGGTGTTCGTGGGTGTGTCGTCTCATGGGAGGCGCTTTCTTCAGGGGATGCGTCAGCGGGGGAACCCGCCACGCCGGCACGGATCGTGTCGGCGGGAAGGGCACCCCTGAAGTGGAGGCTTCCGGACCGGCGGGCTCGTAACAGAAAAGTCGCGCCGTCCGGACGATCGCCCGGTGATGCATCTCGCGGGCGGAAAGTGTTACGCCGGGCCCCGCGGCCCGCTCGCCCTGCCGAGCGACCCGGTCCCGCGTGCCGGGGGGCGTCTCAGGCCCGCGCGCCGCGCACGACGAAGGAAGCCTGGCCGGCGAAGGCCCGGGTGCCGTCGGAGCCGTCGAGCCGGATGCCGCCGTCGCGGTGGCGGAGGACCGATCCGGGATAGTTGTGCGCGTGCAGGGTCACCGACCCGGCGACCGCCCCGGGACGCGGACAGAAGGTGGCGTCTTCGCGGAACAGTTCGCTGCCGTCGTCGGTGCTCAGCCGCAGCCGCAGGTAATGGTGGCGAAGATACCGGCCGTCCGCGGCGAGGAAGGTGACGCACCGTGCGTCGGCCAGTCCCTCGACGACCGTGAAGGTGACCCGTTGCCGTGCGCCGTCGCTGCTGGACGCGGAGACCCGGCCGAGCGTCGCGAAGTCGCCGGCGTACGTGACGAACAGGCCGGGCTGGTCGACGGACTCCAGCGACCGTGCGCCCAGCGGAACAACGCCCGTGACGGCGGACGGACTCACCGGGGACGGTTCGGCCGACGGGGTCCGGGTGCTGCGCGACGGGATCGGCGTGGGAGTGCCGGCCGTGGGAGCGGCGACGACGCCGGGCGCCCGAGGCGCCGGTTCGGGCCAGGTCGCGTAGGTGGCGGCCCCGGCGACGATCACCGCGCCGGTGGCGAGGCTCACCATCGGATGAGCGGTCACCGCGTGCAGTTTGCCGATCAGCGAGCCGTGCAGCCCGCCTCCGCCCACCGCCGTGCCGACGGTGGTGTGTGCCGCGGCCAGCCCGGCGGCGCCCGCCGCCGTACCCGACAGCAGGCCCTTGGCGGCCAGCGCGGCGATGAGCGTCGCCGGGACGGCCAGCGGCGCGATATCGAGGAGCAGCAGTTCGGCCGGAACCCGTTGTGTCGTCGTCGCCGTGCACACCGGGCAGGCGCGGGTGTGCCGCGCGATCCGCTTGCGCCACACAGGTGTACGGAGACCGTCCCAGCCGACGACGGTCTCGTTGAGCTGCGGACAGCGCGGGTTCGCCTCCAGCGCGGCGACGATGGTCCGGCTCAGATCCAGTTGCTCGCGCATGCGCTGGAGGCGTACTCCGGCGTGGGCCGCACTGAGCCCTGTCGCGTCGGCGATGTCGTGACGGCTCAGCAGGCCGGCGCATTCCTGCCACCACAGCGACAGCAGCACCCGATGGTCCGGGTCGAGCCACCGGGCGGCCTCGACCACCTGGCGGCGCTCGTCCGAGAGGTGCAGACGCAGCATCGTCCTGTCCTCGAGCGCGGCGCCGACGGCCGGTACCCGGAGCGCCTCGTCCATGACCGTGGTCCGGTCGGCGAGGGTGCGTTGCCGGTGCCAGTGGGAATTGATCTGACGGAGCGTGATCGACACCAGCCAGGACCGGAAGCTTTCCGGGGCACGCAGGGCGGGCAGGTCGCGCACCACGCGCAACAGGGTTTCCTGGACGACGTCGTCGACGTCGGCATGTCCGCTCAGCGCTCGCCCGACGATGTTGTAGAGCAGCGGCAGGTATGCGGCGAGCAGCTCCTCGCGCGCCCGTTCGTCACCGGCCTGCGCCGCGACGACCAGCCTCGCGTGGTCCGCGTCCATGAGCCCCATTCCCATCCCCCACCTCCCCCGAAGAAGCGATCCGCCGATCACGGCGCCACACCTTAACGTCGGCGAGGTACACGGCCAAAGCGCGCGCTTCGGACCGATGAACCGGCCCCGCCCGGGCCACCCCCAAGCCCCCCTGAGGCACCACCCACGGCCCCCCTGACCCGGTCCGGACAAGAAAAGGGCCCGGGTCGATGACCTGGGCCTTCTGCGTGGAGCGGGTGACGGGAATCGAACCAGCGTTCTGAGCTGGGGAATCACCGGTGGTTCGGGCTGTTGGACGGGCTCCGACCTGTGCACGGATGGGGCACGGGTGGCGGCAGTGCAACAGAGCCTGAGGGCCGGCGGGTCAAAGAGGAATGATGCGGATCTGGCTGCCGCAGAGTTTGGCCATGTCGTCGCTGTCGGACGTCAGCAGAGCGACGGGTTTCGGCTGGCGAAGCGCGACTTCGGCGACCGTGGCGTCGATGGCGTATTCGTGCCCGTGCAGTCCGGCGTCTTTCAGGAGTTCCGCTGCCGCTTTCGCCGCTTGTTCGGTGACCGGCTCCACTTTGACGCGGGACAGAGCCCAGTTCAGGCGAGGCATGTTGGTTCGGGAGTGGCTGACTTCCACGATGGTGTTCGCTCCGATGACGAGGTCGGCTCCCATGTCGTGGAACACCTGCAGCATGGCGAGGAGCTTGCGGTCCTGCGCGATCCAGGCGGACAACCCTTCCGCGTCCAGGACGACGGTCTCGATGCGCTCGCTCACGCGGCGTCCGCGCCCTTGGAGGAGCCGGCGGAGCCGAAGATCTTCGCGCGGGCCTCGGCGAGCTCCTCGTCGCTGAAGGATCCGTGCTCCTCCTCGTGGCGGCGGAGGTCGTTGCCCAGGAGCTGGTGCCGGATCTGGCGAGCTACGGCTTCCGCCACATAGCCGGAGACGTTGTCCGTGAGTCTACGGAGCTCCGCCACTTGGTCGGTGGGCAGTGTGACAGTGATGCGAGTAGTCGATGACATACTCGGAGCATACTGGAGTATGCGTGAGGTCGTCCGTGATGGGCGCCCTGAGCTCCGACCAGGTGCCTGTAGTGGTGGGGTGCTGCCCTGTCGTGTGTCAAGGATTGTCCGCCTCAACGGATTAGGGCGTGAAGGGCCGATGTCGATGCCGATGCCGATGCCCCGGCGCCGGCCAACCCGGCCGACACGACGTCGGCCGGGCGGGCACCCGATGGAGGGGTGAGTGCACCGACGGTCACGCCGAGCGCCAGTTACTTGTGCCCTACGGCACTGACCAATTTCGTCAGCGACGTGCCGTGCAGACGCTTAAGCAGGAATCTGGACGACCTCGTGCGCGCCGCCCGTGCGAAGGCCAGAGAGAAGCCTTCTGGGCAAGGTCCCTGAACCGATCCGGACAACAAACAAGGCCCTGGTCTCCGACCAGGGCCTTCGTCATGGAGCGGGTGACGGGAATCGAACCCGCGCTCTGAGTTTGGGAATCACAGGAGATGAGGGTTGACCGTTGTGCACCGTCTCATCGGGCACGCATCGGGCACGATTACTCTGGAGACAATTGATCCGGTTGGTGCTTCTTGCGCAGATCTTCAAGTTGCTGCTTGTGTAGCCGCTGTTCATGATCGAGCCAGTCATCAAGCAACTCGTTCCATCTTGCTGCTAGCCGCAAATGTGCGAGCCTGGCTCGGCGCAGGGAGTCTGCCAGGTAGAGGCTGGCGATGGGCCAGGCCATCCACCCGGGCTTGTCCAGTCCGCGCATGAGCACATGGGCCATGAGGGCGACCACCAGGAAAGTCACGATCATGCCCGGGAAGTAGCTGTGGTTGGGCACGGGGAAGATCGGCATCCGTGCTTCCTCGTCGTCAGTCCCTTTGCTGCGCTTCAATGCGCGCCTCCTCCAGACGGTTTTGGACCAGGATGCACGGCTTACCCTGGGGCGTGCTAAAGCGAGAACTTTGCCTCCAGTCAGGCATCGGGGCAGGCAGCCGAAGTTTCTGTGTGTCTCTCCATGCTGCCCGGGAGCCGGCACCGTCCAAGGGGCGCGTCTGCGCTGGATCCTCACCGATGTGCCAGGCGATCAAGCAGTCTCCGTCCCGTCATGTCGTGAGAAGTTCACCGAAACGTCCCAGAGCAAGGGGAGTGCAGAGCCTAGCCAATCCTCGAGGCAGACGCGGGCGCTGGTCACTGCTGTTGCATCCCGCTCGAGGAAATCGCAGTGTATTTCTTGCCCTCCTGGCGACTTCGCAGTAGCGCGAATCACGCGCGCTTTCTCGAGATAACTGGCAGGCAGGGCGGACAGGCTTTCCGCAAGCAACACGCTGCGGATCCCCTGGGCTTCTACGGTGAAACTTTCTGAACCCTTTCGCACCGTGAGTTCGCTCAGGTGGATATTTCGAGAGCGGCGGTGGATATCCTCAATGGAAAGTCCGTATGCCGCGTCGGGCCTAATGTGGCGCAGGTTGCTTGCATTCTGTGCAAAGTAAGCCGCGTAATCCTCCCCCCGCAAGCACAAAGACTGACGAGTGACAGTCCAGGTGGGCTCAACGGATTCGCTCAGTGCGAGCTCGCCCCCAATCACTCGCATCTGCCTAGACCACAGGCGGTCTAGATTCTCTCGAATAAGATGCTGGAGATTCACAGGGGCATCCGTGATTTGGAGCCTGGACAACTGCTCGACGGAAACAGAGGCTCCTAAGGCTCGCCAGAAGTCGGGGTCATCGATTGGGTCGAAATGAAGAAGGTACTCCAGTGATTCGTCACCGATTTCGCCTGACAATTCCTTAGGTCCCGGGAATCCATCGATTCGCCCCTGGGAGGAAATCCAGACTGCTTGAAGAAACTGCGTCATCTGCCTGGATTGCGCCGGAGCAAGATACCGCTCAAGGGCACGTACTGCGTTCCCGGTTGCCTCGACCTGAGCAACACGCGCGCCCTCAAACCCGCGATTCACACTTGCTGAGATGGCATCTGCACCACCCGAGTCCATGAGCCCCCGGCCGCCGCGAATTAGTGCGGTGGAGACCAGGTTGGCAATGTTGTGATCCTTTCTATTCCGAGCAAGGCGGTCCATGCCATGGACGTCGGTCACCAGGACGTTATTCTCGTGGCTCAATTCGGCCACTGCATTCAACGACTCGGAGAGGTCCGAACCGCCGTTAAGGCCGTACACAATCGGCTGCATTTCGCTGACGGTCTCGACGTCTTCGGCGAAGTACTCGGGACTGTCTGGTAGTCGCAAGAAGACATAGCGCTTCTCGCGCTTATTGCTCCCCGGCCAAGTAAGGACGAGATCCGGTGAAAAAGTATGGTTAAAGTACTCGGTACTCTTGATGTTGATGCGAGGGTCCACGTCACGGAGTTCGCGGATGACCAATTCTTTAGTACGCCGAGCGCTGGAGTTCGGGTTCGGGTCGAAAAGGGCATCCCGCAAGGCTTCAGCGTAATCGGACTTCATCGCTAAACCTCCTCCGTCGTCTCGCGATCCCGTATCCAGCCGAGATGCTTTTTGCTGATCACGAGTTCTTCCTGGCGTTTACTGAGGAGGATTAGCCAGAGGCGGTCGGCGACCTCTTTACACGCTTCCTCGTCGACCAACTCTTCGGCTTGATCAGGGTCGGCGCATCCCAGGCACTTGTGATGATGAGCGAGGGTTGCTGCTCGAACCTCGGCAGCCGTGCAGAGCTTCGACCATCTGTTAAGCGAAAATGGGTGCCATGTTATCCACATGAAATTATCACATCGATCGGGCCTTGTTTTATAGGCGCGGTAGCATTTAGCCAGGTACTCGACATACATGCTGCCTTGATGGCCTGGCGTTTCATAGAACTTCGACTCAACCAGGAATTCCTGACCTTCGAACTGTCCGCCAATAAGCAGGCCGCCAAGGTCATAAGAGAAAGTCGATCCGTCCGCCCAATCGAACGTAAGTTTCGGGATCGCTGTGGGGTTCGGATTGACCCATCGGGCATTCGCGCGGGTTGTGGCGTCGAGCCAATGCTTGGCTCGCCGGGCCCCCTCTTCGCCCTTGCTATGCAGAAGCTCTCCCGACATAGCCAGAGCGTACCCAATGGGTTCTTGGGCGCATACCCTGCGTGAGGAAGGGGGGATGGCTGCGTACAGGTCGGTGGAGCGGGTTTCGCCGGTGGCCTGCCCGGTCTGGGGCCGAGCATGATCAGGGGGCCGTGCGCTGGTTGGCAACTCGGGCAGGCTTTGAACCTGCCCGTAATGAGCACGAGTGGCCCCCTGGTCTTGCTCGGCGCGGGACCCGGACCGGGGAGGTGGCTAAAGCCGTGGAGCCGACCGCCCCAGCCACAGCGGGTTTCTCCCACCAGCAACCCTGAGCCGACCGGCGTGCGGCCGGCGGCCGGGCCGGAGCGGGGCGGAGACAGGAGCGTCGGCCCGGACGACGGGCCGCGCGCGCCGCGCTGTGCGCGGCGGGTGCCTTGATGAAGTAGGGAAAGTCTTACCGCGCTGGAAGCAGGTGGCGTCCGTCGTGGCTCCGGACATGCGGGCCATTCCCGTCTAGGGCGTCCAGCAGCCGGACTGCGTAGACCTCGGACATCCGCTCGGTGATCTCTGCGGGCGTGAGCCAGTCGACCGCCAGGGGCTCAGCCGACGTTCGTTCGGTGCCCCCGGAGGGCTTGCAGCGGAACACCAGGGCGACGATGCCCCGAGCCGTGTTCTTGTAGACGCCGGTCAGTTCGTCGACCTCGACGTGGATGCCGATCTCTTCCCAGACCTCGCGGGCTACGCCCTCTTCCGGTGACTCCGCCAGTTCCAGCACTCCGCCCGGCAGTTCCCAAGTCCCGTTATCAGCGCGCCGAATCGCCAGGAGCCGGCCGTCCTCCCGCACCACCGCTCCCGCCACGGATACGGAGTGCAGTGGTGTCCCCGGGGCTGGCTCGGGGGCGGTGACCATGGGCGGGCTTGCCACGGCATGTCCCCGAGGCGGGGACCCGAGGAGCTGCAACAGCTTGGACACCGCCTCCGCAGTGAGCAGACCGATGTAGACGTAGGGCTTCCCACTGCTGGTCAAGACGGGCCGTACGTGGCGTGCCTGCCCAGGGGGGAGGCCGAGGGACACGAGGGCCGACCACAGCCCCCTGGCTGCCTGGCCGGCGATCGAACGGCTGTCGTGGAGGTGGGGGGTGTCGGCATCCGTCAAGGCGATCACCTGGTGCGGTGGGGGTGGTTGCGAATCTCGACCGATGCGTCCGTCGCCTGCGAGTAGTCACCTTCGTCCCGGGCCGCACTCCGTCGCGCCGCCAGCGCGGCACAGGTGGCGCATCCGCTGACGGGACGCGGAGGCTCGGGCGGGATCGGCAGGTAGACCGGGCGGTGCGGGTAAGTCCTCGGGTCGCTCATAACGGGAACGATGCTCCCCCCTTACGGACGTATCTCGGCGATGGCGCGGACAGTTGAGACGCCCGGCGCTACCGTGCGACAAGGCCCAAACGTCGTAGGGAGAAGCGTTGAACGTCGCTTTACGATCGGCTATGGCGGACGCGCGGCTCACGCCCCGCAAGCTTGCCGCCCGTATCGGAGTGGCGCCCAAGACCGTGGAGCGATGGCTGGCCGACGCCGAGCTGGTGCCGCATGCAAGGAACCGTGTCGATGCCTGCCGGGCACTGAAGGTGGACGAAGAGATGATCTGGCCCAAAGCCTTACAGGACCGTGTGAAGTCGGGGCACGACAGGGAACTCGTCCACGCCTATCCGTACCGCTCGGCATGCCCGTCGACGGTCTGGGGCGAGTTGATCGAGGAGGCTCACGACCAGATTTTTCTGGCGGGGTACACCAACTACTTCGTCTGGCTCGAACAGCCCGCCTTCGCCGAGACGCTCCGGCGCAAGCTGGACACGGGGTGCAGGGTGCGCTTCCTGCTCGGTGACCCGGACAGTGAGGTCACACGACAGCGTGAGCTCATCGAAGGCGTCGCCCTGAGCGTGTCCACCAGGATCAGAATCTCTCTGGAACACCTGGAGCACCTTGGTGCCATGGACGGACTCGAGGTCAGGTTCAGCAGTGCCGAGGATGCGGTGAACCACGTCTCCCTGTCGGTCTTCCGGTTCGACCACCAGGCCCTCGTCACGCCGCACCTGGCTCGTCTCGTCGGGCACGACTCGCCACTGCTCCATCTGCGCCGCCAGGGCGAGGGCGGAATGTTCGACCGCTTCGCCGAGCATGCGGAAGAACTGTGGAGCCGGGCCGTTCCCGCGAACACCTAACGCGCGGGCCGACCCAACAACAAAGCCCCGGGCCATCGGCCTGGGGCTTCTTTTTGGAGCGGGTGACGGGAATCGAACCCGCGCTCTGAGCTTGGGAAGCTCATGTTCTACCATTAAACTACACCCGCGTAACACGCACCGGAGATCCGGTGTCGTATCGTCGCTCACTGTACCCCATCGGCAGGCCCCCGGTGTATCGCGCCGCGGGGTCTTCGTGCTGTGTGGGGGACGGATCCAGGTGCGTGGGGCGGGAGTTGGGGCATACGGTGGGGGGACGGGGTGCCGCCTGGAGTGGTGTCCTGTTGATCCCCTAATGTGGCTTTCTCGTCCACGCATTGTTGGGGAAGGGACTTGATGGACTCCATGGAGCGCACCGTCGTCCGCTGTGCCGAGGGGCACGTGTTCAGTACCGCTTCGTTCCCGATGCAGCAGCTCGGTGCCGGCCGGATCGGGCCGGGGAGGCTGCTGCGGTGTCCGCGCTGTGCCCGGCTGCGGCAGGCCGTGCCCGTGGTGCTCGAGCGGCGGTAGTACGTGGTGGGAGGCGCGCGGGGGTCGTCCGATTGGGGCGGGCCCGCGCGCTCTGCGTATCCTCGGGGCGTGCTTCTCTCAGACAAGGACATCCGGGCCGAGATCGACGCCGGGCGGGTACGCATCGACCCGTACGACGACTCCATGGTGCAGCCCTCGAGCATCGACGTGCGGCTGGACCGCTACTTCCGGGTGTTCGAGAACCACCGCTACCCGCACATCGACCCCGCGGTCGAGCAGGCGGACCTGACGCGGCTGGTCGAGCCGGAGGGGGACGAGGCCTTCATCCTGCACCCGGGTGAGTTCGTGCTGGCGTCGACGTACGAGGTGATCAGCCTCCCCGACGACCTGGCCTCGCGGCTGGAGGGCAAGAGCTCGCTCGGGCGGCTCGGCCTGGTGACGCACTCGACCGCCGGGTTCATCGACCCGGGGTTCTCCGGGCACGTGACGCTGGAGCTGTCGAACCTCGCCACGCTGCCGATCAAGCTCTGGCCGGGCATGAAGATCGGGCAGCTCTGCATGTTCCGGCTCAGCTCGCCGGCGGAGTACCCGTACGGGTCTGAGAAGTACGGATCGCGGTACCAGGGACAGCGGGGGCCGACCGCCTCGCGGTCCTTCCAGAACTTCCATCGGACGCAGGTGTGAGCATGAGTGACGTACGGGAGAACCTGACCTACGAGAAGTTCGGGACGGCGATCCGCGAGCTGGCGCAGACCATCGCGGACGACGGCTACGAGCCCGACATCGTGCTCAGCATCGCCCGCGGCGGCGTGTTCGTGGCGGGCGGGCTGGCGTACGCGCTGGACTGCAAGAACATCCACCTGGTGAACGTGGAGTTCTACACCGGCGTCGGGACCACGCTGGAGATGCCGGTCATGCTCGCGCCGGTGCCGAACGTGATCGACTTCAGCGACAAGAAGGTGCTCATCGCCGACGACGTCGCCGACACCGGCAAGACGCTGAAGCTGGTGCACGACTTCTGCCTCGGCGCGGTCGCCGAGGTCCGCAGCGCGGTCATCTACGAGAAGTCCCACTCGCTCGTGAAGTGCGAGTACGTGTGGAAGAAGACCGACGAGTGGATCAACTTCCCGTGGAGCGTGCAGCCGCCCGTCGTGAAGCGCGAGGGCCAGGTCCTCGACGCCTGAGCCGCACCGGCACGCGGAAGGCCCCCGCCTCGGCGGGGGCCTTCGCGTGACGTACGGGCGTCAGATCGTGCCGAGCTTCAGCAGGGACAGCAGCGCCACGAGCTGGATCGCCGAGGCGCCCAGGGCCTTCGGCCAGTGCAGGTCGTGCGACTTGCTGACCATCGACGTGAAGAGCGCGCCGGCCGCCAGCCAGGACAGCCAGCCGACGATCTGGACGAGGGTGTTCTCGCCGCCCAGGAACAGCGCGAAGAGCAGGCGCGGCGCGTCGGTCATGGCCATGATGATCATGGACAGGCCGACGGTCGGCTGCCAGGCGCCGTCGCCGCCGAGCTGGCGGGCCAGGGTGTGCGTGACGGCGCCCAGGATCAGGCCGCCGACGACGAACATGACGCCGGTGACGAGGACGTACGGGATCGCCGTGGAGAGCGTGGCGTTGATGGCCTCCTCGCGGGCCTGGTCGAACCCGAAGAGGGCGAGCAGGCCGTAGAGGAAGGTGACCACCAGGGCGGGGCCCCAGACGGCGTGGTCGCGCATCTGCCAGAACGTCGGGCCCGGGCGCATGACGATGCCGCTGAGGAGCTGCTTCCAGTGCAGGCGCGGTCCCGACGGGGCGGGGCCGGCGCCGGCCTGGTAGGTGGCGCCGTCCTGGTACGCGGAGCCGTCGTCGTACGCCTCGTCGTGGATGCTGAACGCCCGGGTGTGGCCCGGGTTGTTCGCGGCGTACGGGTCGTGCGCGGGAGCGGCGGGCGCCTGCGCGTAGGGGTCGCCGAAGTACTCCGGCTCGCCGTACGGCTGCTGCTGCTGCTGCCCGTGCGGGTACGGCTGCTGCCCCTGGGGCCACTGCTGCTGCTGTGGTTGCCCGTACGGGGGTGGTGCCGCCGCGGCGCCGTAGGGCGCCCGCTGCGGTCGTTGTTGCGGGGTGCGGTTGTCCCGGCCGCGTCCGATCCTGAATCCAGCCACGTCACCGAACGTACCCGGTCCCGCCGTGTTCGGTGGACGGGCCATGGAGGGGCGGGTCCTTTGCTGCGGACCTGTGACATCCCCTAGGGGCCGGAATGGGGGCGGAATCAGGGCTTTGTGGGCCGGTTCCTGCGCTTTTGGGGGCGAGCGGGGGAAGAGCGGGACGGGGCGGGCGATTACTGTGCAGTAGGTCACAGGACCCCCTGGCGACACGAAGCGGGGGGGCCCCCCCCCCCCCGCCGCCCCGGCCCCCCCCGGGGGGGGCCGGGGGCCCCCCCCCCCCCCCCGCGCGGGGGGGGCCGGCCCCCCCCGCCCGCGCCGCCCCCGC
>NZ_JBIBSG010000007.1:187976-232035 GCF_043077235.1 Streptomyces sp. NPDC016309 | reverse complement strand
GGGCCGGGGGTTGGGGGGCGGGGGGGGGGGCGGTGGGGGCGGGGGCGGTCTTTGAGTGCCGGGCGGGCCCCCCCCCCCCCCCGCCGCCGGCCCCCCCCCCCCCCCCCCCGCGCCCCCCCCCCCCCGCTTCCGGTGTCGTACGGGAACTACTTCACCGGCTCCGGCTCGGTGTCCGCGTCCTCCGCCGGCGTCTCCTGCGCGGGCGTCTTGACGGAGTCCAGCAGGAGCTGGGCCACGTCGACGACCTGGAGGCTCTCCTTGGCCTTGCCGTCGTTCTTCTTGCCGTTCACGGAGTCCGTGAGCATCACGAGGCAGAAGGGGCAGGCGGTGGAGACGATGTCCGGGTTGAGGGACAGGGCCTCGTCCACGCGCTCGTTGTTGATGCGCTTGCCGATCCGCTCCTCCATCCACATCCGCGCGCCACCGGCGCCGCAGCAGAAGCCCCGCTCCTTGTGGCGGTGCATCTCCTGCTGACGCAGGCCCGGGACGGCCGACATGATCTCGCGCGGCGGCGTGTAGACCTTGTTGTGGCGGCCCAGGTAGCACGGGTCGTGGTAGGTGATCAAACCGTCGACCGGCGTGACCGGGAGCAGCTTGCCCTCGTCGATGAGGTGCTGGAGAAGCTGCGTGTGGTGGATGACCTCGAACTCGCCGCCGAGCTGCGGGTACTCGTTCGCGATCGTGTTGAAGCAGTGCGGGCAGGTCGCGACGATCTTCTTGGCCGACTTCGGCTTCTTGGTCGACTCGTCCTCGTCGTCCTCGCCGAACGCCATGTTCAGCATGGCCACGTTCTCCTGGCCGAGCTGCTGGAACAGCGGCTCGTTGCCCAGGCGGCGCGGCGAGTCACCGGTGCACTTCTCCTCGCCGCCCATGATCGCGAACTTCACGCCCGCGATGTGGAGCAGCTCGGCGAAGGCCTTCGTCGTCTTCTTGGCCCGGTCCTCCAGGGCCCCCGCGCAGCCGACCCAGTACAGGTAGTCGACCTCGGTGAGGTCCTCGACGTCCTTGCCGACGATCGGGACCTCGAAGTCGACCTCCTTGGTCCACTCGACGCGCTGCTTCTTCGCCAGGCCCCAGGGGTTGCCCTTCTTCTCCAGGTTCTTGAGCATCGTGCCCGCCTCGGACGGGAACGCGGACTCGATCATCACCTGGTAGCGGCGCATGTCGACGATGTGGTCGATGTGCTCGATGTCGACCGGGCACTGCTCCACGCACGCGCCGCAGGTGGTGCAGGACCACAGCACGTCCGGGTCGATGACGCCGTTCTCCTCCAGCGTGCCGATCAGCGGGCGCTCGGCCTCGGCCAGCGCGGCCGCCGGGACGTCCTTGAGCTGCTCCTCGGAGGCCTTCTCGTCGCCCTCCATCGTCTTGCCGCCGCCGGCGAGCAGGTACGGCGCCTTGGCGTGCGCGTGGTCGCGCAGCGACATGATCAGCAGCTTCGGCGACAGCGGCTTGCCGGTGTTCCAGGCGGGGCACTGCGACTGGCAGCGGCCGCACTCGGTGCAGGTGGAGAAGTCGAGGATGCCCTTCCAGGAGAAGTGCTCGACCTGGGAGACGCCGTACACGTCGTCGTCGCCCGGGTCCTCGAAGTCGATCGCCTTGCCGCCGGACGTCATCGGCTGGAGCGCGCCGAGCGCGGTCTCGCCCGTGGCGTTCCGCTTGAACCAGATGTTCGGGAAGGCCAGGAAGCGGTGCCAGGCGACGCCCATGTTGATGTTGAGCGACACCGTGATCATCCAGATCATGGTGGTGCTCAGCTTGATCATGGCGAACAGGTACACCAGGTTCTGGAGCGCGCCGACGCTCAGCCCCTTCACCGCCAGGACCAGGGGGTACGAGGCGAAGTACGCGGCCTCGTAGTGGTCGACGTGGTGCAGGGCGCCCTCGAGTGCGCGCAGCACGTAGATCGCCAGGCCGATGGTGAGGATGACGTACTCGACGAAGTACGCCTGGCCCATCTTCGAGCCGGCGAACCGGGACTTGCGGCCCGGGCGCGACGGCAGGTTCAGCAGGCGGATGACGATCAGCGTGGCGATGCCGAGGGTGGTCATCGCGCCGATGAACTCGATGTAGAGCTCGTACGGCAGGAAGCCGCCGATCAGCGGCAGCGTCCAGTCGGCCTGGAAGAGCTGGCCGTACGCGGTGATGATCGTCGGCGGCAGCGTCAGGAAGCCGACCGCCACGAACCAGTGGGCGAAGCCGACGATGCCCCAGCGGTTCATCCGCGTGTGGCCGAGGAACTCCCTGACCAGAGTGACGCTGCGCTGGTAGGGGTTGTCGGTCCGGGTGCCGGCCGGGACGGGCTGTCCCAGCTTGAAGTAGCGGACGAACTGGCCGATGGCGCGGGCGAGCAGCGCAACGCCGACCACGGTCAGGGTCAGCGACACAATGATCGCGGCGAGTTGCATGGAGGCTCCTCGGGCCTGCGAGGGTGGGCGTGAGCGTGGGTACTACTAAGCGGTAACTTATTCAGTCCGTGCTGAGCGTACCCAGTTATTCCGCCGCACTGTAGCCGCGCAGGCGGTGATCTGCGTCGCTCAGGTGAGCCTGACCGGGCACGGTCCGCAACGAGCGCAGCAGCAGGGCGATGTCCAGCCCGATCCACTGGTTCTCGACGTAGTGCTGGTCGAGCAGCAGCGGCTCGTCCCACGGCAGCGCGGAGCCGCGCCGCACCTGGGCCAGGCCGGTCAGTCCCGGTCTGACGCTCCGGCGCCAGGGGGCGCGGGCGGCGGGGGCGCCGGGCGGGAGGGGGGCCGGGCCCACCAGGGACATCTCGCCCCGGACGACATGGGGCAGGCGCGACAGCACGTCCAGGCGGAACCGGCGGACGGGTAGATACCGGAGGGTGAACGGGCGGCCGTCGAGGCCGGTCCTCGTCTCGCGTACGAGCACCCCGCCGGCCGGCCGGCCCAGCGCGGCGGCGACGGCCCCCGCCAGGAGCAGTGGGGCCGCCAGGGCGAGCAGGGCTGTAGCCAGCACCAGGTCGAGGACCCGCTTGGGGTCGCCGAGCCGCGCCGGTGTCCCGGCGCGCGGCGGGTCGCAGGGCCCGGGGGAGGCGCAACCGGGCGGCCCGGCGGGCTCCTCGGGGAGGCGGGGGACGCGCGGTGAGGGGTGCATGGAGCGCATGGGACACACACCTGACGACTTTGCGGCTAATCGCCGTGAATGCGGCTTTTAATTCGTTGTTTGAACGATCGCACGGTTGTGTGTGAGGTGGTAGTGGTTCGGGGTAGGCGGCGGGTCGTGGCCGCAGGGCCGGACGACCGCCCTGCCGCAAGCGCCGCCAAGAAGTTGAGCCCCCACGGCTCAAGTCTGTTGACTCCGATCCGGCTGTCGTGCATCCTTGAGCCTGTTCCACTCAAGTCAGCTGGAGGAATCGAAAATGGCACGTGCGGTCGGCATCGACCTGGGCACGACTAACTCCGTCGTCAGCGTTCTGGAAGGCGGCGAGCCCACCGTCATCACCAACGCCGAGGGCGCCAGGACCACGCCGTCCGTCGTCGCCTTCGCGAAGAACGGCGAGGTGCTCGTCGGCGAGGTGGCCAAGCGCCAGGCGGTCACGAACGTCGACAGGACCATCCGGTCGGTCAAGCGCCACATGGGCACCGACTGGAAGATCGAGCTGGACGGGAAGAACTTCAACCCGCAGCAGATCAGCGCCTTCATCCTGCAGAAGCTGAAGCGTGACGCCGAGGCGTACCTGGGCGAGAAGGTCACCGACGCGGTGATCACCGTCCCGGCGTACTTCAACGACTCCGAGCGCCAGGCCACCAAGGAGGCCGGTGAGATCGCGGGCCTCAACGTCCTGCGCATCGTCAACGAGCCGACGGCCGCCGCCCTCGCGTACGGCCTGGACAAGGACGACCAGACCATCCTGGTCTTCGACCTCGGTGGCGGCACCTTCGACGTCTCGCTGCTGGAGATCGGCGACGGCGTCGTCGAGGTGAAGGCCACCAACGGTGACAACCACCTCGGTGGTGACGACTGGGACCAGCGCGTCGTCGACTACCTGGTCAAGCAGTTCCAGTCCGGTCACGGTGTGGACCTGTCCAAGGACAAGATGGCCCTCCAGCGCCTCCGCGAGGCCGCCGAGAAGGCCAAGATCGAGCTGTCCTCGTCCACCGAGACCTCGATCAACCTGCCCTACATCACGGCGTCCGCCGAGGGCCCGCTGCACCTGGACGAGAAGCTCACGCGCGCCCAGTTCCAGCAGCTCACCGCCGACCTGCTGGAGCGCTGCAAGACGCCGTTCCACAACGTCATCAAGGACGCGGGCATCCAGCTCTCCGAGATCGACCACGTCGTCCTCGTCGGTGGTTCCACCCGCATGCCGGCCGTCGCCGAGCTCGTCAAGGAGCTGACCGGTGGCCGCGAGGCCAACAAGGGCGTCAACCCGGACGAGGTCGTCGCCATCGGCGCCGTGCTCCAGGCCGGTGTCCTCAAGGGTGAGGTCAAGGACGTCCTGCTCCTCGACGTGACCCCGCTGTCCCTCGGTATCGAGACCAAGGGCGGCATCATGACCAAGCTGATCGAGCGCAACACCACGATCCCGACCAAGCGGTCCGAGATCTTCACGACGGCCGAGGACAACCAGCCGTCGGTGCAGATCCAGGTCTACCAGGGCGAGCGCGAGATCGCGGCGTACAACAAGAAGCTCGGCATGTTCGAGCTGACCGGCCTCCCGCCGGCCCCGCGCGGCGTCCCGCAGATCGAGGTCGCCTTCGACATCGACGCCAACGGCATCATGCACGTGACCGCGAAGGACCTCGGCACGGGCAAGGAGCAGAAGATGACCGTCACCGGCGGCTCCTCGCTGCCGAAGGACGAGGTCGACCGGATGCGTGAGGAGGCCGAGCGGTACGCGGAGGAGGACCACAAGCGCCGCGAGGCCGCCGAGAGCCGCAACCAGGGCGAGCAGCTCGTCTACCAGACGGAGAAGTTCCTCAAGGACAACGAGGACAAGGTCCCGGGCGACGTCAAGACCGAGGTCGAGACGGCGGTGAACGAGCTCAAGGAGAAGCTGAAGGGCGAGGACACCGCGGAGATCCGCACCGCCACCGAGAAGGTCGCGGCCGTCTCCCAGAAGCTCGGCCAGGCCATGTACGCGGACGCCCAGGCCGCGGGCGGCGCCGCCGGTGCCGGTGAGGCCCCGGGTGCCGCCCAGGGTGCCGCCGCCGACGACGACGTCGTCGACGCCGAGATCGTCGACGACGAGAAGCCGAAGGGGGCCGCATGACGGAGGAGACCCCGGGCTTCGAGGAGAAGCCCGACGTCCCCTCCGGCGCCGCGCCTGACGACGCCGCCGAGACCGCCGGTGCCACTCCTTCCGCGAACGCGGAGGAGGGCCCGGCGGCCCCGGCAGGGGACGCGACCGCAACCGTCGCCGGCCTGACGGCCCAGCTGGACCAGGCCCGCACCGCGCTCGGCGAGCGCACCGCGGACCTCCAGCGGCTCCAGGCCGAGTACCAGAACTACCGCCGCCGGGTCGAGCGCGACCGGGTCACCGTCAAGGAGATCGCCGTCGCGAGCCTCCTGACCGAGCTCCTGCCGGTGCTCGACGACATCGGCCGCGCCCGCGAGCACGGCGAGCTGGTGGGCGGCTTCAAGTCGGTGGCCGAATCGCTGGAGACGGTCGCCGCCAAGATGGGCCTCCAGCAGTTCGGCAAGGAGGGCGAGCCCTTCGACCCGACGATCCACGAGGCGCTGATGCACTCGTACGCGCCGGACGTCACCGAGACGACCTGCGTGGCGATCCTTCAGCCCGGGTACCGCATCGGCGAGCGGACCATCCGGCCCGCCCGTGTCGCGGTGGCCGAGCCCCAGCCGGGGGCCGCGCCGGCCCCGTCGGCGCAGGCGCCGAAGGAGGAGCAGAAGGCGGCCGACGAGGAGAGCGGTGGCCCCGAGGAGGGCTGACGCGTCGACCGTCGACCGGGAAGTGACCGGTGACCGGAAGGAGGGACGTCGATGAGCACGAAGGACTTCGTGGAGAAGGACTACTACAAGGTTCTCGGCGTCCCCAAGGACGCCACCGAGGCCGAGATCAAGAAGGCGTACCGGAAGCTCGCCCGCGAGTTCCACCCGGACGCCAACAAGGGTGACGCGGGCGCGGAGGCGCGCTTCAAGGAGATCTCCGAGGCGAACGACATCCTCGGTGACCCCAAGAAGCGCAAGGAGTACGACGACGCCCGCGCCCTGTTCGGCAACGGTGGCTTCCGTGCCGGCCCGGGCGGCGGAGCAGGCGGAACGTTCAACTTCGACCTGGGCGACCTCTTCGGGGGCGCCCAGGGCGGGGCGGGCGGTGCCGGCGGCTTCGGCGGCGGCGGCCTCGGGGACGTCTTCGGCGGCCTGTTCAACCGGGGCGCGGGCGGCGGCGCGGGCACGCGCACCCAGCCGCGCCGGGGACAGGACGTCGAGTCCGAGGTGACGCTCAGCTTCACCGAGGCGGTCGACGGGGCGACGGTCCCGCTGCGGATGTCCAGCCAGCAGCCCTGCAAGGCGTGTTCGGGAACCGGCGACAAGAACGGCACACCGCGCGTGTGCCCCACCTGCGTCGGCACCGGGCAGGTCTCGCGGGGCGGCAGCGGCTCCTTCTCGCTGACCGACCCGTGCGTGGACTGCAAGGGCCGCGGGCTCATCGCCCAGGACCCGTGCGACGTCTGCCACGGCAGCGGCCGCGCCAAGTCCTCCCGCACCATGCAGGTCCGCATCCCCGCGGGCGTGTCCGACGGGCAGCGCATCCGGCTGCGCGGCAAGGGCGCGCCCGGCGAGCGGGGCGGCCCGGCCGGTGACCTGTACGTGGTGGTGCACGTGGCCACCCACCCGGTCTTCGGCCGCAAGGGCGACAACCTGACCGTCACGGTGCCCGTCTCGTTCGACGAGGCGGCCCTCGGTGGCGAGATCAGGGTGCCCACCCTCGGCGGGCCCGCGGTCACGCTGAAGATCCCGGCGGGGACGCCCAACGGCCGGACCATGCGCGCCCGTGGCAAGGGAGCGGTCCGCAAGGACGGCACCCGCGGGGACCTGCTCGTCACCGTCGAGGTGGCCGTGCCGAAGGACCTGGGCGACAAGGCGCGCGAGGCACTCGAAACGTACCGGGAGGCCACGGCGGGTGAGGACCCGCGGGCCGAGCTGTTCCAGGCCGCGAAGGGGGCTTGAGATGGACGGACGCCGTCGCAATCCGTACGAGCTGACCGACGAGACACCGGTGTACGTCATCTCGGTGGCGGCCCAGCTCAGCGGACTGCACCCGCAGACCCTGCGCCAGTACGACCGGCTGGGTCTGGTCTCGCCGGACCGTACGGCCGGGCGGGGCCGGCGGTACTCGGCCCGGGACATCGAACTGCTGCGGCAGGTACAGCAGTTGTCGCAGGACGAGGGCATCAACCTGGCCGGCATCAAGCGGATCATCGAGCTGGAGAACCAGGTCGCCGCGCTCCAGTCCCGGGTGGCCGAGCTGTCGGCGGCCGTCGAGGGCGCGGCGGCGGCGATGCGCCAGCGCGAGGCCCAGGTCCACGCCTCGTACCGGCGCGACCTGGTGCCGTACCAGGACGTGCAGCAGGCGAGCGCGCTGGTGGTGTGGCGCCCGCCCAAGAAGCGCGGCGAGCGCGCCTGACACCCTTGCCAGGCCCCTTCCGTTCCGGCGGAGGGGGCCTTTCGCCGTCGTGGGCGCGTGCGATGATCCCGGGATGCGTACGACGTGGGGGGCCTCGCCCGGCCGGCTGCGCGCCGGTGCGGTGCTGGTGGTGGCCGTGGCCGCGCTCGCGGCGGGCTGCGACGACGGGACCGGTGACGCGCCGCTGCCGGAGCGGATCACCGCGCGCCCGGATCCCGGGACGGCGGCTCCCGTACCGCCGCGGGGGGCGCCGGACGGGCCCGGGGCGCCGGACGCGGACTGTCCCGCTTCGGGAGTGCGGGTCGGGACGGGCATGACGGAGGCCGCGTCGGGGTTGCGGGCGATGGGCCTGCTGCTGGTCAACTGCGGTACGCGGCCGTTCGAGGTGAGCGGGTACCCGGCCCTCGACGTCCTCGGGGAGGACCGCCGGGCGTTGGACGTCACCGTCCGGCGCGGGTCGCACGTCGACGCCGGCGCGAAGCCCTCGGCGTTCGTCCTCGCGCCCGGCGCCCGGGCGAGCGCCTCGGTGGTCTGGCGCAACACGGTGACCCGTACGGACGTGGTGGCGACGAACGGGGCGTACGTCCGCGTGACCCCCGCCCCCGGCGTACCGGCCCAGACGGTGGCCCCGGCCGACGGCGGCCCGCTGGACCTGGGCAACACCGGCGCCGTCGAGGTCACGCCCTGGAAGCCGTACGACGACCCGGCCGGGACGCGCCCTAGGTGATCAGCTCGGCCACCACGTCCAGCGTGGTCTGCCACAGCGGCTGCGCGCCCGTCCCGAAGGCGGCCGCCAGGGCCGTGCCCACGGCGACGTCCTGGGCCAGGGGCTTGGCGTCGTCGTTCCACGCGGCGGTGACCGTGCCGTCGCCGGAGGACTCCAGCTCGCCCAGCCGGCGGCCGCCGCGCAGCAGCCGGCTCTCCCCGTACGAGCAGGGCACGAGCCGGTAGCGGACGTCGCCGACGGTGGCGTCGACGCGGTAGGAGTGGCGGGACAGCCGTCCCTTGGCGGGCGCGATCCGGGCGGGCCGGCCGTCGACGGTGAGCGTCAGCAGGGCCGGGTCGCGGGAGCCGAGGGGGACGTGCGGGTCGGGTTCCGTGCCGGGGGCGCGGACCAGGCGTACGTGGGGGAGGCCCGGGCCGGTGACGTCCAGGGTCCCGGCGGCGGGCCGGAGGTCCACGTCCGGCGTGGCGGGGGAATGGTCGAGCATGGTCAGTGGTCCTGCTCCAGGATGCCGGACTGGGCGATCAGGTAGCCCAGTTGGGCGCGGCTGCCGCTGCCGAGGACGGCGGCGAGCTTGGCGATGTGGGCACGGCAGGTCCGTACGTTCATGCCGAGGCGGCGGGCGATGGCCTCGTCGACGTGGCCCTCGACGAGGAGCTTGGCGATGGAGCGCTGGACGCCGCTGATGCCGTCGGACTTCAGGTCGTACGGGATCTCCTCGTTGATCGGCACGGCGAGCTGCCAGAACTGGTCGAAGACACCGGCGAGGTAGGCGACCAGGCCGGGGTGGCGTAGCTCCAGGGCGACCTGGCGGTCGCTGCGCGCGGGGACGAAGGCGACCTCCCGGTCGACGATGATGAGCCGGTCGATGATCTGTTCCAGGGTGCGCACCTGCACCTCGGGGCCCACGTGTTCCAGGTACGTCAGGGTGAGTTCGGTGTGCCGGGCCGTGTGCTGGTAGAGCGTGCGCATCCGGATGCCCCGGCCGAGCAGGGGCCGCACCCGGCGCAGGGCCTCGCTCAGTCCGTGGGCGGGGCGGCCGCCGCCGGGCTGGACGGTCAGCAGTTCCTTCTCGCAGCCGGCCACCACCCGGTCCAGTGTCGCGTTGATCCGGCTCAGGCCCTCCAGCACGGTGATCGCGTGCGTGGTGGGGGCGTTCTGGGCGCTGATCGCCATGAATGGCTCGAACGCGTCGGACAGTTCGACCGTCAGACGTCTACGCTCCAGGATCTCGCGCTCGATGGGCTGGAGCAGTTGGGCCAGCGCGGAGGAGGGCGGGACGGGACGGAGCCACTGGGCGTCGTCCGGGTCCGGGTGGAGGAGCGCGAGGTCGAGGAGACACGGCACCTCATCCGCCTCTGACCGGGGTATTCGTCCGCTGCGCAAGGCGTTGGCGTAGAGCTCGGACCCCTCCTCGCACAGCTCCGTGTGGGAATGGGGGTGGCCAGGCTTGTCTGGTTTTACGCTCATCTGTACACCCCCAGGCTCCTGCATCTCAGGAACATGATGCCTGTCGTAGGTGGTGGAAGCGTGGAGAGTGAGCAATCGTCGTAGCCGCGGGGGTTGGAAAGAGACGTTGCCTTCAAGTGAGGTTGCTCGGTGATGACGAAGAGACTCATACGCGCAGTGGTTGCCAGTGCGTTCATCGCTGCCGGCGCGGTAGGGGTTCTGGGGGCGGCCGAGGGTCAGGACTCGCTGGCGGCTCCCGGCACCGGTATCACGACGCAGGACCCCGGCTGGACCGCGGCGCCCGCCGCGTCGGGCCGGACCGTGCACGACCCCTCGTGGACCGCCGTACCCGTCAGGTCGGGCCCGGCGACGACCGACCCCGGATGGACCGCCGCGCCCGCGTCGGCGGGCCGTTCGGCGACCGACCCCGGCTGGACCCTCGTCCGCGCATGAACGTTCCCGACGACTCGCGTTTCCGGCGCGAGATGGCATCCGCCTACCGGTCCGGGTGGCATTTCATCGACCTCGTCACGGCTGTGCCGCACAGTGGCGATTCGTTGATGGTCACCCTCTTCGGAGAGCCGATCGTCATCACGCGCGGAGAGGACGAGGACATCCGAGCGTACCGATGCCTCCGACGGCCCCGCGGAGCACCGCAGCCCGTCCGGTGCGCCATCAGGTACGGAATGATTTTCGTCAACCTCGACCAGCGTGACCACCAGCTCGTCGAGCCGGAGACCACCACCGCCACCCCCCGCAGCGCCTGAGCGGTTCCCCCGTCGTTGTAAATCGCTCAGGTGCTTCCCCCACACAGCGGCGCCATCGTGGACCTGAACACGATGGCGCCGCTGTGCTGTCCGCGTACGCACGCGTACGGTCAGGACCCCCCGCGCGGGCGTCAGGCCCGCCCCATCGCCCGCGTCAGGGCGATCTCGATGACGACCCGGTCAGGGTTCGGCGTGGGCGTGCGGCCGTAGCGGGCCGCGTACCGCTCCACCGCGTCGGCCACCGCCTCCGGTTCCGTACGGATCCTCGCGACGCCCTCCAGGGTCGCCCAGCGCCCCTTGTCGACCTGGCACACCGCCACCCGCGCGCCGTCCGGGCCCGCGGCCAGCACGTTGGCGACCTTGCGGCTGTGCTTGTTGGTGATCACCCGGGCGATGCCCTTCTCGCCGCCCTCGGGGTCGTACGTCACGCCCACCGCGACGACGTGCGGCGTGCCGTCCGGCCGGGGCGTGGTCAAGGTGCACATGTGGTACTCGCGCCAGAAGTCCAGATACGAAGCGCCGGGATGACGGGGGTCGATGGCCATGCCCGCGAACCTACCGGGGGCGGCTGTCCCTCACCATCTTGAGTGGAATAGACTCAACTTTACGTACGTTGGACGAGTCATGGTCGACGGAACCGCAGCACCGAGGAGGAGAGACCGCCCGTGGACGCCGAGCTGACCAACAAGAGCCGGGATGCGCTCAACGCCGCCACCAGCCGCGCCGTGTCCGAGGGACACCCGGACCTGACCCCCGCGCACCTGCTGCTGGCGCTGCTCGAGGGCCAGGACAACGAGAACATCACCGACCTGCTCGCCGCGGTCGAGGCCGACCAGGCCGCCGTGCGCTCCGGGGCCGAGCGCGTGCTCGCCGCCCAGCCCAGCGTCACCGGCTCCACCGTCGCCCCGCCGCAGCCCAACCGTGACATGCTCGCCGTCATCGCCGACGCCTCGCAGCGCGCCCGCGAGCTGGGCGACGAATACCTGTCGACCGAACACCTGCTCATCGGCATCGCCGCCAAGGGCGGCCAGGCCGGCGAGGTGCTGGAGCGTCAGGGCGCCGGTGCGAGGAAACTGCTCGACGCCTTCGAGAAGGCCAGGGGAGGCCGCCGCGTGACCACACCCGACCCCGAGGGGCAGTACAAGGCCCTGGAGAAGTTCGGCACCGACTTCACGGCCGCCGCCCGGGACGGCAAGCTCGACCCGGTCATCGGCCGGGACCAGGAGATCCGCCGCGTCGTCCAGGTGCTGTCGCGGCGCACCAAGAACAACCCGGTGCTCATCGGCGAGCCCGGCGTCGGCAAGACCGCCGTCGTCGAGGGCCTCGCCCAGCGCATCGTCAAGGGCGACGTCCCCGAGAGCCTGAAGAACAAGCGCCTCGTCGCGCTCGACCTCGGCGCCATGGTCGCGGGCGCCAAGTACCGGGGCGAGTTCGAGGAGCGCCTGAAGACCGTCCTGTCCGAGATCAAGGACAGCGACGGCCAGATCATCACCTTCATCGACGAGCTGCACACCGTCGTCGGCGCGGGCGCCGGCGGCGACTCCGCCATGGACGCGGGCAACATGCTCAAGCCCATGCTGGCCCGCGGCGAGCTGCGCATGGTCGGCGCCACCACCCTCGACGAGTACCGCGAGCGCATCGAGAAGGACCCCGCCCTGGAGCGCCGCTTCCAGCAGGTCCTGGTCGCCGAGCCCACCGTCGAGGACACCATCGCGATCCTCCGCGGCCTCAAGGGCCGGTACGAGGCCCACCACAAGGTCCAGATCGCCGACTCCGCCCTGGTCGCCGCCGCCACCCTCTCCGACCGGTACATCACCTCCCGGTTCCTGCCCGACAAGGCCATCGACCTCGTCGACGAGGCCGCGTCCCGGCTGCGGATGGAGATCGACTCCTCGCCCGTGGAGATCGACGAGCTCCAGCGCGCCGTCGACCGCCTCCGCATGGAGGAACTGGCGCTGAAGAACGAGTCCGACCCCGCCTCCGTGCAGCGCCTGGAGAAGCTGCGCCGCGACCTCGCCGACAAGGAGGAGGAGCTGCGCGGCCTGACCGCCCGCTGGGAGAAGGAGAAGCAGGGCCTCAACCGCGTCGGTGAGCTGAAGGAACGGCTGGACGACCTGCGCGGCCAGGCCGAGCGGGCCCAGCGCGACGGGGACTTCGACACCGCCTCCAAGCTGCTGTACGGCGAGATCCCGGCGCTGGAGCGGGAGCTGGAGGCCGCCAGCGAGGCGGAGCAGGAGGCCTCGAAGGACACCATGGTCAAGGACGAGGTCGGCCCCGACGACATCGCCGACGTGGTGGGCTCCTGGACCGGCATCCCGGCCGGCCGCCTGCTGGAGGGCGAGACGCAGAAGCTGCTGCGCATGGAGGACGAGATCGGCCGGCGTCTGATCGGCCAGACCGAGGCCGTGCGGGCCGTGTCGGACGCCGTCCGCCGCACCCGCGCCGGGATCTCCGACCCCGACCGGCCCACCGGATCGTTCCTCTTCCTCGGCCCCACCGGTGTCGGCAAGACCGAGCTGGCCAAGGCGCTCGCCGATTTCCTCTTCGACGACGAGCGGGCCATGGTCCGCATCGACATGAGCGAGTACGGCGAGAAGCACAGCGTCGCCCGGCTCGTCGGCGCCCCTCCCGGCTACGTCGGCTACGAGGAGGGCGGCCAGCTCACCGAGGCCGTGCGCCGCCGCCCGTACAGCGTCGTCCTGCTCGACGAGGTGGAGAAGGCCCACCCGGAGGTCTTCGACATCCTGCTCCAGGTGCTGGACGACGGGCGGCTCACCGACGGCCAGGGCCGTACGGTCGACTTCCGCAACACCATCCTCATCCTCACCTCCAACCTGGGCAGCCACTTCCTCATGGACCCGCTGAGCCCGGAGGAGCAGAAGAAGGAACAGGTGCTGGAGGTGGTCCGGGCCTCCTTCAAGCCCGAGTTCCTCAACCGCCTCGACGACATCGTCGTCTTCTCCGCCCTCGACCGCGACCAGCTCGCCCACATCGCGGGCCTCCAGATCGAGCGGCTGGCCAAGCGCCTCGCCGAGCGCCGCCTCACCCTGGACGTCACGCCCGAGGCCCTGGAGTGGCTCGCCGTGGAGGGCTTCGACCCGGCCTACGGCGCCCGCCCGCTGCGCCGCCTGGTCCAGACGGCCATCGGCGACCGCCTGGCCAAGGAGATCCTCGGCGGCGAGGTCCAGGACGGCGACACCGTCCGCGTGGACCGCTTCGAGGACGGCCTGATCGTGGGCCCGGCGCGGTAGGCGGCCCTACTGGTCGAAGGCCCGCAGACGTACGAGGGCGGTGTCCCCGTCCTCGTACGTCAGCCGCACGTCCACGGCCGCGAGGTCGGCGTCCCCGAACTCCACGTGCACGCACCGGTCCGTCGCGCAGGACGGCGACGGCCGCGCCGCCGGGTAGGCCGCCGACAGCCAGCCGTCCGCCTCCGCCCGGGGCACCCGGAAGTCGGCCGTCACATACGTGTCCTGCCAGTGGGCCGCGGTGCAGCGGGCGTCCCGGGCGCCCTCCGGCACCGTGGCGCGCGCGAAGGCCAGCGCCTCGGAACAGGCCACCTCCTGCGTCCTGCCCGCCTCGCTCCACGCGTACGCGCCCCACACGACGCACCCGCCCGGCAGACCGAGCAGGACCACCGCCAGGCCGATCCACGTCCACCGCCGGGCCCGCGCCGATCTCCTCGCCATGGGCGGATCCTGTCAGCCCGCAGCGGATCGCCCGTGTCCGGGGTTGCCAGTCACGGCCGGGGATGGGGGAGGATGGCAGGAATCGTACGAAGGGAAATTCACGGTGAGCATCGACCCGGCCTCCATTCCGAATTTCGGTGGGCAGCCCGAGCCCCAGCAGGCCGCAGGACCGGCGGGCCCCGTCGTCCCGGACCAGGACCTCGTCAAGCAGCTCCTGGAGCAGATGGAGCTGAAGTACGTCATCGACGACGAGGGCGACCTCGCGGCTCCGTGGGAGGAGTTCCGCACGTACTTCATGTTCCGCGGCGAGGACGAGCAGCAGGTCTTCTCGGTGCGGACCTTCTACGACCGTCCCCACCCGGTCGAGAACCGCGCCCAGATCCTGGAGACGATCGACGACTGGAACCGCCGCACCCTGTGGCCCAAGGTCTACACGCACCTCCACGAGGACGAGCAGGGCGGCGCCACCGTCCGGCTCATCGGCGAGGCGCAGATGATGATCGGCACCGGCGTCAGCCTGGAGCACTTCGTCCAGTCCACGGTGAGCTGGGTGCGCGCGTCGATCGAGTTCGACAAGTGGCTCGTCGAGCAGTTCGGCCTGGAGACCGAGGGCTCCGAGGGCGACGGGAAGCCCGGCGACGAGGCCTGAGCCGCGGCGCGGCTCACAGCGCCATCGGGGCGAGCGTCAGCAGGTACGCCCCGTAGCCGAACGACAGCCCGGCCAGGGCGGCGACCACCACGGCCGCCGGCCCGGGCCGGGCTCCGCGCAGCGCGACGGCCACCGGCACCAGCAGCGGGAACGCCGGCAGCAGGAACCGCGGCTTGGACTCGAAGAACCCGGACCCGCCCACCGCGATCACCACCAGCACCGCCGTGTACACCAGCAGCGGCAGCGGCGGGCGCTCCAGCACGAACAGCGCGAACAGCAGCACGCCCACGCCGGTGAGGAGCAGCGCGCCGGTGAAGCCGAGGTCCATGGGCCGGGTCAGCACCGTGCGGGCGAAACCGTAGGTGCCCACCCCGAAGTCGAACCGGGACGTCCACCCGGCCTGCACCGCGAAGTACCCGCCCAGCGGGTCGCCCCTGCGCACGCCCACCCACAGCAGGTACCCCAGCCACCCGGCCGGCGCCATCACCGCCCCGGCCCACATCCGCCAGTCGGCCCGGCGCTCGCACCGGAAGAGGCGGTAGGCCGCGTACAGCGCCGCCGCGCCCACCGCCGCCGCCACCGCGATCCCGTTGGGCCGGGCCGCCCCGGCCAGCGCGGCCAGCGCGCCCGCCCACAGCCAGCGCCCGGTGAGCACCGCGTACAGCGACCAGGCGGCGAACGCCGTCAGCAGCGGCTCGGTGTACGCCATCGACAGCACGATCGAGTGCGGCAGCAGGCCCCACAGCAGCACCAGCACGGTCGCCACGCCCCGCCCGTACAGCCGCTCGCCGACCAGGTACACGCCCCACGCGGCCGCCCCGGCCGCCGCCCAGGACACCAGCAGTCCGGCCGTCCCGCCGGCCACCGGCAGCACCGTGCCCACCGCCCGGACCAGCACCGGGTAGAGGGGGAAGAACGCCAGGTCCGACTGGATGGTGCCGTCCGGCCAGTACAGGGTCGTGCCGTAGCCCTGCGCGGCGATCGCCAGGTACCAGTCCGAGTCCCAGGACGTGGCCAGCAGGGCCCGTGGCGAGCGGCCGATGTGCCACGCCCACAGCGCCAGCACCAGCATCCCGGTGAGCCGCGCGACGGCGAACAGGCCCAGTGCCGGTGCCGCCCGGTACAGCGCCGCGCGCCACCGGGGCACCGGGCGGGCGGTCGAGGCGGCTCTCGCGTGGGCGAAGGTCTCGGCGAACAGGGTGCACCTCCGTGCGCGCGGGGACGGTCACCCCGACACTGGGCGCCGCCCGTGCCCGCCGCGACCTCTGGCAGCCCGCCCGGGTGGTCCCCGCCGCCGGGCCGCCGCCCCCGCGCGTGTCGCCGTGACAGCACGCCCGCCGGGCGCTAGGGAATGTCTCGCCGATCAGGCCGGGCTCACGACGCCCGGCACCGCGCCCCAGAGGGCCGCGAGTCGCTGCACCGCTCCCTAGAGGGCCGCGAGTCGCTGCACCGCGTCCTAGAGGGCCGCGAGTCGCTGCACCGCGTCCTGGAGCACCTCGGTCCGCTTGCAGAAGGCGAACCGCACGAACGGCGCGCCCTGCTCGCGGTGGTCGTAGAAGACGGCGTGGGGGATCGCCACCACACCGCAGCGGCCGGGCAGGGAGCGGCAGAACGCGATGCCGTCGTGCTCGCCCAGCGGCCGGATGTCGGTGGTGAGGAAGTACGTCCCCTGCGGCCGGAACACCGAGAAGCCGGCTCGCTCCAGCCCGCCGGCGAGCAGGTCCCGCTTGGCGGTCAGGTCCTCCCGGAGCGCGGTGAAGTAGTCGTCCGGCAGCCGCAGCGCCTCGGCGATCGCGTACTGGAACGGCCCGGCGGAGACGTAGGTCAGGTACTGCTTCGCCGAGCGCACGGCGGTGGTCAGCTCGGGCGGGGCGGTGAGCCAGCCGACCTTCCAGCCGGTGAACGAGAACGTCTTGCCGGCGCTCGAAATCGTGACCGTGCGCTCGCGCATGCCGGGGAAGGTGGCGATGGGCAGGTGGACGGCGCCGTCGAAGACGAGGTGCTCGTACACCTCGTCGGTGACCACGAGCAGGTCGCGTTCGACGGCGAGCTCCGCGATGGCGGCCAGCTCCTCGCGGGTGAGGACGGTGCCGGTGGGGTTGTGCGGGGTGTTGAGCAGCAGGAGCCGGGTGCGGTCGGTGACGGCGGCCCGGAGCTCGTCCAGGTCGAGGACGAACCGGCCCTCCCGGGGGCGCAGGGTCACCGGCACGCGGGTGCCGCCCGCCATGGCGATGCAGGCGGCGTACGAGTCGTAGTACGGCTCCAGTGCGATCACCTCGTCGCCCGGCTCGACCAGCGCGAGCAGGGCGGCGGCGATCGCCTCGGTGGCACCGGCCGTGACCAGGACCTCGGTGTCGGGATCGTAGGCCAGTCCGTACCGCTCGCGCTGGTGGTCCGCGACGGCGGTGCGCAGTTCGGGCACGCCCGGGCCGGGCGGGTACTGGTTGCCCCGGCCGTCCCGGATGGCGCGGACGGCCGCCTCGGCGATCCGGTCGGGGCCGTCGGTGTCGGGGAATCCCTGGCCGAGGTTGACCGAGCCGGTGGCCACGGCGAGCGCGGACATCTCCGCGAAGATCGTCGTTCCGAACTCGGCGAGGCGGCGGTTGAGCGGCGGTCGTTTCATGGCGGCCATCCTGGGGCGAAGCTCTGGAGTTCCTCAAGTGTGCTTTGGGGCGTGATCACCGGGGGGATCTCCCCGCCACACGGACGGACCATCAGAAGACAAGGCAGGTGGGGGACATGGTCGAGGCAGGGATCTTCGAGGCGTTCTTCTTCATAGTGTTCATCGCGATCGTGGTGGGGGTGACCCGGGTGGCGATGGGCGGTGGCGGGGACCGGAAGCGGGGCGGCAGTTGGTGGGCGGAGGGCTCGTCGTCCTCTTCCTCCTCGTCCTCGTCTTCCTCGTCGTCGTGTTCCGGCGGGTGGTCGTGCGGCGGCGGTTCGAGCTCGTCGTGCGGAGGCGGATCGTCCTCCTCCTGTAGCTGAGCGCCCGGGCGCGCCGAACCTCTGGACTTCCTCAATTCGGATTGGGAGGGGTGGCCGCGGGGGCATCCCCCTCTCACGTACGACACGGGGGGATGGTGGATCGAATGGAGATGGGCCTGATCGCCGCCGGACTGATCTTCCTGGTGGGGTTCCTCATCGCGATCTGTTCGGCGGGCGGTGGCGGCGGGAAGCGCAGCCGTCCGCGCTCCCGCTCCCGCTCCGGGAGCTCCGCCGGCGGCAGTTGGTGGGCCGGAGGCGGGGGCGGGGCGTCCTGCGGGGGAGGGTCGTCCTCGTGCGGGGGAGGGTCGTCCTGCGGGGGCGGCGGTGGATGTGGTGGCGGAGGCAGCTGACACGGGGCAGCCGGTCCGCGACCACGGAGGGTGCCCGGCGGTGAACTTCCGCCGGGCACCCTCGCGTTGACGATGCGCCGGGCATATCGCAAGGCCGTACCCCCGGTTCTTCTTGAACTGGTGAACCGGCAGGCCCCCCAGGGGATGGAAACCACGTCAAGTTGGGTAAAACGGCTGTGAGTCATCCGCGGTTCATGATTCCCTCGCTGTCGAGAACATCCCAGCCCTCGGACCTCGCGTGTGGATTTCGCGACGGAGATCCCCCAGTCCCCCTGAACGTCTTCCGGGACGCCTCTGGTCCACCCGTCAAACCATGTTTGCGGAGCTGACCCATGCTCACGACGCTCAAAACCTCCTACACCGATACGCGCGCCGCCGACCTGGCCTGGGCGCTGGGTCGGGAGGCGTTGCCCGCTCTCGCCGTGCTCGATCTCGAACTGGCCGGCGCCACCCTCCAGCTCAGACTCCTCGGCGCCTCCCACCAGGTCCTGCTGGAGGAGGAACGAGGCAGATGCTCCGAGACCGTCGCCTGCATGCCCGGCAGCAGCACCCCGCTGCCGCTCGGCGTGGCGAAGAGCATCGGCCCGTGGGAGTACGAGTTCGCCGCCCGTGTCGAGACCCTGTCGAAGGGGTCGTTCGCCGGCCGGGCCCAGGAACTGCTGGCGCTCGTCGCCGACCATCCCCACGGCCTCGCCGGCACGTTCCCCGGCTCGCCCCACGCCTTCACCGCCATGCTCGCCCAGCGGCACGAGGGCCAGGTGCGGTGGCGCACATGGCACGCGTACCCGCAAGAAGGACAGCTCGTGGTCACCAGGACCAGTGTGGGCGTCCGTATGCCGGCACCCCTCTAGTTACACCCGTGTGGGTGACAAATGGTCATGGAGGTGTGACGTAGCGTTATTGGGGTGATCGAAGCGCCGCACGTCTCCGTCGCCGTGCCGCCCGCACAGGGCGGGCCGGCACCGCCGCCCGTGCGGCAGCGGGCGGGGCGGTTCCTCGTGCTGGCCACGGTGTTCATCTGCGCGGCGTGCGGGCTGGTGTACGAGCTGGAGCTGGTCGCGCTCGCCTCGTACCTGATCGGGGACTCGGTCACCCAGGCGTCCGTCGTGCTGTCCGTGATGGTCTTCGCGATGGGGGTGGGCTCGCTCCTCGCCAAGCGGCTGCGCTGGCGCGCGGCCGTGGGCTTCGGGCTGCTGGAGGCCGCGCTGGCCCTGGTCGGCGGCTGCTCCGCCCTCGTCCTGTACGCCACGTTCGCCTGGGTGGGCGAGTCGCGGTACGCGCTGGTGGGGTTCTCCCTCGCCATCGGGGTGCTGATCGGGGCGGAGATACCGCTGCTGATGACGCTGATCCAGCGCATCTCTCGGCGGGCCGAGCAGGACGCGGGCGGGACGGTCGCGGACCTGTTCGCCGCCGACTACGTGGGGGCGCTGGTCGGGGGGCTCGCCTTCCCGTTCCTCCTGCTGCCGTGGCTGGGCCAGTTGACAAGTGCGTTGCTGACCGGGGCGGTCAACGCGGTGGCGGGCGGGGCGCTGGTGCTCTGGCTGTTCGGGCGGGACCTGACCGTGCGGGCGCGCTGGCTGCTGGTGGTGGCCAATGTGACGGTGCTGGGCGTGCTGGCGACCGCGACGGTGCTGGCGGACGACTTCGAGCGGTCGGTGCGCCGGGCGGTGTACGGGGAGCGGCTGCGGGTCGCCGTGCAGACGGACGTCCAGGAGGTGGTCCTGACGGGCGGGGCGGGGGAGCCGCCGGAGCTTTTCCTGGACGGGAGGCTGCGGGTCAGCGGGCGGGACGAGCACCGGTACCACCGGGCGCTGGTGCACCCCGCGATGCGCGGACCGCACGGGCGGGTGCTGGTGCTGGGCGGGGGCGACGGGCTGGCGGTGCGGGAGGTCCTCCGCGCCGGGGTGGAGTCGGTGACGGTGGTGGAGCTGGACCCCGGGGTGGTGCGGCTGGCCCGGCAGGACCCCGCCCTCGCCCGGCTGAACGGGCACGCCTACGGGGACCCGAGGGTGCGGGTGGTGTACGGCGACGCCTTCGCGTGGCTCCGGGAGACGGCGGCGTCGGGCGCGCCGTACGACGTGGTGGTCTGCGACCTGCCGGACCCGGGCATCACGGCCAGCACCAAGCTGTACTCGGCGGAGTTCTACGGCCTGGCGGGCCGGGTCCTCGGTGCCGGCGGCCGGCTCGCGGTCCACGCGGGCCCCATGGCGTCCCGGCCCCGCACCTTCTGGACGGTGGACGCCACCCTGCGGTCGGCCGGCTTCACCACCCGGCCCTACCGCGCCACCGGGCGGCTCTCCGGGTTCGCCGCCGGGCCCGACCGGTCCACGGACGGCGGCTCGGTGCCGGACGACTGGGGCTTCCTGCTGGCCGCCCGGGGCCAGCCGCCCCCGGACCCGGCCGCCGTGGCGGGGGTGCGCCCCGTGGTGGGGACACGGCCGGCGGACCTGCCGCCCTCGACGCTGGTGCACCCGAGGTACGGCGAGTGACCTCGTTTGGCCTCGCGCACATGGGAGACGTGGGCGCCGGGCGTGGGTAGGCTCGGGCTCCATGGAGCATGAGGTGTTCGTTCCGGTTGACGTCGAGACCCTCCGCGCGGTGCTGGCGGACCCCACCCGGGTCGCCCCGTGCGTGCCGGGGCTCCAGCAGGACGCGGACGCGTCGGCGGGCCCGCTCTCGGGCCGCCTGAAGGTGCGGGCCGGCGGGCACTCGATCACCTACCGGGGCGCCCTGCACATCGCCGCCCAGGAGGACGGCAGCTATGTCGTCGAGGGCGACGGCACGGAGGTGCGCGGAACGGGCTCGGCGAAGGTGGCCCTCACGGTCCGTATGACCCCGGTGGACGGCGGCACGACGCTGCGCTTCACGGGGACGACGCGTGCGGAGGGCCGGCTGACGGAGCTGCCGGACGACACCGCGCTGTCGGCGGCCCACCGGCTGCTCGACCGCTTCGCCGAGTCCCTGGCGGCGACGGCCACCACCACCGCGTCGGGGGTGCGTGGCGCCTCCATCGGTGATCAGGACGGGGACGACCTCGCCCAGGAGGCGGGCCTGGCCGGCCGGGACCTCACCGACGAGCTGGACGTCGACGACGACGGAGTGGACCAGGGTGCCGAGAGCGCCGGGTCGGTGTTCGACGCCCCCGTGCCGCCGCCGTCCCTGGACCCGCTCGCCGACGCCGAGTTCGAGGTGCCCGACATCCCCGACGGAGTGCTGTCCGGTGCGGGCGCCGAGGCGGCACACGCCCGGCGCACCATGATCGGCCGCAGTGCCGAGGAGGTCGACCACGCCCCGCCGCGCGGCCGGTACGCGCCGACGCCCGGTCCGGAGACCGCGTCGACGGCCGCGACGCTGCGGTGGCTCGCCCCGGCCGCCGCGCTCGCCCTGGCTTCCGCGGTGGTGGTCGGACGCGCGCTGCGCCGCCGCAAGTAGTGTCGGGGGCGTGACCAGTAGCGAACAGAGCGTCCGGCTCATGGCCGGAGACGTCGAGTTGACGGTGCGTCCGGACAACGGATGCCGCATCGAGAGCCTGCGCGTCGGCGGGACCGAACTGCTGCGGCAGGGGGAGAAGTACGGCTGCTTCCCGATGGTGCCCTGGTGCGGGCGGATCGCCGACGGCCGGTTCCTCAACGGGGCGACCTGGCACCGGATGCCGCTCAACTCCCCGCCGCACGCCATCCACGGCACCGGCCGCGACACCGCGTGGCGCGTCGCCCTCGCCGACGAGGCGGAGGCGGTGTTCACCTATGACCTCACCGAGCCGTGGCCGTACCCCGGCCGGGTCACCCAGACCGTCCGGCTGACCGAGGACGCGCTCACGCTCCAGCTCGGTGTCGAGACCTACGGCGACTCCTTCCCGGCCCAGGCCGGCTGGCACCCGTGGTTCCGGCGGAACCTGGGCGGGGACGACGTACGCCTCGACTTCGCACCCGAGTGGCAGGAGGAGCGCGGCGAGGACCACCTGCCCACCGGCCGCCGGATCGCGCCCCTGCCCGGGCCGTGGGACGACTGCTTCGGCATGCCGGACGGGGTGGATGTCACCCTCACCTGGCCCGGGGAGCTGGAGCTGAAGGTGACCAGCCGTGCCCCCTGGGTCGTGGTGTACGACGAGCAGGAGGCGGCGGTCTGCGTGGAGCCCCAGTCGGGACCGCCGAACGGCCTCAACACCGCTCCCCGCCTGGTCACGCCCATCGAGCCGCTGGAGCTGGCCGCGACCTTCGCGTGGCGGCGGCTTTAAGCTCATGGGCATGACTGACGTACGAGCCGATCTGCTCCAGCAGATCAAGGACAAGGCCGTGGTGCACGGCAAGGTGACCCTCTCCTCGGGTCTGGAGGCCGACTACTACGTCGACCTGCGCCGGATCACCCTGGACGGCGCGGCCTCCCCGCTCGTCGGTCAGGTCATGCTCGATCTGACCGCCGACCTGGAGTTCGACGCCGTCGGCGGTCTCACCCTGGGCGCCGACCCGGTCGCCACGGCGATGCTGCACGCCGCCGCCGCGCGCGGCCGGACGCTGGACGCCTTCGTCGTGCGCAAGGCCGCCAAGGCGCACGGCATGCAGCGCCGCGTCGAGGGCCCGGACATCACGGGCCGCCGGGTCCTGGTGGTCGAGGACACCTCCACCACCGGAGGCTCGCCGCTCACCGCCGTCGAGGCGGTCCGCGAGGCCGGTGCCGAGGTCGTGGCGGTGGCGACGATCGTCGACCGGGCGACCGGTGCGGCCGAGAAGATCAGCGGGACGGCCGGGGTGCCGTACCGGTACGCCTACGCCCTGGACGAGCTGGGCCTGGACTAGTCCCATAGGGCGTGACCTGCGGGTTCATCGAGGGGCGGACGGTTTCACGTGAAACGGTCCGCCCCTCGTGGCAGGCGGGGTGGAGCCCGCGGCGGAGTCTGGAAAGATGGGTGCGACGATGACGTCGCCCCCAGGTCAGGGATCAGCAACGCTACGCAACCGCAGATCACAAGGAGCGGACAGATGCCCATCGCAACCCCCGAGGTCTACAACGAGATGCTCGACCGGGCGAAGGCAGGCAAGTTCGCCTACCCGGCCATCAACGTCACCTCGTCGCAGACTCTGCACGCCGCCCTGCGTGGTTTCGCCGAGGCAGAGAGCGACGGCATCATCCAGATCTCGACCGGTGGCGCGGAGTTCCTGGGCGGCCAGTACAGCAAGGACATGGTGACCGGCGCGGTCGCCCTGGCCGAGTTCGCGCACATCGTCGCCGCGAAGTACGACGTCACCATCGCGCTGCACACCGACCACTGCCCGAAGGACAAGCTGGACGGCTACGTCCGTCCGCTGCTCGACATCTCCGCCGAGCGCGTCGCCAAGGGTGACAACCCGCTGTTCCAGTCCCACATGTGGGACGGCTCGGCCGAGACCCTCGCCGACAACCTGTCCATCGGCCAGGAGCTGCTCGCGAAGGCCGCCGCCGCCAAGATCATCCTTGAGGTCGAGATCACCCCGACCGGCGGCGAGGAGGACGGCGTCACCCACGAGATCAACGACGAGCTGTACACCACCGTCGACGACGCCATCCGCACCGCCGAGGCGCTCGGCCTGGGCGAGAAGGGCCGCTACCTGCTGGCCGCCTCCTTCGGCAACGTCCACGGCGTCTACAAGCCGGGCAACGTCGTGCTCCGCCCCGAGCTGCTCAAGGACCTCCAGCAGGGCGTGGCCGAGCGCTTCGGCAAGGCCGACCCGTTCGACTTCGTCTTCCACGGCGGCTCCGGCTCCACGGCCGAGGAGATCGCCACCGCGCTGGAGAACGGCGTCGTGAAGATGAACCTCGACACCGACACCCAGTACGCCTTCACCCGTCCGGTCGCGGACCACATGTTCAAGAACTACGACGGTGTGCTGAAGGTCGACGGCGAGGTCGGCTCCAAGAAGACCTACGACCCGCGCACCTGGGGCAAGCTGGCCGAGGCGGGCATGGCCAAGCGCGTGACCGAGGCGTGCGAGGCGCTGCGCTCCACCGGTACCAAGCTGAAGTAACACCCCCGGCACACCACTGATCGTCCGACACGGGCCCGGCATCGCAGACGCGGTGCCGGGCCTGTGACACTGGTGGCATGGCCATCCACGAAAACCTGCTGGGGGGACCGCCCCCCACCCATCTGCCCGACGACCCGGAGCCGCGTGAGCTGCTCGCGGGCGGCACCGCGCCCGCCGAGGTCGCCGCGAAGTACCCCACCTCCTCCCTGGCCTGGGCCCAGCTCGCCGACGACGCGTTCGAGGCCGGCCGGGTCGTCGAGTCGTACGCGTACGCCAGGACCGGCTACCACCGGGGCCTGGACGCCCTGCGCCGCAGCGGCTGGAAGGGGCACGGCCCGGTGCCGTGGGAGCACGAGCCGAACCGCGGGTTCCTCCGCGCCCTGAACGCCCTGGCGCGGGCCGCGCAGGCGATCGGCGAGCAGGAGGAGTACGAGCGCTGCTCGACGTTCCTGCGGGACTCCTCGCCCCTGGCCGCCGAGACCCTCGGCTGACCGGGGCTCCGCCACGCCGAGACCCGCCCACCCGGACCGGTTCCCTCCGGTCGGGGTGAGGCGGGTCGCACCGTTATCGATGCGTGACCGTTACGATCGCGCTCACCATCGAACGGAGATCCATTGTGGGGAAGCGTGCCGCCGCACCGCGAGGACGTCGACGCCGTCGGAGCGCGCGGGGCGGCGGGGGCGCCCGCCGCCCGCTGGGCCGAATAGTCCTGCTGTCGCTCGCCCTGACCGGCGTCTGCCTCGGCGGTGGCGCCGCCCTGGCCCACTGGCGGGGCGCCCCGGCCCCCGCCGGCACCGCCGCCGCCCCGCTCGCACCCCCGCCCGGCCGGCCCGCCGCCGGCCCGGCCACCGGCCACGGCGCCACCGCCCCGCCGCGCGCCGGCCGTGACGCCCCGCCCCGGCGGGACCGCCCCGGCACGTCCACCGCCGTTCCGGCGTCCGGGCCGGGCACCTTCACCACCGCCCGCACCACCGGCGCCAGGACCGGCTCGGGAACCCTCCGCCGCTACAGCGTCCAGGTCGAGGATGGCATCGGCCTCCCGGCGGCGGGCGCGGCCCAGGAGATCCAGCGGATCCTCGCCCACCCCCAGGGCTGGGCCGCCCACGGCCGGGGCTCCTTCCAGCTCGTCGCCGAGGACCCCGACTTCGTCATCCGCATCGCCACGCCCGCCACGGCCGACGCCCTGTGCCTCGCCCAGGGGTTCGACACGGGCGGCGAGCTGAACTGCGAGACCGCCGACGGGGTCGTGGTGAACCTCAAGCGCTGGATGCTGGGCTCCCCCACCTTCACCGGTCCCCCCGCCGAGTACCGGCACCTGATCATCAACCATGAGGTCGGCCACGAGATCGGCATCCGCCGGCACATGGGCTGCGCGGCCCCCGGCCGGCCGGCCCCGGTGATGATGCAGCAGATCAAGGGCCTCGACGGGTGCCGCTCCAACGCCTGGCCGTATGACACCTCCGGCCGGTACATCGAGGGACCGCTCGTGTCATGATGCGACTGGGTCCACGCGCACACGGCGTGGTCCCGAGGGGACCGGGGCTCCGCCTGCGGGACGCAAGGCAAACCGAGCGCCCATAAGGGGGGCAGACCGCTACCCGGTAGCACGCATTGATGGAGACAGCGATGTCTACTTCCCCCGATGCCTCCGCGCCCGGTTCGGACACCCCGAACCTGGAGTACACAGGCACGACGCCGTACGAGGACTACGTCCAGGCGGACGTCCTCACCCACCTCCAGCACCCGCTCTCGGACGATCCGGGAGAGATGGTGTTCCTGGTGACCACGCAGGTCATGGAGTTGTGGTTCACCGTGATCGTCCACGAGTGGGAGACCGCGAGCCGTGCCCTGCGCGAGGACCGGATACCGGTGGCGATGGACGCCCTGGGCCGTTCGGTGCGCGAGCTGGAGGCGCTGAACGCCTCGTGGAAGCCGCTCGCGCGCCTCACTCCGGCCCAGTTCAACTCCTACCGGAGTGCCCTCGGCGAGGGCTCCGGGTTCCAGTCGGCGATGTACCGCCGGCTGGAGTTCCTGCTGGGTGACAAGTCCGCGTCGATGCTGGTGCCGCACCGCGGCGCCCCGCGCGTCCACGCGGAGCTGGAGAAGGCGCTGCACGAGCCGAGCCTGTACGACGAGGTGCTCCGGCTGCTGGCCCGGCGCGGCCATCCGGTGCCGGACAGCGTCCTGCGGCGCGACCTGTCGCAGAAGTACGAACCGTCCCCGGTGGTCGAGGAGATCTGGGCGCGCATCTACGCGAACCCGGCGGATCATGACGAACTGGTTCGGCTGGGCGAGGCGTTGACGGACGTCGGCGAGCTGGTGTGGCGCTGGCGCAACGACCACCTGGTGGCGACACGGCGCGCGATGGGCTCCAAGACGGGCACGGCCGGCTCCGCCGGGGTGGCCTGGCTGGAGAAGCGGGCCCGCAAGAACGTGTTCCCCGAGGTGTGGACGGCGCGCAGCCATGTCTGACGACCTCGACCTCAGGGCCAGGGCGGCGTCGCTGGACGCCGGGGACCAGCTCGCCGAGCGCCGCGGGCTGTTCGCGCTCGACGACGGCGTGGTGTACCTGGACGGCAACTCGCTGGGCGCGCTGCCCCGCCACGTACCGGAACGCATGGCGGACGTCATCACCCGCCAGTGGGGCGAGCTGCGCATCCGCTCCTGGGACGAGAGCGGCTGGTGGACCGCGCCCGAGCGGATCGGCGACCGGATCGCGCCGCTCGTCGGCGCGGCACCCGGCCAGGTGGTGGTCGGCGACTCGACGAGCGTCAACGTCTTCAAGGCGCTGGTGGGCGCGGTGCGGCTGGCCGACCCGGACCGGGACGAGATCGTCGTGGACGCCACGACGTTCCCCACGGACGGGTACATCGCCGAGTCGGCCGCGCGGCTGACCGGCAGGCGACTGGTGGCCGCCGCCCCCGAAGAGGTGCCGGACGCGGTCGGCCCGCGGACGGCGGCCGCGCTCGTCAACCACGTCGACTACCGCACGGGCCGGCTGCACGACCTGCCGGGCGTGACGGCGGCCGTCCGCGCGGCGGGCGCGCTCGCCGTGTGGGACCTGTGCCACAGTGCGGGCGCCCTGCCGGTCGACCTGGACGCGCACGGCGTGGACCTGGCGGTGGGCTGCACGTACAAGTACCTCAACGGCGGCCCGGGCGCGCCGGCCTTCCTGTACGTGGCGGAGCGCCACCAGGCGGGCTTCGATTCCCCGCTGCCGGGATGGAACTCGCACGCCGACCCCTTCGCGATGACGCCGGGCTACGCGGCGGCGGAGGGCGCGGCGCGCGGGCGCGTCGGCACGCCGGACATCCTGTCCATGCTGGCGCTGGAGGCGTCGCTGGACGTCTGGGACGGGGTGCCCGTGGCGGCGGTACGGGCCAAGAGCCTGGCCCTGACGGACTTCTTCCTGGAGTGCGTCGAGGCCTACGTCCCCGCGGGCCGGGTCACCTCGGTGACCCCCGGGCCGCACGAGGAGCGAGGCAGCCAGGTCAGCCTGCGCTGCTCAAAGGCCCATGCCGTGATGAAGGAGCTGATCGCGCGGGGCGTGGTCGGCGACCTGCGCCGCCCGGACGTGCTGCGGTTCGGTTTCACACCGCTGTACGTGTCGTTCGCGGACGCCGAGCGCGCGGCGCGCGTGCTGGCGGACGTGGTCCGGGACGTGTTCGCGGACGCCGTCGCGGAGTCCGCCGGCTGACGTCGGGCCTGGTCCGCGGGGGCGGCCGGTCCTGGTACCGTCCCCGCAGTCCAGGCCGATCGGGCCTCGTCACCGAAAGGTTGAGCATCATGCCCGACCCCGCCGCGCGCGACGCCGCCGAGGAAGCGTCGGTCCTGTCGCATCCGGCCGTCGACCCGGATTCCACCGCCGCGTACGGTGATCATCCGGATCAGGTCGTGGACTTCTACGCCCCTCGCGGCGGCGACGGCGACGCGCCGCTCGTCGTCGTGCTGCACGGCGGGGCGTGGCGGGCGCCGTACGACCGGTGGCACGTCACCCCGTTCGCCGACTACCTGGCGCGGCGCGGTTTCGCCGTGGCCAACGTCGAGTACCGGCGGGGCCGGGACGTACCCGGGCAGGGCGGCGACGGGCCCGTCGCGGGGCGCTGGCCGGAGACGTTCGACGACGTGGCGGCCGCGCTGGACGCGCTGCCCGCCCTGGTCCGTACGCACCTGCCGCGGGCCGACGCGCGCCGCACGGTGGTCACCGGGCATTCGGCGGGCGGTCATCTCGCGCTGTGGGTGGCCGCCCGGCACGTCCTGCCCGCCGGGGCGCCGTGGCGGCTGGACGGCCCGCCCGCGCTGCGCGGGGTCGTCGCCCTGGCGCCGATCGCGCACGTCGCGCGGGCGGTGGAGCTGGACGTGTGCGGTGGTGCGGTCACCCAGCTCCTGGGGTCCGGCCCCGAGTTCGAGGCGCGGGCGAGGTGCGCCGACCCGTCCGTGCTGCTGCCGACCGGGATCGCGACGGCGGTGGTCCAGGGGCGCGAGGACACCGTCGTCCCGTGGGCCGTGGCGGAGGCGTACGCGGACGCGGCGGCGAAGGCGGGCGAGATGGTCGGGCTCACCCTGCTGGACGGCGTCGGGCACTTCCCGCTGATCGACCCGGCGGCGGACGCGTGCGCGGTGGTCGCGGAGGAGATCGCGCAACTGGCCTGGTGATCCAGGACGGGGGCTGACCGCAAGGGTTCGTAGCGTCGCCGCCATGACGAACCACGAGAACGAGACGACCCTGGTGACCGGGGCGACCGGCACCGTCGGCCGCCAGGTGGTCGCCGAGCTGCTGCGCCGCGGCCGGCCCGTGCGGGCCCTGACCCGGGACCCCGCGAAGGCCGGCCTGCCCGAGGGCGTCGAGGTCGTACGCGGTGACCTCACCGACCCCGGGACCCTCACCGCCGCCCTGGAGGGGGTCACCGGTCTGCATCTGATCACCTTCGGCGGCCCGTACTTCACCCCGCTGGACACCGGCCCCCGCGTCGTGGAGCTCGCCCGCGCGGCCGGCGTGCGGCGCGTCACCGTCCTGCACGGCGGCGGACCGAGCCCGCTGGAGGACGCGGTGCGGGCGGGCGGCCTGCCGTGGACGGTGCTCATGCCGGTCGAGTTCATGGCGAACGCCCTGGAGTGGGCGGAGGACATCCGCACCTCCGACGAGGTCCGCGAGCCGTTCCCCGGCCGGCTCAGCGCCATGGTCCACGAGGCCGACATCGGTGCGGTCGCGGCGGTCGCCCTCACCGAGGACGGGCACGCGGGACGGGAGTACGTGATCACCGGGCCCGAGGCGCTCACCGTCCGGGACAAGACCGACGCGATCGGGGCGGCCAGGGGCCGGGAGGTGCGGCTGGTGGAGCTGACCGAGGCCGAGGCGGTCGCCCGGTGGCGCGCCGAGGGCCGGCCGGCGGACGTGATCGACTTCCTGCTGGACGTGTACGGGAACACCCCGCCCGAGGGGCGTACGGTCCTGGACACCGTGGAGCGGGTCACCGGCCGCCCGGCCCGTACCTTCGCGGAGTGGGCCAGGACCCACGCGGCCGCGTTCCGCTCCTGGTCAGCGGCGTAGTACTCCAGGGGGACGCGGAAGGATCCCCATCCAAGGTGACGACCGCGGCCCCCGCCTTGCCTACCGTTGCTGACGTGACCGACACCAAGACGCGCAGTCCGGAGTACCGGATGGCTCACGGCATGTTCATGGGCATGCGCCGTGAGCTCCTCGACGACGCCCTCGCCTACCGGCCGCTGACGCCCATGGCCACCGACGGGCCGGTGACCAGGCGGCTGCCGCGCCTCATACGCGGGTACGTCGCCTGGTTCCCGCACGCCCTGGTGATCGGGGCCGCCCTGATCGTCATGTCGGTCGGCTACACCGAGGGCAAGCCGGTCACCGGCATCATCCCGGCCGGCGTGATCATGCTGACCCTGGTCCGGCCCGTCGCCGCGTTCTGGGCGTCGCTGGCGACCGCCCCGTTCGTGAGCGTGATGGCCGGCTACTGGGACGGCTGGCCATGGGCCCCGACCAGCTTCATCGGCCAGCTCACCGTGATGACCGTGGTCGCCGCCCGCACCCGGCCCCGCACCGCCGCCTGGATGTGGGCGCTCACGGGCGGGTTCGGCTTCTTCTGCGAGGTCTTCCTCAGCCGGGGCAGCAGCGGGTCGACCTGGCCCCTGCTGGTCACCTCCGCTTTCGTGCTGCTGTGCGTCACCGTCTTCCACACCCGCCGCGCGGCCAAGGAGGAGGTCACCGCCCAGCAGACGGTCACCGCCCAGGAGCGGTCCCGGCGCACCCTCCTGGAGGAGCGCACCACCATCGCCCGCGAGCTGCACGACGTGGTCGCCCACCACATGTCGGTCGTCGCCATCCAGGCGGAGGCCGCCCCGTACCGGGTGGAGAACCCGCCGCCGGAGCTGGAGCAGGCCTTCGTCACGATCCGGGAGAACGCCGTCGCCGCGCTGACCGAGCTGCGCCGCATCCTCGGGGTCGTACGGGCCGAGGACTACGAGGCGCCCGACGCGCCGCAGCCGACGCTGGCCGACCTCGAATCGCTGATCGCCAACGTCCGCGAGGCGGGCCTGACCGTGGACGCCACGGTCACCGGGGCCGCCCGGGAGCTGCCGCCGGGCGTGGAGCTGTCCGCGTACCGGATCGTGCAGGAGGCGCTGAGCAACGTGCTGCGGCACGCACCGGGCGCGTCCGCGAAGGTGGAGGTGTCGTACGTGCTCGGCGGGCTGGGCCTGCGGGTGGTGAACGGGCCGGCCCGGGGCCTGGTGAAGCCGTCCCCCGGGGCCGGGCACGGGATCACGGGCATGCGGGAACGGGTGGCGATGCTGGACGGCGAGATGACGGCGGAGACGACGGAGGACGGCGGCTACGAGGTCGCGGCCTTCATCCCGGCGCAGCGACAGGAGTCGGCATGACCATCCGCGTACTGATCGTCGACGACCAGAGCATGGTCCGGGAGGGTTTCTCCGTCCTCCTGAACGCGATGCCCGACATCGAGGTCGTCGGCGAGGCCGTCAACGGCCGCGAGGCGGTCCGGCAGGTCGGGGCGCTCCGCCCGGACGTCGTGCTCATGGACATCCGCATGCCGGAGATGAACGGCATCGACGCCACCCGCGAGATCGTCGCGGCGGACGGTGACGCCAAGGTGCTGGTGCTGACGACGTTCGACCTGGACGAGTACGTGTACCAGGCGCTGCGCGCCGGGGCCTCGGGCTTCCTGCTGAAGGACGCCTCCGCGCGGCAGCTCGCGGAGGGGGTACGGGTGGTCGCGGGCGGCGAGGCGCTGCTGGCGCCGACCGTCACCAAGCGCCTGATCACCGAGTTCGCCAAGACCGCCGAGACGTCCCGCCCGTCGGCCCTGGCCCAGGTCGGGGACCTGACGGAGCGCGAGACGGAGGTCCTGGTGCTGATCGCCCAGGGCCTGTCCAACGGCGAGATCGCCTCCCACCTGGTGGTCGCCGAGTCGACGATCAAGACGCATGTGAGCCGCATCCTGGTGAAGCTGGGGCTGCGGGACCGCACGCAGGCGGCGGTCTTCGCGTACGAGGCGAGGCTGGTGACTCCGGGCTGAGCCGTGCATAGGGTCGGGCGCATGGACTTCGACCCGTGGTCGCCCGCCTTCGTCGCCGACCCCTACCCCGCCTACGCCGGGCTGCGCGCCGGCGGCCGGGTGCACTGGTTCGAGCCGACGCGCCAGTACCTGGTCCCGCGCCACGCCGACGTGTCCGCGCTGCTGCGCGACCGGCGGCTGGGGCGGACGTACCGGCACCGCTTCACCCACGAGGAGTTCGGGCGGACGCCGCCGCCGGCCGCCCACGAGCCGTTCCACACCCTCAACGACCACGGGATGCTGGACCTGGAGCCGCCGGACCACACCCGGGTCCGGCGCCTGGTGTCCAAGGCGTTCACCCCGCGCACGGTCGAGCGGCTGAGGCCCTACGTCCACCGGCTGGCCGGCGAGCTGGTCGACGTCCTGGTCGCGGACGGCGGCGGTGACCTGCTGACCGCCGTGGCCGAGCCGCTGCCGGTCGCCGTGATCGCGGAGATGCTCGGCATCCCCGAGTCCGACCGGGCACCGCTGCGGCCCTGGTCGGCGGACATCTGCGGCATGTACGAGCTGAACCCGGACGAGGGGACGGCGGCCCGCGCGGTCCGGGCGTCGGCCGAGTTCTCGGCGTACCTGCGCGAACTGATCGCCGAGCGGCGCGCCGCACCGGGCGAGGACCTGATCAGCGCGCTGATCGCGGCGCACGACGAGGGCGACCGGCTCACCGAGCAGGAGATGGTCTCCACCTGTGTGCTGCTGCTGAACGCCGGTCACGAGGCGACGGTGAACGCCACGGTCGGCGGCTGGTGGACGCTCTTCCGCCACCCGGAGCAGCTCGCCGCCCTGCGCGCCGACCCGGGGCTGGTCCCCACCGCCGTAGCGGAGCTGCTCCGCTACGACACCCCCCTCCAGCTCTTCGAGCGCTGGGTGCTGGACGACATCGAGATCGGCGGCACCACCGTCCCGCGCGGCTCGGAGGTCGCCCTGCTGTTCGGCTCGGCCAACCGGGACCCGGACGTCTTCGACCGCCCCGACACCCTGGACCTGTCCCGGTCGGACAACCCGCACGTCTCCTTCGGCGCGGGCATCCACTACTGCCTCGGCGCCCCGCTGGCCCGTATCGAGCTGGCGGCCTCGATGGAGGCGCTGCTCACCCGGGCGCCCGCCCTCCGGCCGGCCGGGGAGCCGGAGCGCTCCCCGGGCTTCGTGATCCGGGGTCTGAAGGGGCTGCCGGTGGAGGTTTGAGATCATGGACGGATGTCAACTGCCTTGCGCCGTACCGTCGCTGTCCTCGTTCTGCTCTCCGGAGCGGCCCTCGCGTTCTACGTGGTCTTCGGGTCGCCGCACGAGTGGACGGGCGGCATGCGGCTGCTGAAGTTCGCCATGGGGCTCACGGCGATGGCCATGATCAGCATCAGTGCCCGGCTGATGTTCCCCGGCACCCCGGAGGACGACAAGGACGACGACAACGACGACGCCTCGACGCCCCCGCCCTTCACCGGCCCGCTGGACGCCCTGTAGGAACCGGCCCCCGGGCGCTACCCCACCGGCAGGGTGAGCGACCACGCCGACGGGCGGACCGTCCAGGTCCGGGTCCACACCGGGCCCGTGACCAGCGCGTCCGCCCGGTAGCGGTACGAGGCGCCCGAGATCGTGACCGCGGCGGCCTCCACCCGCACCGGCTCCGCCGCCCTGGGGCGGACCACCACCTCGGCGACCCCGCCCCGGGAGCGTACCGTCACACCCTCCACCGGGTCGTCCAGGTCGCTGAGCAGCCGCCCGTCCGCCTCGACCCGCAGCCGGTGCGTCCGTATCGCCGGAACGACGGGCGCCGGGCGGACCAGCGTCCGCACCAGCGACCGGCAGGTGTCCCACACCGACGGCGGCTCCACGACCGACAGTCCCGCGGGCCCCGCCGGCACCCGCAGCCCCCCCACCACCACGCCGTCGCTGTCGTCGACCAGCAGGTCCAGCCGCCGTACCGCCCCGTCCAGCACCGACCGCGCGGCGGCCACCGCGCCCAGCGGCACGCCCAGGGCCCCGGCCAGCTCCACCGAGCCGCGCGGCCCGACCGGGACCAGCGACAACGCCCCGTGGGCCAGCTCCCGCTCCCGGTGAAGCTGCGCCACCGCCCGCAGCAGCGCCCGGTCGTCACCGATGACCACGGGGCGCCGCGAACCGCGCCGGGAAAGGGCCCGGGCGAACTCGGCCGGGGTGTCGGGGAGGCAGATCTTGACGCTCGCCCCGGCACGCAGGACGTCCTTCGCGATCCGCACGGACTCGCCGTCGTTCCGGCGCGCCACCGCGTCGATGACGACCAGCAACTGGTCGGGAGCCGACACCTCGGTCCTTCCTCGGGTAGCATCTTTGTGCAAGAGCCCCTTGCGCTATTGCGCCAGGGGCTTCGTCTATTCCGGGGCACCCGGTCCGACGGCTCAGGCTGTGTCGTACACCGTCGTACGACGTCTGTACTTCCCCTGGCCTTGGACATGCCCCGCCCGGAAGGGGTGTACGCCTGTGCCCGCACTTGTGCTGCTCGGTGCTCAGTGGGGTGACGAGGGCAAGGGAAAGGCCACCGATCTCCTCGGTGGATCCGTTGATTATGTGGTGCGCTACCAGGGCGGCAACAACGCCGGCCACACGGTCGTCGTCGGCGACCAGAAGTACGCGCTGCACCTTCTCCCTTCCGGAATCCTCTCACCGGGGTGCACCCCGGTGATCGGGAACGGTGTCGTCGTCGACCCGGCGGTCCTGCTCTCCGAGCTGAGCGGACTGAACGAGCGCGGCGTCGACACGTCGAAGCTGCTGATCAGCGGTAACGCACACCTGATCACTCCGTACAACGTCACCCTCGACAAGGTGACGGAACGGTTCCTCGGCAAGCGCAAGATCGGCACGACCGGGCGCGGCATCGGCCCCACCTACGCCGACAAGATCAACCGCGTCGGCATCCGCGTCCAGGACCTCTACGACGAGTCGATCCTGGAGCAGAAGGTCGAGGCGGCGCTGGAGCAGAAGAACCAGCTCCTCGCCAAGGTCTTCAACCGCCGCGCCATCGAGTCGGGCCGGATCGTCGAGGAGATGCTCCAGTACGCGGAGCAGATCAAGCCGTTCGTCGCCGACACGACGCTGATCCTCAACAACGCCATCGACGAGGGCAAGGTCGTCCTCTTCGAGGGCGGCCAGGGCACCCTCCTGGACGTCGACCACGGCACGTACCCCTTCGTGACCTCGTCCAACCCGACCTCCGGCGGTGCCTGCACCGGCGCGGGCGTGGGCCCCACGAAGATCAGCCGGGTCATCGGCATCCTCAAGGCGTACACCACCCGCGTCGGCGCCGGCCCGTTCCCGACGGAGCTGTTCGACGAGGACGGCGAGGCGCTGCGCCGCATCGGCGGCGAGCGGGGCGTCACCACCGGCCGTGACCGCCGCTGCGGCTGGTTCGACGCGGTCATCGCCCGGTACGCCACCCGCGTCAACGGCCTGACCGACTTCTTCCTCACCAAGCTGGACGTGCTCACCGGCTGGGAGCAGATCCCGGTCTGCGTGGCGTACGAGATCGACGGCAAGCGCGTCGAGGAGCTGCCGTACTCGCAGACGGACTTCCACCACGCGAAGCCGGTCTACGAGTACCTCCCCGGCTGGTCCGAGGACATCAGCAAGGCGAAGACCTTCTCCGACCTGCCGAAGAACGCGCAGGCGTACGTGAAGGCGCTGGAGGAGATGTCGGGCGCGCCGATCTCCGCGATCGGTGTCGGCCCCGGCCGTACCGAGACGATCGAGATCAACTCCTTCCTGTAGGCACACCCGAGCAGGTCCCGTGACGGGGAGCCCGGTCACTTCTCCTTGGAGAACTCGCCGGGCTCCCCGTCCGCGTCCATGCCGTAGACCAGGAGCCGGTCCTTGCCGTCGACGCGCTGGATCCGCAGGTTCGAGGACGCGCCGGAGGCGGTGCACTCCCGGTCGGAGGCGGCCGCGTCGACCGTGGCCGGGCCCAGCACCAGCAGGCTCCCGGCGCCGCCGAGGACGGCGGTCTCGGCGCAGTTGACCGTGTCGGACAGCGGCTCGCCGGTCTCCTCGTCGGTGCGCGGGTAGCTCTGCTCGAACCGGACGAGCGGCGCGCCGACCGGGCCCTGGGTGATGATCACCTCGTGGCTGTAGAGGTCCGCCTGCGGGTCGGACACGTCCGGGTGCGGGACGTCCTTCCAGTGCCCGAGGAACTCCTTGGGCACGACGGCGGGCCCGGACCGGGCCTTGCGGAACGTGGCGGTCGCCGCGCCCGACGACCACTCCAGCACCTCCGGGGAGCGGACGGTCAGCTTCTGGTGGGCCGCCGGTGTGCAGCGCCGGGCGGGCACGCTGGTCGTCACGTCGCTCTCGCCGAACACGATCCCGTCCTCGTCCGCCGAGACGAGGGCCGACCGGCCCATGCAGAGCCGCTCCCCGCCCACGTGGACGTAGACCGCCGCCTTGTCGCCGGGCGCTCCCTCGCTGATCTCGATGCGGGCGGTTTCGTACGGGGCGGTGTCGGTGCCCCGGAGGACCCCTTCCCAGGCGCCGAGGAAGGTGGCGGGGACGACGTTGCGGGACCCGTCCCCCGCTGTCGTGCCCCCGCCGGGCGCGCCCGGCGTCCGGGAGCGTTCCGTCAGCCCGTACCCGACGGCGGCCGCGGTGGCCGCGGCGGCGAGGGCGGCGACGGTGCCGATCAGCAGCCGCCGCCGTCCCGGGCGGGGGCGGCCCGGTGGCTCCGGTACGGGCGCCTGCGCGCCGCCGCCGGCGGTGGTGCCGTCGTGCGCGGGGGTGGCGTCGCCGGCCGGGGTGGCGCCGGGGGTGCCGCCGGGGGTGGGGGTGCCGTGCTCGGGGGTGGTGCCGTGTGCCGGGGTGCCGTCCTGCGCCGGGGTGCCGTCCTGGTCGAGCAGCCGGGCGGCCATCCGGCCGAGCTGGGCGAGCAGCCCGGCGGGCAGCCACGGGTCGGCGGGCTCGACGGAGGCGGCCAGGTCGCCCGCGGTGGGGCGGGCGGCCGGGTCCTTGGCGAGGCAGGACCGGACGAGGCCGTCCAGCTCGGCGGGCAGGCCGGTGAGGTCGGGCTCGTCGTGCGCGATGCGGAACAGCATGGCGTGGACGCCGCTGTCGGCGGTGCCGAACGGCGCGCGCCCGGTCGCCGCGTACGCCAGGACCGAGCCGAGGCAGAAGACGTCCGACGCGGGGGTGACCCGCTCGCCCCGCACCTGCTCGGGTGACATGAACCCGGGCGAGCCCACGACCGCTCCGGTGCTGGTCAGCCCGCCGTCGGTGACCGTCTCGACCGCCCGGGCGATGCCGAAGTCGATGATGCGGGGCCCGTCGACGGTGAGCAGGACGTTCGCGGGCTTCAGGTCCCGGTGCACCAGCCCGGCGGCGTGGATGTGCTCCAGCGCGCGGGCCAGCCCGGCGGCGAGGGACCGCACCGACGCGGCCGGCAGCGGCCCGTACTCGTCCCCGACGACGGTACGCAACGACGGCCCCGCGACGTACCCGACGGCCACCCACGGCGCCTCCGCGGCGGTGTCCGCGCCCAGCACCGGCGCGGTTCCGGTGCCGCCGACCTTCTCCAGCGCGGCCACCTCGCGGGCGAAGCGGCGCCGGAACTCCTCCCGCTCGGCGAGTTCGGCGTGCACCACCTTCACCGCGACCGTGCGACCACCGGCCGACCTGGCCAGGTACACCCGGCCCATGCCGCCGGACCCCAGCCGTCCGAGCAGCCGGAACGGCCCAACCTGGACGGGGTCTTGACCACTCAGAGGCTCCACGTCCACAGAGCATGCCAGAGGAGGGCCGGGCGCCCGTAACAACGTTTGGTCTAGACCTTGACAGGTACAGACCATTCACGCTTCGGTAGGGGACATCCCCCACGGAAAGGCCGGTTCATGCTGCGACGCCTGTCGACCCTGCTCGCCACCCTCGCCGCTCTCGCCGCGGCCGTCGGCCTGGCCGTCATGCTCCCCGCCACCACCGCGTCGGCCGCCGAGTGCGCGGCGCCCTGGACCTCCGCCACCGTCTACACGGGTGGCAAGACCGCCTCGTACAACGGCCGCAACTGGCTGGCGAAGTGGTGGACCCAGAACGAACGCCCCGGCTCCGCCGACGTCTGGTCCGACCAGGGCGCGTGCGGCGGCGGCACCGGCCCCGGCCCCTCGCCGTCGCCCTCGGGCTTCGTGGTGAGCGAGGCGCAGTTCAACCAGATGTTCCCGAACCGCAACTCCTTCTACACGTACAGCGGTCTGACCGCCGCCCTGAGCGCGTACCCCGGCTTCGCCAACACCGGCAGTGACACGGTGAAGAAGCAGGAGGCCGCCGCCTTCCTCGCCAACGTCAGCCACGAGACGGGCGGCCTGGTCCACATCGTGGAGCAGAACACCGCCAACTACCCGCACTACTGCGACTCCGGTCAGCCCTACGGCTGCCCGGCCGGCCAGGCCGCCTACTACGGGCGCGGCCCGATCCAGCTCAGTTGGAACTTCAACTACAAGGCGGCGGGCGACGCCCTCGGCATCGACCTGCTCAACAACCCCTACCGCGTCGAGCGGGAGCCGGCGGTCGCCTGGAAGACCGGCCTCTGGTACTGGAACACCCAGAACGGCCCCGGCACCATGACGCCCCACAACGCCATGGTCAACGGTGCCGGCTTCGGCCAGACCATCCGCTCCATCAACGGTTCCCTGGAGTGCGACGGCAAGAACCCGGCGCAGGTGCAGAGCCGCATCACCAACTACCAGCGCTTCACCCAGATCCTGGGCGTCCCCACGGGCTCGAACCTGAGCTGCTGAGACGCGCGCGGTACGGGGGCGGCCACCGGCGGGTGGCCGCCCCTTCGTCGCACCCGCTCGGAAAGTGCCTGATGTGATGTCCGGGGCTGCTGTTACGATCCCAGCGTCTTGCGGGGGAGGGCGCGGCCGTGGGGGGCCGGGCAGGACACATCAGCCGTGGCGAGCCGTCGCGCCGCCTCCCCCGCCTCTTCGGTTCCTGGGGAGGGGCCCTTGCCTCGTCATGCTTTGACGCGTTCCGGCGCGTCCGTCGTTCTGTCCGCCGCCCTGGCGGGCACCCTCGTGCCGCTGTTCCCCGGTGCGGCGTTCGCGGCGGACGGCCCGGCCGCCGAGGTCGTGGTGCCCGCGCCGCCCACGCCCGTGGACGGCCTCACCCTGGGCGCCGGGGCGCTGCACTACCGGGCCATGTCCGACGTGTCGTCCTCCCCGGCGCTGTACCGGCACCTCCTGTCCATCACCGGAACCCCCACGGCGGACCAGCGGGTCATGGTCCGGGGTCTGCCCACCCCGGTCGACGCCCTGGTTCCGCTCGGCAACGGCGAGGCGGCGCACCAGTCGAACACCGACGTCATCGGGGGGCTCACAGGACAGCACGCCGACGGGATGTACGGACGGCTGTCCGGCGGCTCCGGCCGGTACGTCGTGTCGGGCACCGTCACCACCCAGTACGTGGGCGATCTCCAGCGGCAGTTCGGCACCCGCCGGTTCGACGGCAGGGCCGCGTCCACGGTGTGGGGCACGACCGTCTGGCTGTCCGACCCCGCCAAGCCCTCCACCGTCTCCTGGTACGACGTGAAGACGAAGGCGACCTCGGCCGCCCTCGCGATCGGCTCCGACTGCACCCCCGACCGGCTCCAGGCCGTGGGCCGCTGGATCCACTGGAGCTGCGCCAAGGGAGCGAAGGCCGGTGTCTGGGACCAGAAGACCCGGCTGACCACGCCCGTGCCGTTCGGCGAGACGCAGCTCGGTGACGGGTTCGTGGTACGCAAGGACGCGGCGGCCGGGAAGCTCACGCTCACCGACGTCCACACCGGCGACCCGGCGGCCGTCAGGACGACCGACTTCGCCTCCGTCCCGGCCGGCGCCGACTGGTCCGTCGACAAGTTTGGCGGCCACGTGGCGTTCACGGACGCCGAGGAGCGCATCCACATCAAGCCGGTGACTGTGCCGCGTTCCCCGATCTCGGTCATCGAGGAGCGCCAGGACACCTCGGTGCTGAACGTCGCGAACGGCGCGGACAGGGCCTGGTACGGCACCTGGCTGCTGTCGCGGCCCGCCCTCCGCACCAGCATCGAGTTCAAGAACCCGGCCGGTACGACCGTGGCCGGCTGGAGTTCCGCCGACCGCGTCGGGGCGCAGTCCTCGATGGCCTGGGACGGCAGGGGCTCGGACGGTGCCTTCGTGCCCGCCGGCCACTACACCTGGACGCTCAAGGCCGACCCCGGCGACGGCAGCGGTCCCCGCGCGGTGCGCACCGGGACGGTCCAGGTCGCCGATGTGCACCTGCCGTTCCGGGACTACGACCGTGACGGGATCGGCGAGCTGTTCTCCCGCAGCGGCGGCGGGCTGAGCGCCCACGAGCCGGTGAAGGGCACGTCGACGACGTCGACCGGCTGGACCGGCGTCAGCGCCGTCGTCCCCTTCGGTGACCTGGACGGCGACGGCTGCAACGACGTCCTCACCCGCGCCACCACGGGCGAGCTGTACCGCCACGGCGCCAAGTGCGCCGGGGTCCCCGCCCCCACGAGCCCCAAGTCGAGGATCGGCACGGGCTTCAACGCCTTCGACGTCCTGCTCAACCCCGGGGACATGACCGGCGACGGCCGCGCCGACCTGCTGGCCCGCCAGCGTTCGACGGGCGACCTCTACCTGTACGCGGACAACCGGGCGGGCGGCATCAAGGCGGGCGTCAGGATCGCCGGGAAGTGGAACGGTCTCACCCTGATCGGCGCGGGCGACCTCGACGGGGACGGCCACACCGACCTGCTCGCCCGCGACGCGGGCGGCGAGCTGTGGAGGTACGAGTCGACCGGCACGGGCGCGTTCCACCCCCGGACCCTGGTGTTCCGAGACTGGGGAGCGGGACGCGACGCGATCATCGGCGCGGGGGACGTCGACGGGGACGGGAAGAACGACCTCGTCTCCCGCGACACCAACGGCAAGCTGCTGCGCAACAGCGGCAGGGGCGACGGCACGTTCGGCCCCACGGTCCAGATCGGCTCGGGCTGGGGCGCACGCGGCACGCTGTACTGAGCCTCACCGAGGCTCACCCGCAGGGGTGAATTCGGCATATGACACAGGGGTGGCCACCGGCGGGTGGCCACCCCTTTTCGCTGCATCACCGCAGGTCGCACCGGAAACCGGATATCAAGTCCCCGGTTTTCGAATGACCGTATGACTAAAGGCTGTTGATTGCGGTGATCGCTTCGCGTGGCGCTAGATTCGCCGCACAGAAAACGAAATGCCCCCGCGATGGGCCAACATCCGGGGGCGCGACACCAGGAGCAAGACCTCCCGATGCGTGTTTACCGTACCGCGCCCACGCGCGCCTTCACCACTTTCAGCAACGCCCTGCTGCGCGACGCCACCATCTCGTGGTGCGCCGTGGGTCTCCTCGCCTATCTGGTCAGCCTTCCCAACGGTGCCAGGGCGAGCATCCGCAAGCTCTCCGAGCAGCGCAAGGAGGGCCGTGACCGGATCGGCGCCGCCCTCCGGGAGCTGGAGGAGGCCCGCTATCTGCGCCGCCTGACGCGCCGCGACCGCACGGGGCGACTGCGCACGGAGTACGAGGTCTTCGACACCCCGTACGACCCCGAAGCCCCCGCCCCGGACCCCGCCGAAGCCCCCGCCGCCGGGCCCACCCCCCGAACGGTCGGAAACCCGGCCTCCGGTGGCCGGGACGACGGGCCTCCTGGACCGCTCCCTCCGGGAGAAAAGACGGGGGTGAAACAACCTCCCTCCCCGGCAGTCCAGTTGCTCACCTCGCTGGGCCGGAGCGATCCACGGCTCGCCCTGGGGGCGGGCGAGGCGGAACGGCTGAGGACCCTGGTCGAGGAGTGGTGGGCCGTCGGCGCCAGTGACGCCCTGATCCGCGAGGCGCTGACCTCCGGCCTGCCCACCCGCGTTCACGCCCCCGCCGCCCTGGTGGCCGACCGCCTCCGCCGCAAGAAGCCCGCACCGCGCCCTGCGGCGCCCGTACGACCCGAGTGCGGCGTCTGCGGCACGCCGGTGCCCGAAGGGGCCTCCTGCGCCCGCTGCGACCCCGCCACGCCCGCCGTCGCCGGTTTCGTCGCGGCCGCACTGCGCGGCAGCGCCTCGGTCCGGCAGGTCCTGCGCCGCCGCTGCTGAAAGCTCCCGGCCGCCGCTCGGCGGCCGGGCCCACCGAAAAGAAATGGAGTGCCATGACCATCACACTCGAACGCCCTGAGGTGGTATACCGTCGGTATACTGTCATGGTGGCTGACACAACGATCAAGGTTGACCCCGCGGTTCGCGACCGCCTCCAGGAGCTCGCCCGGGATCGTGGGATCACCATGCGCGATCTGGTCGCGCAGCTCGCCGGAGCGACGCCGACCAAAGAAGAACTGGCGAAGCGTCGTGAGGAGACCAAGGCGTACGTCGAGGAACACTTCCTCGGCGGGCCGTACACGGAGCAGGACGCGGTGGCGGGGCAGCAGCTCTGGGCCGACGTGGTGTCGGGGCGCATCGGGGAGGTTCAGTGAAGGAGGACCAGTACCCGCTGCCGCGCGCGATCGTCTTCGACGACACCGCTGTGCTGGCGCTGGGCGGCGGCAACCGCATGGCCTCGTGGCTCGTCGTGGAGGCCGAGAGCGACGCCACGCTGAGGATCTGCATCCCGGCCCTGTCCCTGACGGCTGCCGAGGCTGAGCGGGCGGGCGTTGCGGAACACGTGGGCGCCCTGCCGTCCGTGGACATCGCCGCCCTGGACTTCGCGGGTGCGGCGGCCGTCGGCAAGCGCCTGCGGGTCCACGATGACGAGTGGAGCAGCGCGCACGCGGTGCACCTGGCCCAGCCCTCGGTCGAGTGGCCCCGGGGCCGACCGGTGCTCAGCGCCGACCCCAAGCGCTACCGGGGGACCGGCGTGCGGGTGATCACCATCGAGAAGTAGGCCCGCCGACGAGCGCGGGGCCCGGAGCGCGCCCGGGCCCTGTGGCGGCTACGGGCGTGCCTCCAGGATGTCCTTGAGGTGCTGCTCGTTCCTCGGCATTTCCTTCCTCGCACGCGCCCGGACGACCAGCGGCACGAGCACCTTGCCGATGCCGTGCGACTCGAAGTTCAGGTCCAGCGTCACGCGCGACCGCTCGCCGTCGCCGATCGGCTCGACCGTCCCCTGCACATGGCCCCGGACGGGGCCGTCGATCCCGTCCATGCGGAAGCTCCGCGGCGGGTCGTACTGGCTCATCTCCATGGTCATCGGCATCCGCCGGCGGCCCATCTGCCGGGTCACCCTGACCCGGGAGCCCAAGCCGCCGGTGGCGCCTCCGACCGGGCTGACCGCCAGGGCGCTCTCCTGCCACTCGGGCATGTGGGAGGCGTCGGTCAGGTAGGAGAAGACGTCCTCGGGACGACGCGAGATCTCGACGCTCTGCCTGATCGCGGACATGTCGCCCCCTTTCGGGTCATTCCTACGAACAACCCTACTCGGCCCAGGCGAGGAAGGACCCCCAGGCCGCCGGGGCGACGGCGAGGACGGGCCCGCCGGGGTTCTTGGAGTCACGGACGTGGACGGTGTGGGGGCAGGCGGCCACCTCGACGCACTCGCCGCCGCTGGGGCTGCTGTACGAGGACGTACGCCAGTCGAAGGCGACTTCGACGCACTCGCCACCGCCGCTGTCGCTGTAGCTGGACTTGAACCACCGCAGGGTGCTGCTCATCTCTGCTCTCCTGCCAACCGCTCGATGAGGCCCAGCGATTCACGGGTGTCGAGGGCCTGTGCTCGGATCCTCGCATACCGCTGCCCGTACGTACTGACCTTCGCACGGTCCTTGATCAACAGACTCTCGCCCTGAATCTCCAGGTACACGAGGTGGTCGTGCTCCGGTGTCTCCACCAGGGTCATGCCGCCTCGTTCGCCAGCGTGCTCCCCGCTCAGCCCGCAGTCCAGCGGCAGCACCTGAACCGTCACGTTCCGCCTCCGCGCGCACTCCGCGAGGTGCAGCAACTGCCCCCGCATGACCTCCGAGCCGCCGATCGTGCGGCGCAGCACCGACTCCTCCAGGACCAGCTCGATCAGCGCCACCGGATCCCGCTCGAACAGCTCCCTGCGCGCCATCCTCGCCTCGACCAGCTCCTCCACCCGTCGCTCCGGCAGCGGCGGGTACCCACCGCCGATCAGCGCCCGCGCGTAGGCCTCCGTCTGGAACAGCCCGTGCACCACCAGCGTCGCGTAGAGCGACAGGCTCACCGCCTTCTGCTCCAGCAGCGCGTAGTTCTTGAACTGCTCCGGATACTTGTCCAGCCGGACATACATCCG
>NZ_JBIBSG010000007.1:0-187878 GCF_043077235.1 Streptomyces sp. NPDC016309 | reverse complement strand
TCAGCGTCGCGTAGAGCGACAGGCTCACCGCCTTCTGCTCCAGCAGCGCGTAGTTCTTGAACTGCTCCGGATACTTGTCCAGCCGGACATACATCCGCGCCTGCTCGAAGAGGCCCAGCCCGTCACCGAGCACCTTTTCCAATTGCACCAGCATCGCGTCGCTCGCCGGCTGGGCACAGGTCTCCATGGCGCTGACCGCCGCGCCCGTGAAGCCGATCTCCTTGCCGAGCTGGTCCTGGGTCCACCCCTTCCGTACGCGCATCTTGCGCGCCATGTCCGCCACGAGTCGCGTCGCCGGACCCGCCGTTTCCTTGTTCTCGGTTCGCGCCAAATTGCGTCACCGCCTCGATTCAACCGGTCTCAACCGGTCACAACCCGTCCCCGTCGAATTCGACTGCGGGATGGCGCCGTTTCCGCAGGTCAACGCGGGTCCGACGAGCCTCCGCAATCGTGCAGAACGCTAGCCGTGGCAGTCCACGATGTCCCTGTGAATGCGCCAAGTTGCCACCCGAACATCGAATGGATTCCGTCCTCCGGATTCCAACTCCGCAAGGCGGGCGTCCAATTCGACGCCGTGCGCGTCGACGGGGACGACGGCCGCCGGGCCGCAGACCTCCTGGAGCACATGACCGGCGGCGACCCGGGCCCCGTCGTCATCGAGGCGAACGGGCGGCGAGGCGTGTACTTCCTCCTCCCGCCGGGCAGCTCGGCGGGCCGCGCCTGGCCGCCCGGCGCGATGCCGTTCAACGCCGCCCGCTGGGCGGTGAGTTACGTACCCGTCCCGGCGCTCGGCGGGCGCACCTGGCCGCTCTCCTGGCGGTGTCCACCGACGGCCCCCGACCGGTTCGTCCACCCGTACCTGCTGCTCAGCACGCTGGTGGCCATCCAGCGGGCGACCGCTACGCCGCCCGGATCGCGATGACCACCGTGGCGTACAGGTCCTCGCAGGTCACCACGTGCGGGACGAGTCCGTCGGCGGCGACGACCGCCGCGGCGGCGGACGCCTGGCGTTCGCTGGTCTCGAACAGCAGGCTGCCGCCGGGGGCCAGCCAGGCGGCGGCCTCGGCGGTGACGCGGCGCAGGACGTCCAGGCCGTCCGCGCCGCCGTCGAGCGCCACGCGCGCCTCGTGCACCCGCGCCTCGGCGGGCAGGAGCTCCACCTCCTCGGTCGGGACGTAGGGCACGTTGGCGAGCAGGACGTCGACCCGGCCCCGCAGCAGCGCCGGGAGCGGGTCGTACAGGTCGCCCTCGTACACCCGCCCGCCCACCGCCGTGATGTTCCGGCGGGCGCAGCGCACGGCGGCGGGGTCGATGTCGGCCGCGTACAACTCGGCCCGGTCCAGGGCCGCCACGAGCGCGGCGCCCAGCGCGCCGGTGCCGCAGCACAGGTCGACGACCACGGCGCGGGGCGGGGCGAGCGCGGCGGCCCGGGTGACGAGGAACTCGGTGCGGCGGCGGGGGACGAACACCCCCTCGTCCACGGCCACCCGCAGGCCGTGGAACTCGGCCCAGCCGAGGACGTGTTCCAGCGGATGCCCGGCGGCGCGGCGCTCGACCATGGCGTCGAGTTCGTCCGGTGTGCGGGCGGTGGACAGGAGCAACTCCGCCTCGTCCTCGGCGAAGACGCAGCCGGCGGCGCGCAGCCTGGTGACGGTGCTGGAGAACGAGAGAGGAACCGGTGTTGCGGACATGGAAGCGGAAGCCTTTCGGGACGCCCATGGGCGCTCCCGCGTGACTCGTGACCCTGGTCTACGAGCGGTGGGAGGGGAGAGCCCTGCCTGACCTGGCGTTGATGGGTCTCACCTCCTCGGTAGGTCTCCTGCTGAACGCGGCCACATTACCCGACGGCCCTCCGGCGGACGGGAGATCCGTCAGGAGCGCGCCGGGCCGGCCGAGGGCCCCGATCCCGGCCCGACTCCCGCCCCCGCCCCCGCCCCGGCCCCGATCCCGACCCCCGCCCCGATCCCGGCCCCTACCCCGGCCCCCGCCCCGTTTTCGGGTCCGGCCCCGGTTCCGGGACCGAGATGGCGTCCAGCGCCTCGGACAGCCGCTCCAGGACCCGGGCCGTCTCGGCGAACGCCTCCTCGCCCAGCTCGGCGGTCAGGCGGGTCGCCAGCTCGGCGTGGCCCGGCTCTATGCGGGCGACCGTCACCCGGCCCAGCTCCGTGGGGGCGAGGAGCTTGGCGCGCCGGTGCGCCGGGTTCGGCAGGTACTCGGCCAGCCCCTCGTACACCAGCAGGTCCGCGACGCGCTGGACGCTCTGCCGGGTGATGCCCATCGCCCGGGCGATCCCGGACACCGGCAGCGGCTCGTGCAGCACCGCCCCCAGCACCTGCCACCACGACGCCGTCAGCCCGGCGGGCCTGGCCAGCTTCTCCGACACCGCCAGGAACTGGCCGTTGAGCCGGAACACCCCCAGCGCCGTACGGCTGAGCAGCCCCTGAAGCTCCTTCTCGACCCGGGTCACGCGTTCAGTTCCTCGTACGCGGCCGGGTCCGAGTCGTGGAACAGCCGGTACCAGGCGTCCAGCTTCGCGCCCTCGAACGCGCCCAGCAGGCCCAGCACCTCGCGGGCGAAGGCGACCGGCTCGGTGGGCCCGGCCGTGACGAGGCCGTCGTCGGTGACCGCGTCCGCCTCCACGTACCGCTCGGCGCCCTTGTAGCCGGTGGCCGCTAGGTAGAACGGGACCGCGCTGGTGTGGTCCCGGTCGTCCAGCAGCCCCTCGCGCGCCAGCCCGGCGGTCGCGCCGCAGATGGCGGCGACCGGAACGCCCGCGTCGAGGAACCTCCGCGCGGCGGCGGCGAAGGGGGCCAGGTCGTCCCCGGTGTCCCACAGGTCGGCGCCGGTGAGGATCAGCAGGGCGCTGTCCTCGGGCCGGAGGTCCGCGAGGGCCAGATCGGGGAGGACGCGCAGTCCGCCGATGGTGGTCACCGGGTCCGTCGTCGGCCCGACGGTCCTGATAGCGAAGCCGGAGCGTGCCAGCCAGGCGGTGGCGTGCCCGGTCTCCCAGTCGGCGAACGAGTCGTAGACGGCGAGGTGGACGGTCCTGCCGGGGTGGGTGGGGGAGGGGGTGGGGGAGTCGGTGCCGGACATGGGGGCCTCCTGTGGGCGCGTCGTCGGCTGTGCCGCGGATTCCGTACCTTCGTTCTACCTAATGACAGAATGCTGTCATCACGACAGGATGCTGTCAAACCCTTCCGTCCCCGCCGCACGCACGACACCCTGCCGACCCCCGCGCCTTCCGCCATACAAGATGGCCATACCGACGTCCGAGGCCCGGTCCCTACCCTGGGCGCCATGACCCCTCATGCCGATCCCGCCGCATCCGCCGACCCGCGGACCGGCGCCGCCGTCAAGGCCGCCGACCGCGCGCACGTGTTCCACTCCTGGTCCGCCCAGGGCCTGATCGACCCGCTCGCCGTCGCCGGCGCCGAGGGGGCGTACTTCTGGGACTACGACGGCAACCGCTACCTCGACTTCACCAGCGGCCTCGTCTACACCAACATCGGCTACCAGCACCCCCGGGTCGTCGCCGCGATCCAGGAGCAGGCCGCGAAGATGACCACCTTCGCGCCCGCCTTCGCCATCGACGTACGTTCCGAGGCCGCACGCCTCATCGCCGAGCGCACCCCGGGCGACCTGGACAAGATCTTCTTCACCAACGGCGGCGCCGAGGCCGTCGAGAACGCCGCCCGCATGGCCCGTCTGCACACGGGCCGCCCGAAGATCATGAGCGCCTACCGCTCGTACCACGGCGCCACCTCGACCGCCATCAACCTCACCGGCGACCCGCGCCGCTGGGCCTCCGACACCGCCTCCGCCGGTGTCGTGCGCTTCTGGGCACCCTTCCTCTACCGCTCGCCGTTCTACGCCGAGACCGAGGCCCAGGAGTGCGAGCGCGCCCTGACGCACCTGGAGGACACGATCGCGTTCGAGGGGCCGCGGACCATCGCCGCGATCATCCTCGAAACCGTCCCCGGCACCGCCGGAATCATGACCCCGCCGCCCGGCTACCTCGCCGGCGTCCGCGAGATCTGCGACCGGTACGGCATCGTCCTCGTCCTCGACGAGGTCATGGCGGGCTTCGGCCGCACCGGCGCCTGGTTCGCGGCCGACCACTTCGGTGTCGTCCCCGACCTGCTGACCTTCGCCAAGGGCGTCAACTCCGGGTACGTCCCCCTCGGCGGCGTCGCCATCTCCGCCGAGATCGCCGCGACCTTCGACGAGCGGCCCTACCCCGGCGGCCTCACCTACTCCGGGCACCCGCTCGCCTGCGCCGCCGCCGTCGCCACCCTCCAGGTGATGGCCGACGAGAAGGTCGTCGAACAGGCCGCCCACCTCGGCGAGAACGTCCTGGGCCCCGGCCTCCGCGAGCTCGCCGAGCGCCACCCCTCCGTGGGCGAGGTGCGCGGCCTGGGCGCCTTCTGGGCGCTGGACCTCGTGCGCGACCGCGAGACGCGCGAACCGCTCGTCCCCTACAACGCCCAGGGCGAGGCCAACGCCCCCATGGCGGCCTTCGCGGCGGCCTGCAAGAAGAACGGTCTGTGGCCCTTCGTCAACATGAACCGCACCCACGCGGTGCCCGCCTGCAACATCACCGAGGAGGAGGCCAAGGAGGGTCTCGCCGCCCTCGACGCCGCGCTCGCGGTCGCCGACGAGCACACCGTGTAACCGCCTCCATGCGCCCCCTCCGACCGGCCCGCCCCTGGCTTAAGGTGTCCGGAACCGGACGGAGGGGGCCAGGAGCCATGCCCGCGAGCGGAGCAGTCACCCGCAACACCCTGCGCCGGCAGGTCGCGGACGCGCTGCGTGACGAGGTGCTCGCGGGGCGTCTCCAGCCGGGGCAGGAATTCACCGTCAAGCACATCGCGGAGCAGTACGGAGTGTCGGCGACCCCGGTGCGGGAAGCTCTGGTCGACCTCACGGCCCAGGGCCTGCTCGACTCCGACCAGCACAAGGGCTTCCGGGTCCACCGGTTCTCCGTCGAGGACTACCGGGGCATGGTCGAGGCCCGCGCCCTCATCGTGGACGGCGTCTTCCGCCGCCTGTGCGACCGGACCGGCGCCCTCCGCGTCCACGGCGCCCCCCTGGTGTCCGTCCGCCGGCGGGCCGAGGAGGCGGCGCGGGCGGCGCGCGCCGGGGACCTGGACATCCTCATCGGGTACGACCTGCGGTTCTGGCGCGAGCTCAGCGGCTTCGTCGCCAACCCCTACATCGCCGACTTCCTGCACCGGCTGCGCGTCCAGGCCTGGGTGTTCGCCGTGCCCCACCTGCGCGCCTCCCGCGACCCCGGCGCCTGGCTGTGGAACGGCCACGAACAGCTCGTCGACGCGGTGACGCTCGGCGACCCCGACGCGGTGATGGCGGCCATCGACGCGTACAACGAGCACTCCCAGCGGTGGGCCGACCATCTGGACGGGCTGGGCTGACGGCACTTACCCCTCATGGCGGGTGGGTATGGGAAGTGCACCCGAGCCGCGCACCGGCGCTCGCCGGCCCGTCCCACCCCCGGCCGTCGCCGCGTACGTACGTAACGGAAGGAGAGCGAGTCTCCCTTGGCTTGTGACCTGTGGTTGGTCCCCCTCGTCGACGTGCTGTGCCACAGCCCCGACAATCCCTTCGCGGAAGAGATCGCCGCGTACGACAAGGCCCTCACCGCGTCCGGCCTGCCGACCGTGCCCGTCTTCGCCTACATGCCGGGACTGTCGGGCGACGTCGCCCCGGTCGCCGGCTTCGACTACGACGCGCTGCACTTCCTGCGCCGCGCCTACCTGCTCCAGATCTGCGGCCTCGCCGTCACCCCGGTCGACGAACTGGGCGGCGACTACGAGCAGCTTCTGGAGATGTTCGAGTCGACGGCACAGCAGTCGCACCTGGTGTGGCACTACGACCACGCGGGCGCGTACGTCCCCGTCGACTTCCCCACGCCGCTGTCCAACGAGGAACTGCTGGCCGGCGGCGGACCGCTCGGCTCCGCCCAGGGGCTGCTGCGCGAGCTGGAGTACGTCGCCCCGTCGATCGGCATCGACCCGGCGAACCCGCCGGCCCCGCCCCGGCCGCCGGAGCGCCCCACGGCCCTGGAGGAACCCGCCGGGCCGATCCCGTACGACGACAGCCCCTTCGCCCGGGAGCGGCACGTGTGGCTCGGCCTGCACGCGGCGGCGACCCGCAGCCTGGGCCAGGGGTCGATGATCATCTTTAGTTGACGGGTCCCGCCGACCGGGCCGAGCGGGCCGGCCGACGGGTTCGGCCGACCGGGCCGTCCGGCCGGTTCAGCGGGGCTCCGGCGGGCGCTGGCGCGGCATGTTGGGCCGGGTCCCCGGGGGGAGCGGGAAGCGCCCGGAAGGGTGCGAGCCCTCCACCCGGGGCGGCGCGCACGACAGGGTCGACTGCATCACCAGCGGCGTCGGACCCGACCGGAACGCCACCATCCAGTCCGCCGTCTCCGCCCGCACCAGCTCCGTCACGTCCTCCGAGAACCGCCGCAGCACGCCCAGGCACCGCTCCGCCGCCTCGCTCGCCGTGCCCTCCGCCGGGCCCAGCACCTCGCGGATGCTCTCGGCCGCCCAGTCGAACTGGAACGCCCGGAGGCGCCGCTCCACCGCCTGCGCCGTCGCCACGTCCCGCATCCAGCCGGACGTGAAGCCGAAGTACCGGTCGCAGGCCAGGCACGCGGCGGCCAGCAGCAGCGACACGTACCCCCATCCCGACGCCCCGTCCAGGGCGCCCGTCACGTCCAGCAGCGGCAGCGCGGCACCGGCGATCACGCCCAGCGCCGTACCGATCCGCAGGGCCCGGGCGCCGCGCCGCTTCCAGGCGCGGTCCTCCAGGTACCACTCGGCGGTACGCAGCGCATGGCCCTCGGCCCACCGGTAGAGCTCGTCCAGCCGCTCGGCCGGCTCGCCCCAGTCGCCGAGCGGGAACGGCCGCCCGGTCAGATCGCCGCCGGGGCCGCCGCCGTAACGTTCCCGGTCGAGGCGGTCGCCCTCCCCCCGGGCGTGGCCCCCGGGCTGCATCTCCGGCTGGCTCACCGGGGCACTCCTCTGCGCTCTGCGTGACAATCCGTAACGTGCGGGCGGTGCGATGCGCGTGTGCGTACTGGTGCGCATGCCCTTTCCTACCGCCGAATGGTGGGCCGGAAGTGCGAAAGCCCGGTATTTCCGCCTGCAAGAGGGGCTTGATCAGCTAAGGGGCGCGCCTGTTTCTCACCCGAAAGAGTGAAGCCATGCGGATGGGGCACAGCGTCCGGCGACCACGTAGGCTCGGCATACCGAACACTCGTCGTCGATATGCCAGGAGTGACCGTGATTCCCGGTGGTGGCCAGCCCAACATGCAGCAGATCCTCCAGCAGGCCCAGAAGATGCAGCAGGACCTCGCCCGTGCCCAGGAGGAGCTGGCGCGGACGGAGGTCGACGGGCAGGCCGGCGGCGGCCTGGTGAAGGCCACCGTGACCGGCTCCGGCGAGCTGCGCTCCCTGGTCATCGACCCCAAGGCGGTCGACCCGGAGGACACCGAGACTCTGGCCGACCTCGTCGTCGCCGCCGTGCAGGCCGCGAACGAGAACGCCCAGGCGCTCCAGCAGGCCAAGCTCGGCCCGCTGGCCCAGGGCCTGGGCGGCGGCATCCCGGGCCTGGGCTTCTAGGGAGCGGACGCGCTCTGGGGCGGGCACCGGGCTCCCGGGCGGGCGCTCCCGGACCCCGGGCGATCCGGGGCCGGGGCCCGCGGGTTCCGGCCCCCGCTCCGGCGCCCGCCCTTCTCACCCTCACGCACAGCAACTACCGTAAGCATCACAGCACTCCACGAGAGGCGTTCCGTTGTACGAAGGCGTGGTTCAGGACCTCATCGACGAGCTGGGCAGGCTGCCAGGCGTCGGTCCCAAGAGCGCCCAGCGGATCGCCTTCCACATCCTGCAGGCCGAGCCCACCGACGTACGCCGCCTCGCCCATGCCCTCCTGGAGGTCAAGGACAAGGTGCGGTTCTGCGCCGTGTGCGGCAACGTCGCACAGGAGGAGCGGTGCGGCATCTGCCGCGACCCGCGCCGTGACGAGGCGGTCATCTGCGTGGTCGAGGAACCGAAGGACGTCGTCGCGATCGAGCGCACCCGCGAGTTCCGCGGGCGGTACCACGTGCTCGGCGGAGCGATCAGCCCGATCGAGGGCGTCGGGCCGGACGACCTGCGGATCCGTGAGCTGCTGGCCCGGCTCGCGGACGGAACGGTCACCGAGCTGATCCTGGCGACCGACCCCAACCTGGAGGGGGAGGCCACCGCGACGTACCTGGCACGCATGGTCAAGCCCATGGGCCTGAAGGTCACGCGCCTCGCCAGCGGACTCCCCGTTGGCGGAGACCTGGAATACGCCGACGAGGTCACGCTCGGGCGAGCGTTCGAAGGGAGACGACTCCTCGATGTCTGACGCCACACTGCACGCGCACTCGCTGGACCCCGACAGCTTCGCGGTCCAGATCGCCGACTCGATCGAGTCCTTCATCGTCGCGACCACGGAAGTGGCCAAGGGCGACGAGCCCGACAGCGCGATTCCCTTCCTGCTCCTGGAGGTCTCCCAGCTACTGCTGGCGGGCGGCCGCCTGGGCGCGCACGAGGACATCGTCCCCGACGAGCGGTACGAGCCGGACACGGGTCCCGACCTGGACGTCGACGACCTGCGGATGCGGTTCGCGGTCATGCTGGAGCCGGTGGACGTCTTCTCCGAGGTCTTCGACCCTTACGAGCCGCGCAAGGCGCCCGTGCCGTGCCGGATCTCCGACAACCTGGCCGACATCATCATGGACCTCCGGCACGGACTGGCCCACTACCGGGCGGGCCGCACCACGGAGGCCCTGTGGTGGTGGCAGTTCTCCTACTTCTCCAACTGGGGCCCGACCGCCTCGGCGACCCTGCGGGCGCTCCAGTCCCTGGTCTCCCACGTGCGCCTGGACCAGCCGCTGGAGGCGCTCGACGGGCTGGACACCGACGAGGACCTGACGGAGGACGCCCTCGCGGAGGAGGCGGGCCGGGTGATGGCCCAGGAGATCCTCGGCCCCCTGGGGATGCGTACCGCCAAGTGACCCGCGCGGGCGCGCCCCGCCGGGCGGGGCCTCGGCCAGGGTGTGCGTCCCGCCGAGGAGACGTACCGCCGGGTGGGACGTACCGCCGGGCGGGGACGTACCGCCGGGCGGGGTGACCCGGCACACATTCCGCGTACCGCGCTCCGGCTCGGGCAGGCACAAGCCGAGCGGCCGTGAAGCGCCCCACGATGATCACGTCGTGAGCGGGACATCTCACGATGTGGTATGGCGGGGGCGTTTCCCGGCCGCTCGTTAGACTGAGCTGACCGCAAACGGACTGAGCGAGGAGCGCACGTGGGCCTTGTCGTGCAGAAGTACGGAGGCTCCTCCGTTGCCGATGCCGAGGGCATCAAGCGCGTCGCCAAGCGAATCGTCGATGCCAAGAAGAACGGCCACCAGGTGGTCGTCGTGGTTTCGGCGATGGGCGACACGACGGACGAGTTGATCGATCTCGCCGAGCAGGTATCCCCGATCCCTGCCGGGCGTGAGTTCGACATGCTGCTGACCGCCGGAGAGCGCATCTCCATGGCGCTGCTGGCCATGGCGATCAAAAACCTGGGCCACGAGGCCCAGTCGTTCACAGGCAGCCAGGCAGGCGTCATCACCGACTCGGTCCACAACAAAGCGCGCATCATCGATGTCACGCCGGGCCGGATCCGTACGGCGCTGGACGAGGGCAACATCGCCATCGTCGCGGGCTTCCAGGGCGTCTCCCAGGACAAGAAGGACATCACCACCCTCGGTCGCGGCGGGTCGGACACGACCGCCGTCGCGCTCGCCGCGGCGCTCGACGCCGAGGTGTGCGAGATCTACACCGACGTCGACGGCGTCTTCACCGCCGACCCCCGGGTCGTGAAGAAGGCCCGGAAGATCGACTGGATCTCCTTCGAGGACATGCTGGAGCTCGCCAGCTCCGGCTCCAAGGTGCTGCTGCACCGCTGCGTCGAGTACGCACGCCGTTACAACATCCCGATCCACGTCCGGTCGTCCTTCTCCGGACTCCAGGGCACGTGGGTCAGCAACGAACCGCGAGGGGACCGCAAGGTGGAGCAGGCCATCATCTCCGGTGTCGCCCACGACACGTCCGAGGCGAAGATCACCGTCGTCGGAGTGCCGGACAAGCCGGGCGAGGCCGCCGCGATCTTCCGCACCATCGCGGACAACGAGATCAACATCGACATGGTGGTGCAGAACGTCTCCGCCGCGTCGACCGGGCTGACCGACATCTCCTTCACGCTGCCCAAGGCGGAGGGCCGCAAGGCCATCGACGCCCTGGAGAAGCAGAAGGGCCTCATCGGCTTCGAGTCGCTGCGCTACGACGACCAGATCGCCAAGATCTCGCTGGTCGGCGCGGGCATGAAGACCAACCCGGGTGTCACGGCCGGCTTCTTCGAGGCGCTGTCCGACGCGGGCGTGAACATCGAGCTGATCTCGACCTCCGAGATCCGCATCTCGGTCGTCACCCGCGCCGACGACGTCAACGAGGCCGTCCGCGCCGTCCACACCGCCTTCGGCCTGGACTCCGACTCCGACGAGGCCGTGGTCTACGGAGGCACCGGGCGGTGACCGGCCGGACGGTCGGGACGGTCCGGACGCCCCGGACGGCCCCGGTGACGCGCCGGACGGCCCCGGTGACGCGCCGGACGGCCCCGGTGACGCGCCGGACGGCCGCCCCGGTGACGCGCCGGACGGCCGCCCTGGTGACGTGCCGGCGGGGCCGGTGGAGCCGGTGACGCACCGCAAGCCGTCGCTCGCGGTCGTGGGAGCGACCGGTGCCGTCGGCGCGGTGATGCTCCAGATCCTGTCGCAGCACGCCGACGTCTGGGGCGACATCCGTCTGATCGCCTCCCCGCGCTCGGCCGGCCGCAAGCTGGCCGTGCGCGGGGCGGAGACCGAGGTCCTCGCCCTGTCCGAGGAGGCACTGGACGGCGCCGACGTGGCGCTGTTCCTGGTGCCGGAGGCGGTCGCGGCCCAGTGGGCGCCGATCGCCGCCGCCAAGGGCACCGTGGTCGTGGACACCTCCCCGGCGTTCCGCGCCGACCCGGACGTCCCGCTGGTCGTCCCGGAGATCAACCGCCACTGCGTACGCGTACGCCCGCGCGGGATCGTCGCCTGCCCCGGCGACACCACGCTCGCGCTGATCGTCGCGGTGGGCGCGCTGCACGCCGAATTCGGCCTGACCGAGCTCGTCGTCTCCGCGTACCAGGCGGCGAGCGGCGCCGGGCGGTCCGGCGTCGGCGCGCTGCGCACCCAGCTCTCCCTGGTCGCCGGTACGGAACTGGGCACCGGCCCCGGGGACGTGCGCCGGGCCGTCGGGGACGACACCGGGCCCTTCCCCGCCCCGCTCGCGCTGAACGTGGTGCCCTGGGCCGGCTCCGTCCAGGAGGACGGCTGGTCCTCGGAGGAGCTGTGCGTCCGGGGCGAGACCCGCCGGATCCTGGACCTGCCGGAGCTGCCCGTGGCGGCGACCTGCGTACGGGTCCCGGTGGTGAACGCCCACTCCGTCTCCGTACACGCCCGCTTCGAACACGAGGTGACCGTCGCGCGGGCGCACGAGATCCTGGCGACCTCGCCCGGTGTGGTGCTGTACGACGACCCCGCGGCCGGGGACTTCCCCACGCCCGCCGACGTCGTGGGCACCGACCCGACCTGGGTGGGGCGCGTGCGGCGGTCGCTGGACGACGACCGGACACTGGAGCTCTTCGTCTGCGGCGACAACCTGCGCAAGGGCGCCGCTCTGAACGCCGCCCAGATCGCGGAGGCCGTGGCCGCCGAGTGGCCGGCGTAAACCGCGGTGAAGGCCGCGGCGGCTCTTTGTAGGATCTGTGAACGCCCTGTGAGCAAGTCTTCGGTCTGTGTCACTTGAACTGGGGCGATGGCATGTTCGACGATGCTGTCCCCCTTGCTGCAACCGGTGGTCGGGCGGGAAGCGTCTATGCGGTCGCACCTTCACGGCGGCCGCGACATCGGGGCATCGGGGAAGAGCGGGTACGCATGAGGGCAAACGTCGCACCGTCAAAAGCGGCTGCGTGCGCGTACAACCCTGACGGGGGGAAGCGTGTCCAACAGGCGTGGCAGAGGTACTCGACATCGCAGCGGTGGCACCGTTCCGCGCCCGAGCGGGCGGAGCGGCGGCCGGCCCCGGCATGGGCACGGTGCGCCCGCTCCGGCCCCGCCGGCCCGGCGGCATGCCGGTGATCGCCCCCGTGCCCGCCGCTAGGCGTACGGCCCGTATCCCGTCCCAGCGCGGCGCAGCCCCGAGCGCCGACGACACGACGACGACCGCGGGCACCACCGTCGACCACCTCACCGAGACCTACCGCGCCCACTACCGGTCGCTGCTGGGTCTCGCCGCGCTGCTGCTGGACGACACCGCCTCGTGCGAGGACGTCGTCCAGGAGGCGTTCATCCGCGTCCACTCGGCGCGGCGCCGCGTACGTGACCCCGAGAAGACCCTCGCGTACCTGCGTCAGACCGTGGTCAACCTGTCCCGCTCCGCCCTGCGCCGCCGCATCCTCGGCCTGAAGCTGCTCTCCAAGCCGATGCCCGACATGGCGAGCGCGGAGGAGGGGGCGTACGACCTGCTGGAGCGCGACGCCCTCATCAAGGCCATGAAGGGCCTCCAGCGCCGCCAGCGCGAGGTCCTGGTGCTGCGGTACTTCGCGGACATGACCGAGGCGCAGGTCGCGGAGACGCTGGGCATATCGCTCGGCTCGGTCAAGGCGTACGGGTCACGTGGCATCGCGGCGCTGCGCGTCGCCATGGAGGCCACGGCATGAGTGAGTACGAGCACAAGCACGAGCACGGGTTCGGACAGTACGGGCCCGGCGGGCCGGACGGGCCGTCGAACGAGAACGACCGGACTGGGAACGGAACTGTGAACAACGGTCACGACGGGCCGGACAACGGGACCCCCGACCTCGGTGGCCCCGCCGTCGACGAGCTGGCGCTGCGCAGGCTGCTGCACGGCGCGGTCCAGGACCTCCAGCCCGCCGACGGCACGCTGGACCACCTGCGGCGGGCCGTCCCGGCGCGGCGCGCGCGCAAGCGCCAGGCCCTGGTGGGCGTGGCGGCGGCCGCGCTGCTGTTCGGCACGGCCGTCCCCGCGGCCGTCCATGTGGCGAGCGCGGGCAGCACCTCCGACGACCGCCCCGTGAACGCCGGGCACGGCGAGCAGGTGCAGGGCGGCACCGGCGAGGAGACCGGCGACGCCGCCGGGGGGCCGGGCGCCCCCAGCACCGGGAGCGGCCGGGGACCCGGCGCCGGTGAGACCGGCGAGGACGCCCCGCCCGAGCCGGGCAGTCCCGCGACCGGGACCTCCGACGGCACCGTGGGCGGCACGGAGGCGCCGGCCAGTACGGCGCCGGACACCGTGCCGCGGTGCGAGGCCGCCCAGCTCGGCGTGGCATCGGCGGAGGCCGGCCAGCCGGACGCCGACGGCAAGGTGTACGGCACCTTCCGCATCGCCAACGTCTCGGGCACCGACTGCGCGGTCACCGGCGCGGGCGGCGTCGCCGTCCAGGCGGCGGGCTCGGCCGACCAGGCGAAGGTCTCGGTCGTCGCCCACACCGCGGGCGACGCGGCGGCCGGGCTGCCCGACCCGTCCCAGGAGGCACCGGCCCCGCTCCTCCTCAAGCCCTCCGGCTCGTACGAGGTGCGGTTCGCCTGGGTGCCGAGCGAGACCTGCCCGGTGGAGGGCGGCGGCAGCGGCGGCACGAGCGGCGGCGAACCCACCCCGGACCCGAGCCCGACCGACGGCGCGTCCACCGAGACGGCCGGCGCGGACGGCGCGGGCACGGCGGCCACGGAGCCGCAGCTCGTCAGGGAGGACGACGGCGACGGGACCCGGGCGGAGGGCAGCGTCACGGTCAGCCACACCGCCGAACCGGGCGGCCCCTCGGCCGAGGCCACCATTCCGAACGCCTGCGCGGGCACCGTCTACCGGACGGGCCTGCTGCCCACCCAGTGACACCGGGGCGCGCGCCCCGGCGCGCACCTTGGCGGGCCGCGCCCGTCACGGCCGGTCTGCCCGCCGAGCCGCGTGCGGGCCGCGCCCGCCGCGCACCCCGCCGTGTCGCGTCAGGTCCGGGCTTCCGGCACCTTCGCGGACGCGGGCTCCGGGTCCGTGGCGGCGGCCGGGGCGAGGCCCAGCGCCTCGTCCCTGGCCTGCTCGGCCTCACGGCGGAACAGGCGGAACCACATGAAGAGCACGAACCCCGCGAAGACGAACCACTCGCCGGTGTACCCGAGGTTCTGGAACGCCTTCAGGTCCAGCCCACTGCCCTCCGCCGCGGTCGCCGGCACCGGGGTCAGCCCCGCCGGGGAGTCCAGGAGGGTGATCCAGGCGTCGTAGACGTCGTCCTGGACGACGTTCACCAGCGAGGCCGCGCTGATCATGCCGACCTGTCCCCGGGGCAGGGCGCCCGACGCGTGAACGCCTGGGCTCCCGGTGTGCTCCGACGCCTGGAGCGCACCGGTCACCGTGACCTCGCCGGCCGGCGGGGCGGGTGCCTCGCCGCCCTCGGGCAGCCACCCGCGCACCACCGGCAGGGACCGGCCGCCACCGGTGCGCAACAGGGTCAGGACGTACGCACCGTCCTTGCCGTCCAGCTCCCGGCCCGGGACCAGGAACTGCTCGCCGTACCGCCCCGTCGCCGTGGCGGGACGGCCGGAGGTCTCCTTGTCGACCGGCAGCAGCTCGTCCAGCGGCGCGGCCTTCACCGAACCGGGGTCCGGCCGCCGCTCGGCCTCCTGGTGGGAGTCGACGCGGTCCTCGAACCGCCCGAGCTGCCAGGTCCCCATGAACACGCAGAAGGGGATCGCCAGTACGACGAAGATGTTGATCCCCCACCAGCGGGGCGTCCTCAGGAACCGGTACACACCCCCACGGTACGGAACACCGTCGCCCCCCTTCCGCCCGGGGCCCGGATGCCGGGGGCCCCGGGCCGCGCGTCACCGAGCCGCTCCGGCCCGCACCGCCCCCTCGCGCACCGCCCCCTCGCGCGCCGCTCCTCCGGCCCCCTCAGCCCTCCCCGGCACCACCCTCCCCGTCCCGGTCTCCGTCCCCGGTCCCGTCCCGGCCCTCGTCCTCCAGGTACCGGGCGGCGAAGGCCAGCTCCAGCCGCACCTGCTTGATCCGCTCCTCCACCACCAGGGAGCCGTGTCCCGCGTCGTACCGGTACACCTCGTGCACCGCGCCCCGGGCGGCGAGCCGGTCCACGTAGTTGTCGATCTGGCGGATCGGGCAGCGCGGATCGTTGACGCCCGCCGAGATGTACACCGGCACCCGCACCCGGTCCACGTACGTGAGCGGCGACGACGCCTCGAACCGCTCCGGGACCTCCTCCGGCGTCCCGCCGAACAGGGTGCGGTCCAGCGCCTTCAGCGCCTCCATCTCGTCGTGGTACGCCGTGACGTAGTCGGCGACCGGGACGGCGGCGATGCCCAGCGCCCAGGCGTCCGGCTGGGTGCCGAGCCCGAGCAGGGTGAGGTACCCGCCCCACGAGCCGCCCGTGAGGACCAGCCGCGCCGGGTCGGCCAGGCCGGAGGCCACCGCCCACTCCCGTACCGCCGCGATGTCCTCCAGCTCGATCAGCCCGACCCGGTGCTTGAGGGCGTCCGTCCACTCCCGGCCGTAACCGGTCGAGCCCCGGTAGTTGACCCGGACCACCGCGTACCCGTGGTCGACCCAGGCGGCGGGGGCGGCGGCGTACGCGTCGCTGTCGTGCCACGTCGGCCCGCCGTGGATCTCGAACACCGTCGGCAGCGGTCCCTCCGCGCCCTCGGGCCGCTGCACGAGCGCGTGGACGCGCCCGCCGGGCCCGTCCACCCACACGTCCTCGACCGGCACCGAGAGCGGCGCCTTCATGCCGGGTGGCTCCAGCACGACACCGCCGGCCGTGGACCGCACCGCCGGGGGCCGCGCGGCGGAGGACCACAGGTACTCCACGGAGCCGTCCGGCCGCGCCGTCGCGCTCGACACCGAGCCGGCCGGGGTGTCGACCCGCACCAGGCGGCCCGTGCCGATCTCGTACCGCCACAGCTCACTGCGCGCCTCGAAGCTGTGCACCACCAGCAGCCCGGACCCGTCCGGGTACCACTCGGCCGACACGTCGCCGGGCAGGTCCAGCCCCAGCTCCGTCTCCGCGCCGGACGCCACGTCCCACAGCATCGGCTCCCAGCGCCCGCGCCGCTGGTGCCCCACCAGCAGCCGGGTGTCCCCGTCCACCGGCGCGAAGCCCAGCACCGTGAGCCCCAGGGCCTCGGTGCCGCCCTTGGTGTCGTCCAGCTCGGCCACCACGGCACCGTCCGGCCGGACCACCCGCACCGCCGCGTGCATGGCGTCGCCGTGCTCGGTGTGCTCCAGCGCGATCAGCGTCCCGTCGTGCGACAGGTCACCGACCCCGGCCGACTCCCGGTGCCGGTAGATCTCCACCGGCACCCGTCCGGGCCGGAGGACGTGGACCGTCGAACCGTCCTCGTCGGTGGAGCGGCCCACCACGGTCGTCCCGTCGCGCCCGATGGCCAGCCCCGCCGGATAGGACGGCTCCAGCCCCGGCGCGGCCGGCTCGTCGGCACCGCCCGCGAACGGCTGGCGCATCCACACCCCGAACTCGTCGCCGTCCGTGTCGGAGAACCACCAGATCCACTCCCCGTCCGGCGACAGCACCCCGTCGGTCGTCCCGTTCGGCCGGTCGGTGACCTGCCGCTGCGCCCCGGTCTCCCGGTCCCACGCGTACAGCTCGTACGTCCCGGTCGCGTTCGACACGAACAGCGCCCGGCTCGGCGCGTCCCACGCCCACTCGGGCAGGGACACCCGCGGCGCCCGGAACCGCTTCTCCCAGTCGGGCACGGCCTGCGAATCTGTCGGCTCAGTCATGGGTCCATGAAACCCGATCGCCGTGACAACGCGTTCAGCCCGTCCTCAACCTGTGGATAACCTCGGCACTAGTGCTTGCCGGGCGCCACCGGAACCGTGTCGTCCGTGCACAGCGCCCAGATGACGAAGACGCCGATCGCGATCGAGACGATGGCCCACACCGGCTGGTAGGGCAGCCACATGAAGTTGGCGATCACGGCGAGCGCGGCCAGCGCCACCCCGCCCGCCTTCGCCCACTCCGCCCCGCTGAGGATGCCCGCGCCGATCAGGGCGACCAGCAGGCCCAGCCCCAGATGGATCCAGCCCCACGCGCTGACGCTGAACTCGAAGACGTACTCCCCGACGCGCCCGTAGACGTCGTCCTCGGCGATCCCGACAATGCCCTGGAGCATCCCGAGCACGCCCATCACCATCATCAGCACACCCGCGAACATCACCCCGCCGGCGGCCCACCCGCTCCGCCCCCGCGGCTCCTGGTGGCCGCCGTGATGCGCGTACGCGTGCTGCGCGGAGCCCCGCGGCCCCTCGGACGAATCACTCATCCCCCGAGCCTGCCCGCCCCCACCCACCCCCGCGACCGCACACCCGCCGTGCGGGTGACGCAGGGGAGGGTGAGATGCGCGAGGTCCCCGGGAGAAATGACCCCCGGGGAATACCTGTTCGGTCAATTCCGGCTGAGGATCGGGAAAACAGGCCACATTGCGCCGTCTCCGCCTTCCGGCACCCGGCTCGACGGCAACATGGTCAGGCTCGATCGGCGTGCTGTGCCGCGGAGGGAGATCGTCGGGGGTGCTGGTGAACCAGGCGTGGCCGCCGTCCACCTTGCTCGGCCGGCTGCGGAACGCGACGCGGGAAGAGCTCCTGACCCAGGGCACCCCGATCGCCTATCCGCCGCATCGCGCCCTGCTCCAGCAGGGTGACGGGAGCCGGCACGTCCTGCTGCTGACGAGCGGGGTCGTGAAGGTCGTGGCCAGCGCGGAGAGCGGGTACGACATGCTGCTCGCCGTACGTATAGCGGGAGACCTGGTCGGCGAGATGGCGGCCTTCGAGGAGCGCCCCCGGTCCGGCACGGTGGTGGCGTGCAGTGACGTCACCGCCCGGATCATCCAGGTGCATGCCCTGGAGGCCTTCCTGTCCCGTCACCCGGACGCCATGCGGGCCGTCCTCCACATGCTGTGCGCCCGGCTGCGCTGGGCGAATCGCCGCCGGATCGACTTCCAGGCGTACGACTCGCTGACCCGGCTGGCCCGCGTGCTGGCCGAACTGTGCCAGGCGTACGCCCGCCCCGTGCCGGACGGTGACGGCGGCGGCGGCAAGCGGTGCCGGCTCGGCGTGACGCTGACCCAGCGGGAACTCGCCTCGCTGGCCGGTCTCAAGCTCAACACGGCCGAGAAGAACCTGGCCGCCCTGACGGCACAGGGACTCGTGGAACGCAGTTATCGAAACATAACCATCTGTGACGTTCCCAAGCTGCTGGAATTCGCCAAAGTCGCCGCGGACAACCCGTACTGATACGGAATCACTTCCGCCACTCTCTCCTAGCCTCTCGAACAGCACCTCATGGGCAGTGTCTGCCCATCGCCTGCCCAGAGAGGAAATGATCGGGTGGCTGCGTGGCCTGATTTTTACCCCTGCACCTGCATAGCCGTGGACGCGGAGGCCTACGGGAGCAACAACGACCGGAGGCAGTCGGAAATCCAGCACGACCTGCCGCGCATTCTCGACCGGGCCGCCAGGGGCACCGGTCTGGACCGCACGCGGTGGCAGATCCAGCGCAAGGGCGACGAACAACTGGCGGTGCGGCCCATCGACGGCCAGGAACCGCGTCTGGTCGACGACTACGTCCGCCACCTCGTCGCCGAGCTGCGCGAGTACAACGCCCAGCGGGTCCCCGGGGCCCGCATGCGGCTCCGCGCCGTCATCCACCAGGGTCTGGTGGAGCTGGCCGACAACGGCTTCGCGGGCACGGCCGTGGTGAACACGGCGCGCCTGCTGAACGCACGGTCGCTGTACGACGCCCTGGCCGCCCATCCTGGCGCCGACCTGGCACTCCTGCTGTCCGACGACGTCTTCCGGACCACGGTCGCCGGTGGTCACACCACCCTGACACCCGGAGACTTCACCCGCGTCACGGTGGAGGTGAAGGAATACGAGGCCACCGCCTGGCTCCGGGTGCCCGCGCCCGGCACACAGGCCGCGTCCTCGTGCGAGCCCGGGACCGCGGGGCGGGAAAGCCCCGCGGCCCCGGCATCGGGGGAGCCCGCGGCGGCCCGGCCGGGACCGGCCGCCGCGGGCCGGGCCGACGGGCCGGTGATCGGCAACGACTACCGGGCCGACCGGATCAGCGTCGCCAACTTCACCGGACCCGTGAACGCCCGCGGTGCCGTCTTCGGCTTCGGGAACGCCGGTGACTGACGGAGCGCACCCGGACGACGGGCCGGCCGTACCGCTCGTACCACCCGTACCCGGCCCTGACGACGACGCCGAACCGTCCGCACCGGAAGGAGCCGGGGAAGCGCCGCCGGCCGGTGACGAGGCCTCCGGCACCGGTCCGGAAGCCGCCCCCGAGCGGCGCCGGGAGCCGGACGAACGGGAGGAGGACGACCGGGGCTACAACGATCTGCGCCGCGTCCACCAGCTCGTCAACAACAACTTCTACGGCGTCGTCGATGCCGCCGGAGCGGCGTTCGGCCTCGGCGCGGCACCACCCGCCGGGCTGGCCCCCGGCACCGTCGAACCCGAGGAGTCCGACCGCGCCCTGCGGTTCTACGTCCCGCCACGGCCCTGTTTCGGCGAGGCGCTCGCCAGACTGCGCGAACACGCCGTCGTCGTCCTGACAGGCGAGGACAACTGCGGACGCAGCGCGGGCGCTCTCGCACTCCTCAGGGAGGTCCTGGGAGACGGCGCCAGACTGCGCAGCCTGTCGCCCGCCAACTCCCTCGCCGAGCTGGCCGCGTCGCGAGACCTCAAGCCGGGGCAGGGGTACGTCATCCTCGACTACGTCGGCGAGCGGAACGTCGAAGCCGTACAGGCCTGGGAGATCGGGCGGCTGAGCGGGGAACTGCGCCGCAAAGGCTCCTACCTGGTCATGACGGCGGGCGGGGCGGTCCACCGCCGGCTGGCGCTGCGGGACCACTGCGTGCCCTGGCACGCCCCTGACCCCCTGGAGCTGTTCGAGCGGTGCAGGAACGCGCTGCCGCACACCGACCTCGCACCGGAGACCGAGCGGGAACTGCGGGAGCGGGTCGGCGGACAGCGGCGGCCGGCCGATGTCGTCGCCGCGGCGTGCGCCCTGTCCCGGGAAGGCCCCGACAAGGCGCTGGACACCCTTCGGGACCGGTGCCGGGAGTTGGTGCGGGAGCTGTTCCGCAAGCAGCCCCCGGCGCACGACCTGCTCCCACTGGCGGCCCTCGCCTTCCTGGAAGGCATCCCGGAGCGGACGTTCGAGAAGGAGTGCGCGGCACTCGCCGCCCACGTGCGCGACTGGGAACGCGGCGGCGGCACACCGGCCGGCGAGCCGGACGACGAGGCCGGGACCGCCCTGCGCGGCACGGTGGCACAGCAGTCCCGGGCCCGCTGGAAGGACCGGGCGGTGGGCCTGGTGACCACCGAGTACCGGGCCGGTCCGGGCCGCGACGCCGGGCGCAGCGAGCGGCGACTGGTCTTCACCGACCCCCGGGTCCGCGAGTTCGTCATCGCGGAGCTGCACGACCTGTACGGCTACGAGCTCTGGTACCCGCTGCGCCAGTGGCTGGGCGACCTGGCCCTGCTGGGCGACCTGGACGCCCGTACGGAGGTGGCCCGCGGCGTCGCGCTGCTCGCCCGGCACGCGCTCGTCGAGGTCGACGAGAACATGTTGACGGTGTGGTCCGAGGGGCTCACCAACCAGCGGGTGACCGCCGCCCTGACGCTGCAGTTCATGTGCGACGTCGAGCACCTCGCTTCCGAGGCGTTCGGCATCGTTCTGAGCTGGACGGACAACTCCGGGCCCAACCGTGCCGTGACGGCGGCCATGGCGCTGACCGGCCGCCTCGGCTCCCTGTACCGCCTCGACGCGCTCAAGCTGCTCTGGTTCCTGATGCAGCGCGGGGAGCGGATCGCGGTCTCGGCCCACCGTTCCCTGGTCCTGTTGCTTCAGTCCGCCGGACAGGACGCGGACCGCGCGGTGTTCATCCTCCGGTACGTACGGACCGTGATCGCCAGGTCGGCACCCGGGTCCCGGGAGCGGTCGATCGCCCTGCGCACCGCCCTCCAGGTCCTCGAAGCCATCGAACTGGACACCCCCGACCCGCTGGCCGCGGCACTCCTGCGCACCGTCCCGGACAGCGCCCGCCACCTCGGGTCCCTCTGGGCGGACGTCCTGCACAGCGGCAACCGGAGCAGGGCGGTCAGCGCCCTGTGCCGAACCCTGGTGCGGCTGCGGGACGACCCGTCCGTGACCGGCGCCGTACGCGACCTCGGCGAGGCCATGCGCGACGCCATGAGCGGCCGGCAGTGGGACGCGCTGTGCCACCACCTGTCCATCGCCCTCAGGCACCCCGACTACGCGATCCCCGGTGCCGCACGACTGGCGCGGGTGCTCATCGGATCGCTGCGCGGCCGTCCGCCGGCCGTTCGCGGGCGTTCCCCCGCGTCCCTCATATCCACCCCTCCCCCCACTTCCGTTCAAGGAGGCCGAAGCAAGTGAACTACCCGGTCATCGCCGAGGACATCCTGGCCACGGTCCAGGGCGCCTGGTGGTCTCGGCGTCGCCGCCGCGACGACGTGCCGCAGCTTCCGCCCGGTGCGGTCTACGTTTTCAGGGTCGGCGGGAACTACCGCCCGTTCCCCGAGGGCATGGTGTTCGACCCGAGCCACCCCGACGTGCTCGACGCCTCCTCGGTCAGCCTGGTCGACACCCGGGCCCGCCTGGTCGAGGTGGAGCGCACGCTCCCCTCGGTGAGCGAGGCGGACAACTTCACCGTACGGGCCGCCTTCACCTGCCAGGTGACCGACCCGACCGTCATCGCCCGGCAGGGCATCATCGACGTCACGGTGCCGCTGCGCGCGTATCTGATGGGCGACGCCGACCTGCCGAGGGTGAGCGCCGGGCACCGCGTGGAGGAGGTCAACGCGGTACGGACACAGGTCAGTCACCGTCTGACCGCGTACAGCGCGATCGTGCCGCCCCGGGTCGCGGGCATGAGCGTGGAGTTCGTCAGTGCCGAGGTGCACGCGTCCGACGACCTGCGGGACTGGGAGCAGAAGCTGCGCGACGAGCGGCGCAGCCAGGAACTCCAGCGAGGCCAGCGCGACTTCGAGACCCAAGACGCCCTGCGGATCGCGGAGCTGCTCTCGCAGGGGTCCGACCACGTGGACGCCTTCGGCATCGCCCGCAAGGAGATCGACCTCACCGAGGCGGCGGCCCGTATCCACCGGACCGGCGAGGAGGAGTCCGCCCGGCGCCATGAAGCCGAGGCATCGGCCCGGGCCCACGCCCAGGGGCGGGAGACGGCGGAGGCACAGATGCGCCGCGACATGGTGCTGACGCTGCTGCGGCAGATGGGCGGCAGCGAGTACGTCGACTACCACCAGGTCCTGGAACAGGTCCTGCGGGAGACGGGCGGCACCCAGGCAGCGCCCGGTATCGCGGCCGCCGGTGCCACCCGCATGGTCGGTCCGGGGTCGGCGGGCACCGGGCGGACGCCCACGGGCCGGGACGGCTCGCGCGACCCGCGGGGCGGGTACGTCACGGACGAGGACGATCTCCTTGACTGACCTCCTGACGAACCACGTGCCGGCCTCCGGGACGGCGACCGGCCAGGGCGCCGCCGGTACCGCCGCCTCCGGCCCCGCTGCATCCGGCCCCGCGTCCGGCCGCACCACCGCCCGGACGACGTCGGACCGGCCCACCACCCGGCTCCCGGGCGACCGCGCGGCCCACGCCCGGACCGGCCGCCGCACCGGCGGCTTCGACACCGCCCGGCGGCTGCGTGCCCTGACCGGTGTCGACGAGGAACTGCTGGCCAGGGTCAAGTACGAGCGGAGCAAGTACACGGCACTCGGCGGAGTGGTCCTCGGCACGTCCGTCATCGCGGCGTTCTCCATGTGGAACTTCGCCACCGAGGCCCTCGGTCGCGTTTCCCTCGTGGCGCTCGTCCCGACGGTCATCTGGATGCTGTTCGTGCTCAACCTGGACCGATGGCTCGTCACCCCGCAGCCGAACGCGCGGCGACGGCTCGGGCCCCTCCTCACCCGGCTGCTGATCGCCCTGCTGCTCGGCACCGTGATCGCCGAGCCGCTGGTGCTCCGCGTCTTCCAGACGGCCGTCGAGGAGCACGTCGCCGACGAGCGCACGGGCGCGATCGACCGGTTGCGTTCGAACCTGGTCCGCTGCAACCCCGTACCGTCCACGACGCGGACGGTCATCCCGCCGGGCTGCCAGGGGACGTACGTCCTCTCCTTCGACGGGACGCCCGGTGAAGGGGCCGAGGAGCTCGCCGCCCTGCGCGCGGACGCGACCGTGCTGCAACAGCGGGTGGACCGCGACACCGCGGGACTGGAAGCCATCGACGCGGAGGTACGCGAGGAGTGCCGGCGGCTCATCCGCATCGCGGGCACCAACGTGTACCAGCGGACGTCGGAGTGCGTGCGGCTGCGAGCCAAGGCGCGCGACTACCGGACGACCCACCGCACCGAGGAGAACGAACAGCGGCTGGCCCGCATGCACGGCCGTATCGCGGAGATCGAGGGGAAGCAGACCGTGTCCCGCGGCGCCTTCCTCAAGGCCCGGGCCGACGGCATCGAGCGGAGGCTGGAGCAGGAGCGGGCCAAGCAGAAGGAGATCGGTGTCCTGGAGCGGATGCGGGCGCTCGACGAGCTCGCGACCGGGAACCCGGTCCTCTTCGTCGGCATCTGGCTGGTCCGGCTGCTGTTCGTGCTCCTCGACGTCCTGCCCGTGCTGGTGAAGTACCTCGGTGGTGAATCCGCGTACGACCGGATGCTCACCGGCGCGAGCAACAGCGCGGTCAAGATCCACGGCGAGCAGATCCGGCTGGCCGAGCGGCGCGCCCTGGCCGACCTCGAGATCGCCCAGGACTCCATCGAACAGGAGGTCCGCCGGCACCGTGCCGAGTCGGAGGCGGCGTTCCGGGAACACACGGCCGCGATGAACATCCGGGTCCGGCAGGCGGTGAACGCCTTGGAGGACGAGATCCGCCGCTCATCGGCCGTCTGACCCGACCCGTCGGCACCACGGCCGCCCCGCCCGCCGGGGCGGTCGTACCTCACCACAGGGAACGGAGGGGAAGCATGCCCATACCCGAACGCGAGGCGGACCCGGACCCGGATCCGGACACCGGTACCAACACCGGTATCACGACCGACCGCGGCGCGGAGCTCGCCAGGATCCTGCTGGCCGAGGCACGCGAGGAGCTCGTGAAGGCCGACAACAAGGCGGGCCTCCTGCTGGCGTCCCTCGGCGCGGCCCTGACCGCCCTGCTCGGCGCCATCGGCAGCGGCGTCATCGCCCCACGGCAGTACGCCCTCCTCCCACAGGTCCTCCTGTACGTGGGCTGCGCCGCCTGCGTACCCGCCCTCGCCCTGCTGGGACTGGCCGTCACCCCCCGGCTCGGCGCCCCGCGTCGCCTCCGCACCCACTACTTCGGCGATACGAGGCTCGTGACGACGATGGCCCACCTGGAGCGGACGGTCCGCCACACCGACCTCGTGTCCCGCGACCTGAGCCAGCTCGCCGTCCTGTCCCAGATCGCCTGGACCAAATACCGCTGCATCCGCCACGCCCTGGTCTGGGGCTCGGTCTTCCTCGGGCTCACGCTGCTGGGCATGGTGACGGGAGCCTTGACCTAGCACCCGCAAACCAGTCAGGGGCCCGACCCGCTCTCGCGGATCAGGCCCCTGACCTGGTGTTTCTGCTGTCGGGGTGGCGGGATTTGAACCCACGACCTCTTCGTCCCGAACGAAGCGCGCTGCCAAGCTGCGCTACACCCCGATGTCACCGTGTGTCCCGGCGACGTCGTTTACTTTAGCCCACCGGCGGCCGGAGACGAAATCCAGTTCTCGCGGGCCCAGGGGCGGGCGCCCGGGGGGTGTGGCCGGGGGGTGTGGCCGGGCTCCGGGTCAGTCCTTCGCGGTCAGGGTCAGCAGCGTGGCCTCCGGCGGGCAGGCGAAGCGGACCGGGGTGTACCGGTTGGTGCCGCACCCGGCGGAGACGTGGAGGTACGCGGTGTTACCGCCGGCGCGGTGGGTGGACAGGCCCTTGACCCGGTCGGTGTCCAGGTCGCAGTTGGTGACCAGCGCCCCGTAGAAGGGGATGCAGAGCTGGCCGCCGTGCGTGTGGCCCGCGAGGATCAGCGGGTAGCCGTCGGCCGTGAACGCGTCCAGTGAGCGCAGGTACGGGGCGTGCACGACGGCCAGGGACAGGTCCGCGTCCGGTTCCGGGCCGCCGGCGACCCTGTCGTACCGGTCCCGCTTGATGTGCGGGTCGTCCAGGCCGGTGAAGGCCAGCTCCAGGCCCTCCAGCTTGAGGCGGCCGCGCGTGTTGGTGAGGTTGACCCAGCCCGCCGTGTCGAAGCTGTCGCGGATCTCCTCCCACGGGTTGTGCACGGCCCCCACCGCCGGCGCGTTGCCGTTCAGGCCGTGCCGCCCCTGGGCCTTCTCGAGCAGGTAGCGGGCCGGGTTGCGAAGCTTGGGCCCGTAGTAGTCGTTGGAGCCGAAGACGTACACGCCGGGGAAGTCGAGCAGCGGCCCCAGCGCGTCCAGCAGCTCCGGTACGCCGTTCGGGTCCGAGAGGTTGTCGCCGGTGTTGACCACGAAGTCCGGACGCAGCCCCGCGAGCGACTGGAGCCACGCCCGCTTCTTGCGCTGGCCGCTCACCATGTGGATGTCCGACACCTGGAGCATCCGCAACGGCCGGGTCCCGCGCGGCAGTACGGGGACGGTGATCCGGCGGAGCCGGAACGAGCGGGCCTCGAACCCGGCGGCGTAGGCCAGACCGGCCGCGCCGGCCGCTGCGATTCCTGCGGTGACTTTCAGGGGAACTCCGTATCGCGCGCGCATACCGCCATCGTCCCAGAACCCTGGAGGCGCGGGAAATGCACGGGCGTCGTGGTCGTCGCACCTGCCACACTTGTCCGCATGACCACGCTCAAGTCCAAGCTGCAGGAAGACCTCAACGCCGCGATCAAGGACCGCGACGAGCTCCGCTCCTCGACCCTCCGGCTGACCCTCTCCGCCATCACCAAGGAGGAGGTGGCCGGCAAGGAGAAGCGCGAGCTCTCCGACGACGAGGTGCAGAAGGTGATCGCCAAGGAGGCGAAGAAGCGCCGGGAGGCGGCCGAGGCCTTCGGGCAGGGCGGTCGTGCCGAGCAGGCCGAGCGTGAGAAGGCCGAGGGCGTCATCCTCGACGCGTACCTGCCGAAGCAGCTCGGTGACGAGGAGCTGGAGCAGATCGTGGCCCAGGCGGTCGAGGAGGCCAGGGCGGGCGGTGCCGAGGGTCCGCGCGCGATGGGCGCCGTGATGAAGATCGTGAACCCGAAGGTCGCCGGCCGCGCCGAGGGCGGCCGCGTCGCCGCCGTGGTCAAGCAGCTCCTGGCCGGCTGAGCGGATCCTGACCCGCTGAGCGGATCCCGACCCGCCGGCCGGGACCTCGGTCCCGTAGCCCGGGCGGCCGCCCTCCGGTGGCGGCGTCCCGGCCGGAAGCGGACCATGCGCCCGCCTCATCCGGTGTACGACGAAGGGGCGCCCCGTCCGTGATCCGGACGGGGCGCCCCTTCGTCGCGTGGCGCGTCAGCGCCAGCCGCCGCCGTTGCCCTGGCCGCCGCGGTGGTTGCCGCCGATCAGGTCCGGCGGGATGGTGATGCCGCCCCAGGGGTCGTCGTCGCCCGGCTTGCCGTCGTCGCCGCCGTCACCGTCGCCCGGCTTGTCGTCGCCGGAGGGCTTGCCCTTCCCCTTGCCGTCCTTCGGGGCGTCGGGGATCGTAACGCGGACGAAGTCCGGCGCCTCGCGGCCGTCCAGCGCGCCGGTCATGGCGTCCTTCCAGATCGGCCCCGGCACCTTTCCGCCGAAGACCTTGTCGTGGTACCGGCCGCCGATGGTGATGTACTCCATCTGCACGTCCTGGCTCGGGTCGCCGACCCACACCGCGCCGGAGAGGTTCGGGGTGTAGCCGACGAACCAGGCGTTCTTGCGGGCGTCCGTCGTACCGGTCTTGCCCGCGTTGTCACGGCTGCTGAGACCGGCCTCCTGGCCCGTACCCGAGTCGATCACACCGCGCAGCAGGCTGTTGATGGTGTCGGCGGTCCGCTCCGACATGGCCTTGGCGCACTCGGACTTCGGCACCTTCAGGCTCTTGCCGTCCGCCGTCCTGATCGACTCGATGGCGGTGGGCGTGCAGTACGTGCCGCGGTTGGCGAAGGCGGCGTACGCGGCCGCCATGTTCAGCGGCGAGATGCCGTCGGAGCCGAGGGTGAGGCTGGAGGGCTTCTCGGGCAGCTTCTCGTCGTTGCCCATGACCACGTTCAGCTTGTCGGTCATCTCCACGACCGGGCACATGCCGATCTCGCCGATCATCTGCACGAAGTACGTGTTGACCGACTTGGCCATCGCGTCCTTCAGCGCGTACGGACCGACCTCCGACTCGTTCTCGTTCTCCACGGTGTCGCCCTGGTTCCTCCAGGGGCTGCCGCTGCACGTAGAGACGGAGGAGGGGTAGGGCATCTCGTACGGCGACGGGTACATCTGCGTCGGCGGCTTGCCCTGCTCCAGGGCGGCGGCCGCCACGAACGGCTTGAACGTCGAACCGGTCGGGAAGCCGTAGTTCGAGCCGCCCATGCCCTTGTTGACCGAGTAGTTGATCTGGGTCTCGTTCTTCCCGAAGCCGTACGGCCGGGACTGCCCCATGGCCATGATCTTGCCGGTGCCGGGCTGGACCATCGTGACCGCGGTGGCGACCTTGTCGGTCTGGTAGACGTGGTCCTTGATCGACTCCTGCGCCGACTTCTGCGCCTGCGGGTCGAGCGTGGTCTTGATCGTCAGACCGCCGCGGTTCCAGACCTTGCTGCGCTCCTCGCGGTTCTTGCCGAAGACCGGATCCGAGAGGAAGACCTCGCGGACGTAGTCGCAGAAGAAGCCGGCGCCGTCGACGGCGGTGATGCAGCCGTTCTTCGGCTTGCTCACCTTCAGCGTGATCGGGGTCGCCTTCGCGCGCTGCGCCTCCGCCTCGCTGATGTCACCGACGGCCGCCATGCGCGTCAGCACGACGTTGCGGCGCTTGGTCGCCTCCTGGACGTCGTTGACCGGGTCGTAGCGGCTCGGCGACTGGACGATGCCGGCCAGCATCGCCGACTCCTCCAGCGTGAGGCTCTTGGCGCGCTTGGAGAAGTACCGCTGGGCCGCGGCCTCGATGCCGTACGCCTGCTGCCCGAAGAACGTGATGTTGAGGTAGTTCTCGAGGATCTTCTTCTTCCCGAGCTCCTCCTCGACCTGGATCGCGTACTTCAGCTCCTGGATCTTGCGGCCGAGGGTCTGCTGGGTGGCCTCCGCGACCTTGTCCGGGTCGTCGCCGGCCTCCTCCACGAAGACGTTCTTCACGTACTGCTGGGTCAGCGTCGACGCGCCCTGGGCGACCCCGCCGGACTGGGCGTTGCGGTTGAGTGCGCGCAGTACGCCCTTGAGGTCGACGGCTCCGTGCTCGTAGAAGCGCGAGTCCTCGATGGCGACGATCGCCTTCTGCATGTACGGGGAGATGTCCTTGAGGTCCACCACCGTGCGGTCACGGGAGTAGACCGTGGCGATCTGGCCGCCCCGTGAGTCCAGGATCGTGGTGCGCTGGCTCAGCGGCGGCCGCTTGAGGTTGGCGGGGATCTCGTCGAACCCCTGGACCGTGCCCTTCGCCGCGAGCCCGAGCGCTCCCGCGGCGGGCAGGGCGATGCCCGCCAGTACGGCTCCGGCGAGCACGCTGACACCGACGAACTTGGCGGCCTGCTGGGTCCCGGTCAGACCACCGCCCGAGCGCTTCTTTGGCATGGAGTCAGCCTAATCCGTCGGCCATGGCGTTCCGCGGGAGCGGGTGGGTAACGGGATGTTCGCGTACCAGGTTGTGACATCGGCCCGCCGCGTACCGAGGCCGGCTGCCCCCACGGGGCCTCCTTGCGCGTTTTCCGGACAGGCGTACAGGCCTTGGCCTAAGCTGTTCACAACTGTCACAGCAGTTGCTACCCGGCCTGACCACCCGCGTACACCCCCCGCTCGTGCCCTCGCGTTCCCGAACCGCGACGGTTCCTGTCCGTTTCCCCCTCGTACGTCCCTCATGTGTCACCCCGCGCCCCGCGCGGCTCACCCGGAACGCCCGCACTCGCGTCCTTTCTCACGTATGTCCTGCGCTCACTCCCCTGGGTGATCTGCCGCGTACGCATAGTCCGTTCGGACCATTCAAGATTGGGCCCGAAGGGGGTGTTGCGCTGTGCCCACCTTCCGTAACGTCCTCAACTGGTGGCGGTGAATATGCCGCTGCCGCCGTGGGGGAGCCTCGATTCGGGAGAGGACGGCGCCGGTATGGGCTGGGTAGCTGACTGGAGTGCGCAGGCCGCCTGCCGCACTACCGATCCGGACGAACTGTTCGTACAAGGAGCGGCGCAGAACAGGGCCAAGGCGGTGTGCACCGGGTGCCCGGTGCGGACCGAGTGCCTGGCGGACGCGCTGGACAACCGCGTCGAGTTCGGCGTGTGGGGCGGGATGACGGAACGAGAGCGCCGTGCTCTGCTGCGGCGGCGGCCGACCGTCACGTCCTGGCGCCGGCTGCTGGAGACCGCGCGCACGGAGTACGAGCGCAGCGCGGGCATCCTGCCCGTCGCGCTGGACGACGACGAGACGTACGAGGCGTACGCGGCCGTGGGCTGAGGACACCGGAGCGGACCGCGAGCACGTCGCCGGCACATCGCGAGTACGTCGCGAGCACATGGCGAGCACGTCGTGAGGCCGCCGGACGGATCCGTGGCACGAACGGGGTCGGCCGTCCCTCAGTGGTGCCCTTCCGCGAGTCGGTCGCCGATGGTCCGCAGGCCCGCCAGATCGTGCACGTCGCCCGGGAGCGCGGGGACTTCGGTCACCGCCACCTCGGGGTGGAGCGCGGCGAACCGGTCGCGCGTGCGCCGTTCCCGCGCGAGCACCTGCATCCGCTCGGCGTGCAGCCGCAACAGACCCGCGGTCACGTCCGCGACCGCGGGCGGCGTGACGACCAGGCCGGTGCCCGCGCCGGTCGTGGTGTCGCCGTCGGTGCCGACCGGGGCACCGGATACATCGGTGTCGGCAGCAGCCGTGGCGATGGGGGCGTCGGGGCGTGCTGCCGTGGTTCGGGGGGCCTCGGGCTCGGGAGAGGTGCCGTCGGGGCCACGAACACCAGTCTTCCCGGGCCCCTGATCCACAATGCGGCCCTCTTCAAGATTTTCCGCCGCGGCCAGTGCCCGCTCGGCGGACAACCGGGCCGCCCCGCTGCCGTGCACGCGGTTGAGCACCAGCCCCGCCAGCGGCATCCGCTCCGCCGCCAGCCGTTCCACGAAGTACGCCGCCTCCCGCAGCGCGTCCCGCTCCGGCGCGGCGACCACGAGGAACGCGGTGCCCGGTGCCTGGAGGAGCCGGTAAGTGGCGTCCGCCCGCGTACGGAAACCGCCGAACATGGTGTCCATGGCGGCCACGAAGGTCTGTACGTCCCGCAGGAGCTGACCACCCAGCAGCTTCCCCAGGGTGCCGGTCATCATCGACATCCCGGCGTTCAGGAACCGCATGCCCGCCCGGCCGCCCACCTTCGCCGGCGCCATCAGCAGCTTGATGAACGTGCCGTCCAGGAAGGATCCCAGCCGCTTCGGCGCGTCCAGGAAGTCCAGCGCGGACCGGGACGGCGGCGTGTCCACCACGATCAGGTCCCACTCCTCGCGCGCCCGGAGCTGGCCCAGCTTCTCCATGGCCATGTACTCCTGCGTGCCCGCGAACCCGGCCGACAGGGACTGGTAGAAGGGGTTCGCGAGGATGGCCGCCGCCCGCGCCGGCTCGGCATGACCCTCGACGATCTCGTCGAAGGTGCGCTTCATGTCCAGCATCATCGCGTGCAGTTCGCCGCCGCCCTTGATGCCGTCCACCCGGCGCGGCACGTTGTCCAGCCGGTCGATGCCCATCGACTGGGCGAGCCGGCGGGCCGGGTCGATGGTCAGGACGACCACCTTGCGGCCGCGTTCGGCCGCCCGTACGCCGAGGGCGGCCGCCGTCGTGGTCTTCCCGACGCCACCCGCGCCGCAGCACACGATGATGCGGGTCGCCGGGTCGTCGAGCAGCGGATCGATCTCCAGGCCGGGAGCCCCGTCGAGAGTCATGCGCCCACCCCGAGCTTCCTCAGTTCCTTGGCCAGCCGGTAGAGACCGGCGATGTCCGCGCCCTCCCCGAGGAAGGGCAGTTCGTACGTCGGCACCTGGAGCTTCGCCAGCGCCTCCCGCTGCTCCCGCTCCAGCTCCACCCGCCGGGCGTGCTCGGAGGCCTGGTCCAGCAGGGGGCCGACCAGCCGGGCGGCGCCGCTCACGCCCGCCGCGGTGAGCGCCTTGGTGATGCCCGGGCGCTGGTCGCCCGCCGCGGCCCGCACCGCGTCCTCGTCCAGGACGTGCGGGCGGACCATGTTGACCACCACGCCACCCACCGGGAGGTCGGCCTCCCGCAGCTCGGCGATGCCGTCGGCGGTCTCCTGGACCGGCATCTCCTCCAGGAGGGTCACCAGGTGGACCGCCGTCTCGGGGGACTTCAGCACCCGCATCACGGCCTGGGCCTGATTGTGTATCGGGCCGATCTTCGCCAGGCCCGCCACCTCGTCGTTGACGTTCAGGAAGCGGGTGATGCGGCCGGTGGGAGGGGCGTCCATGACGACGTGGTCGTACACGAAGCCCCCGTGTTTCTCCCGCCGGCGTACCGCCTCGCACGCCTTGCCGGTCAGCAGGACGTCCCGGACGCCCGGTGCGATGGTGGTGGCGAAGTCGATGGCGCCCAGCTTCTTGAGCGCGCGGCCCGCCGAGCCGAGCTTGTAGAACATCTGGAGGTAGTCGAGGAGCGCGCGTTCGGCGTCGATGGCCAGCGCGTACACCTCGCCCCCGCCCGGCGCGACGGCGATCTTGCGTTCCTCGTAAGGCAGTGCCTCCGTCTCGAAGAGCTGTGCGATGCCCTGTCTGCCCTCGACCTCCACGAGGAGGGTCCGCTTGCCCTCGGTCGCGAGGGCGAGCGCGAGGGCGGCGGCGACCGTCGTCTTACCGGTACCGCCCTTGCCGCTGACGACCTGGAGCCTGCTCACGCATTCGAGCCTAACCAGTCGGGTCCTGCGCCGAACGCCCCCGGGTCGGATTGGCGGGTCGAGGCGCGTGGCGCGGTGCTGTCGCGGGACGTGACGAGGCGGGTGGCGCGGTGCTGTGGCGGTGCGGCCGCGGGAAGGTTCCGGCCGTGCCGGGCCGGGCCGGGCGGGGGTGCGGGGCGGAGGCCGCCGAGGACTCGGGGCCGGGGGTGCGGGTGGTGCGGGGCGGGGCGCCTGGGCGGGAGGAGGTCCCGGGCAGCGGCTACAGTCGGCTCCATGACCAAGTGGGAATACGCGACCGTGCCCCTTCTCGTGCACGCGACCAAGCAGATTCTGGACACCTGGGGCGAGGACGGGTGGGAGCTCGTCCAGGTCGTTCCCGGGCCGAACAACCCCGAGCAGCTCGTGGCCTACCTGAAGCGGCCGAAGCCGTGACGGGCCGCGTGGAGGCGACGCTCGCCGAGCTGGGCCTGACCCTGCCCGACGTGGTGCCGCCGCTGGCGTCGTACCAGCCGGCGGTCCGGTCGGGCGTGTACGTGTACACGGCGGGCCAGCTTCCGATGGTGGACGGCAAGCTTCCGGTCACCGGCAAGGTGGGCGGCGAGGTCACCCCGGAGGAGGCCAAGAAGCTCGCGCGCATCTGCGCGCTGAACGCGCTGGCCGCCGTGAAGTCGGTCGCCGGTGACCTGGACCGGATCGCGCGGGTGGTCAAGGTCGTCGGGTTCGTCGCCTCGGCGTCGGACTTCACCGGGCAGCCGGCCGTCCTCAACGGCGCCAGCGAGCTGCTGGGCGAGGTGCTCGGCGACAAGGGCGTGCACGCGCGCAGCGCGGTGGGCGTCGCGGTGCTGCCGCTGGACGCGCCGGTCGAGGTCGAGATCCAGGTGGAGCTGGTCCAGGACTGAGCGGACCGGTCGTACACGGCCCCGTGCCCCGGGTGGGTGCGGGGCCGTTGGCGTCTCCACGCCCGGGTGGCCGCGGGGTCGCGCCGGTCCGCTGGGTGGGCGCGGGGGCGTCGCCGGTCCCCGCTGGGTGGGCGCGGGGGCGTCGCCGTATCCACCTTTCTCCCTCTCGAACATCTCGACGGATGCGCATAGCATCCGGCCATGTCCAATGGTCAGTGGTATCCCCCCGAGTGGCCCGACCGCATCCGCGCGCTCGCGGGCGGCACCCTCACGGCGGTGACCCCCAGACGCGCGGCGACCGTGCTGCTGTTGCGGGAGGGCGCCGACGGGCCGGAGGTGCACATGTTGCGCCGGCGTACGTCGATGGCCTTCGCGGGCGGCGCGTACGCCTACCCGGGTGGTGGCGTCGACCCCCGGGACGAGCATCCGGTCCGGTGGGCCGGCCCGTCGCCGGCCGAGTGGGCGGCCCGGCTCGGGGTCGGGGAGCCCGCCGAGGCCCAGGCGATCGTGTGCGCGGCGGTGCGCGAGACGTACGAGGAGTCCGGCGTCCTGCTGGCCGGCCCGGCGCCCGACACGGTCGTCGCCGACACCACGGGCGACGGCTGGGAGGCGGACCGGGCGGCCCTGGTGGCACGTGAGCTGGCGTTCGCCGACTTCCTGGACCGGCGGGGCCTGGTGCTCCGCTCCGACCTGCTGGGCGCCTGGGCGCGGTGGATCACCCCGGAGTTCGAGCCGCGCCGGTACGACACCTGGTTCTTCGTGGCCGCCCTGCCGGCCGGGCAGCGCGCGTCCAACGCCTCGACGGAGGCCGACCGCACCGTCTGGATCCGCCCGGCGGACGCGGCGGCCGGGTACGACCGGGGCGAGCTGCTGATGATGCCGCCGACGATCGCCACCCTGAGGACCCTGGAGGGGTACGGGACGCCCGCCGAGGCACTGGCGGGGGCCCGGGAGCAGGACCTCGCCCCCGTGCTGGCCCAGGCACGGCTGGAGGGCGACCAGGTGGTGCTGAGCTGGCCGGGGCACGAGGAGTTCACCAAGAGGGTCGGCGCCGGGGGTGGGGACGCATGACGGACGCGGCCGCCCTCCCCGGCCAGCCGCGCGGAGCCGTGGTCTCCGGCCCCGCGACGGAACGGACCGTCAACGTCCTCGCGCCGAACCCGTCCGCGATGACGCTGGACGGCACGAACACCTGGATCCTGTCCGAACCGGACTCGCCGCTCGCCGTCGTGGTCGACCCGGGCCCGCTGGACGAGGCCCACCTGCGACGGGTCGTCGACACCGCCGAAGAGCTCGGCAAGCGCGTGGCGCTCACGCTCCTCACGCACGGGCACCCGGACCACGCCGAGGGCGCGGGGCGGTTCGCCGAGCTGACGGGGACCGCCGTGCGGGCCCTGGACCCCGCGCTGCGGCTCGGTGACGAGGGACTGTCGGCGGGGAAGGCCGTCGAGGTCGGCGGCCTGGAGCTGCGGGTCGTCGCCACGCCGGGGCACACCGCCGACTCGCTGAGCTTCCACCTGCCGGCCGACCGCGCGGTCCTGACCGGCGACACCATCCTGGGGCGCGGTACGACGATGGTCGCGCACCCCGACGGGCGGCTCGGCGACTACCTGGACTCCCTGCGGCGACTGCGGTCGCTGACCGTCGACGATGGCGTCCACACGGTGCTCCCGGGCCACGGGCCGGTCCTGGAGGACGCCCAGGGGGCGGTCGAGTACTACCTGGCCCACCGCGCGACGCGGCTCGCCCAGGTGGAGACCGCCGTCGAGAACGGGTACCGGACGGCGGCGGACGTCGTCGCGCACGTGTACGCGGACGTCGACCGGTCCCTGTGGCCGGCGGCCGAGCTGTCGGTGCGGGCGCAGTTGGAGTACCTGACGGAGCACGGCCTCATCTGAGGGACCGGCGCCGGGGTCGCGGCCCCGTGTGCGGCCCGCGCCGGGGCGAGGCGTACATGGGGCCACCGGGGCCTGTGCGGGCTACGCGGGGCCGCGCGGGAGCCCGGGGCCGGGAGCTCGGCGGGGCCGGAGGTGCGGGGACAGGGACCTCCCGGCGGGGCCGGAGGTGCGGGGACAGGGACCTTCCGTTGGGGCCGGGCCCGGACGCTGCCCGGGCATGGAGGACCGGCCGGAGGCCAATGCCTTACGCTCCGCTTACTTCTGTGCTCCGTCCCTGGGGGGATCCCGCCGTGTTCGTCCTGTCCATCCTGTTGCTCATCGCCGCCGTGGTGCTGTTCTTCGTCGCCCGCGGCAACGACAGCCGCGGCCTCAAGCTCGGCTCGGCCGGCGCGCTGATCGCCGGTCTGTTCGCCGCCGTCACCAGCTGCCTGCACGTCATCAGCGCGTACGAGGTCGGCGTGCCCGTCACCTTCGGCAAGGTCGGCACGCCCATGACGGCCGGCATGAACTTCACCTCGCCGTTCACCAACGTCACGACCTTCTCGACCCGCCCGGTCGACCTCAACCTGTCCGACAAGGACGTCGTCGAGGTCCGCTCCTCGCAGGGCGGTGTGATGTACGTGGAGGTCACGGTGAAGTGGGCCGTGACCCCGGCCAAGGCGGTCGAGCTGTACAAGCTGGCCGGCAGCGAGGAGGCCATCCAGCAGCGCCTGGTCTTCCCCGACAGCCGGGAGATCATCCGTAACGTCTTCGCCCGCCACACGAGCGAGGAGGGCTACGCCACCGCCCGCGAGCAGATCAACACCGAGATCGCCGACCTGATCAAGGAGCGCCTCGCCCCGCGCGGCATCGACGTGACGACCGTGAACCTCCGGAACGTCAAGCCGTCGGACCAGCTCCAGAACCAGATCGACCGGAAGATCCAGCAGCAGCAGGCGACCGAACGGGCGACGGAGGCCGCGCGTACGGCGAAGGCGGAGGCCGAGCGGCGCCGGATCGAGGCGGAGGGCATCGCCCGCGCCAACAAGATCCTCAACAACTCGCTCAGCGACAAGGTGCTGCTGAACCAGTGCATCGACGCCTACAAGGAGGCGGCCGCCAAGAACCCGGTGTACGCGGTGCCGTGCGGCGGCGGCAGCGGCAACCCGCTGATCGTGGACGGCACCAAGAACTGACGGACCGCGACGCGCGAAGGGCCGCCCCGGAGATGTCCGGGGCGGCCCTTCGGCGCGTGTGGTCCGTCGCGTCGCGTGGCGTCGCGTACTAGCGCGAGCGCTTGGCGAGCCGCTCGACGTCCAGCAGGATCACGGCCCGCGCCTCCAGGCGCAGCCAGCCGCGGCCGGCGAAGTCGGCGAGGGCCTTGTTGACCGTCTCGCGGGAGGCGCCGACGAGCTGCGCCAGCTCCTCCTGCGTGAGGTCGTGCACCACGTGGATGCCCTCCTCGGACTGCACGCCGAAGCGGCGCGACAGGTCCAGGAGCGCCCGGGCGACCCGGCCCGGCACGTCGGAGAAGACCAGGTCGGACATCTGGTCGTTGGTCTTGCGGAGGCGGCGGGCGACCGCGCGCAGCAGGGCCGTGGCGACCTCGGGGCGGGCGTTCAGCCAGGGCTGGAGGTCGCCGTGGCCGAGGCCGAGCAGCTTGACCTCGGTGAGGGCGGTGGCGGTGGCGGTGCGCGGCCCCGGGTCGAAGAGGGACAGCTCACCGATCAGCTCGCCCGGACCGAGGACGGCGAGCATGTTCTCGCGTCCGTCGGGGGACGTGCGGTGGAGCTTCACCTTGCCCTCGGTGACCACGTAGAGCCGGTCGCCCGGATCGCCCTCGTGGAAGAGCGCGTCGCCACGGGCGAGCGTCACTTCACTCATCGAGGCGCGGAGCTCCGCGGCCTGCTCGTCATCGAGCGCCGCGAAGAGCGGGGCGCGCCGCAGAACGTCGTCCACGAATCTCTCCTATGTCGACCTGCTCAGGGACGGTGGGTCCCATGATGCCGGACGGTAAAACAGTGCGATCAATCACAACAAGTTTGACGCACTGGTACGCGTGTCCGTACGGCAGGGGCCCGATTGGGTCTTGATCCATCATGGCCGGGGCACATGTCCCTGGGGCAGCTTAGGCTGGCCGGGTGTCCAATTCGCCGGTGAGAGCGCAGGCCAAGGGGGCCGGGAGAGTGTCCGGGGAACAGAATTCCGCTGTGGGCGAACATGTGCCGGCCGCGGCGAAGAAAGCGACAAAAGCGGACAAAGTGACGAAGGTGGCCAAGACGGCGAAGACCGCCAACACGGCCAAAGCCGCCAAGACCGCCAAGACCGCCAAGGCCGCGACGACCGCCAAGACGGCGAAGGTCGCCGGCGGTGAGAGGGCCGCGAAGGACGAGAGGGCCGTCCGGCCCTGGAAGCCGGAATCACGCCTGGCGATGGTGCGCCGCGCCCGCAAGATCAACCGCGAGCTGGCCGAGGTCTATCCGTACGCCCATCCCGAGCTCGACTTCCGCAACCCCTTCGAACTGCTCGTCGCGACCGTCCTGTCGGCCCAGACCACCGACCTCCGGGTGAACCAGACGACGCCCGCGCTGTTCGCGAAGTACCCGACGCCGGAGGACATGGCGGCGGCGGCCCCGGAGGAGCTGGAGGAGATCATCCGGCCGACCGGCTTCTTCCGCGCCAAGGCCAAGTCGCTGCTGGGCCTGTCCGCCGCCCTGCGGGACACCTTCGGCGGCCAGGTCCCGGGCCGGCTGGAGGACTTGGTGACGCTGCCGGGCGTGGGCCGGAAGACGGCGAACGTGGTCCTGGGCAACGCCTTCGGTGTGCCGGGCATCACCGTGGACACCCACTTCGGCCGGCTGGTCCGGCGGTGGAAGTGGACCGAGCAGGAGGACCCCGAGAAGGTCGAGGCGGAGATCTGCGCGATCTTCCCCAAGTCGGAGTGGACCATGCTGTCCCACCGGGTGGTGTTCCACGGCCGGCGCATCTGCCACTCCCGCAAGCCGGCCTGCGGTGCCTGCCCGATCGCGCCGCTGTGCCCGGCGTACGGGGAGGGCGAGACCGACCCGGAGAAGGCCAGGAAGCTCCTCAAGTACGAGATGGGCGGCTACCCGGGCCAGCGGCTCGCCCCGCCTCCGGACTACCCCGGCAGCCCGGCGGCGCCGCTGGGCACCGGTGACGAGTGACGGAACGAACCAGTGGCAGGAACGCGTGGTGAAGCCGGGGGTGCCTATGACGCGCGCTGAGGAAGACACGTACGACCGCGGGAGCGACCGCCCGGCCCGGCCGGCCGGTCCCCGGCCCGGCCCGCCGGCGGGCATCGAGCCCACCGCCCCGCGCCGCACCCACGGCACCGCGCCGGCGTCCGGGGCCGCGCCCGCCCCGCATGCCGCCGCCGGACCGGAATCCGCCGCTCCCGCCGCCGCCCCGGTCCCGGCGCGACCCGTCGCCTCCGCGCACCCCGCCGCCGCCCACGCCCGGCCCTCCGCCCCGGCCTCCACCGATCCGGTGCTCCCCGCGCACCCCACCACCCCCAGCTCCACCACCACCCCCAGCCCCACCACCGCCACCACCCCCGCCCATCCCCGGGCGGCGGCCGGGGGCACGGCCGCGGGGGCGCCGGTCGTCGTGAGCGAGGAGGGGCTGCCCGAGTGGCTGGAGCCGGTCGCGCGGGCCGCCCGGACCGTCGCGCCGGAGCAGCTCAGCCGGTTCCTGCCGCCCGAGACCGGGGGCCGCCAGTCCGCGGTGCTCATCCTGTTCGGGGAGGGTGACCACGGCCCCGAGCTGCTGCTCATGGAGCGCGCCGGCAGCCTCCGCTCGCACGCCGGGCAGCCGTCCTTCCCGGGCGGCGCCCTGGACCCCGAGGACGGCGACCCGGAGGCCGACGGCCTGCTGCGTGCCGCCCTGCGCGAGGCCGAGGAGGAGACGGGCCTCGACCCCGCCGGCGTACAGGTCTTCGGCGTGCTGCCCCGGCTCTACATCCCGGTCAGCGGCTTCGTCGTGACGCCCGTCCTCGGCTGGTGGCGCGCCCCGAGCCCGTTCCGGGCCGTCGACCCGGCCGAGACGGCCCGGGTCTTCACCGTTCCCGTGGCGGATCTCACGGAGCCGGCCAACCGCGCCACCACCGTCCACCCCAGCGGCCACCGAGGTCCGGCATTCCTGGTCGAATCGGCCCTGGTCTGGGGTTTCACCGCCGGGGTGATCGACCGGATCCTCCACTTCGCCGGCTGGGAGCGCCCCTGGGACCGGGAGAAGCAGGTCCCGCTCGACTGGCGCTCATGACAGGCTGACGCTGTGCTCCGGCGGCCGAACGGGGCGACTGGGGCGACCGGAGACGAATCTGCGAGGCTAATGACGGTGAACGTGCTGGACATTCTGCTGCTGGTCGCCGCCGTGTGGTTCGCGATCGTCGGGTACCGCCAAGGCTTCGTCGTCGGCATCCTGTCGGTGATCGGATTCCTCGGCGGCGGGCTCGTCGCCGTCTATCTCCTCCCCCTCGTCTGGGGGCCGCTGACGGACAACGCCAAGGTGTCGACGACCGCCGCCATCGTCGCCGTCGTCATCGTGATCGTGTGCGCCTCCGTGGGGCAGGCCTTCACCACCCACCTCGGCAACAAGCTGCGCCGCCACATCACCTGGTCGCCGGCGCGCGCGCTGGACGCCACCGGCGGCGCCCTCGTCAACGTGGTCGCGATGCTGCTCGTGGCGTGGCTGCTGGGCTCGTTCCTGGCCCAGACCACCCTGCCCACCCTGGGCAAGGAGGTCCGCAACTCCAAGGTGCTGCTCGGCGTCTCCCGCGTGATGCCCACCCAGGCCACCACGTGGTTCACCGACTTCACCTCCGTACTGGCGCAGAACGGCTTCCCCCAGGTCTTCAGCCCGTTCGCCAACGAGCCGATCACCGAGGTCCGCGCCCCCGACCCGGCGCTCGCCGGAAGCCCGGTGGCCGCCCGCGCCAAGAGCTCCATCGTCAAGGTCGTCGGTACGGCGCCGAGTTGCGGCAAGGTCCTCGAAGGCACCGGCTTCGTCTTCGCCGAGCGCCGCGTGATGACCAACGCCCATGTCGTGGGCGGGGTCGACGAGCCGACCGTCCAGATAGGCGGCGAGGGCCGGCGGTACGACGCCAAGGTGGTCCTGTACGACTGGCAGCGCGACATCGCCGTACTGGACGTACCCGACCTGGAGGCCAAGCCGCTCCGGTTCGCGGACGCGGACGCGCGCAGCGGTGACAGCGCGATCGTCGCGGGCTTCCCGGAGAACGGCGCCTACGACGTCCGCTCCGCGCGCGTGCGCGGCCGGATCAACGCCGACGGACCGGACATCTACCACCGCGGCGAGGTCCGCCGTGACGTGTACTCGCTGTACGCCACGGTCCGCCAGGGCAACTCCGGCGGCCCGCTCCTCACCGCGGACGGCAGGGTGTACGGGGTGATCTTCGCGAGGAGCCTGGACGACCCGAACACCGGTTACGCCCTGACGGCCGACGAGATCCAGCAGGACATCGAGCTCGGCCGGACCGCCGGCCAGCAGGTCGACAGCCAGGGCTGCGCCCTCTGACCCGAGCCCGCTCCCGGGGCGGCGACCGGTCTGCCCGGCCCGCCCCTGGTCGCGCTCGGCCCGTCGCCTGGTCGCGCTCGGCCCGCCGCTGGATCGTGTCCTAGTCGCGGGTGTGGCGGAGACGCGCGGAGACCCAGCGGGCGCGGCGGCGGAGGATACGGGGGATCCCGAGTCGGAGGTCCGCCCCCTGGGCGACCGGGGGGCCGCTCCTCTGGGGAATCGGCGCAGAGGCCGCGCGGCGGTTCCGTGCTGAGTCAGCGTAGTCGTGCGTCCAGCCCATACCCCGACGTCTGCCCGGGCCCCATGGTCGGTAACCGCCTCCGGGCCCGCCAATTGGCCTATGCGCCGGGCAATTGGCTGTTCGTCGTACAACCCGTTCGTCGGACGAGCGTGTGGTCGTCTCCCCGTGCCCGGGCGGTGACTACCGGTCCGGTTCGGGGTCCTTCAGCCAGTTGACCAGCTCCGTGGAGAACGCCACCGGGTCCTCCTCATGGGGGAAGTGCCCCAGGCCGTCGAACAGCCGCCAGCGGTACGGGGCTTCCACGTACTCGCCCGAACCCGCCGCGCTCCGCGTCCGCATGGCCGGGTCCAGCGAGCCGTGCAGGTGCAGCGTGGGAACCCGGACGGGCCGCTTCATCCGGCGGTTGAACTGGATGCCGTCCGGGCGCGCCAGCGACCGCACCATCCAGCGGTACGGCTCGATCGAGCAGTGGGCCGTCGACGGGATGGTCATCGCCCGCCGGTACGCGTCGATCGCGTCCTCACTCGGCTCCTGGCCCGGGCCGGACCAGTCGCGGATCAGCCGCCCCACCAACGCCGCGTCGTCCGCGACGAGCTGACGCTCCGGCAGCCACGGCCGCTGGAAGCCCCAGACGTACGACCCGGCACGCGACTGCGAGAAGTCGGACAGCATCGCCGAACGCCAGCGGCGGGGGTGCGGCATCGACGAGACGGCCAGCCGGCGCACCAGCTTCGGGCGCATCACCGCCGCCGTCCACGCCAGGTACCCGCCCAGGTCGTGGCCCACCAGCGCGGCGTCCGGCTCGCCGAGCGACCGCACCACACCGGTGATGTCGAGCGCCAGGTTCGCCGGGTCGTAACCCCGCGGCGTACGGTCGCTGCCGCCCACGCCCCGCAGGTCCATCGCGACCGCCCGGAACCCCGCGTCGGCGAGCGCGGGGAGCTGGTGCCGCCACGTCCACCAGAACTGCGGGAAGCCGTGCAGCAGCAACACCAGCGGACCGTCGCCCATCTCGGCGATGTGGAAGCGCGCCCCGTTGGCCGCCACGTCACGATGCGTCCAGGGACCATCGATCCGTACGGGACTGCCGGTGGTGCTCTCAGGGACCGTCATGCGGACGAGCGTGCCACAACCTCGGCCTCGTCCTTGACCGTCAGGGCGGGACGAACCGGACGGCCGGGGGTCGCACGCGGGTGCGGCTTGGCGTTGCCGAGCACGGCGGCGGACCGCTTGGCCGAGGCGATGGACCGCTCCGGCGGCTTGACCTTCTTGAACTTGGACACCGCGAGCAGCGCCAGCAGCCCCGCCAGCAGCAGGTACACGCCGCCGACGATCAGGAAGGACCAGGCGAGCCCCAGTCCCAGGTTGTGGATGCCGTACGCGGCGGCGAAGCTCAGCACGGGCAGCGAGAAGAGCGCGAAGACACCCGCGACGCTGAAGGCCGCACCGCCCATCGCGCCGCGCTTGACGTCCTGTCGCAGTTCGGCCTTGGCCAGCGCGATCTCGTCGTGCACCAGCGCGGACATCTCGGCGGTCGCCGAGGCGACCAGCTGGCCGAGACTGCGCTCCGCACCAGGTCCACCATTGTCGGCGGGGTAGCTCATCGTCTCGCTCCCTCTTCTCTCCTACGGTCCGACCTCAGATCATGCCGGACGGTCGCCGTCCGTGCGCGACGCCCCCGCCACTTCCGTGCCCCCGGTGTCCCCGGCCGGCTCCCCGGAGCCTCCCGTGGCGGGCCGGGCGCCCGTCCCGGGATCCGCACCGCCCGCGACCGCCTCGGCGAGTCGCCGGTGTTCGGCGGCCTTCCTCTCATGGATCTCCGCCATCCGCAGGTGGTACGCCGGGTCGTGCTCCTCGTACACGTCCGGCACGCCGTCCATGTCCTCGTCGCGCTCCTCCTCCGCGTACAGCGCCTGGTACTTCCGCACCCGCAGCTTCAGCAGGACGGTGGCGAGTACGGCGGCGATGAGCGAGCCCATCAGGACGGCCGCCTTCACCTCGTCGGTCAGGGCCGCGTCCCCGGCGAAGGCCAGCTCGCCGATGAGCAGCGAGACGGTGAAGCCGATGCCCGCGAGCGTGGCGACGGCGAACAGGTCCGCCCAGGCGAGGTCCCGATTGAGCGACGCATTTGTGCAGCGGGCCGCCAGCCACGTACCGCCGAAGATGCCGATCGTCTTGCCGGCCACCAGGCCGAGCATCACGCCGAGGGTCTCGGGCCGGCCGAAGACGTCGGCCAGTGCGCCGCCGGAGAGGACCACTCCCGCCGAGAACAGCGCGAACAGGGGAACGGCGAGACCGGCCGACAGCGGCCGGACGAGGTGTTCGACGCGCTCGCCGGGGGAGTGGTCCTCGCCCTCGCGGCGCTTGCAGCGCAGCATCAGGCCCATGGCGACACCGGCGATGGTGGCGTGGATGCCGCTGTTGTACATCAGCCCCCAGATGACCAGCGCCAGCGGCACGTACACGTACCAGCCGCGCACACCGAAGCGCAGCAGCAGATGGAAGAGGGCCAGACCCGCGACGGCGCCGCCGAGCGCCGCGAAGTTCAGGTCGTCGGTGAAGAAGACGGCGATGATCAGGATCGCGAAGAGGTCGTCGACGACGGCCAGGGTGAGGAGGAAGGCGCGGAGCGCGGACGGCAGCGAGGTGCCGATCACGGCGAGGACGGCGAGCGCGAAGGCGATGTCGGTAGCCGTCGGGACGGCCCAGCCGTCCATGGAGCCCCCGCCGGCGAGGTTGACCAGCGCGTACACGAGGGCGGGGGCGATCATGCCGCAGAGCGCGGCGATCACGGGGAGGGCGGCCGCCTTGGGGTCGCGCAGCTCACCGACGACCAGCTCGCGCTTCAGCTCGATGCCGGCGACGAAGAAGAACACGGCCAGCAGGCCGTCCGCCGCCCAGTGCTGCACGGACAGGTCGAGGCCGAGGGCGGCCGGGCCCAAGTGGAAGTCGCGCACGGACTCGTAGCTGCCGCTGAGCGGGGTGTTCGCCCAGACGAGGGCGGCGACGGCGGCGAGCAGGAGCAGCACACCGCCCACGGTCTCCGCCCGCAACGCGTCCGCGATGTACGTCCGCTCCGGCAGCGGCAGCCGGCCCAGGAACGTGCGTGCCACCCCGGCCGCGGTGCCGGACCCCGTGCCCGCCCCGGGCCCGCCCGCGGACGTGGACGTCGATGCGGACGCGGACGTGGACGTCGACGCGGACGTGCCGCCGGAGGCTTCGGTACCGTTGTGCCCCGGCGGCTCGCTGCCGGGTGTCGGCGGGGTGCTGGGATCGGGCGCGGCCACGATGGCGGACCTCCGGTCGTTCGGCGGGCATGACGAAACACCTGCCGACCAGACTTCCCGGCGCACCCCATGAGCCAGCGGCTCCGTCCACGATCGGACGTATGGTCATCCTCTTGTGACGCGTCCTTCACCCTACCCCGCTGAGCGAGGGGACATCCGGTGAGAGTCACCTTATGCGCGAAAGGGACACCCGGCGCGTCGGCCCCGGGTGCCCTCTTCGCTGTGGCCTCGCGGGTGGCGCGGGCCTTGCCGGCGGCCGTCCGGTCGTGACGGCGGCCGGCGCGGCTCAGTCCTCACTGGAGGCCGTCGGCAGCTGCGACTGGATCAGGTCCATGACGGACGAGTCCGTGAGCGTGGTGACGTCACCGAGCTGGCGGTTCTCCGCCACGTCACGCAGCAGACGGCGCATGATCTTGCCGGAGCGCGTCTTGGGCAGCTCGGCCACCGGCAGGATGCGCTTGGGCTTGGCGATCGGGCCGAGCGTCGCGCCCACGTGGTTGCGGAGGTCGTCGACGAGCGCGTCGTCCTCGCTGGCCGTGCCGCGCAGGATCACGAACGCCACGATGGCCTGACCGGTCGTCTCGTCGGCCGCGCCCACGACCGCCGCCTCGGCGACCTTCGGGTGCGACACCAGCGCCGACTCCACCTCCGTGGTGGAGATGTTGTGGCCCGACACCAGCATGACGTCGTCCACCCGCCCGAGCAGCCAGATGTCGCCGTCGTCGTCCTTCTTGGCGCCGTCGCCCGCGAAGTACCGGCCCTCGAAACGGGACCAGTAGGTGTCGATGTACCGCTGGTCGTCGCCCCAGATGGTGCGCAGCATCGAGGGCCACGGCTCGGTGAGGACCAGGTAGCCGCCGCCTCCGTCGGGCACCTCGTTCGCCTCGTCGTCGACGACGGTGGCGGAGATGCCCGGCAGGGGCCGCTGCGCCGAACCGGGCTTGGTCTCGGTGACGCCCGGCAGAGGCGAGATCATCATCGCGCCCGTCTCGGTCTGCCACCAGGTGTCCACGATCGGCGTCCGGCCGGCGCCGATGTTCTCCCGGTACCAGACCCACGCCTCGGGGTTGATCGGCTCACCGACCGACCCGAGGACCCGGAGGCTCGACAGGTCGAACTTGGCGGGGATGTCGTCGCCCCACTTCATGAACGTGCGGATCGCGGTCGGCGCCGTGTAGAGGATCGTGACGCCGTACTTCTGCACGATCTCCCAGAACCGGCCCTGGTGCGGGGTGTCGGGCGTGCCCTCGTACATCACCTGCGTCGCACCGTTGGCCAGCGGCCCGTACACGATGTACGAGTGGCCCGTCACCCAGCCGATGTCGGCGGTGCACCAGTAGACGTCCGTCTCCGGCTTGAGGTCGAAGACCGCGTGGTGCGTGTACGCCACCTGCGTGAGGTAGCCGCCGGAGGTGTGCAGGATGCCCTTGGGCTTACCCGTCGTACCGGACGTGTACAGGATGAAGAGCGGGTGCTCCGCGTCGAACGCCTCGGGGGTGTGCTCGGCCGACTGGCGGGCGACGATGTCGTCCCACCACACGTCCCGGCCCTCGGTGAACGCGGTGTCCTGGCCGGTGCGGCGCACCACCAGGACGTGCTCCACCTGCGGACACTTGGCGACGGCCTCGTCGATGGCCGGCTTGAGCGCGGACGGCTTGCCGCGCCGGTAACCGCCGTCGGCCGTGATCACCAGCTTGGCGTCGGCGTCCTGGATGCGGGAGGCGACCGCGTCCGCCGAGAAGCCGCCGAAGACGACGGAGTGCGCGGCGCCGATCCTGGCGCAGGCCAGCATGGCGATGGCCGCCTCGGGGATCATCGGCAGGTACACCGCGACGCGGTCGCCCTTGCGGACGCCCAGCTCGGTCAGCGCGTTGGCCGCCCGGGAGACCTCGTCCTTGAGCTCGGCGTAGGTGAGGGCGCGGCTGTCGCCCGGCTCCCCCTCGAAGTGGATGGCGACCCGGTCGCCGTGCCCGGCCTCGACGTGCCGGTCCACGCAGTTGTACGCCACGTTGAGCCGGCCGTCGGCGAACCACTTGGCGAAGGGCGGGTTCGACCAGTCGAGGGTCTCGGTCGGCTCGGTGGCCCAGCTGAGGCGCCGTGCCTGCTCGGCCCAGAAGCCGAGCCTGTCCGCCGTGGCCTGCTCGTACGCGGCCGCCGTCACGTTGGCGTTCGCGGCCAGCTCGGCGGGCGGTGCGAACCGCCGCTCCTCCTTCAGCAGGTTGGCCAGGCTTTCATTGCTCACGACATCTCCCATTCCCGGGGCGTCCGATGTGTCCCAGCCCATAGCTCATCAGCCAGATGCCCGGGTGACAAGAGCTTCCCGCCCATTGGTTTAGACCTCTTGGGGGTGGCAGGCCGGTGGGCATCGGCCGACGGGGTGAACGGGACCGGGTGGTCAAGTGACCCCTCCTCCCCGGGCGGTGGGGAGGAAGGGCCACCGATTACTCCCACGGCCCCGGCCCCCGGTCGGTTCACGCGCCCCGGTCGGTTCACGCGCCCCGGTCCCGTCCGCGCCCGGTCCCGGCCGCGCCGCGGGCACGCGGTCAGGCGGGTGCTCCCTCCTTGGGCGCGGCGTGGGAGGCGCCCGCGAGTCCGGAGGGGGTTTCCGGGGAGTCGGGGTTCATGGGGGAGGTCGGGTACGAGGCACGGGTGGGCTGGGGGTGGGCGGAGGGGGCCACCCAGTGGAAGACGGCACCGTCGCCCCGCGCCTCCCCGTCCCCATCGCCGTCCCTGCTCCCGTGCCCGTCCGCGCCCCGGTCGCGGCCGGTGTCCCCGCCCCGGTTCCCGTCCTCGTCCAGGAGGTACGCCTGTGCCTCACCGACGTGGAAGTACATGCCGTGCAGCTCCAGCGAGCCCTCGGCGAGCCGGCGGGCCACGGCGTCATGGGCCTTCAGGTGCTCCAGCTGCTGGACCACATTGGTCAGGCAGAGCTGCTCGGTCGCGTCGACGGGCGGCCGCCCCGCGCTGTCGCCGGAAGGGCCGCCGGACAGCCGGGCCCACGTGGAGGGCGCGCTGCGCATCCGCTCCAGGCTCGGCACCCCGTGGCGCAGCCAGCGCCGCAGTGGCGTCTGCGCCGCGTCGGGACCGCCGCTCAGCAGGGCCTGCATCGCCCCGCAGCCCGAGTGCCCGCACACGGTGATGGACTGCACGCGCAGGACCTCCACCGCGTACTCGATCGCGGCCGCCACCGAGTCGTCCCCGCTCTCCGCACCCGGCAGGGGCACCAGATTGCCGACGTTGCGCACGGTGAACAGGTCCCCCGGGCCGCTCGCCGTGATCATGCTGGTGACCAGCCGGGAGTCGGCGCAGGTCAGGAAGAGCTGCGACGGCCGTTGGCCCTCCCGCGCGAGCCGGGCCAGCTCGTCACGGACCAGGGGGGCGGTGTTGCGCTGGAACGAGCTGAGTCCGCTGGCGAGCTGATGCCCGTTCACCCGGCTCTCCGCCTGGCCCCTCGCCTCCTGCTCGGGCTCGGCCGCGGGGTGCTCCCCGCAGTGGTGGTTGCGCCAGGGCGTCCAGGGGCGGCAGCAGGCGTGCGCGCCCGCGCCGGGTTCCGCGATCCTGACCCCGGTGCGTCCGGTCATCTCGACCCGCCCGCCCCGCGCGGCGTGGGACGTCTGCCAGTCCTGGAGGGTTTCGTACGCCGCGTGGTCCATGAACGAGCCGTCCAGCTCCACGACCACGTTCGCCCCCTGGGGGATCTGGTGCAGCGCCCGGGTCAGCCGGGGTACGGCCAGGAAGGTCAACTGGCCCCGCACCCGGATGTGCTCGACATCCCCCTTGGTCTCCCTGGTGATCCGGGTCCTGGTCAGGCGCTGCATGGCCACCCCGCTGGCCATGGCGATGCCGAGAGCCACGCCCTCCAGGATGCCGATCAGGACGACGCCGGAGATGGTCGTCGCGTAGACCAGCACCTCGCGGTGGCGGGTGACGCTGCGGATGTGGGTGATGCTGACCATCTGGATGCCGATGACCATGACCAGCGCGGCGAGCGCCGGCAGCGGGATCAGATCCAGGACGGGTACGAGGACGAGGGCGGCCAGCACCACCCACAGGCCGTGCAGCATCGTGGAGTGCCGGCTCACCGCGCCCGCGGACACGTTGGCCACGCTCCGCACGGCGACGCCCGCGACCGGCAGCCCGCCGAGCGCGCCGGACACGATGTTGGCCGCGCCCTGTCCCGCCAGCTCCCGGTCGAGGTTGGAGCGGGGGACGTGGACCGTGACGTCCTTGCGGGCGGCCACCAGCTTGTCGACGGCCACGGCCGACAGCAGCGACTGGACGCTGGTGACGAGCGTGATGGTCAGGACACCGGTGGCGATGCCGAGGGCGGGGCCTTCCGGCAGCCCGGGGAGCGCGTGACTGCTCCAGGAGGGCAGGTCGACCCGGGGGACGCCGACCCCGGCGGCGACGGCCAGGACGGTCGCGGCGGCCACCGCGACGAGCGCCGCCGGGATCTTCCGCAGTCCCCGGCCGGCCCGCCCGGGGAGCCTGGGCCACACCAGCAGCACCACGACGGTCACGGCGCTCACCGACACCGCGGCGGTGTGCAGGTCGGCCAACTGGGAGGGCAGGCCCAGGAAGTTGTCCACGGCGGAGCTCTGCGGCGTACCGCCGAGCACGACATGGAGCTGGGCGAGGGCGATGGTGACGCCGATGCCGGCCACCATGCCGTGCACGATCGCCGGGGACACCACCAGGGCCGAGCGCGCCACCCGCAGGGCGGACAGCGCGAGTTGGGCGAGCCCGGCCAGGACGGTGATGGCGCAGGTGGTGCGCCAGCCGTACTTCTGGATGAGCTCGGCGGTGACCAGGGTCAGCCCCGCGGCGGGGCCGCTGACCTGGAGCGGTGAGCCGCCGAGCCGGCCGGCGACCACACCGCCGACCGCGGCCGCCACCAGACCTGCCTGGAGGGGGGCGCCGGTGGCGAGCGCGATGCCGAGGGAGAGCGGCAGGGCGATGAGGAACACGGCGATGGAGGCGGAGACGTCGGCCCCCGCCACGCGGAACCGTCGGCCGCCCCCGCCCGGGGGCGGGCTGTGCGGTCGCTTCGAGCGGGGCCTCACGGCGGCGCGGAACGCCCGGCCGGGGCGGTCACGGTGGCCGGTCTGGTTCGTGCGGGCCGGGGTGCAGGCAGTCATGGGGATTCCCGTCTCCTCCGGGGCGGCGCGGTCGCGGTACGTGCGGATCGAACGAACGTGGGGTCGCGGCCGTGGGTCACGGCGTGCAGCGGCGGGAGTGTGCCAACTCTCTGTAAACAGATCGTAATGGAACGTAAAGACTCCGGCATTATTTTCGATGCATAAGGGGCAAAGTTTCACCCGATTCAGCGATTAGTCGTTCTAGTACGGCTTGTCGTATCTTCACACCGCCTTCCGTGGTGCGACGTTGACGGCGCTCGCAGCAGAGACCTCCGCGGACCACGAGAAGGGTGGGCGGAAGATGGCCGCCACGAAGAAGACCGCCACGCACGGGCTCGCCGCCCGCATCAGCGCCGCCCGGCGCCTGACCTCCCTCCGGAACGCCGCCCGGCGCGGAGCCGCCGCGCGGCCCGGCACGGACGGCGCCCCCCTCGGGGACGCCCCGGGCGGGGGCGTACCGGGTGGGGTCGTTCCCGGCGGGTCCGTCCGGCACCGGCACGGGGTCGTCCGGCGAGCGTCCCTTCCGGGTGGGCGTCCGGTCGGGGCGATCGCCGTCGCGGCCGGAGTGGCGGTCGCGCTGGCGGCGGGTCTGGCCGGATGCTCCGGCGCCGACGACGACACCCGGGGCGCGGCCGGCCCCAAGCGGGTGGGGCCGCCCAAGAGCGTGGTCCGCCTCATCGGCGACGGCTCGACCGCCTACACCGGCGCCCAGCCCGGACTGCGCAAGCCCGAGCGCCTCAAGCCCGGTGAGAAGCCGCCCCAGTTCGTCGTCTTCTCCTGGGACGGAGCCGGTGAGGACAGCCAGAAGCTCTTCTCCCACTTCCGCGGGGTGGGCAAGAAGTACGGCGCGACGATGACGTACTTCCTCAGCGGGGTCTATCTGCTGCCGGAGGAGAAGTCGACGCTCTACAACCCGCCCGGCCATGCCCCCGGCCGCTCCGACATCGGCTTCAACGACACCGAGGGCATCCGTGCCACCGTCCGCGAACTGCGCGGCGCCTGGCAGGAGGGCAATGAGATCGGCACGCACTTCAACGGCCACTTCTGCGGCCCGGAGAGCGGCGTCGGCACCTGGTCGGTCGAGGACTGGAAGAGCGAGATCTCCCAGGCCAAGTCCTTCGTCAAGCACTGGAGGACGAACGCGGGCCTGGCGACGGAGAAGCCGCTGCCGTTCGACTACGACACGGAGCTCATCGGCGCCCGTACCCCCTGCCTGGAGGGCCGGGACAACTTCGTCCGCGCCGCGAGCGAACTCGGCTGGCGGTACGACACGAGCGGCGTCAGCAACCAGGTCTGGCCCGGGAAGGAGCGGGGTCTGTGGGACCTCTCGCTCCAGATGATCCCCGTCCCGGGGCGGGCCTTCGAAACCTTGTCGATGGACTACAACTTCCTGGTCAACCAGTCGAGGACGACCAAGGGCGATCCCTCCATGCACCGGTTCTGGGGCAACCAGTTCCGGGACGGGATGCTCCAGGCCTTCGACCGCGCCTACAACGGCAACCGCGCTCCGCTGATCATCGGCAACCACTTCGAATCCTGGAACGGCGGCACCTACATGCGCGCCATCGAGGAGACGATCGCGCAGGTCTGCGTCCGCAGCGAGGTGCGCTGCGTGTCGTTCCGGCAGCTGGCGGACTGGCTCGACGCGCAGGACCCGACCGTCCTGGCCAAACTGCGCACCCTGAAGGTGGGCGAGGCGCCGAAGGACGGCTGGGCGGCCTTCCTCGCCGCCCGGCCGGTCACCGCCGCCTCGCCCGGCGCCCCGTCGCAGGCCCCGGCGGGCGCCCCCGCCGGGGCCGTCACCCGCCGTCAGGCGGGCTGAACGGCGCCGAGCCCCTCACCGAGGACGAAGCCGGGGTCGACCTGCGCGGCCAGGTCGGCCCCCGTCTTCGCGTTGCCCCAGCTCTCCGCGTTCTTCAGGTGGAAGTGCACCATCTGGCGCGTGTACCGCTCCCAGTCGCGGTGCCGGTAGGAGTCGTCGGCGGCGTTCTGCAACGACTGGAGCGCCATCCGGTTCTCCGCCTCCAGCAGTTCGAAGCGCGCGGGGCGGCCCTTCTCCATGGACCGGACCCAGTCGGAGTGGCCGACCGTGACGAGCAGGTCGTCGCCGATCTCCTCGCGGAGGAAGTCGACGTCCTCCCTGCCCTGCACCTTGTTGCCGACGACCCGCAGCTCGACGCCGAAGTCGCGCGCGTACTCCTTGTACTGGCGGTAGACGGAGACGCCCTTCCGGGTCGGCTCGGCCACCAGAAAGGTCATGTCGAAGCGGGTGAACATCCCGGACGCGAACGAGTCGCTGCCGGCCGTCATGTCGACCACGAGGTACTCGTCGGGCCCGTCGACCAGGTGGTTGAGGCAGAGCTCCACCGCACCGACCTTGGAGTGGTAGCAGGCGACCCCGAGGTCGGCCTCGGTGAACGGTCCGGTCGCCATCAGCCTGATCGTGCCGTCGTCCAGGTGCACCGGGCGGGCGCACGCGTCGTAGACCGGGTTGTCCTCGCAGACGCGCAGCAGCCGCGACCCCTCCCCGGGCGGGGTCGTCTTGATCATCGTCTCGGGGGAGGGGATGCGGGGGTTGCTGCCGCGCAAGTACTCCTTGATCAGCGGCAGGTGCGCTCCCATCGCCGGCAGCGCGGCGGCTTCCTCCTCCCCGAGACCGAGGGCGGCCCCGAGGTGCTGGTTGATGTCGGCGTCCACCGCGAGGACCGGAACCTCATTGGCGACGAGATGGCGGATGAAGAGCGAGGACAGCGTGGTCTTCCCGCTGCCGCCCTTCCCTACGAAAGCGATCTTCATGTTCAGATAGCGTAGCGGGCAGTAGTGGCGCGATCGCCGGTTGTCGCGATCGGGTATGAGGAACGCCACTCCAAGGTGGGGGCCGGGTGCCGGGCGCGTAGCCTCGCTACCTATGAGTACGAATCCCGCTGACCCCCTGGTCGCGCTGGGGGCGCTGCCCGGTGTGCCCGATGCCGTGGACTCCGTTCGCAAGGCCGTCGACCGGGTCTACGGGCACCGTGTGATGCGGCGCCGTGGCCATGAGGTGACCTCCGAGGCGGCGCTGCGGGGCGCGCGTGCCTCGGCGGCCCTGTCCGGCGCCGACTGGGCGCTGGAGGAGGTCCGCCGTCGTACCGACTTCGGCGCCGACGAGGAGGCGCGGACCGTCGGTGCCGCGCTGCGTCTGAGTGCCGAGGCGGGGCAGTTGCTGTCCATTTGGCGGCAGTCGCCGATGCGGGTGCTGGCGCGGCTGCACCTGGTGGCGGCGGGCGACCCGGGACGGCCGGCCGGTGCCTCGCCGGCGCCGGGGGCCGGTACGGCCGGCGTGGACTCGCCGGCGGATGCGGTGGGGCGGCCCCGGCGGGAAGGCGAGCTCGTCCACGAGCCGCTGATCGAGGCTCCGCTGCCGGACGCCACCGAGGTCGCGGGCCGTCTTGAGGGCCTGGCGGACCTGATCGTCGCGGGCAGCTCCGCCCCTGCGCTGGTGACGGCCGCCGTGGTGCACGGCGAGCTGCTGGCGCTGCGGCCCTTCACCTCGTACAGCGGACTGGTGGCGCGGGCGGCCGAGCGCATCGTGCTCATCGGCAGCGGTCTGGACCCCAAGGCGATCTGCCCGGCCGAGGTCGGCCATGCCGAGCAGGGGCGCGCCGCCTACGTCGCGGCGTTCGAGGGCTATCTGTCCGGTACTCCGGACGGCATGGCGGCGTGGATCGCGCACTGCGGGCGCGCGGTCGAACTCGGCGTCCGGGAGTCGACGGCCGTGTGCGAGGCGCTCCAGCGCGGAGCGGCGTAGCGCCGGGGGCGGAGGCGGGCCGGGCCCGGCGTCCCGGCGGGATGGACACCCGTACAGGGTTGCGGCGGTACCGCAAGGCGGTACCGCCGCTGGCACGTCCGCCGAGTTACCATGCGTCCTCGATATATGCCCATCAGGCGGGGACTTTGCCCGACGCCTGGTGCGGCTGGCCCGTAATCGACGGGTCGACGTCGCGTGGGTGCTCAGCTTTCGTGCTGTTCGGTCCGTGGGGCCTTCTTGCTCAACAGGTGATCCTTTCGGATGTCCTTGGTCTCGCGGGCCGTTAAGTCCTTTGTACTCCCGTCCGGGAGGATGCGAAAGCCCTCGCTCCACTTTTTACTTGTCAGGGCCGGATGACCGTTATATTCCGGATCTGAGCGCAATCCGACCGGTATCCATGTCTTCTTATGTCTTGTGTATGCCGCGCGTCGACCGGCCGGCCGACGCGCGGCATCAGGCGGACTGCCGTCGCCGGCTGGCGTACCAGACCAGCCCCGCCGTGGCGGCCGCCGCGCCCACCGCTGCCGCTGCCACGAGCGCCGGACGGGGCGGCATCCGGAAGGCGGGCAGGCGCTGCTTCAGCCGGACCGGGCGGTCGAAGACCAGAACCGGCCAATCCCGTGCGGCCGCCTCACGGCGCAGGGCGCGGTCGGGATTGACCGTGTACGGGTGCCCGACGGCCTCCAGCATGGGCAGGTCGGTGGCGGAGTCGCTGTACGCGTAGCAGCGGGAGAGGTCGTACCCCTCCGTCTCCGCCAGCTCCCTGATGGCCTCCGCCTTCGTGGGGCCGTAGGCGTAGTACTCCACCTCCCCGGTGAAGCAGCCGTCGTCGCCGACGACCATCCGCGTCGCCACGACCCGGTCGGCTCCGAGCAGCTCGCCGATGGGTTCGACGACTTCGGCGCCGGAGGTGGAGACGATCACGACGTCCCGGCCGGCGGCGTGGTGCTCCTCGATGAGGGACGCCGCCTCGTCGTAGATGATCGGGTCGATCAGGTCGTGCAGGGTCTCGGCGACCAGCTCCTTGACCTGCTGGACGTTCCAGCCCTTGCAGAGCGCGGAGAGGTACTCCCGCATCCGCTCCATCTGTTCGTGGTCGGCGCCACCGGCCAGGAAGACGAACTGGATGTAGGCAGTCCGCAGTACTGCGCGGCGGTTGATCAGACCGCCTTGGTAGAAGGACTTGCTGAAGGTCAAGGTCGATGACTTCGCAATGACCGTCTTGTCCAGGTCAAAGAAGGCTGCTGTGCGCGGCAAGGAGTGGTTTTCCACGAGCCTGAGCATAGGTGCCCGCCATTCGGCGTACGCTGGGGCGTGTGGGTTTGCCTGAGAAGCCTCTCGGGTACACCATGGAAGTCACGGATCGTTCGCGACCGTGCTAACCCGGTCCGGCTCCTCCCCCCCCGAGTCGGCCGGAGAGACGACCCCCGCTCTCCCCCCCGGCGGGGGTCGTCGCATGTCCGGACGCGTTTTGGCCCGCCCCCGGCGGCCGGCACCGATCATCGGCCCCGCCCTCCCTCGTCTCCGTGAGGCGCTCGGTACGCCCTCGTTTCGTCACTCAGCGTAGCGGATGCGCTGCTCTCCGGAAGTCGCCGGTATGGGCGAACGGGATATTCACAACCGGTGAGTTGTCCACAGTTTTAGAGCAAGATCCACTTTTTTTCCGGAAGTCGTCCACCGTGATTCCGGTCGCGAAGTCCGCGGCGCGAAGGAATCACGGATCTCCCGTCGAGTGCCGCGGCGCCGAGGCATCGCGGTGCGTGCGTCGACCGCCGGAGGGCGGTCCGGGAAGAGCGAAGAGCGTGGGCGCGCGGGCCGGAAATGCGGCGCGCGGGCATCCGGCGGAGTCGCACGAATGACCGTGCCGTACGGATCCGACCGATCGCACCGGATCACGGAGCGACCGCCGGCGGTCCCGTGCGACCGCCGGCGGCCACGGGCATGGCGGAAGCCGGCGCGGAGGAGACAGGGGAGAGGGGCGGAGAACATGGCTGGATCCATCACGTCCGACCGGACGGACACCATCGAGCGGCGGCGGGCCGGACCACTGATCGTGACCGAGGACGCGGAGCTCCTGGACGACCTGCTGCGGCTGTGCGCAGCGGCGGGTGCCCACCCGGAGGTGTACCACTCGGTACCCGAGCGGGGAGCGGCCTGGGAGGCCGCACCACTGGTGCTGGTGGGCGACGACGCGGCCGCCCGCTGCCGGGGCACGTCCCGTCGGCGGGACGTGCTGCTCGTCGGGCGTGACCAGGACGATCCCGGTGTGTGGCGGCGGGCGGTGGAGATCGGGGCGGACTGCGTCCTGCGGCTTCCCGAGGCCGAGGGCTGGCTCGTCGACCGGATCGCCGATGTGGTCGAGGGCGCCGGCCGGCAGGCGCTGACCGTCGGCGTGATCGGCGGGCGCGGTGGCGCCGGTGCGTCCACCCTGGCCTGCGCGCTGGCCCTCGCGGCGGCCCGCGGCGGCCGACGGACCGTGCTCGTGGACGGCGATCCCCTGGGCGGAGGGCTCGACGTCCTGCTGGGCGGCGAGCGGGCCGAAGGGCTGCGGTGGCCGGATCTCGCCGCCGCCAGAGGACGGGTCGCCGGCGGGGCGCTGGAGGAGTCGCTGCCCTCTCTGCACGGACTGCGCGTCCTGAGCTGGGACCGGGGCGAGCCGGTGACGATCCCGCCGGAGGCGATGCGTTCGGTGCTGGCGGCGGCGCGCAGACGGGGCGGCGCGGTGGTCGTGGACCTGCCGCGCACGGGCGACGGGGCCACTGCCGAGGCGCTGGCGCAGCTCGACCTCGGACTGCTCGTCGTCCCCGCCGAACTGCGGGCCGTGGCGGGCGCCAGGCGGGTCGCCGCCGCCGCGGGGGCCGTGCTGCGCGACCTGCGGGTGGTGGTGCGCGGCCCGTACGCCGCCGGGGTCGACGACCGGTGGATCGCGGACGTGCTGGGCCTGCCGCTCGCCGGGGAACTGCCGCTGGACCCCGGCCTGATGGCGGCCCTCGACGCCGGTGACCCGCCCGGCGACAGCACCAGGGGCCCGCTCGGACGGTTCTGCACGGCCTTCTGGGAGCGGGTGCCGGAGCGGGTGCCGGCCGAGGGGAGCACCTCATGACGGCGGGACTGCTGGAGGCCGTCCGGCAGCGGCTCGTGGAGAGCGGTACGGATCCGACACCGGCCGGTGTGGCGGCCGCGCTGCGGGCCCAGGGACGGCTGCTGGGGGACGCCGAGGTCCTCGGTGCCGCGGAGGAACTGCGGGGCGAGCTGGTGGGCACCGGCCCGCTGGAGCCGCTGCTCGCCGACCCGGCGGTGACGGACGTCCTCGTGTCGGCACCGGACCGGGTGTGGGTGGACCGGGGCGCGGGCCTCGAACTGTCGGGCGTGGCGTTCCGGGACGCGGCCGCGGTGCGCAGACTGGCGCAGCGGCTGGCGGCCGGGGCGGGGCGACGGCTGGACGACGCCCGGCCGTGGGTGGACGCCCGGCTGCCGGACGGCACGCGGATGCACGCGGTGCTGCCACCGGTGGCGGTCGGCTCGACGTGCCTGTCGCTGCGGGTGGTGAGGCCCCGGGCGTTCTCCCTGGCGGAGCTGACCGCCGCCGGGACGGTACCGCCGGGCGGCGACGTGCTCCTTCGCGCGCTGGTCGAGGCCCGGGTGTCGTACCTGGTCAGCGGCGGCACCGGGTCCGGGAAGACGACGCTGCTGTCCACCCTGCTGGGGCTGGTGGGCGAGCGCGAGCGGATCGTCCTGGCCGAGGACTCGGCGGAGTTGCGGCCCGACCACCCCCATGTGGTGCGGCTGGAGGCACGGCCGCCGAACCAGGAGGGCGCGGGCCGGGTGACGCTCCGGGACCTGGTGCGCCAGGCGCTGCGGATGCGCCCCGACCGGCTGGTCGTGGGCGAGGTGCGCGGCTCCGAGGTGCTGGATCTCCTGGCCGCGCTGAACACCGGACACGAGGGCGGTTGCGGGACGGTGCACGCGAACACGGCGGCCGATGTGCCGGCGCGCCTGGAGGCGCTGGGGACGGTCGCGGGGCTCGACCGGGCGGCGCTGCACAGCCAGGTGGCGGCGGGGCTGTCCGTGGTGGTCCATCTGGCCCGGGACGGGACCGGCCGTCGCCGCCTCGCCGAGGTGCACGTGCTGGAGCGGGACGGAAGCGGACTGGTCGTCACGGTCCCCGCGCTGCGGTGGGCGGCCGAGGGCTTCCGGTACGAGCGGGGCTGGGAGCGGCTGCGGTCGCTGATCGGGGGTGTGCGGTGGTGACGGGACAGCCGGTGTACGCGGCGGTGTGCGCGGGGGCGGCGGCCTGGCTGGTGCTGGAGCGGCGCCAAGGGCCGCGCCGGGCCGGGCTGCTGTTCGCGGGTGGTGGTGGCGCGCCTGTCCCCGGGGCCTGGTCCTGGCGGCGGTGGGCGCCCGTCGTACGGGCGCGGCGGGAGTGGCTGTGCCTGGTGCCGGCGGTGGTCCTGGCGCTCCTGGGGGAGTCGCTGCTGCCGCTGGCCGGCGGGGCGTGTGCCGTACCGCTGGTGGGGCGGCGGCTGCGGGCCCGGGAGCGGGCCCGTGCCCGGGACCGGCGGGCGGACGCGGTGATCGCGCTGTGCGGCGCGGTGGCCGGTGAGTTGCGGGCCGGGTGGCAGCCCGGGCAGGCGCTGCTCTGGGCGGCGCGCACCACCGGGGCGCTGGGCGAGGAGGAGGCGGCGGTCCTGGCGGCGGCGCGGTTCGGCGGTGACGTGCCGGAGGCGCTGCGGCGGGCCGCGCGGGAGGACGGTGCGGACGGGCTGGCCGGGCTGGCGGCCTGCTGGCAGGTGGCCGTGGACGGCGGCGCGGGGCTCGCGGCGGGCCTGGACCGGTTGGAGGCGGCGCTTCGCGAGGCGCGCGACCAGCGGGAGCGGCTGCGGGCCGAGTTGGCCGGTGCCTGGGCGACGGTGGGGCTGCTGGCGCTGCTGCCGGCGGTGGGTCTGGCGATGGGCTGGGCGCTCGGCGCCGATCCGCTGCGGGTGCTGTTCCACACCCCGGCGGGCCTCGGGTGCCTCGCCGTGGGCGGGGTGCTGGAGACGCTGGGCCTGTGGTGGGCCGGGCGGATCGTGCGGGCCGGGGAGGAGCCGTGAGCGGGCCGTTCCTTCCCGCCCTGGGGGTGGCCCTGCTGCTGACGGCCGGGGTGTCCTGGCCGGCCTGGACGGTCCTGGTGCGGCACCGGGAGGAGCGGGCGCGCCGGCGGATCGCCGCGCTGCTGGGCGCCGCGGACGAGCGGCGCGGGCTCCGGCGGTCGGCGTGCGGGGTGTGGGCGCGGCGGTGGGCGGCACCGGCGGGGGCCGCGGTCGGCGGCTGGATCCTGGTCGGCGGCCTCGCCGGGTGCGCCGTCGGAGCCGCCGCCGCGTACGGCGTACGGGCGTGGCAGCGCCGCCCGCGCCCGGCCGGGGACGGGAACGCGGAGGTGACGCGCGGGCTCCCGCAGGCGGCGGACCTGCTGGCCGCGTGCCTGTCGGCCGGGGCGGGACCGCATGGGGCGGCGCAGGCGGTGGGGGAGTCCCTGGGCGGTCCGGTCGGGGAACGGCTGGCGGTGGCGGCGGCGGAGCTGCGCCTGGGCGGCGAACCGGGCGAGGTCTGGGGCCGGTTCGGTGCGACACCGGGCGCCGGGCCGCTGGCTCGCTGCCTCGAACGGGCGAGTGCCTCCGGCGCTCCGGCGGCGGAATCGGTCGCCCGGCTGGCCGCGGGGATACGGGCGGACCGGGCGCGCCGGGCCACGGCCCGCGCACAGCGGGCGCAGGTGCTGATCACCGCTCCGGTGGGGCTGTGCTTCCTGCCCGCGTTCCTCGCGGTCGGGGTGGCTCCGGTGGTCATCGGCCTGGCGACGGAGCTTCTGTGACGAATCGACAAGAACCGAGAAACATGGGGGTTGGCATGGGACAGCGGATGGTCAGGGTTCTGAGGGCCCGGGTGCGCGGGGCTCGGGCGCGGGGCGAGGCCGGGATGACGACCGCCGAGTACGCGATGGGGACGCTCGCCGCGTGCGCCTTCGCGGCCGTGCTCTACAAGATCGTGACGAGTGACGCCGTGTCGGGCGGGCTCCAGTCCCTGATCGGGAGGGCGCTCGATGCCCCGTTCTGAGCGCGGTGGTGACCGCGGGTCGGTGACGGCCGAGGCGGCCACCGTGCTTCCGGCGCTGGTGCTGTTCACCATGGCCCTCGTATGGGCCCTGATGGCGGCCGCCGCCCAGATCCAGTGCGTCGACGCGGCGCGGGCGGGCGCCCGGGCGGCGGCCCGTTCCGAGCCGCCCGCGCAGGCGGTGGCGGCGGCCCGGGCGGCCGCCCCGGGAGGCGCCCGGGTCGCGGTGGAGCGGTCCGGAGACCTGTGGCGGGTGCGGGTGGAGGCGCCGGCGCCCGGCCCCGGGGCGCTCCGGCTGACGCTGAGGGCCCAGGCGGCCGCGGCGGCGGAGGACACCGTGGGGGTGGCGCCGTGAGCGGCACGGCCCCCGGCTCGCCACCGACGGCGGGCCGGGGCCGGGCCGGTGCGGACCGCGGGGCCGCCACGGTCTGGGTGGCGATGGCGGCCACGGTGCTGTGCGCGGTGTTCGGCGTGGTCCTCGCGCTGGGGCAGGCGGTGGCGGCCCGGCACCGGGCGGGCGGCGCCGCCGACCTGGCGGCGCTCGCCGCGGCGGACCGGGCGCTGCGGGGCCCGGCCGAGGCGTGCCGGGCGGCGGACCGGGTGGCCCGGGCCCAGGGGGCGGAACTGGTGCGGTGCCGCCTCAGCGGGGAGATCGCGGACGTGACGGCCCGGGCCCGGTTCGGACCGTACGCGCCGGGCGTCAGGGCGAGGGCGGGTCCTCCGGGGGCGCTTCCGGGGCTCCCCGCAGCAGTTCCGTGAGGAGCCGGACGGCGCCCCGCTTGTGCAGCGGATCGTTGCCGTTGCCGCACTTGGGCGACTGGATGCAGGAGGGGCAGCCCGCCTCGCACTCGCAGGCCGCGATGGCGTCCCGGGTGGCGGTGAGCCACTCGCGGGCCGTGTGGAAGGCGCGCTCGGCGAACCCGGCGCCGCCCGGGTGGCCGTCGTACACGAAGACCGTCGGCAGCAGCGTGTCGGGGTGGAGCGGCACGGACACCCCGCCGATGTCCCAGCGGTCGCAGGTGGCGAAGAGCGGCAGCAGGCCGATGGACGCGTGCTCGGCCGCGTGCAGGGCGCCGCCCAGCTGCTCCGGGTTCACCCGGGCGGCGTCGAGCTGGTCCTCCGTGACGGTCCACCACACGGCGCGGGTGCGCAGGGTGCGCGGCGGCAGGTCGAGCTTCGTCTCGCCGAGCACCTCGCCGGTGATCAGGCGGCGGCGGAGGAAGGAGACGACTTGGTTGGTGACCTCGACGGAGCCGTAGCACAGGCGCCCGTCGCCCCAGGGGACCTCGGTGTCGGTCTCCAGCACGGAGATGGCGGTGGTGTCGCGGGCGGTGGTCGAGTACGGCGGTGCTGCCTCCTCGACGAGGGCCACCGAGTCCTTCAGGTCCAGTTCCCGGACCAGGTAGGTGCGGCCCATGTGGAGGTGGACGGCACCCTCGTGGACGGAGGCGTGGGCGGCCGACTCGTCGACCGTGCCGAGCAGCCGTCCCGTGCCGGCCTCGACGATCCGTACGGGGCTGCCGCCCTCCCCCCGGATGTCGGTCAGGTCGGCGGCCCGCTCCCGGCGGGTCCAGTACCAGCCGGACGCGCGCCGCCGCAGCAGCCCGGCCGCCTCCAGCTGCGGCAGCAGCTCCGGGACGGCCGGGCCGAACAGGGCCACGTCGGCGTCGGTCAGGGGAAGTTCCGCCGCCGCCGCGCACAGGTGGGGGGCCAGGACGTACGGGTTGTCCGGGTCCAGGACGGTCGACTCGACCGGCTGGCGGAACAGCGCGTCCGGGTGGTGGACGAGGAAGGTGTCCAGCGGGTCGTCCCGGGCCACCAGCACCGCGAGCGCCCCCTGCCCGGAGCGCCCGGCGCGGCCGGCCTGCTGCCACAGCGAGGCCCGGGTGCCGGGGTACCCGGCGATCACCACGGCGTCCAGCCCCGACACGTCGATGCCCAGCTCGAGGGCGGTCGTCGCGGCCAGCCCGAGCAGTTCACCCGAGTGCAGGGCACGCTCCAGGGCCCGTCGCTCCTCGGGCAGGTAGCCGCCCCGGTAGGCGGCGACCCGGGCGGGCAGCGACCGGTCGACCTCCGCGAGCCGCTCCTTGGCGATGACCGAGATCAGCTCCGCCCCGCGCCGGGAGCGCACGAAGGCCACCGACCGCACGCCCTGGACGGTCAGGTCCGTCAGCAGGTCGGCGGTCTCCGCGGTGGCGGTGCGGCGGACCGGGGCGCCCTGCTCGCCCTGGAGGTCGGTGAGCGGCGGCTCCCACAGGGCGAATACCAGCTCCCCGCGCGGCGACGCGTCGTCGGCGACCTCGTGTACGGGCAGGCCGGTCAGCCTCCCGGCGGCGAGGGACGGCCGGGCGGCGGTGGCGGAGGCGAGGAGGAAGACGGGCGAGGAGCCGTAGCGGGCGCAGAGGCGCCGCAGCCGGCGCAGCACCTGGGCGACGTGGGACCCGAAGACGCCCCGGTAGGTGTGGCACTCGTCGATGACCACGTACCGCAGCGCACGCAGGAAGGAGGACCAGCGGGGGTGGGAGGGGAGGATGCCCCGGTGCAGCATGTCGGGGTTGGTCAGTACGTAGTTCGCGTACTGGCGGATCCATTCGCGTTCCTCGACCGGCGTGTCGCCGTCGTACACGGCCGGACGGATCCGGTTGCCCAGCGGCGCGGCGAGGGCCTTGACCGAGCGGCGCTGGTCGGCGGCGAGGGCCTTGGTGGGGGAGAGGTACAGGGCGGTGGCGCCGCGGCCGTTGGCGGCCTCCGACCCGTCCAGCAGGGTGGACAGCACCGGCGCCAGATAGGCGAGGGACTTGCCGGACGCGGTGCCCGTCGCGATGACCACCGACTCGCCGTCCAGCGCGTGCTCGGCGGCGGCCGCCTGGTGGGCCCAGGGGTGCTCGATGCCCGCCGAATGGATGGCGTTGATCACTTCTGGGCGGATGCGATCGGGCCAGACTGCATGCCGACCCGCTCTTGGGGGCAGGTGCTCCGTATGAGTGATGCGCGCAGCCCGGTTCGCCCCCGAGGCGAGCCGGTCGAGGACCGCACCGGGGGAGGGGCGGGTGTCCCCGCTCTCGGGTGGTCGACTGGGGCGGTGATTCATGGCCATCGGCACCGAGTGTGTCACCGGCGTGACGGACAATGCTCCCAAGGCGTCGTGCATGGCTGCTGGTAAGTGATTGAATGCCATCGCGGCTGGCGATCCGTCCCCTGGCTCCGTCCGGAGATTCCGAGGGGCGACCGCTCGATAGCAAGGTGCTGGAGGATCCGTGGACCTGTCCCTGTCGACTCGCAATGTGTCCGGCCCTGGTGGCGACCGAACGGTCGTCGAGGTCGGTGGCGAGATTGATGTGTATACCGCGCCCAAGCTGCGCGAGCAGTTGGTCGAGTTGGTGAACGACGGCAGCTACCACCTGGTCGTCGACATGGAGGGTGTGGACTTCCTCGACTCGACCGGCCTCGGCGTGCTGGTGGGCGGCCTGAAGCGCGTGCGCGCGCATGAGGGATCGCTGCGCCTGGTCTGCAACCAGGAGCGCATCCTCAAGATTTTCCGGATCACCGGTCTCACCAAGGTGTTCCCGATCCACACCACGGTCGACGAGGCCGTCGCGGCCACCGACTGAGTCGCCGCGCCGGCCCGGTTCTGCTCCGGGACCGACCCGTTCGGCCCAGTCGGCGCCGACCGGCTCCACCCGGCCGCGGTGCCCCACCCGGGCCTCGGGTCCGGGCTTCGGTCAGGGTCGCCGGTCCGGTCCGGCCCGGTTCGGTCACCGACACCGGCCGGGGCTCCCCCGGGCCCCGGTGGGCCGTCCGGCCCGGCCGACGCCGGGAGACCGGGCGGGGGCCGCGGTCGGCCGGGTGCTCCGGCGGACCGGAGGATTCCGGAGGAAGAGCAGGGTGCCGGGCGCCGGCCCGGCCCTGAAAGGCAGCTCGCACGTCCGAGGGGGACCGCATGGCCATCGTTGAACTCCGCTTCAGCGCCCAGCCCGAGCATGTCAGGACCGCCCGTCTGGTGGCGGCCGCCGTGGCGCGCCGGGCCGGGGTCGACGAAGCCGTGCTGGACGAGGTCCGGCTCGCCGTCGGCGAGGCCTGCTCCCGTGCCGTCGGACTGCACCGGAGCAACGACGTTTCCTCCCCGATCCGGGTCGTGCTGAACGAGGAGGAGAAGACGTTCTCCATCGAGGTCGGTGACGAGGTCCCGGGCGCCGGGGTCGCCGCCGCCGACGCCGCCGGGGTGCCGGGAAGCCGTGAGGGCGCTCCGGTCGAGGAGTTCGACGACGCCGAGGGCGAGGACGAGATGGGCCTCGCCGTGATCACCGGGCTCGTCGACGATGTCGAGGTGTCGGCCGGGGAGGCGGGTGGCGTCATCCGGATGACGTGGCCGACGAACCCCGCCCCGCTGCTGCCCTGACCCCGCCACCGGCGAAATGAGAGGCCCTGCTGAGCAGGGCCTCTTTCCTTTTCCTAGATCAACGCGCCGAGCGGCAATGGGCTAAAGTCATTACTGCTTTCGAGTGGATTTAGTGCACCGTGCATTTGCCGACCGGCAAGCGAAGGTCAATTGTGTTCTACGGCGCTCTGTTTTGATCAGGTTCTGCTCCCTACAATCCGTCCACGTCTTGAGCTGTCGTGAGCTCTTCTGACGTCAAGGAGGACGAATGGCGGGGCTCTTCCATACACAAGTGTCCGACCACCCGACTTCTCTCGCGGCCGCGGTCCTCACCGATGACAACCGGATCATCGTGGCCGTCATCGCGGCCGTGGCCCTGGCCGCCCTGATCGTCGCCCAGCTGCTCGTACGCCAGGTACTGGCGGCCGGTGAGGGCACCACCGCGATGAAGAAGATCGCGGCAGCCGTCCAGGAAGGCGCCAACGCCTATCTGGCCCGGCAACTGCGCACGCTCGGAATCTTCGCGGTCGTCGTGTTCTTCCTGCTCCTGCTGCTGCCCGCGGACAACTGGTCGCAGCGCGCCGGACGATCATTGTTCTTCCTGGTGGGTGCCCTTTTCTCGGCGGTCACCGGATACATCGGCATGCGGCTGGCCGTCAGGGCCAATGTGCGGGTCGCGGCGGCCGCGCGGGAGGCCACTCCGGCTCCCGGAGAACCGCAGAAGGACCTGACGACCGTCTCCCACAAAGCAATGAAGATCGCTTTCCGGACGGGCGGCGTGGTCGGCATGTTCACGGTGGGCCTCGGCCTGCTCGGCGCCTCCTGCGTCGTCCTCGTGTACGCCGCCGACGCCCCCAAGGTGCTCGAGGGCTTCGGACTCGGCGCCGCGCTCATCGCGATGTTCATGCGTGTCGGCGGCGGCATCTTCACCAAGGCCGCCGACGTCGGCGCCGACCTCGTCGGCAAGGTGGAGCAGGGCATCCCCGAGGACGACCCGCGCAACGCCGCCACCATCGCCGACAACGTCGGGGACAACGTCGGCGACTGCGCCGGCATGGCCGCCGACCTCTTCGAGTCCTACGCCGTGACCCTGGTCGCCGCGCTCATCCTCGGCAAGGCGGCGTTCGGGGACCTCGGTCTCGTCTTCCCCCTGATCGTGCCGGCGATCGGCGTGGTCACCGCGATGATCGGCATCTTCGCGGTCGCCCCGCGGCGCGCCGACCGCAGCGGGATGTCGGCGATCAACCGGGGGTTCTTCATTTCCGCGGTGATCTCGCTCGCCCTGGTCGCCGTCGCGGTCTTCGCCTACCTGCCCTCCTCGTACGCCTCCCTCGAAGGCGTCACCGAGGCCGCCATCACGTCCCACGGCGGCGATCCCCGCGTCCTGGCGCTGGTGGCGGTGGCCATCGGCATCGTGCTGGCCGCCCTGATCCAGCAACTGACCGGCTACTTCACGGAGACCACCCGCCGCCCGGTCCGGGACATCGGGAAGTCCTCGCTGACCGGTCCCGCCACGGTCATCCTCGCCGGCATCTCCATCGGCCTGGAGTCCGCCGTCTACACCGCGCTGCTCATCGGCCTCTCGGTGTACGGGGCGTTCCTGCTCGGCGGCACCTCGATCACGCTGGCGCTGTTCGCCGTCGCCCTGGCGGGCACCGGCCTGCTCACCACGGTCGGCGTGATCGTCGCCATGGACACCTTCGGCCCGGTCTCGGACAACGCCCAGGGCATCGCCGAGATGTCCGGTGACGTCGAGGGCGCCGGCGCCCAGGTCCTCACCGACCTCGACGCCGTCGGCAACACCACCAAGGCGATCACCAAGGGCATCGCCATCGCCACGGCCGTCCTGGCGGCGGCCGCGCTCTTCGGCTCGTACCGGGACGCCATCGCCACCGCCGTGCGGGACGTGGGGGCCAGGGCCGGCGAGATGAACCTGAGCATGGACATCTCCCAGCCCAACAACCTGGTCGGACTGATCCTCGGGGCCGCGGTCGTCTTCCTCTTCTCCGGGCTGGCGATCAACGCGGTGTCGCGGTCGGCCGGAGCGGTGGTCTACGAGGTGCGCCGGCAGTTCCGCGAGCACCCCGGGATCATGGACTACAGCGAGAAACCGGAGTACGGGCGCGTCGTCGACATCTGTACCAAGGACGCCCTGCGCGAACTGGCCACGCCCGGCCTGCTCGCCGTCATGGCGCCCATCGCCGTCGGCTTCACGTTCGGGGTGGGCGCTCTCGGGTCGTATCTCGCCGGCGCCATCGGCACCGGCACCCTGATGGCCGTCTTCCTCGCCAACTCCGGCGGCGCCTGGGACAACGCCAAGAAGCTCGTCGAGGACGGCCACCACGGCGGCAAGGGCAGCGAGGCGCACGCCGCGACGGTCATCGGCGACACGGTCGGCGACCCGTTCAAGGACACCGCCGGACCGGCCATCAACCCCTTGCTCAAGGTGATGAACCTGGTCGCGCTGCTGATCGCCCCCGCGGTGGTCCAGTTCAGTTACGGCGACGACGCCAGCGCCGCGGTGCGGGCGGTCGTGGCGACGCTCTCGATCGTCGTCATCATCGGCGCGGTCTACGTGTCCAAGCGCCGCACGGTCGCCATGGGCGACGAGGACGACAACGACACCGGGCGGGTACCCAGCAAGGCGGCGACCCTGTAACACCCGGTCACCGGGCGGGCGGGCGGGGTGCGGTGACGCCCCGTCCGCCCGTCCGCCCCTCCGTCCGGCGGTCCCGATCACCCCGCCGGTGACCCTTCTCTCTCCTGATGCAAATGGTTGTAAAAGCGTACGAAGCGGTCAGACGGCATGCGAAAGTCGCCCACTTGGCGTGTATGTTCCGGGGCCGAGAGCCTTGGAAGGGACCGATCCGGTGAACAAGAAGCTTGCGGCCGCACTGTCCGGCGGTGCGGTACTGGTGCTCGCACTGTCGGGATGCAGCGACGACGAAGGCGGCGACAACAAGGTGGACGCCTGGGCCAAGAAGGTGTGCGACCAGGCCCAGCCGCAGATCCAGAAGCGGGCCAACGCCCAGCAGACCATCATCTCGACGGCCGCCGACGGCAAGCCCGCCGACATCCAGGCCGCCGACTCGAAGGCCTTCCAGGACATCGCCGACGCGGACAAGGCGCTCGCCAAGGCGGTGCAGGGCGCCGGCGTACCGCCCGTGGACAACGGCGAGAAGCTCCAACAGGACGCCGTCAAGGAACTCAACGCCACGGCCGCGGCGTACGAGGGGCTCAAGAAGCAGGTCGACGCGCTGGACCCGAAGAACCAGCAGAAGTTCGCCGACGGCCTCCAGAGCGTCGCCGAGGGTCTGAAGAAGATCGAGAAGATGGACCAGGACGCGCTGGCCAAGCTCCAGTCGGGCCAGCTCGGCCAGGCGATGGCCAAGCAGCCCGGCTGCCGCCGCGCCGAGGCGTCGGTGTCGCCGGCCGTCCCGCCCGCCAAGCCGGGCCCGGAGGCCTCCGCTTCGGCGGACGAGGCGTCCACCCCGTCCGCCGGCAAGGCCTCCGCGTCCGCCGCGGGCAAGGCCTCCGCGTCCGCCGCGGGCAAGGCGTCCGCTCCGGCGCCCGCCTCGGCGTCGGCGGGCCCGACCTCCGGCTGAGCCACCGGGCGGCCCGGTTCCCGTGGTCTCGGGGCCGGGCCGCGCGTCGAATGTCAGTGGCGGCGGTCACAATGGGCGGGTGAGTACGACCAGTCTTACCGCCAGCCTCCCGGTGCCCGACCGCGCCGACCGCCTCCGCGACGCCCTGCTCGCCGCCGACTTCACCGCCGACGGCCTGCTCGAACTGCTCGGCGCCCCCGCCTACGCCGCGCTCGCCCGCAGCGAGACGGTCCCCGCCCTGCGCGCCACCCGCGCGGACGGACCGCTCGCCACCCTCGTGCGCCTGTTCCTCCTCCAGCAGCCCGTGCCGCGCGACGGGGCGCGTGCCGTGCTGCCCCTGGACGAGGCGCTCGCCGACGGCTGGGTGGTGGACGAGGGCGGCGAGGTCCGCGCCACGGTCGACGTCCGGCCGTACGGCGGCCCGGAGGGACAGGACTGGTTCATCGTCTCCGACCTGGGCTGCGCCGTCGGCGGCGCGGGCGGGGCGAGCGGTCACGGCGAGGGTGTCGTCCTCGGTGTGGGCGGCGCCTCCACCACGCTCGCCGGCATCACCGTCCGTACGCCCGTCGCCTCCGCCCTCGACCTCGGCACCGGCTCCGGCATCCAGGCCCTGCACGCCGCCCAGCACGCCACCCGGGTGACGGCGACGGACCTCAACCCTCGGGCGCTGGAGTTCACCCGGCTCACCCTGGCGCTGTCCGGGGCCCCGGAGGCGGACCTGCGCACGGGCTCGCTGTTCGAGCCGGTGGAGTCGGAGACGTACGACCTGATCGTCTCCAACCCGCCGTTCGTGATCTCTCCCGGCGCCCGGCTGACCTACCGGGACGGCGGGATGGGCGGGGACGACCTGTGCCGGTCGCTCGTCCAGCGGGCGGGGGAGCGGCTGAACGAGGGCGGGTTCGCCCAGTTCCTCGCCAACTGGCAGCACGTGGAGGGCGAGGACTGGCAGGAGCGGCTGCGCTCCTGGGTCCCGCGCGGCTGCGACGCCTGGATCGTCCAGCGCGAGGTGCAGGACGTCACGCAGTACGCCGAGTTGTGGCTGCGGGACGCCGGGGACCACCGCGACGACCCCGAGCGGTACGCGCAGCGGTACGAGGCGTGGCTGGACGAGTTCGAGCAGCGCAAGACCAGGGCGGTCGGCTTCGGCTGGATCACGCTCCGCAAGTCGGGGGCCGAGGAGCCGTCCATCGTCGTCGAGGAGTGGCCGCACCCGGTCGAGCAGCCGCTCGGCGAGGCGGTACGGGCGCACTTCGCGCGCCAGGACTACCTGCGGTCGCGGGACGACGCGGCGCTGCTCGCCGACCACTTCGTCCTGGCGCCCGAGGTGATGCAGGAGCAGGTCGGGCTGCCGGGCGCGGAGGACCCGGAGCACGTGGTGCTCCGGCAGAACCGCGGCATGCGTCGCGCCACCAAGGTGGACGCGGTGGGCGCGGGCTTCGCGGGCGTGTGTGACGGGACGCTCAGCGCGGGGCGGATCCTGGACGCCATCGCCCAGCTCATGGGCGAGGACCCGGTGATGCTGCGGGACCGGACGCCGCAGGCGATCCGGCTGCTGGTGGAGGAGGGGTTCCTGGAGCCGGCGGCGGAGGCGTGACCCGGGGGACGTGAAACCGGCCAACATCGGCGCCGCCGGGCCGGCGGAGCCGCCGGCCGTTCCGCACCGGTGCGAAGCCGTGCCGTACGCGGGCGCAGCCATCCCCCTGTGCGGAGCCGTGTCCGGCGGCCGGCGGAAGGTGGCCCTCCTCTACATCGACGCCACCGCCCTGGGCGCCCGGCCCGCCCCGCCCCGCCCCGGCCCGTCGTGCCACCCGGACCCTCGGCCCCGGGCGCCCCGCCCCGCACCCCGCACCCCGCACCCCGGAACCCGCGCGCCGCCCTCCCGGCGCCGCGCGGGTGAACCCCCGGCGCGTCGCCCGCGTCGTTCACCCGCAATTCGCGCTCCCGACGCCGGGAGGTGTCAGCCTCGGCCCCGGGGCAACCAGGGGATCATCCACGAGGGAACGGGGTACGGCCATGGAGAGCGGACCGGCCATCTTCGCCGGCACGGCGTTCACGCTGTTCGGCGCGGGACTGCTGCTGTGGACCGGGACACGTGCGCTGCACCGTGCTCCGGTCGCGCACGGGGTGGCCCCGGGGGCGGCGATCACGTTCGCCACCTCGATGGGAGCGGCCTTCGTGATCCTCGGCATGTGGTGCTTCGGCCGCACCTGAGCCCGGGGCGGAACGAGGGGCTCCGAGACCTGAGGGGAGTCCGGGCGGCAGGAATGCCCGGACTCGGGTTACCGTTCGAGTGGCCGTTGCGGTCTTTTGCCGTTTGACACGGGGGCGGGTTGTACCGTCACACTCCGCAGCGACAGCAGCGACAGCAGCGACAGCAGCGTCAGCAGCGTCAGAGCACAGCGCCACGCAGTGCGCAGTGCGCCAGGAGTGCTCGTGGTGGGATCACACCGCGCGGCACGCGCCACCGAGCGTCGACCGGAGAGAAGAGCGAAGTTGTCCCCGACCAGCGAGACCGCACAGGGCGGCCGCCGACTCGTCATCGTCGAGTCGCCTGCCAAGGCGAAGACGATCAAGGGCTACCTCGGCCCCGGATACGTCGTCGAGGCGAGCGTCGGGCACATCCGCGACCTCCCCAACGGCGCCGCCGAGGTGCCCGAGAAGTACACCGGTGAGGTACGCCGCCTCGGGGTGGACGTCGAGCACGACTTCCAGCCCATCTACGTCGTCAACGCCGACAAGAAGGCCCAGGTCAGGAAGCTCAAGGAGCAGCTGGCCGAGTCCGACGAACTCTTCCTCGCCACCGATGAGGACCGCGAGGGCGAGGCCATCGCCTGGCACCTGCTGGAAGTCCTGAAGCCCAAGGTCCCGGTCCACCGGATGGTGTTCCACGAGATCACCAAGGACGCGATCCGGGCCGCCGTCGCCAACCCGCGCGAGCTGAACAAGCGGATGGTCGACGCCCAGGAGACCCGCCGCATCCTCGACCGCCTCTACGGCTACGAGGTCTCGCCGGTCCTGTGGAAGAAGGTCATGCCCCGGCTGTCCGCCGGCCGTGTGCAGTCCGTCGCCACCCGCCTCGTCGTCGAGCGGGAGCGCGAGCGCATCGCGTTCCGCTCCGCCGAGTACTGGGACCTGACCGGCACCTTTGCCACCGGCCGCACCGGTGACGCCTCCGACCCGTCGACCATCGCCGCCCGCCTCGCCGCGGTCGACGGACGCCGTGTCGCCCAGGGCCGCGACTTCGGCCCCGACGGCCGGCTCAAGGCGTCCTCCGGCCAGGTCCTGCACCTGGACGAGACCAACGCCCGCGCCCTGGCCGCCGCGCTCGCCGACACGTCGTTCAGCGTCCGCTCCGTCGAGTCGAAGCCGTACCGCCGCTCCCCGTACGCGCCCTTCCGCACCACCACCCTCCAGCAGGAGGCCAGCCGCAAGCTCGGCTTCGGTGCCAAGGCGACCATGCAGATCGCGCAGAAGCTGTACGAGAACGGCTTCATCACGTACATGCGTACGGACTCGACGATCCTGTCCGACACCGCCGTCGCGGCCGCCCGGGCCCAGGTCACGCAGCTCTACGGCGCCGACTACCTGCCCGACGCGCCGCGCGTCTACGCCGGGAAGGTCAAGAACGCGCAGGAGGCGCACGAGGCGATCCGCCCCTCGGGTGATCGTTTCCGCACGCCCGCCGAGACCGGCCTGACCGGTGACCAGTTCCGGCTGTACGAACTGATCTGGAAGCGGACCGTCGCCTCCCAGATGAAGGACGCCGTCGGCAACTCCGTCACCGTCAAGATCGGCGGCCGGGCGAGCGACGGCCGGGACGCCGAGTTCACCGCGTCCGGAAAGACGATCACCTTCCACGGCTTCATGAAGGCGTACGTCGAGGGCGCCGACGACCCGAACGCCGAGCTCGACGACCGCGAGCGCCGGCTGCCGCAGGTCGCCCAGGGCGACCCGCTGTCCGCCGGGGAGATCACCGCGGACGGCCACGCCACCAAGCCGCCGGCCCGCTACACCGAGGCCTCGCTGGTCAAGGAGCTGGAAGAGCGCGAGATCGGCCGCCCGTCGACGTACGCGTCGATCATCGGCACGATCCTCGACCGCGGCTACGTCTTCAAGAAGGGCACGGCCCTCGTCCCGTCCTTCCTGTCCTTCGCCGTCGTCAACCTGCTGGAGAAGCACTTCGGCCGGCTCGTCGACTACGACTTCACGGCCAGGATGGAGGACGACCTCGACCGCATCGCCCGCGGCGAGGCCCAGGCCGTGCCGTGGCTGAAGCGTTTCTACTTCGGCGAGGGCGACGGCGCCGCCAGTGCCGCCGCCGAGGCCGGCAACGGTGACGGCGACCACCTCGGCGGCCTGAAGGAGCTGGTCACGGACCTGGGCGCGATCGACGCCCGGGAGATCTCCTCCTTCCCCGTCGGCAACGGCATCGTGCTGCGCGTGGGCCGCTACGGGCCGTACATCGAGCGCGGCGAGAAGGACGCGGAGGGCCACCAGCGCGCCGACGTGCCGGAGGAGCTGGCGCCCGACGAGCTGTCGGTCGAGCTCGCCGAGGAGCTGCTGGCCAAGCCGAGCGGCGACTTCGAACTGGGCACGGACCCGGCGACCGGTCACCAGATCGTCGCCAAGGACGGCCGCTACGGCCCGTACGTCACGGAGATCCTCCCCGAGGGCACCCCGAAGACCGGCAAGAACGCGGTCAAGCCGCGTACCGCCTCCCTCTTCAAGTCGATGTCCCTGGACACGGTGACGCTGGAGGACGCGCTGCGTCTGATGTCGCTGCCGCGCGTGGTGGGCACCGACGCCGAGGGCGTCGAGATCACCGCCCAGAACGGCCGCTACGGCCCGTACCTGAAGAAGGGCACGGACTCGCGGTCGCTGGAGAACGAGGAGCAGCTCTTCTCCATCACGCTGGAGGAGGCCCTGGCGATCTACGCCCAGCCCAAGCAGCGTGGCCGCGCCGCCGCCAAGCCGCCGCTGAAGGAGCTGGGCACCGACCCGGTCAGCGAGCGCCCGGTGGTCGTCAAGGACGGCCGCTTCGGCCCGTACGTCACGGACGGCGAGACGAACGCGACGCTGCGGACCGGCGACAGCGTGGAGACGATCACGCCGGAGCGCGGGTACGAGCTGCTGGCGGAGAAGCGGGCGAAGGCTCCGGCGAAGAAGACCGCCAAGAAGGCGGCGGCCAAGAAGGCGCCGGCGAAGAAGACCGCCGCCAAGAAGACGACGACCGCCAAGAAGACGGCCGCGAAGACGACGGCGGCCAAGAAGACGGCCGCGAAGACGACGGCGGCCAAGAAGACCACCGCCAAGAAGACCACGGCGAAGAAGGCGACGGCGAAGACCGCCGCGTCGTCCGAGGCCCCGTCCGAGGACTGACCCCGCCCGGGGAGCCCGCCCCGGGACCCCGTCCCGGGACCGGTCCGCCGCCCGGGCCCACGGCCCGCCCCGGGACCGGTCCGCCGCCCGGGCCCACGGCCCGCCCCGCCCGTGTCGCGCACCCGCGCGGCGCGGGCGGTCCGCTGTCCAGCCCGGGCCCGGAGCCTGGCGCCGGAACGCAGGCCCCCGGGCGCACGCCCCCGGCGGGCGGTCCGGTCCGGACGGGCGGTCCGGGAGGGACGCGGGGCCGGCGGTGGGGGCGCTGTGGTTCGTCCGGGTGGGGACGACTGGGTGCCGGTCCGTCCGGATAGGCTGATGGGATGACGCGAGCCGAGCAGCCAACGGTCTTGAGCCCCACCTCAGACTCCGACGCCGCACTTGCCGCGGACTCCCGCGAGCGTGCCGTACGGGCCCTGTTGCGCACCCCGCCGCTGAGGCGGTTGTGGAGCGCGCAGCTCGTCGGCGGGATCGGCGACGCCCTCGCCCTGCTCGTCCTGGTGCTGCTGGCCCTCCAGGCCGCGGTCGCCGAGGGGGCCTTCGGCGGCGGGTACCGGGGCGCGGCCTTCGCGGTCGCCGCGGTGTTCGGGGCGCGGATCCTGTCCACGCTCCTGTTCGGCGCCGTCCTGCTCGGGCCGCTGACCACGCTCACCGCCCCCCAGGGCCCCCTGGACCGCCGCTGGACCATGGTCGGTGCCGACGGCGTTCGGGTCGCGCTGCTGGTCATCGCCCCGCTGTGGCTCGACTGGACGCCCGGCAAGGCACTGGCGTTCCTGCTGGGCACGGTCTTCCTGACCGGGGTCGCCGAGCGGTTCTGGACCGTCGCCAAGGAAGGCGCGGCCCCCGCCCTGCTGCCCGCCCCGCCCCCGGAGGGCGCCGCCGTCAGGCCCCTGCCCGACCAGTTGGACGCCCTGCGGCGGCTGTCGCTGCGTACGGGCTTCGCCGCCGTCCCCGGAGCCGCCGCCGCCCTCCTCGTCGCCACCCTCGTCGGCAACCTGCTGGGCACCGGCATCGACTGGTTCTCCATCCACCAGGCCGCCCTCGGCTCGTACGTGGCGGCCGGACTGTTCGCCGCGTCCGTCTCCGTCCTGTACTTCCTGGAACTGCCCGACACGCAGACCCCGCGCCCGCGCTCCCCGCTGGAGGGCCTCCGCCGCCCCTCGACCGGGAACGGCGTCGACAAGGGCCGCACGGGAGCCATACCGCTGCTCGTGCTCGCCTGCGCCGCCGTCGCCGGAGCCGTCGCGTCCGCCGCCTCGGTGGCCGCGCTGCACGCCACGGACCTGGGTGGCGGCCCGGTCGCCTTCGCGCTCCTCGTCCTGGCCCTGACCGGGGGCACCGGCCTGGGCATCCGGCGCGGCCCGTCCGTGCTGCCCGCCCTCTCCCGCCGCCGCCTGCTGGCACTGGCCACCGCCGTCACGGGCGTGGCACTGCTGGCGCTGGGGCTGGTGCCCGACACGGCGACCGTGCTGTTCCTCGCGCTCGGCGCCGGCTTCGCCGCCGGAGTCGCCGCCAACACCGGGCACACCCTGCTCGACCAGGAGACGGAGGAGTACCGGCGGCCGCGGCTGACCGAGCACCTCCACGCAGTCGTCCGTGTCTCCATCGCGCTCGGCGCGCTCGCCGCCCCGCTGCTGGCGGCCGCCATCGGCCCGCACCGGCTCGCCGGCGGCGACTTCGTCTTCGCGCACGGCGGCGCCGCCTTCACCCTGATGCTGGTCGGCGCCCTGCTGCTGCCCGTCGCCGCCCTGGTGCTCGCCAAGACCGACGACCGCTCCGGCGTGCCGCTGCGCCGCGACCTCCGGGACGCGCTGCGCGGCGCCGACCCGGCGCAGGCCCCCGCCGCCACCGGTTTCTTCATCGCCCTGGAGGGCGGCGACGGCGCCGGCAAGTCCACGCAGGTGGAGGCGCTGGCCGAGTGGATCCGCGCCAAGGGCCACGAGGTGGTCGTCACGCGCGAGCCCGGCGCGACCCCGATCGGCAAGCGCCTGCGCTCGATCCTCCTCGACGTCTCCAGCGCCGGGCTGTCCAACCGCGCGGAGGCGCTGCTGTACGCCGCCGACCGGGCCGAGCACGTCGACTCGCTGGTCCGCCCGGCCCTGGAGCGCGGCGCGATCGTCATCTCCGACCGGTACATCGACTCCTCCGTGGCCTACCAGGGCGCGGGCCGCGACCTGTCGCCCACCGAGATCGCCCGCATCTCGCGCTGGGCGACCGGCGGCCTCGTACCGCACCTCACCGTCCTGCTGGACGTCTCGCCCGAGACCGCGCGGGAGCGGTTCACCGAGGCGCCGGACCGGCTGGAGTCGGAGCCGGCGGAGTTCCACCGGCGCGTACGGGCCGGATTCCTCGCCCTCGCGGCGGCGGACCCGGGCCGCTACCTGGTGGTGGACGCGGGCCAGGAGCCCGAGGCCGTCACCACCGTCGTACGCCACCGTCTCGACCAGATGCTGCCGCTCTCCGAGGCCGAGGTGAAGGCCATGGAGGCCGCCCGCAAGGCGGCCGAGGAGGAGGCCCGGCGCAAGGCCGAGGAGGAGGCGGCCCGCAAGGCGGAGGAGGAGCGCCTGGAGCGCGAGCGCCAGGAACAGCTCGCCAAACTGCGGGCCGAGGAGGAGGAGCGCAAGCGCCGCGAGGAGGAAGAGGCGCGCCAGCGCGAGGCCGAGCGGCAGGCCGAGGAGGCCAGGCTCCGGGCGGAGGAGGCCCGCCGGCTCGCCGAGGAGGAGCGGCGGCGCCGCGAGGCCGAGGAGAAGGCCCGCCGCGAGGAACAGGAGCGGCTGCGGCAGCTCAAGGAGGAGCAGGAGCGGCTGCGGGCCGAGGCCGAGGCCCGGCGCCTGGAGAAGCAGCGCAAGGCCGAGGAGGCCCTGCTGCGTGCCGAGGAGGCGCGACGGCTCGCCGAGGAGGCGGCCGCGGCGTCGGCGGCAGCGGCGGCCGCCACGTCCGCCATGGAGACGACGGTGCCGACGCCGGTCGTGCGCCCGGACCAGGAGACCCAGGAGGTCCCGGTGCCGCGCGTCAACATGCGCAAGGACGACGAGGAGACGACCCTCCTCCCGCCCGTCCGCGGCACGGACCGCGCCGACGACGAGACGACCGTCCTCCGCCCGGTGCGCGACTCCGGCCCGGCCGGACACGACGGCCCGGCCGCCGACGAGACGGCCGTCCTCCCGCCCGTCCGGGACACCGGAGCCACCGGTCCGGCCGGTCCCGCCGACGAGACGGCCGTCCTCCCGCCCGTCCGGGACGAGGGGGCCGCCGACCGCGTGCCGCCCGGCTACTTCCGGGACGAGCGGCCCGGCAGGCCGGCCGGCGAGCGCACCCGGGAGCTGCCGCAGATCGACGAGCAGGGCAAGCCCCGGCGCCGCTCGGACTGGGCCGAGGAGACCCCGCTGGACGACCTGCCCACGCTCGCGGACGAGCTGCTGGGCCCGCACGACGAGGACGAGGGCCACGGCGGCGGACGCCCCCGCCGCCGCTGACCCGATACGCGATACGCCCGGCTCGGCCCGCCCGTACCGACGGGCGGCCGGCACCGGGCCGCCGGTCACAGGGCGGGCGTCCGTTGTCGGACCCCTGCCCCACAATGGGAAGCCGATCGACACCCGCAGGAAGGCGGTGACCCATGCCCGTGTGGGACGACCTGGTCGGCCAGGACCGTGTCCAGGAGCAGCTGCGCTCCGCCGCCCGGGACGCCGACGCGCTCGTCACCGCCGACGCGGCCGGCACCGCCTCGCCCGACGCGTCCACGATGACCCACGCGTGGCTGTTCACCGGCCCGCCCGGCTCGGGGCGCACCACCGCCGCCCGCGCCTTCGCCGCCGCGCTCCAGTGCGTCAGCCCCGACCGCGCGCTCGGCGGCGAGCCGGGCTGTGGGTTCTGCGACGGCTGCCACACGGCGCTGGTCGGCACGCACGCCGACGTGTCCACGGTCGCCGCCGTCGGCACCCAGATCCTGGTCGACGACATGCGCGACACGGTCCGCAAGTCGTTCACCTCGCCCGCGAACGGCCGCTGGCAGGTCATCCTCGTCGAGGACGCCGAGCGGCTGAACGAGAAGTCCGCCAACGCCGTTCTGAAAGCGGTGGAGGAGCCCGCTCCCCGCACGGTGTGGCTGCTGTGCGCGCCCTCCGTCGAGGACGTCCTGCCCACCATCCGCTCCCGCTGCCGCCACCTCACCTTGCGCACACCGCCGGTCGATGCCGTCGCCGACGTCCTCGTCCGCCGTGACGGCATCGAGCCGGAGGCCGCGTACGCCGCCGCCCGCGCCACCCAGGGCCACATCGACCACGCCCGTCGCCTCGCCACCGACGAGAGGGCGAGGGCCCGCCGGGCCACCGTCCTGAAGCTCCCGCTCCGGGTGGACGACATCGGCGGCTGCCTCAAGGCCGCCCAGGAGCTGGTCGACGCGGCGGCCGAGGACGCCAAGGAGGTCGCCGAGGGCACCGACGTCAAGGAGACCGAGGAGCTGAAGGCAGCGCTGGGCGGCACCCCCGGTGGCCGGATGCCGCGCGGCACGGCCGGAGCGATGAAGGACCTGGAGGACAAGCAGAAGCGGCGCCGCACCCGTACCCAGCGCGACAGCCTGGACCTGGCCCTCGGCGAGCTGACGAGCTTCTACCGCGACGTGCTCGCGCTCCAGCTCGGCTCCGGCACGGCGCTGGCCAACGTGGACGTGCGGGACGCCCTGGACCGGGTCGCCCGCGAGTCCACGCCCGAGCGGACCCTGCGCCGGATCGAGGCGGTGCTGGCCTGCCGCGACGCCATGGACCGCAACGTGGCGCCGCTGCTGGCGGTGGAGGCCATGACCATGGCCCTGCGCGCGGGGTAACCCACACGGGTAGTCGTGGGCACGAAGCGTGAACGGACGGATACCCTCCGGACATGGACTCCAGCCGCCTCCTCCGTACGACCGCCGTCACCGTCTCGCTCGCCGGGCTGCTCCTGGCCGGCTGCACGGAAGGCGGTTCGGTACCGGCCGCCTCCGCCCAGGCCTCGGCCTCCGTCGCCACGACCGAGCAGCTCAAGGCGTTCTACGGCCAGCGGCTGTCCTGGCGCGCGTGCGGCGTGCCCGGCTTCGAGTGCGCCACGCTCAAGGTCCCGCTGGACTACGCCGAGCCGGACGGCGAGCAGATCAAGCTCGCCGTCTCCCGGATCAAAGCCACCGGGCCCGGCAAGCGCCTCGGCTCCCTGCTGGTCAACCCGGGCGGCCCCGGCGGCTCGGCGGTCGGCTACCTCCAGGGGTACGCGGGCGTCGGGTACCCCGCCCCGGTCCGGGCCCGCTACGACATGGTCGCCGTCGACCCCCGCGGCGTGGCCCGCAGCGAACCCGTCCGGTGCCTCGACGGGCCGCGGATGGACGCGTACACCCAGGTGGACCAGACCCCCGACGACGACCGTGAGAAAACCCTCCTCGCCGACTCCTTCAAGGACTTCGCGGCCGGCTGCCAGAAGCGCTCCGGCCGGATCCTGCCGCACGTCTCCACCGTCGAGTCGGCCCGCGACATGGACATCCTCCGCGCGGTGCTGGGCGACGCGCGGCTGACGTACGTCGGCGCGTCCTACGGCACGTTCCTCGGAGCCACTTACGCCGAGCTGTTCCCCTCCCGCACCGGCCGGCTCGTCCTGGACGGGGCGATGGACCCGTCCCTGCCGACCGCCGAGCTGAACCGCGACCAGACGGCCGGCTTCGAGACGGCCTTCCGGTCCTTCGCCGCCGACTGCGTCGAGCAGCCCGACTGCCCCCTGGGCAACGGGTCGCCCACCGCCGCGGCCACCCGCCTCAAGGCGTTCTTCGCCACCCTCGACCAGCACCCCGTCCCGACCGGCGAGAGCCGCGAACTCGGCGAGGCCCTGGCCACCACGGGCGTGATCGCCGCCATGTACGACGAGTCCGCCTGGCCGCAGCTTCGCGAGGCGCTCACCCGCGCGATGGGCGGCGAGGGCTCCGCGCTGCTGGCCCTGGCCGACAGCTACTACGAGCGCGAGGACGACGGCACGTACTCGAACCTGATGTACGCCAACGCCGCCGTGAACTGCCTCGACCAGCCGCCGGCCTTCACCGGCCCCGCCGAGGCCGCCGCGGCCGTCCCGTCCTTCGAGAAGGCGTCCCCGGTCTTCGGCAAGGGCCTGGCCTGGGCGTCGCTGAACTGCGCCTACTGGCCCACCAAGGCCACCGGCGCCGCCCACCGCATCCAGGCGGACGGTGCCCCGCCGATCCTGGTCGTCGGCACCACCCGCGACCCGGCCACCCCCTACAAGTGGGCCCGGTCCCTCGCCGCCCAGCTCTCCTCCGGCACCCTGCTCACCTACGAGGGCGACGGCCACACCGCCTACGGCCGGGGCAGCGACTGCGTCGACACCGCGATCAACACCTACCTCCTCGACGGCACGGTCCCGCCGGCCGGCAAGCGCTGCCGCTGAGGCGTGTGCGAGGCACCCCCCGGACCTGTGTAGACTTGTCCCCGCTGCTGCACCCTCCAGGGGGAACGCACGGCATGCCGCCTTAGCTCAGTTGGCCAGAGCAACGCACTCGTAATGCGTAGGTCTCGGGTTCGAATCCCGAAGGCGGCTCCGCAGAAGGCCAGGTCACTGACAAGTGACCTGGCCTTTTCGGTTGCCTGCCCCGACCGGGACCGGCCGCGGACGCGGTGTGTGCTCAGCCGGTCCAGAAGTCCCACCAGCGGGTGAGGACCAGCATGCCGATGATCCCGATGTGCAGGACGGGCAGGACCCAGGTGAACTCGTCGAGGAACGTGCGCACCGGGCGGGGGGCGGGCAGCAGGCCCGCGCGGACGTTGTGCGAGGTGACGTACCAGAACATGGTGAGGGTGGCGGCCCAGGCCAGCGAGCACCACAGGCACAGCGCGTTGATCTCGTACAGCGACTGGTACATCAGCCACATGCAGAAGCCGGTGCCGAACAGCGTCCCGGCGTTCAGGCCCAGCCAGTACCAGCGCCGGTGGCGGGCGCCGGCCAGCAGCCCGGCGCCGATGGCGACGACCATGCCGTAGGCGACCAGGCCCAGCATCGGGTTGGGGAAGCCGAAGACCGAGGCCTGCTCGCTCTTCATGATGCTGCCGCACGACACGACCGGGTTCAGGCTGCACCCCGGGGTGAAGTCCGGGTCCTGAAGCAGCTTGAACTTGTCCAGCGTGATCACCCACGCCGCCAGCAGTCCCGCCGCCCCCGTGACCACCAGCATCCACGCGAACGCCCGCCCCGCCCCCACGGACGTCGTCACCTGCGCGGCTTCCCCGCTCCGGACGGGGGACGCCTCGTCCTTCACTCGCGTCATCGTCATGGCGGCGACGTTACACGCCGAATCCTTTCGTCGCGGTTTTCCCCGTTTTCTTCCCCGGAAAGAGGGAAGGGCCCCGGCGGAGGTCAACGGACCGGCCACCGGGGCCCATTCACCGGCCCGCGCCGACCGTCAGGTGCGGACCCGGCGCACGGGCAGCAGGCAGTGGGCGGCCTGCGCGATCATCTCCTCGTCCGCGAGGAACGCCCTCAACCGCTCCTCGCTGACCGGCTTTCCCTGTACCGCCTCCGGCCACGGGCGCAGCGAGCAGATCAGGTACGCCGTGCCGCTCTCGTGGGCGGCCTTCTCCCACTCCGGGGGCACCGGGCACTGCACCCGCATGAACGGCAGGTTCAGCACGGCCTGTTCGGCCTCCACCAGCAGCGTGATCGGGATCCGCGTCTCGCGGGCGAGGTCCGTCACCTTGTCGCCGATCGACAGGCCGATCCTCTCCAGCTCGCCGCGCAGCGCCTCCGCCCCGGCCTCGGGACCGTCGCGGCCGTCCCCCAGGGAGTACACCATCAGGAAGGGCGTGACGGGGGCGTCGGACTCGGGCTCGGGCTCATTGGCCCAGGGGATGACGATGAGGGTGCCCAGGGGGGATTCCTGCTGCCCCGGCGTTGCGGCGGTCGTGGAAGAGGTCATGCAGCCGGATGGTAGTGGTGCCTTGTAGGGCCTTTGGGTGCATTCCCACCTGTTCAGCCGAAATGCCGGGGCGGTGATTCACCTGCCCGGGTAATGGATGCGGTGACGCCCTCCGGAACGGTTCGCGAGCGGCGTCGTTTGTCCCGGGGGGAGCCACGACGAGCAGGGAGCCCGATCGATGAGCGTCGCACAGCCGCTGTCCCGTCTCCTTCCACACCGGCGCGCCGTCCTGCGCGCGCTGTTCGCCCTCACCGTCACCGCCTTCACCGGCGGGGCGCTCGCCCACGTCGCCACCACGCCCAGGACCGGCACGGACCCGGACCGGCGCCCCACGGGCGGGTTCGACGAGATGTACCGGGGCCGGCGCCTCCAGGGCCGCCCCGCCCCACCGGACGCCCGCGGCGCCCGGTTCGACGTACGGATCGACGGGCGGCCCCTGCACCTGATGCGCTGCGCCGGCGGCGGCTACGTGACGCCCGTCGACCACTACCAGGCGTACCCCACGGCCCTCGAGGCCGCCCGCGCCGCCGTGGACGAACTGGGCTCCGCCCGACTGGCCCTGGGAGGACACCATGGCGTACGTGCGTAAGAATCAGCGCGACCTGAGCCCCGCCGAGCGGCGGAAGTTCGTCGCTGCCGTACTGGAGCTGAAGCGCGCCGGACGGTACGACGACTTCGTACGGACGCACATCGCGTACTACACCGCCGACGGCGACGACGGCCTGCGGGTCGCGCACATGGCCCCCTCCTTCCTGCCCTGGCACCGCCAGTACCTGCTGGAGTTCGAGCGGGCCCTGCGCGAGGTCGACCCGACGGTGACGGTCCCCTACTGGGACTGGACCCGCGACAACACCCCGGCGGCCTCCCTGTGGGGCGAGGACTTCATGGGTGGCGACGGACGCAAGGGCGACCGCCAGGTGATGACGGGCCCCTTCGCCTACGCCCGGGGGAACTGGCCGATCACGGCCGGTGTGACCGAAAGCCCGTTCCTGACCCGCAACTTCGGCAACCCGGCCGCTCCCATCGGCCTGCCGACCGCGCGGGAGCTCGCCCGGGCGGCCGAGGAGACCGTCTACGACTCGGCCCCGTGGGACTCCACCAGCCGCACCGGCTTCCGCAACGCGCTGGAGGGCTGGACCCGGGAGAGCGGCAACGGGCGCTGGCGCAACCACAACCGCGTCCACCGCTGGGTCGGCGGGCTGATGCTCGGCGGCGCGTCGGTCAACGACCCGGTGTTCTGGCTCCACCACTCCTTCATCGACCTGCTCTGGTCGCGCTGGCAGAGCAGGAACCCGCGGGCCGGCTACCTGCCCGCCACTCCGCCCCCGCCCGGCTCGGCCCAGTACCGGCGGGTCGTCGCCCGGCACGAGCCGATGCCCCCGTTCAAGGTCACCCCCGCCGACGTCGCCGACCACCGCCACCTCTACCGCTTCGCCTGACGGACGGCGCGCGGGGAACGGAACGGCCCCCCGGCCGGTGAGCCGGGGGGCCGTACGCGTCGGCGCCTGTCGTCACACACCGGTGGGCACCGGTGCGGGCGGGCGCGATCAGTGGCCGTAGCCGCCGTGACCCTTGTGGTCGTCGACGTTCGCGCACTGGTTGCCGAACGCCGGGTTCAGCAGGCCGATGATGTCGATGGTGTTGCCGCACAGGTTGACCGGGATGTGGATCGGAACCTGGACCGCGTTGCCGGAGATGACACCGGGGGACTCGACGGCAGCGGCGTCGGACCGTGCGTCGGCGACGGCCAGGCCGGTTCCGCTCAGGGCGACAGCGCCCGTGCCGACGATGACGGCGGCAGCCTTCGCGATGCGAGACATCAAAATCTCCTTGTACGTGGAAATCGGACCGCGGACCTGCGGTCGTCACTCCCCTACAACGGCGCTCGTCAGGCCGGGTAACGGCCGCGCCACTCCAACAGCCGGTCGTGGCACCGGGTTCGCCCTTTCGGACGCGTGCAGGGGACGGAAGAGGGACGTGCGGAGGAGGAACCGCGGGGGCGGGAGCGGGGGAGGAAGGACGGGCGGGGCCGGGGGCCGGGGGTCAGACCTGCGGCTGTGCCAGACCCAGCGTCGAGTCGAACGCGCCCGAGACGGCCGGCGGCAGGAAGCCCACCGGGGGCAGCTCGGCGCCCGGCATGCCGAGGGACTCGGCGCGCGGCAGCGTGAGCGGGGAGCCGAGGATCGCGCCCGGCGTGGTCGCCCGGAGCGTCGAGGCGGGCGCGGCGACCAGCGCCTGACCCGTCGGCTCACCCTCCACGGCCTCCGGCAGCGGGGCGCTGACCAGCGTCTCCGGCACGCCCGCCGTGAACGGGAGCTGCGGCAGCGTCAGCGGCTGGACCCGGCCCTCGCCGCGCTCGGTCAGCCCCATGGGCGCCCCCGGCAGGGGGATCGGGACGCCGGTACGCAGGGTGGGCGTGTCCGTCGGGAGGACGGTGCCCAGGCCGTGCAGGGGCACGTCCACCGGCGCGACCGGTACGGTGGCGGCCGCCGCCGCGGGCGACGCCATGGCCGCCGATGCGAGGCACGTGACGACAATCCCCATGCCGGCCTGAGATTTCAGGTTCATTGCTGCGTACGCCTTCCCGGGCTTGTGAGTACGGTGGTGCTGCCCAAAAGAACGAGCACGCGCCGAAAAACGCGTCAGAATTCGCCTGGTTGCAGCAGTGCGGCCGTACCGGTGTTGACGTCCGGAACGCCGAACGCCGAACGCCGAACGCCGAACGCCGAACGCCAACGCCGAACGCCGAACGCCGAAAAGCCGAAAGGCCGACGGAAACGTCGTTTCCCGTCGGCCCCGGCAGCGTCGTACACGCGGTACCGCTTTCCCGGCGCACGGCCGGGGGCACCACCAGGGGTGGTGCCGGGTGGGTTACTTGCCCAGGGGCAGGCCGCCGAGGAGCGGCTTGGCGGCGTCCTTGGCGGGCGCCAGACCGCCGGCGGTGTCCTGCACCTTGTCCACGGCCTTGCCGTCGGTCACCTTGCCCACCGCGTCGCTCGGGACGGCCTCGGTCAGTCCGCGCTTGCCCAGGGCTTCGACTCCTCCGTTGAGGCTGGACGGGGTGAGGCTCTCGGCGGCGAAGGCCGGCGTCGCCGCGGCCAGAGCCATCACGGAACCGGCGACGACCGCAGCAACCTTGGTGGGCTTCATTGGGTGAGTCCTTCCTGGGACTGGCGTCTGTTCGCTGCAACTCGCGCTCGGCACAAGCACGTTGGGATCACCTGTGCGGCGCTCTGTCCTCTGTAACGAGCCCTCCGCGCGGGGGAAACTCCGTCAGCCGGGAATTCTCGGCACTGCACCCGATCGATACGCACCAGTCCTATCTTCCGATGAACATGCCGGGGGCGTGCCGGAGACGGGCCGGCGGCCGTGTCGGCCCGGCGGGGAACCGGGGCGGCACGGCCGTCGGGAGGTGGGGCGGGGCGTCCTCTGGAGCCGGTCGCGTGCGGCTAGCGGGCGGCGGCCGGAAGCGTGGCGGCCGGAAGCGTGGCGGCGGGCAGCGTGGTGGCGGGGAGGGTGTTCGTCCCCGTCGTCGGCGCGCTCTTGGCGACGTCCCGCATGATGGCGTCCATCAGGGCCTGGGTGGCCGTCTGGACCTGGGACGCGGAGGTGACCGCCTGACCCTTCATGGCGGCCGCGACCAGGTTGTCGATCGCCTTGTCCATGGCGTCCATGGCCTTGTCCACGTCCGCGTCCGCTCCGTCCGGGGAGTCGGCCCCGTCCAGCGCGTCCAGGTCGCCCGCCGCGTCCGGGGTGACGTCGTCGACCGGCGTCCGGGGGGCGGTGGAGCCGGTGTTCGTGCCGCTGTCCGGGCTCGCCGGGTTCGACGGGTTCACCGTGTTCGCTGTGCTCGTGTTCGTGTTCGTCTTCGACTCGGCCACGGCCTTGCGCAGCGCCTCGATGGCGGTCGTGAGGTCCTTCATCTGCTGGTTCATCTCGGAGGAGGGCATCGCCTGGGTGCTGCCGGTGCCCGTGACGGTGCCGAGGACGGAGTCGAGCACGCCGCCGATCGAACCGAGGATGTCGCCGATGTCCGCCGGCGTCCTGGCCTGCTGCGCGGCGGCTCGGGGAGTGGAATGGGCGAGTGCGGGTCCCGCCGTACCGAGCGTGAGCGCGGCGCAGAGTGCGGTGACCGCCACACGGCGGGGTGTCAGGAGACGCATGCCTTGTCCTTCCAGTGACGCGTCGGGAACGTGACATCACCGTGAGTCCGGGCGGTGCGGCCCGCAAACGCATGCGTGCCAACCGAGAAGGGGCCCGACGGGTGAACGGCACCCTCTGACCTGGGCGAAAAGGACCCGCCGTGCCGCCCCCCGCCCCTGGCCGCGCGCCGCCGATGGAGTGGCACGGCTTTCCCCGCACAGCAGAGAAGTGCGCCACCCCCGGAGGGTGACGCACTTCCGAAGTGCCCGGCTGCCGGTGCGGTCCGCCGTGTCAGTCGTTGACGCAGACGTTGCCGAAGGTCGGGTTCAGCAGACCGATGATGTCGATGGTGTTGCCGCACAGGTTGATCGGGACGTGGATCGGCGCCTGGACCACGTTGCCGGAGATGACGCCGGGGGACTTCACGGCCGCGGCGTCCGCGTCGGCGTCGGCGTGCGCGACGCCGGTGGCGCCGGCGACGGACGCGGCGACGGCGGAGGTCAGGACGGCTGCCTTCGCGATACGGGACATGGTGAGGAACTCCTAGGTTGGTGAGGCACGGCGGCCGACGTGGCCGGCTACACCAACAACGCCGCAGGATTTCGGCGGTTGCGGGACCGAATGGGTGAAGCGGCCGGCCGCGGCCCGCGCGCGACACGCCGCACCGTCAACGCGGGGTGAAAATCGGGAAGTTGCTCCGGCGGTGTTTCGCGTGCTTCTGGTCGTGTTTGTTGAGTTATAACGTACGTCTCGCTGGACGCGGTCCCACTCGTCAAAGCGGAGAACCAGTATGGGGAATTCAGAGGTTCTTGCAGTGCGGCCGCGCCCGAATACCGCGCGCCACTGACATTCGCCGAGCGCCGGAAATCGCCGTATCCGTCGATCCCGCCGAACCAGCCGACTGATCCGATTCCGTCGACACCCTCACCGCCGCCCGCTTCGCAGAAAGCTGCGGAGAAGTCGTAGAAGGAGAAAGGGTCACGCGTGCGTTCCCCACTCACCGCATTGCATGTTGTCCAGCCGGGTGACGGCGGGGTGGCCCGCGTGGTCACCGACGTGGTCGGTGCGCAGGTGGACCTGGGAATGCGGGTCGCCGTCGCCTGTCCGCCCGGCACGCCGCTGGCGGTGGCGGCGGCCGCGCGGGGCGCCGAGGTCCACCCCTGGCGGGCCGGCCGCGAGCCGGGCCCCCGGCTGGTGGCCGAGAGCCGCCGGATCACCGAGCTCGTCGACCTGGTACGCCCCGACCTGGTGCACGCGCACAGCGCGAAGGCCGGCCTGGCCGCCCGGATCGCCGTGCGCGGCCGGGTGCCCACCGTCTACCAGCCGCACGCCTGGTCGTTCGAGGCGGTCGACGGGCTGACCGGCGCGCTCGCCAGGCGCTGGGAACGCTGGGCCGCCCGCTGGACCGACCGGGTCATCTGTGTCAGCGAGGCCGAACGGCGGCGCGGCGAGCAGGCGGGCGTACGGGCCCCCTGGACCGTCGTCCACAACGGTGTGGACGCCCAGCGCTTCACCGCCGGACCCGGCCGCGCCGCCGCCCGCACCGGCCTCGGACTGCCCGCCACCGCACCACTCGTGGTGTGCGTGGGGCGCCTGTGCCGCCAGAAGGGCCAGGACACCCTCCTGGAGGCCTGGTACGCCGTCCTCGACCGCGTCCCGCACGCCCGGCTCGTCCTGGTCGGCGACGGCCCCGACGCCGACGCCCTCCGCGCCACCGCCCGGCACGGCGGGCTGGAGCGCGCGGTCACCTTCGCGGGCGCCGTCACCGACCCGGCGCCCTGGTACCGGGCCGCCGACCTGGTGGTCCAGCCGTCCCGCTGGGAAGGCATGGCCCTCGCGCCCCTGGAGGCCATGGCGGCCGCCCGCCCCGTCCTCCTCACCGACGTGGACGGCGCCCGCGAGAGCCTGCCGCCCGGTCACGAGACGCACTGCCTGGTACGCCCCGGCGACCCGGCCGCCCTCGGCACCGCCCTCGGCGCGCTGCTCCGGCGGCCGGTCCTCCGTGAAGCCCTGGGCCGTCAGGCCCAGCGGTACGTACAGCGGCGGTTCGACGTGCGGCGCGCGGGCGCTGCCATCGCGGACGTGTACCGCGAGGTGACCGCCGCGCCGCGCCACGAGCTCAGGGAGCCGATCCCCCAGTGACCACGGAAAGCACCAGTCCGGCCGGCACCACCGTCGTACCACCGCGCGGGCGGGCCGGCCTCGCGGACCGGGTGGCCCTGCCGCCGCGCCGCCCCGTCCCCGCGCCGCCCTTCGTCGCCTCCCTGGTCGCCGCCGACTGCGCCGCCGTCCTGCTCGCCGCGCTGCTCCTCGGCCCCCACCAGCGCAGCGCCGCCCTGCTGATGCAGCTCACCGCGTGCCTGGCCGCCCTCGACGCGTACGCCGGCCTCTACCGGCCCGGCGTCGTCGCCTCCGTACTCGACGAACTGCCCGCCCTCGCCGGACGGGCGGCGACCGCCTGGTGCGCGGCCGCCGCGCTGCTCGCCGCGCAGTCCCCGCAGCGCGCCCTCGGCCCGGCGACCCTGGGCGCCGCGTACGCCGTCCACCTGGCCTTCGTGTGCGCCTGCCGCGCCGTCCTGCACCACCGGCGGCGCGCCACCGCCCGCGCGCACCCCGGCTCCGCGCTGGTCGTCGGCCCCGTCGACGCGGCGCAGCGGCTGGCCGCCACGCTCACCAGGCACCCCGAGTACGGCATCCGGCCGGTCGGCGTCGTCGCCACCCACCGGCCGCCCGCCACCGCCGGCTCGGCGCTGCCGGTGCTGACCACCCCCGAGGAGATCCACCGGGCCGTCATCCAGAACAGCGTCCGCGACGCGGTGTTCACCGGCACCGCGCCACCCGACCTGGTCGCCCTGCTGAGCCACTACGGCTGCGTCGGCCGCCTGGTGGCGGAGGGCGACGGCGGCACCGGGCCCACACCGATGGGCCAGCACCTGTGGGGCCACGCCTGCCGGCGCCTGGACCCGCCGGCCGCCCACCGCGGCCGGCTGCCCAAACGGCTCCTCGATGTCACGGTCGCCGGGCTCATGCTCACCGCCCTCTCCCCGCTCCTGCTGCTGTGCGCGGCCGCGATCCGGCTGTCGGACGGCCCCGGCGTGGTCTTCCGGCAGGAACGTGTCGGCCAGGACGGCCGGCTGTTCACGCTGCTGAAGTTCCGCACGCTGCGCCCCGCCGACGACGAGGAGGCCGCCACCCGGTGGAGCGTCGCCCACGACGAGCGGATGAGCGCCGTCGGGACGTTCCTGCGCCGCACCTCGCTCGACGAGCTGCCGCAGCTCTGGAACGTGCTGCGCGGCGACATGAGCCTCGTCGGGCCGCGCCCGGAACGCCCCTACTTCGTCGCCAAGTTCAGCCGCGTCCACCCCGGTTACGCCGCGCGGCACCGGATGCCCGTCGGGCTGACCGGGCTCGCGCAGGTCCACGGGCTGCGGGGTGACACCTCCATCGAGGACCGGTGCCGCTTCGACAACCACTACATCGACCACTGGTCGCTCTGGCAGGACGTCTGCATCCTGCTGCGCACCGCCGCCTCGCTGATCCGGCCGGCGGGAAGCTGATGCCGGTCCGCAGGTGGGCGCCGCTGGCGCCGTTGCTCGCCGTCGTCGTGCTGCTCGCCGTCCCGCCGCCGCCCGGCGCCACCGGCACGGGCACCCCGGCGGACGCGGCCTCCGCCGTCCTGGTCGCCTTCTGCGCCGTACGGGCGGTCCGCGACCGGGCGCGGCCGCTGACCCCGACGGCCGCCGCCGTCCTGGGCCTGCCGGTGCTGGGCATCTGCGCCGCGGCCGTGGCGTCCCACGACCCGGCGGCGAGCCTCCCGGGCGTCGCCCGGTACCTCCAGGTCTTCGTCCTCGTCCCGGCGGCCGTGGTGCTGCTGGTGCGCGACCGGCGGGACTTCGCCGTCGTCACCTGGGCGGTGATCGGCCTCGCCCTCGCCCAGGGCGGGCTGGGCGTCGTGCAGTACCTGACCGGCACGGGCGCCTCGTACATGGGCGAGGACGTCCGGGCCGTGGGCACCTTCGGGCCGACCGACGTGATGGGCATGGCGACGGTCGTCTCGTACGGGATCGTCGCGGCCGCCGGGATCGCGCTCGGCGCGCCGGGCCGCCGGGCCAGGGCGGCGGCCCTGCTCTGCGGCGGGCTGCTGACCGTCCCGCTGGTCGTGTCGTTCAGCCGGGGCGCCTGGATCGCGACGGTGGCGACGTGCGCGCTGCTGCTGGTGCTGAGCGGGCTCCGGCGGGCCGCGCGCGTGGGCCTCGCGGCCGGCGCGCTGGGCGTGGTCCTGGTGGCCGGGCTGGGCGTCGGCTCGCAGATGGTCCAGGAACGGGTCGCCAGCATCTCCCGGGTCACGGCCGCCCCCGACCGGTCGGTCACCGACCGGTACACCATGTGGGCCGCGGCCGCCGGGATGTGGCGCGCCGAACCGCTCACCGGCGTCGGGCTGAAGGGCTTCCCCCAGTACCGGGACGGCCACGCCTCCCTGGCCCTGTCGTCCGGCAGCGACACCGCGGGCGCCGGGCAGGGCTTCCAGCGCCAGCCCCTGCTGTCGCCGCACAACATGTACCTGCTGGTCCTGGGCGAGCAGGGCCTCCTCGGCCTGCTGACCGTCGCGGGCGGCTGGCTCGCCCTGCTGGCGTGCGCCCTCCGCCGCCTGTGGGACACCCGCGGGAACGGTCCGGAGTGCGGCCCCGTCGCGGTGGGCCTGCTGGTCTGGCAGCTCGTCGACTTCGCGTACGCCGACATCGGCGGCCCCGCGACGGTGCTCACGGCCCTCGTGCTGGGCCTGGCCGCCTGGTGGTCCTTCGCCCCGGCGGCGACCACGGCCCCCGCCCGGACCGTCCACCCGCAGGGCGGCCCGCCCCCGGCCCCCGCCGGGGACTCCGCCGCGCCCGGGCCGGCCACCCGCCGGTCCGGCGGCACCGTCCCCGCGACCGCCACCGCTCCCGGGGCCGTCGCCGGAAGGGGCACCGCCCAGGGGACCGCCGCCCCCGGGACGGCCACCGCCCCTGCCGCTCCGTCCGGGGCCGGCATCCGCGCGGCGGGGGTGCCGCGTGGGTGAGGGGGCCCGGGGGACCGGGGTGGCCGCGCGGCCGGGGGCGGAGGCGGAGGCACCGGGATGGGCGCCGTCCGGCCGCTTCCTCGCCCGGGCGGCCGCGCTCACGGCCGCGCTGACGGCGCTCGGCGCCCTGCTGGGGCTGTTCCGCGACCAGTTGCTCGCCCGCACGTTCGGCGCGGGCACCGCCACCGACGCGTTCCTCGTCGCCTGGACCGTCCCGGAGTTCGCGGCCACCCTGCTGATCGAGGACGGCATGGCCCTCGTCCTCGTGCCCGCCTTCGCCGCCGCGCTCGCCCGCCGCGCGGACCCCGCCCCGCCCGGCCCCGGCCCCCGTCCCGACCCCGTGCACGCGCTCGTCGGGGCCACCCTCCCGCAGGTCGCCCTCGGCACGGGTGCGGCAGCCGGACTGCTCGCGCTCACCGCCCCGTGGCTCGTCGGCCTGCTCGCCCCCGGCCTGCCGGAGCGGCAACTGGCCATCGACTGCACCCGGCTGACCGCCACCTGCCTGCTCACCTTCGCCCTCGCCGGGTACCTCAGCGCGGCGCTGCGCGCGCACGGGCGGTTCCTCCCGCCGGCCGCGATCTACACCGCGTACAACACGGGCATCATCGCGGCGGTCGTCCTCCTCGGCCCCGACGGGTGGAGTGTCCGCGCGGCGGCGGCCGGTGTCGCGGCGGGCGGCGTGCTGATGGTCCTCGTCCAGGCCCCCTCCCTCTGGCACGTCCTCTCCCGCCCCCGGCACGGCCCCGCCGGTCGTGCCCGTACCGACGGCCCGGCGGGCACACCGGCGGACGGCCCGGCGGGCGGGATCGTGGGGCGGCCGGTGCTGGCCGCGGTGGCGCCGGTGGTGGTGTTCGCGGTGAGCCGTCAGTCGCAGGTCCTGGTCGAGCGGTTCCTCGCCGCGCCGCTGCCCGCCGGGGCGATCTCGCACCTCAACTACGCGCAGAAGGTCGCCCAACTGCCGATGGTCCTCTCGCTGATGCTGTGCACGGTCAGCTTCCCGGTGGTCGCGCGGGCGCTCGCGGCGGGCGACGCCCGGGCGGCCGGGCGGCGGGCCGAGCGCGACCTGCTGCTCGCCGGGGTGATCGTCCTGGTCGGTGCCGCGACCGTCGTCGCCGCCGCCCCCGCCCTCGTGCACCTGCTCTTCCAGCGCGGCGCGTTCGACGCGGCGGACACCGCCGCCACGGCCACCGTCATGCGCGTCTACGCCCTCGGGCTCCTCGGTCAGACACTCGTCGGCGCCCTGGTGCGCTGCTACTTCTCGGCCGCCCGCCCCCTGTGGTACCCGGCCGCCGCCATGCTCGCCGGCATCGCCGTGACCGCCGCCGCCGGCCGGGCGTGGGCGGGCCCCTGGGGCGCCCCGGGCATCGCGGCCGCCAACGCCCTGGGCATCACGCTCACCGCCGCCCTGCTGCTGCTCGGCCTGCGCCGCCGGCACATCCCCCTCGACGCCCGGCGCCTGACCGGCGGACTGGCCCGGCTCACCGCCGCCGCGGCCGTCGGCACCGCCGCCGGATGGTGGTGCGCGACCGGCCCGGCGCTGCTCGCGGTCACCGCGGCGGCGGCCGCCACCACCGCCGCGTTCACCGCCACCGCGTGCGCGCTGCGCGCCCCGGTGGTCCCCGCCCTCCTCCGTTCCGCGAACCCTTTCCACCGGCTTGCGAAGGCCCGCTCATGAACCAGCAGAGAATCCCCCTGTGGGTGGCGATGTACCACTCCGTCGACGACACCACGGACGACGACCCCTACCAGGTCACCGTCTCCCCCGCCCGCCTCGACGAGCAGCTCCGCTGGCTGCGCGACCACGGCCTGCGCGGCGTCGGCCTGCGGCAACTGCTGCTGTACGCGGCCCGCCACGGCGACACCCGCGGCCTGGTCGGCCTCACCTTCGACGACGGGTACGCCGATTTCCTCGACAACGCCGTCCCCGTCCTGCGCCGCCACGAGTGCACGGCCACCGTCTTCGTCCTCCCCGGCCGCCTCGGCGACACCAACGACTGGGACGCCCTCGGCCCGCGCAAACCGCTGCTCACCGAGGACGGCGTCCGCCGCTGCGCCGCCGCCGGCATGGAGGTCGCCTCGCACGGGCTGCTGCACATCTCCCTGCCCGGCGCCCCCGACGACGTCCTGGCCCAGGAGACGGCCGGCAGCCGTGAACGGCTCCGCACGCTCACCGGCACCGCCCCCGACGGCTTCTGCTACCCGTACGGGCACGTCGACGAGCGCACGGTCCGCGCCGCCCGCGCGGCGGGCTACACCTACGCCGCCGCCATCGACCCCGGCCCGCTGAGCGGGGTGTTCGCCCTGCCCCGGGTGCACATCGGGCAGCGCGACACCGCCTGGCGGCTGCACGCCAAGCGCCGGCTGCACCGGGCGCGGCGCGCCCCGGTGGCGGTCGCCCCGGTACCCGCGTCATGAGCGCCCTGAACGTCCTGCACATCATCACCGGACTCGGCATCGGCGGCGCCGAGCAGCAACTGCGCCTGCTGCTGCCGCACATGGACCGCGTCCGCAGCAGCGTCGTCACCCTCACCAACCCCGGTCCCGTCGCCGACGCCCTGCGGGCCGACGGCTTCCCCGTCACCCACCTGGGCATGCGCGGCAACCGCGACCTGTCCGCCTTGCCCCGTCTCACCCGCCTCGTCCGGCACGGCGGTTTCGACGTCGTCCACACCCACCTGTACCGGGCGTGTCTGTACGGCCGGCTCGCCGCCCGGCTCGCCGGCGTGCGGACGGTCGTCGCCACCGAGCACTCCCTGGGCGCCGCGCAGATCGAGGGCCGGCGCCTGAGCGCCGGGGCACGCGCGCTGTACCTGGCCGGGGAACGGCTCGGCACCTCGACGGTCGCCGTGTCCGGCACGGTCGCCCGGCGCCTGGTCGCGTGGGGGGTGCACCCGGCCCGGATCCGGGTCGTGCCGAACGGCGTCGACGTGCGGCGCTTCGCGTACGACCCGGCCGCCCGGGACACGGCCCGCCGGCGGCTGGGCCTCGCACCCGGCGCGTACGTCGTCGGCGGGGTCGGGCGGCTGGTGGCGGGCAAGCGGTTCGACACGCTGGTCCGCGCGGTGGCCGCGCTGCCCGGTGACACCCGGCTCCTGCTGGTCGGGGACGGCGAGCAGCGGGAACCGCTGGAGCGGACCGCCCGCGCGTGCGGGGCGGCGGACCGGGTGGTGTGGGCGGGCGCGGTCGACCACGGCCTGCCGGAACTGCTGTCGGCCATGGACGTGTTCGTGTCGACGTCCCCCGACGAGGCCTTCGGGCTCGCGATCGTCGAGGCGCTGGCGGCCGGACTGCCCGTCCGGTACGTGGCCTGCCCCGCCCTCGACGACCTGCCGCCCTCCGAGGCGCCCGGAGCGCGCCGCATCGGCGGGACGGTCGACGAGGTGACCGCCGCCCTGGAGACGGTCCCGCGCGAACGGCTGCCCGTGCCCCCGGCCGTCCACCGCTACGACATCGCCCGCAGCGCCCGGCTGCTGACGTCCCTCTACCGGGACCTGCACGACGGCCTGCACGACGGATTCCACGACGGGCTTCACCACGGCCTCCACCCCGGCCTGCGGGAAGGCCCGCACCACGGCCCTTACGACGGAGCGAGTTGTCGATGACCACGACCCAGTCCCTTGCCGTACGCCGCGCGATCGGCTGGCTCACCCGCCTCAGGCGCACCCGCCGCCGATGGCTCGTCCCGGCCGCCGCGCTGCTGGGCGTCCTCGCCGGTGGCGCGTACGGCCTGCTCACGACCCCCGAGTACGCGGCGACCAGCTACGTCATCGTCGTCCCGTCCGCGAAGTCCGACCCGGCCGGCGCGATGGGCCTGGCGCAGGCGTACGGACGGGTCGCCACCGACATCGCGGTGGTCGGCGACGCCCAGGTCGCCGCCGGGGTGCCGGCCGAGACGCTGCGAGCGGGCGTGCAGACCGCGACCTCGCCCGACGCCCCGATGATCGCCATCACGGCCCGGGCCCCCGAGGCGGCCACCGCCGCGGGCATGGCCGACAGCGTGGCCAGGGCCCTCGTCGAGAAGGGCTCCCACACCGAGCGCAGCACCGGTGTGAAGGTCCTCCAGTTCACCCGGGCCGTCACGCCCGCCGACCCGGTCTCGCCGTCGGTGCCGCTGTCCCTGCTCGTGGGCGGCTGCGCCGGCGGGCTGCTCGGCGGGCTCGCCCTGCTGGTGCGGCCCCGCCCCGCCCGGCGCGGCGAGCGGTACGGGTACGGGGGCCGCCCGGGGTCCGTGCCGGGGCCCGTCGCCCAGCAGGAGGCGCTGGTATGACCCGGCCCGGTACCTGGGAGGTCACCGTCTGCCGGGACGACGGGGAGTTCGGCCGGCTCGCCGGGGAGTGGGCGGCCCTGTACCGGCAGTGCGCCACGGCCACCCCCTTCCAGTCGCACTCCTGGCTGCACTCCTGGTGGGTGTCGTACGGCACCCCCGGATGCCTGCGGGTCGTCCTGGTGCGCCGGGACGGCCGGCTCGTCGCGGCGGCCCCCCTGCGGCGGGTGCGCGGACCGCTGCCGGTGCTGACGCACCTGGGCGGCGCGATCACCGACTACTCCGACGTGCTCGTCGACGACGCCCACGCCGACGGGGCGGTGCCCGTCCTGACCGCGGCGCTCGGCCGGCTGGCCCGTACCGCCGTGATCGACCTCCGGGAGGTACGGGCGGAGGCCGCGGCCCAGCGGGTGTACGCGCTCTGGCGCGGCCCGCGCCACCGCCTGCCCGACTCGGTCTGCATGGAGCTGCCCGCCGCCCCCATCGACGAGCTCGTCGGCCGGCTGCCGTCCTCCCGCGCCCAGCGGGCCCGCTCGAAGCTGCGCAAGCTCGACCGGCTCGGCATCGAGGAGCACGTCGTGCCGGCCGCCGAGGTCCCCGGCGCCCTCCGGCGGCTGCTGGACCTCCACCAGCGCCAGTGGGCGGACCGCGGGGTGACGCCGGAGCATCTCAGGCCCCGGTTCGCCGAGCACCTCCAGCGGGCGGTGCGGTCGATGGTGGAGTCGGGCGACGCGATGGTGACCGAGTTCCGCATGGCCGGGGACGTCGTCGCCGCCGACCTCACCCTGATGTCGCCGCTGCTGTCCGGCGGCTATCTGTACGGGGCGGACCCGCTGCTGCGCGACAGCAAGGTGGACGTGGCGACCCTGCTGCTGCGCAACGGCGCCCGGGAGAGCAGCGCCAGCGGCCGCGCCAGGCTCAGCCTGTTGCGCGGCCGCGAACCGTACAAGAGCCACTGGCGTCCCGAACCGGCCGTCAACCAGCGCCTGCTGCTGGCCCGGCGCCGCACGGCGGTGCCGCTGCTGCTGCTGGCCGGCTGTGCGGCCGGCCGCCGCTGGGCGGCGGACCGGCTGCGCGACCGCACCTGGGTGCGACGGCTCAGGAAGTGACGGCCCGGACGATGCCGGTTCAGGAGGTGACGTGCCGCCGCCATTCGAACCGTACGCACAGCTTGCGTCCGAGCCACTTCTCGACCCACTCCCCGAGGTCCAGCGGCGTACAGCCCGGCTGCTCGGGCCGCGGCTCCGGTTCGGGCCGCGGCTCGGGCTCGGGCTCCGGCCTCGGTTCCGGTTCCGGGGTGGGTTTCGTCGGGTCGCCCTTGCCGGACAGCTTCGCGCGGAACACCTCCGACGCCTTCGGGTTCTCCTCGCACTGCCAGACGCCGTGCGGGCAGTAGTCCGTGATCGTCTGGTAGAGCGGCCTGTGCCGGTCCATCCACTCCAGCATGCGCCGCATGTACTCGGGGTTGTCGCCGTTGCGGAACAGCCCCCATTCCGGGTACGAGATCGGCTTGCCGTGCTCGGCGGCGAACTCCACGTGGTGACGCAGCCCGTAGGGCTGGTCCACCTGCTCGTCGAACGTCTCGCCCGGGGGCTGGTCGTAGGAGTCCATCCCGATGATGTCGACGACGTCGTCCCCCGGGTAGCACTCGGTCCACGGCACGGCGTCCCGGCCCCGGTTGGGTGCGAAGTCGAACCGGAACCGCTGGCCCGGTACCGCGCGCATGGCGGTGACGATCCGCTTCCAGTACGCCTTCCAGGCCTCCGGGTCGGGGCCGCAGCGGTGCGAGTACGTGATGCCGTTCATCTCCCAGCCGAGCACCAGGACGGTGTCCGGCACCCCGAGGCCCACCAGGCGCTCGCCGAGCGCCCGGAAGTGCCGGTCGAACCGCCCGTCGGCGCCCAGCCGCAGCAACTGGCCGACCACCGGGTCCGGCAGGTGGCTCTCGTTGCGCTCCAGCATGGGCACGTTGAGGACGAACAGCCGGTCCTTGCCGGCCTTGCGCCACTCGGCCCAGTGCTCCAGGAATCCGGGGCGCCCCTCGATGTTGGTCCACACGTCGCCGGGCAGGTAGGTGTGCCCGACCCGCAGCTCCGTGCCGCCGAGCCACTTGCTCAGCCCCGCCATCCGGTGGATGCCGCGCGGCCCGTAGTCCAGGTACGCCCCCACGGCGGTCGCCGCCGCGGTCGCCGCCGCGGTCCCCGTGCCCGGTCCCGTGCCCGGTCCCGGCTCCGCGCGCTCCAGCCCCGACGCGGGTGCCGGGCCGGAACCGGCGTCCCTGCCGGGCCCGGTGCCGGCGCCGGTGGCCGGGGCCGCCCCCGTACCCGAAGCCGTCTCCGCCCCCTCCGTCCCCGCGCCGGCGTCCCGGTCGCCGTCCGGGCCCGGGCCCCGGTCGCCGGCGCGCGGTGCCGCGGGCGGCGCGGCGGCGAGGCCGGCCGGGGCGGACACGACGGAACCGGCCATCAGCAGACCGAGGAGACCGGCGGTGATCACCCCCCGCCGTACACCTTTCGTCTTCGCTCTCCGGTGACCCATTGTCCGCTCCTTCGCCAGGCGCCAGGATTTCGCCAGCCACTCGGAGCGAAAATATTGTTAATGGGCCGATCGGGATCGCGGTCCGGGCCCGTACTAGGCCGTTGGGGGAGGCGATCGCCCGCTTGGGGTATTCGGGCATGGAAAAGCCGGTCCCGGAGCGCTCCGGGACCGGCTGTCACACGGCCGAGGTCTGACGCTGCGTCACTTGTTGATGCAGACGTTCCCGAAGGCCGGGTTCAGCAGCGCGGCGATGTTGATGGAGTTGCCGCATACGTTGATCGGCACGTGCACCGGGACCTGGACGACGTTGCCGGACAGGACGCCCGGGGAGCCGACAGCGGCACCCTCGGCGTCGGCGTCGGCGACGGCAGGCGCGGCCGCACCCAGCGCCATGACGATACCGGCGACGGCTACCGCGGCCTTCTTGCACTTCATAGTTTCGGGTCCTTTCCACAGGAGGAAGTCGTGCCACGGATTTCGTGACGAACGGGCCTCGAAGAGGCCCGGCTTCCACTGCGAAAATCACAACGAATGCGAAAGCGGAAAGACACCACTGCGGCTGCTTTCCGCGCCGATTCACTCGAACCGCCGAGCACCGGTCGGAGGCGAATGGCTCAACGGCTGGGCCACACGGGGCGCGTCACCAACATGTCCCATTCGTGATCGGGTACCCCGGGGAGCGTGCGGCCCAGGGTTCTCCATTCGCGCACCAACGACGAATAGACGGGGACCGTCTCGGTCTCCGTCGCTTGCCTGCTCTGTGGGATGAGGGGCACACGCTGCCATTTACCGGCGCGAGGGGCCATGCCGAACCTTTCCGTTCACAGCAGCCTTGGCGAGGCTCTCGCATCATGTCACAGCGCGTGCCCGCACCCTCACGGTTTCACGGACGGTGGGGCAGAGCCGCGAAGCGGAGGCCGAAGTGGTCGAGGGTGCGGGGCAGCGGCCGGTCGGGGCGCAGCCGGCCGGGCCGTTCGGGGAGGTAGGTGTGGCGTTCCAGAAGGGCCGCCAGCATGGTGGAGGTGGCCAGCAGCACCAGGTCCTCGCCCGGGCACTCGCCGGGGCCGGCGCTGAACGGCAGCAGTGCCTCGGTGTCCTGGGCCGTCCCGTCCAGCCAGATCTCCGGGGTGAAGCGGTCGGAGTACGGCAGCGACTCGTCCCGGTGGAACAGCGGCGTGTAGATGAGGAACTCGGTGCCGGCGGGCAGCGCGTCCTCACCCCAGCCGGTCTCGCGCACCGACTCGCGCAGGATGAACGGGGTGGTCGGCCACAGGCGCACCGACTCCAGCACACAGGCGCGGGTGTACGGCAGCAGGCGCGGTTCGGTGAGGTCGGTGACGGCCAGCTCGTTGCGTAGTTGGGTCTCCTGCCCGGTGTGCGTGGACAGCAGGGCGAGGGCCCGGAAGACCGCGATGCCCGCCGCGTCGAAGGCGAACAGCCAGTGCGGTACCTGGCCGGCCGGGTCGGTGCCGGGCCGGGAGGGCGTGGCGGCGAGGGCGGCGGCGAGACTGCCCGGCTCGGCGCGGTCGAGGTGGCCGCGCAGCCGGCGTTCGAAGCGGGCCCGCAGGGCGGTGCGGCGCGGTGCGGCGCCGGACCAGTTGGCGGCGGAACGCAGCCGGCCGAGCATCGCGGTCAGCGCGGTGTCGTCGCGGCCGCGGTCCCCGAGCACGAGGCGACGGGCGGTGCGGTCCCAGGCGGTGCGGAAGGCCGCCCAGTCGATCTCGCCGTCGCCGGCGGTCGTGGCGCCCAGCAGCTTGCCGGCCTCCTCGCGGACCGTCCGCACCATGCGCGGAGCCAGGCTGTGCATCTGGTGGCCGTACTCCAGTACGGCCTCGTTGAACGCCCGCCGCGTGTCCCGCTCCGCCCCCCGGGAGATCAGCACCCCATGCGGCTGGAACTGCTCCAGCGAGGCGCGCTTCTCGCGCGTCGAGGGGGAGTACGGGTCCGGGGTGCCGTCCAGGATCCGGGCGGCGTCACCGGCCCCGAGGACGACGGCGAAGTGACGTCCGGCGACGTCCAGCCGGAGCGGTCCGGGTCCGTAAGCGCCGCGCAGCTCGGTCAGCAGGCCGGTGGCGCGCCGGTCGACGGCGTACCGCTCGGCGAGGGCCATTCCGGCGCGGCGCCGGGCGATGACGCCGGCCGCGAGGGTCGGTGCGAGGACGTGCGCGGCCACCCGGGCGGTGTCGCGCGCGGACGCCCGGGCGGGGGTGTGCGTGGCCGTGTCCGTACTGGTCATGGCCCCCGGGTGCCCAGGGGTCCCGGGGGCGAAACGGCAGGCGGGAGCGGTGCCGGGCCCCCATGCGAGGCCCCGTCAGCCGCCCGTGGTCGGCCCGCCGCTGCCGAAGCCGCCGCTGGGCGCACCACCCCACTTGTGGTCCTTCTCGCTGCGCGGGGAGGCGTCGGGATCGGTGTTCTGGTGCCTCAGCTCGTACGGCATCACCCGGTCCTCGCGCTCGTCCAGCTCGGCGGGCCGGCGGTGCCCCTCCGCCTCGCCCGGGATCCCGGCGTCCAGCGGGCGGTGCGGCTGCTCGGCGCGCGTGGGGGGTTCGGGCTCCCGGTTGCGGATGCGCCGCCCGAGCCAGAAGGCGCCGATGAGGAATCCGACGAGGAGGATGCCGGCCACCAGCGGACCAATGCCGACGACATGGTCCCTAACGGCGAATTCCGTGGTGAACGTCATGAGAGAGTCCATATGGGGCGTGTACCCCGACGCGCGTCGATCAGACCTCACCACGGGCACGGACAAGCCCATCATCAGCTCATCGATTCATCCGTCTTTAGGTGATTGATCTCTTCGGGTGACCTGGCGCAACTTAAACGGTGCCGTGCTGTTGATCAGGGCGACCCCGAGCACCGGGTCTCTCGACGAGAAGGATGGACCATGATCAAGAAGGTTCTGGCCACCGCCGGCGTCGCCGCGGCCGTCCTTGGCGCTTCCGCGCCGATGGCCGCCGCCGTGGGCGACCGCGGAATCGACACGCAGAACGGCAACTTCGCCACCCAGTCGTACGGCAACACGACCACCGGTGGCTACATGAGCCCGCAGATCGGTCTGATCCAGGGCTCGCTCAACAAGCCCTGCATCGGTCTGCCGGTCCAGGCCGACGTCCAGAACATCGTGGCCCTGGTCAACGTCGGTGTTCAGGACATCCTCCAGGACACCCAGAACCAGCAGTGCGCCGAGAACTCCACCGCGGTCAAGGGCGACAGCGCCCTGTCGCACCTGCTGGAGGACGTCCTCTCCGAGAACGTCTCGGCCGCCGTCCAGGACTGACGCGAGGCCACCGTCCCGCACGGCCGCGACGGCCGTGCGGGCGGGCACCGCGTGGTGCCCGGCACCACGCACAACGGGCTGACGCCCGCCCCCCACGCGCCCGACGCCGGGCGCTGGCACGACCCGAGCACCGGGTCTCTCGACGAATGGGATGAACCATGATCAAGAAGGTTCTGGCTACCGCCGGCGTCGCTGCGGCCGTGCTCGGCGCGTCGGCGCCGATGGCCTCGGCCGTGGGCGACCGCGGGATCGACACGCAGAACGGCAACTTCTCGCGACAGATCTACGGCAACACGGTCACGGGTGGCCACCAGAGCCCCCAGGTGGGTCTCGTCCAGGGCACGCTGAACAAGCCCTGTGTGGGTGTGCCGGTCCAGGCCGATGTCCAGAACATCGTGGCCCTGGTCAACGTCGGTGTTCAGGACATCCTCCAGGACACCCAGAACCAGACCTGCACGGAGAACTCCACGGCGGTCAAGGGCGACAGTGCCCTGTCGCACATCCTCGAGGACGTCATCTCCGAGAACGCGGCCGTCGCGGTCCAGGACTGACGCGCTCCGCGTAGCCACCACCTGGGCGGGCCCCGCATCCGGCACCACGGATGCGGGGCCCGCCCTCGTGCGCCCCGCCCTCGTGCGCCCCGCCCGGGACGTCGTCACTTCGCGTCGGAGTAGCGCTCCACCACGGCCGTCGTGAAGGGGAACCGCACCGGGGTCTCCCCGAAGGCGATCCGGCCCGCCGTGTCCCCGGCCGCCCGGATCGCCTCGGCGACCGCCGGGGCCTCGGCGGCGGGGCAGTGCACGATCACCTCGTCGTGCTGGAAGAAGACCAGCTCCGCCCGCAGCCCCGCCAGCGCCTGCCGCAGCGCCGCCAGCATCAGCAGCGCCCAGTCGGCGGCGCTGCCCTGCACCACGAAGTTCCGCGTGAACCGGCCCCGGGCACGGGCGTTCACCGACGCGTACCCCGGGGTGAACTCGCCGTCCGACAGCGGCTCTTCGGCACCCTCCTGCGGAATGCCGGCCTCGTCCGCCTCCGCCGCGCCCGCCGCGCGCGGGCTGGTACGGCCCAGCCAGGTGCGCACCAGCCGGCCCTCCTCGCCCGCCTTCGCCGCGTCGTCCACGTACGCCACCGCCCGGGGGAACCGCCGGCGCAGCGCCGCCAGGTTCTTCAGGCCGTCCCCACTGGTCTGCCCGTAGATCGCGCCCAGCAGGGCGATCTTCGCGTGGTCCCGGTCACCGGAGAACGCCCGGTCCGACAGGCGCGTGTACAGGTCGTCCGGGTGGCCCGCCACCTCCATCAGCCCCGGGTCCCGGGAGATCGCCGCCAGCACCCGCGGCTCCATCTGGTCCGCGTCCGCGACGACCAGCCGCCAGCCCTCGTCGGCGACGACCGCCCGGCGGATCACCTTCGGGATCTGGAGGGCGCCGCCGCCATTGGTCGTCCAGCGCCCGCTGACCGTGCCCCCCGGCAGGTACTCCGGCCGGAAGCGCCCGTCGCGCACCCAGTCCTGGAGCCAGCTCCAGCCGTGCGCCGTCCAGATCCGGTACAGCTTCTTGTACGCGATCAGCGGCTCGACCGCCGGATGGCCGATCTTCGCCAGCTCCCAGCGGCGCGTCGACCGCACCGTGATCCCCGCCCCGGCGAACGCCTTCACCACGTCCGCCGGCAGGTCGGGGCGCACCCGGCGCCCGAACGCCGCCGACACCTGGTCCGCCAGCTCCGCCAGCCGGCGCGGCTCGCCCCCGCCCGCGTACCGCTCGCCCAGCAGCTCGCGCAGCACCTCCCGGTGGACGTCCGCCCGCCACGGCAGCCCCGCCCGGTGCATCTCGGCGGCCACCAGCATCCCGGCCGACTCGGCCGCCGTCAGCAGCCGCATCCGCCCCGGGTGCTCGGCGGCCGCGTGTCTTCGCTGCTGGTCCTCATACACCTCCAGCAGGTCCTCCAGGGAGAGGTCCCACGAGGGCTGCGGATCGAACAGGGACGACTGCGCCCCCGCGCCCGGCTCGGCCGCCCGGGGCGGCGGATCGGCCGGTACGGGACGGTCGTGCAGCCGCGCCCAGGCGGCCGCCGCCGAGCGGGGCTCGCCCAGCCGCCCCTCGTGCCCCAGCAGCAACTGCTCGGCGTCCTCGATGTCGTAACACCGCTCGACCCGGACACCGGCCGCCAGGAGCCGGGGGTACACCGCGCCGGTGGACCGCCACACCCACCGGCCCACTCCCGGCCGCGACCGCACCGCCTCGACCAGGTCCGGCTCGGTCAGCACCGGCCCCGCGGGCAGCCCGTCCGGACCGAGGGGGACGAGCCGCGCCCCGCCGTCCTCGGTGCCGTCCACCGCCCAGCGTTCGTTCACGCATGCGAGTCTGGCACCCGGCACCGACAATCGGCGGGACCGCCGGTCACGCGGCGGCGTGGAAGAGCGCGGCCGCCTCGCCCCGCGAACCGACGCCCAGCTTGTTCAGGATGTTCGCCACGTGGAACTTCACCGTGGACTCGCTGATGTGCAGCTCCTGCGCGATCACCCGGTTGCGGTGCCCGAGCGCCAGGTGGGTCAGCACCTCCAGCTCCCGCTCGCCCAGCGCGGTCAGCGGGTGCGGGGCCGGGTCCGGGGCGGCACGCAGCGGGACCGTCGCCGTGACGGTCGTGCCCCAGCCCGGGACGGCGTCCACGTCCAGGCGCCCGTCCAGGACGTCCAGCCGTTCGCGGACCCTGCCCGGGCTCAGGGTGCACTGCGACAGCGCCCCCGGGCCGTCGTCCCGCACGGACGCCCGCAGCTCGTCGTCGGTGACCTGCCAGCCGACGTGCACCCGGGTCACCGTCTCCTGCTCCAGCACCTTCATCAGCACCGCCCGCACCACCGCGCGGGCCGTGTGCGCCACGTCCGCCGCCAGCGGCCGGGTCGACCCCGGCGCGCCCAGCTCCAGGTGGACCGGGCTGTAGCGGACGAGGGGGCGCAAGGAGTCGGCCAGCCGCGCGAACGCCTGGTCGGCCGGCTCCTCCGCGATCTCCTGGTCCCGTTCCGCCAGCGCCCGCAGCTCCACCAGCGCGGACACCGCCAGATCCGTGGCGCCGGCACGGGCGGCCGCGTCGTCCAGGTGGCGGCTGCGCAGCACGCCCAGCAGCCCGGTCAGCGTTGCCGAATGGGCCTCCCCCAGCTCGGCGATGACCCGGGCGCGGGTCCCTGCGGCGGTACGGGAGCGGGCCAGCGCGCCCGGCACGGCCTCGGCGGCCAGCCGCTCGAAGTGGCTGGTCACCAGGTCCCACAGCGCCTGGACCAGGGCGACGGCCGCCTCGTCCGGCGCGGTGTCCACGTCCTCGTCGCGGAACAGCACGAGCAGCGCGCCCCGGGGCGTGGCGTCGCTGCGGACCGCGAGCACCGGGTGCTCGGCCCCCGCGACGGCCAGGGTGCCCTGCCAGGGCCGGCCCGCCACCCCGGAGGCGAGCAGCGGGGCCAGGTCGGCGGTGGTGAGACGGCCGGTGACGCTCCCGTCGCCGTACGACTTGAAGGGCGAGTGCGCGCAGTGCGTGGACAGTTCGGCGGCGGCGCGGTGGGGGACCGTGCCGGCCAGGACGGCGGACAGCCGGGGCAGGATCTCGCCGAGCGGCTGCCGGACGACGTCGTAGGCGGCGGTGAGCGCCGTCAGGGCGGTCATGGTCTCCATGCGCCCCAGCCTAGGGACCCGTCCGGGACCGGGCGCCGTCCTTTCGGACAGGTGGAACCGGTCCTTGGGCGGGGCGGCCCAGCCTCCATCCCGGCGGAGGCTGGAGCTCGTCAACGACACCACCACGAGGGGGAGTACGACATGCGGGCGATCATCTACGACCGGTTCGGCGGACCGGAGGTCCTGGCGCTGCGCGAGACCGCGAAGCCCGAGCCCGGCACCGGCGAGGTGCGGGTGCGGGTGGTGGCGGCCGGGGTCAACCCGCTGGACCACAAGCGCCGTTACGGCCGGGTGGAGCAGTTCTACCCGACGACGTTCCCGGCCGTACCGGGCCTGGAGTTCGCGGGCGTCGTGGACGCGCTCGGCGAGGGCGCCACCGGATTCGCCGTGGGCGACGAGGTGTTCGGGTGGACGGCGACCGGAGCGTACGCCGAGTACGCGATCGCCGGGGACATCGCCCACAAGCCGGAGGCCCTGTCCTTCGAGGAGGCCGCCGCCCTGCCGGTGGCCGCGGAGACCGCGCGGCGCGTCCTCCGGCTGCTCGCGCCGGAGGCCGGCGAGACCCTGCTGCTGCACGGCGCGGCCGGCGCGGTCGGGCAGGCCGCCGTGCAACTGGCGGTGCCACTCGGCGTGCGGGTGATCGGCACGGCGTCCCCGGCCAACCACGACTTCCTGCGGTCCCTCGGGGCGGTTCCCGTGGCGTACGGGGAGGGCCTCGCCGACCGCGTACGGACACTGGCGCCCGGGGGCGTCGACGCGGTGTTCGACGCCGCGGGGCACGACACCCTGCCGGTGTCGATCGAGCTGCGGGGCGGGACGACCGACCGGATCGTCACCATCGCGGCGACGGACGCGGCCGAGCACGGGGTGCCCTTCAGCGGCGGCGGCACCCCGCCGGAGACCGTCCGGGCGTGGCTCGCCGACTTCGGCCGATCGGCGGTCGAGGGCGGGCTGCGGGTGCCGGTCGTGGAGACGTTCGCCCTGGCGGACGCGGCGAAGGCGCAGGAGATGAGCGAGGCGGGGCACGCTCCGGGCAAGCTGGTCATCCGCGTCTGACCCCCACCGGGCCGCGGTCGGCGTCCGGCTGCCGTCCCGCCCGCGCCTGGCCGCACCGGTGACGCGCACCGCCCCGGGGGGCACGGGAAGGGCGCCGCCCCGGATCCGTTGTGCCCACCCTCCCCCGAGCTCTCGGCTGCGCTCGGGAACAGGGTCAGGGGGTTCTGCGGGGGGTGGTGAGAAGCGCGGCGGTGAGGGCCACCAGGGCGCAGGCGGACACGGTGGCGGCCAGGGCGGGCCAGGGGACCCTGAGGGTGACCGGGGCGGAGAGCGAAGCCAGGGCCGCGCCGAGCCCGGCGAGGTTGACCGCCGCCACCGCCGCGCCGAGCACCGCGCCGATCCCGACGGCGAGCAGCGTCTCGCCCGCGACGACCGCCAGGACCTGGGGGCGGGTCAGGCCGGCCGGCCGCAGCGAGCGCAGCTCCCGGCCCCGTACCGACGTGGCCATCACCAGCGTGTTGGCGAGGGCGATCAGGGCGAGGAGCAGGGCGATTCCCAGGACCAGGAAGAGCCCGAGCCGGGTCTGCGGCCCGGTGCGCGGGGCGGCCCAGGCCCCGACGGTGGCGACCGTGCCGCCGGTGGCGCGCAGCACGGCGGGGTCGGTACCGGCGGGGAGCCGCGCGTCGAGGCGGTCGACCGCCGCCCCGGGGGCGTTGGCGGCGGTGACGTACGGGCCGTTGCCGCCAGTCCCGGTCGCGAGCACGGCCGCGACGCGCAGCGTGACCGGCCGGCCGTCGCCCAGCCACAGGTCCATGCGGTCGCCGACCGCCCGCGTTCCGGACTCGCCGTGGGCGATCTCCTCGTTGATGACGACGGACCCGTCGTCGAGGTCCCCGAGATCGCCCGCGACGACCGGCAGCCGGGCCAGGGCGGCGAAGGCGGCCGGGTCGGTGACGGCCCGGGCCTCGTACCGGACGACGGCCGTGCCGCCGTCCCGGACGAACACGCCGGTCGACGCGCTGGGGGAGAGGGTGGCGCCCGGTACGCGGACCGGGCGGAGGTCCCGGCCCGTGACCACGTGGTCCGCCGCCGTGTGACGCCGCAGCTCGGCCGCCCCGGCGGCGGTCACCGACGCGGCGGAGCCGAGCAGGGTCCCGGCGAGCGCGACCATGACCAGCACGGGCGCGGCGACGGCGGCGGTGCGGCGGACGGCGGCGGACGTGTTCTCCCGTACGAGCATGCCCAGGGCGCCGGGCAGCGGCAGGGCCCGGGCCAGTGGCGGCACGATCAGGGGGGCGAGCAGCGCGACGCCCGTGATCAGCAGCATGGGCCGGGTCGTGTACGACTTCCGCTTCAACAGGTCCGACGGGTCGGCGTACAGGGACCGGGCGAGCAGCCAGGCGCCGGTGAGCAGCAGCGCGATCCCGAGCAGGCGGCGGCCGAGGGGCAGGACGCCGCTGTCGACGTCGGCCTCCCGCAGGGCCTCGGCCGGGCGGGTGCGCCCGGCCCGGCGGGCGGCCGCCCAGGCGCCGGTGACGGCGACGGCCAGGCCCGTCCAGAAGGCGGCGTGGAGGGGCCAGGCGGTGTCCCGGATCGTGAACCAGCCGGGGGCGAGGCCGCCCCGGACCAGGGCACGGGCCAGTACGGGCGCGCCCCACGCCCCGAGGGCACAGCCCGTCGCGGAGGCGGCCGCCCCGACGAGGGCCGCCTCGGTGAGCAGCGCCCGGCGCACCTGGCCGGGGGTGGCGCCCGCCGCCCGCAGCAGCCCGAACTCGCGCCGGCGCAGCGCCACCGCGAACGCGAACGTCGAGGCGACGACGAACACGGACACGAAAGCGGTGACCCCGCCGGCCGTGCCCAGCAGGGCGTTGACGGTGACCAGAGCCTCGGCGTCCCGCTCCGGCCCGGGGTCGGCCTGCCGCCGGTCGTCGCCGGTCAGGACCCTGCCGCGGTCGCCCACGACCCGGCGGACGGCTCCGGGGTCGGCGGTCACGCCGACGGCGTCGTACCGCCCGTCGGTGGTCACCGGGCCGAGGGCCCGCAGCTCGGCCAGCAGCCGGGCGTCCACAGGGTGTGGAAGGAATAGCTCGTGCGTGACGCGCCCGACGGTCAGCGTGTCCGTGCCGATCACCACCACCGGGGAGGCGGCGAACCTCTCGGGCGCCCGCTCCGGCGGGTCGAACGTCGACGCCAGGCCCAGGCCCATGACGGTCAGCAGCCCGGCGCCGAGCGTCAGCGTGACGAAGGTCCCCACGAAGGAGGCCCAGCGGGCGCGCAACCCGCCGATCGCGAGGCTCAGCACGCGGCACGCTCCAGGGGCGAGCGCGACCCGAGTCCGGCCGTCCGGCCCGCGACCGCCTCGGCGGTGGGCGCCGTCAGTTCCCCGTGCACCCGCCCGTCGACCAGGAAGACCACGCGGTCCGCGTACGAGGCGGCCACCGGGTCGTGGGTGACCATGACGACCGTCCGGCCGTCGCGGTCCACCACCTCCCGCAGCATCCGCAGCACCTCGTGGCCCGTCGTGGTGTCCAGCGCCCCGGTCGGCTCGTCCCCGAAGAGCACCGCGGGCCGGGTGACCAGCGCCCGCGCGATCGCCACCCGCTGCTGCTGCCCGCCGGACAGCTCGCCGGGCCGGTGCCGCGCCCGCTCGGCGAGGCCGACGCGGGCCAGCGCCGCCCGCACCTCGCCCCGCGCCGGCCGCCGTCCGGCCAGCCGCAGCGGAAGGGCGACGTTCTGCGCGGCGGTGAGCGACGGGACCAGGTTGAACGCCTGGAACACGAAACCGATCCGGTCGCGCCGCAGCAGCGTGAGCCGCCGCTCGCTCAGCCCGCCCAGGTCGGTCCCGCCGACCTCCACGCGCCCGCCCGTCGGCCGGTCGAGCCCGGCCGCGCACTGGAGCAGTGTCGACTTGCCGGAGCCGGACGGGCCCATGACGGCGGTGAAGGACCCGGTGGGGAAGGTCAGGTCGACCCCGTCGAGCGCGGTGACGTCGCGGTGGACGCGGCGAAGGGCGGTGAGCCGTACGGCGGTTGTGGTCATGGATCGATCGAACCGCCCCGGGCGCCGCGAAGCACGACCACCAGCGGGTGTCCTGGAGGTGGGGCGGGCCCTACCCCCTGCGACCATGGAGGCCGGGAACGGCGCGTACGGGCGAGGAGACACGGTCATGGCAGCGGGGCACACGGGGGCGTCCAGTGTGGAGCGGGCGTTCGCGGCCGCGCTGTACGCGGGGGACGACACGGCCCTCGACACCGGCGCCTCGCTGCTGGCCGCCGACCCGGACGCGGACGCGGAACTGTCACGGCGGGGCGAGGAGTTCGTACGCCGGGCGTGGCAGCGGGGCTGGCAGCCGGCCGACGTCGTCCGGCTGGTGCGCCGGGACCTGGAGGAACACCACGTCCGGCTGGTGGCCGGGCTGATCACGGCCGAGGTCCGGACGTACGCGTGGCTGCCGCCCCGCTGGGCCGCGCAGCTCGCCGAGCTGCCGGAGGGCGACTGGCGCGCGGACCGCTTCTCGTACGCCACGGCGGTGCTGGAGCTGTACCGGCTGCTCGCCCGCCTCCCCGCGATCGAGCCGGTCGGTCCGGCGCCGGGCGGCTCCCCGCTGCACACCGCCCCGGCGCACGGCGAGCCGCGCATGCTGGCCCGGATCCGGGCGCTGCTCGCGAAGGCGGAGGCGACCGGGTACCCGGAGGAGGCGGAGGCGCTGACCGCGAAGGCCCAGGAGCTGATGGCCCGCCACAGCCTGGACGAGGCGGCGCTCGCGGCGCGCACGCACAGCGCGGAGGAGCCGCTGGCGGTACGGATCGGCGTCGACGCGCCCTACGAGACGGCCAAGGCGATCCTGCTGGACGCGGTGGCGTCGGCCAACCGCTGCCGGGCGGTGTGGAACGAGGCGTTCGGCTTCTCGACCGTCGTCGGCTTCGAGCCGGACCTGGAGGTGGTCGAGCTGTTGTACACCTCGCTGCTGGTCCAGGGGACGGGCGCGATGACGGCGGCGGAGGCGGAGCAGCGCAAGGGGGGACGGAAGCGTACGAAGACGTTCCGCCAGTCGTTCCTGCTGGCGTACGCCCACCGGCTGGGCGACCGGCTCGCTTCCACCTCGCGGCGGGTCACCGCCGAGGAGCCGACGCTGCTGCCGGTCCTGGCGGCCCGGGACGTGGCGGTCACGGCCCGGGCGGACCGGATGTTCCCCGAGACGACGACGACCCGCGTGCGGGGCGCGACCGACGAGGCGGGCTGGCAGCACGGCACCGAGGCGGCCGACCGGGCGCGGACCGACCACGGCGGGGCGCCGCGCGGAGGGCGCGGACGGCTCCCGGGCGGCGGGCACTAGGGGGTGTCTCGCCGGTCGTGCCGGGCGCCGGACGCCGCTCGCCGATCCGACCCGATGGACACGACCTAAGGCGTGCCGGGCGGGTCCGCCTTGGCGAGGGTGTCCTTCACCCCGCCCGCCCAGGTGACGACCACCTTCCCGGCGTCGGTCCTGGCCGAGCCCTCCGTACGGGCGGTGTAGCCCGTGCCGCAGGTCAGCGTCAGCGTCACCGTGCCGGAGGTGCCGGGGGTGGCCGGGGCGCCGGTGGCCGGGGCGGGGCGGGCGGTGCCCTGGCAGACCTGGGCGTCGGCGAGCACCAGCGCGTAACCCTTCTTGATGGTGACGCTGACGGGCTTGCCGGCCGTGAGCCCCACCCAGGAGCCGTCCGCCTCCCCGGCGCCGGCCGGGGAGGGGCTCGCGGGGGAGGGCGCCGGTGCCGGGGCCTCACCGGCGCCGGGCGTCGAGGCGCCCGTCGTACCGGGAGCAGTCGTACCCGGAGCGGCCGAAACGGAAGCCGTCGCACCAGACGCCGTCGCACCCGGAGCCGTCGTACCGGGAGCCGTCGCACCCGGAGCCGTCGCCGCGGGGGTCCCGCCGGCCCGCGCCCCGTCGCAGCCGGCCAGCGCGAGCGCGGCGGCGGCGCCCGCCACCACGGCGAACCCGGTTCGTACGAGCATGCGCGCGTCCACGCCACGTCTCCCAACGTCGGTGCCGGAAACGCGCGACAAGCTACCAGCGGGTAGCCGCCGTTACCAGGACGCCTTGGTGACTCCGGGCAGGAAGCCGGCGTGCGCCTGTTGCCGCACGTTCACCCGGGAGAGCCCGAACTTCCGCAGGTGGCCCCGGGGCCGGCCGTCCACGCCGTCGCGGTTGCGGACCCGGGTGGGGCCGGCGTCACGCGGCTGGCGGCGCAGTTCGGCCCGGGCGGCGAGCCGCGCGGTCTCCGGGGTGGCGGGGTGCCTGATCAGCTCCTTCAGTTCGGCCCGGCGGGCCGCGTACCGCGCGACGATCTCCTTGCGCCGCTCATTGCGGGCGATCTTGCTCTTCTTCGCCATCAGACCTTCCCTCCCCCGGCGCGGATGCGGGCCACGGCGGCCTCGATCCCGATCGTGTCGACGGTCCGGATGCCCTTGGCGGACAGGGTGAGCCGGACGTACCGGCCCTCGCTCGGCAGCCAGTAGCGCTTGCGCTGGACGTTGGGGTCGAAGCGCCGGGACGTACGCCGGTGGGAGTGCGAGACACGGTTGCCGAAACCCGGCCGGGCGCCGGTGAGCTGGCAGTGGGCGGACAAGGGTGACCTACCTCTCGGGAACACTATTGGAAATGGAAACCATTTGCATCTACTGTAGCCGCATGGCCCGCAACGAACTCCGACCGGTCGTCAGGCTCCGGTCCACCGCCGGCACCGGCTACACCTACGTGACCCGCAAGAACCGCCGTAACGACCCCGACCGCATGACGCTGCGCAAGTACGACCCGGTCGCCGGGCGGCACGTCGACTTCCGAGAGGAGCGCTGAGCACCGTGAAGCAGGGAATCCACCCCCCGTACGGACCGGTCGTCTTCCGTGACAAGGCGGGCGGCTTCGCCTTCCTGACCCGCTCCACCGCGACCAGCGACAAGACGGTCGAGTGGGAGGACGGCGCCACCTACCCCGTCATCGACGTCGAGATCTCCTCCGCGAGCCACCCCTTCTACACGGGCCAGGCGCGCGTCCTGGACACGGCCGGGCGCGTGGAGCGGTTCGAGCAGCGGTACGGCCGGCGCCACGGGGCCCGCTGATGTCGCTGTCCGTCGCCCTCGTCGGCGGGCTGCACTCCGCCGCCCGCGAGGCCGCGGTACGGCGGCTGCTCACGACCGTGCCCGGCAGTGTGGCCCTCCACCACGACCTGACGGCCGCCGCGGCGCGCGGCACGGTGACCCGCACCGTGCGCGACGCGACCGGTCCGCTGTCGACCGGCACGGTCCCGCTGGTCGACGACTGCGCCTGCTGCGCGCTGCGCGAGGACCTGGTGCCCGAGCTGCGACGGCTCGCGGACCGTGTCCCCGACGGGGCGACGCGCCTCGCGGTGGTGGAGCTGTGGGACTCGGTCGAGCCCAAGGCGATGGCCGAGGTCGTCACGGCCGCCGGGCTGACCGTCGGCTCGGTGATCACCGCGGTGGACCCGGCGCTGCTGCTGCCGTACCTCGGCAACGGCGACGACCTGGCCGAGGCCGGTCTCGCCGCTGCCTCGACCGACCGGCGCACGGTCGCCGAGACCTGGGCGCGCCAGTTGGAGTACGCCCCGGTGCTCGCCGTCCTGGACGGCCCGGACGCCGACGACGAGGACCGGGCCCTGCTCGCCCAGCTCCACCCGACGGCCCGCCGGGTGCACCTGCCGGAGGGCGACCTGGCCGCCGCGGCGCTCGCGGGGTTCGACGTGGAGGTGGCGGCGGCCGCCCAGCACCCGGCCTGCGCGCTGCTGCCGCAGGAGGCGGACGTGCACGGGGTCGGGACCTACGTATGGCACCGGAATCGGCCGTTCCACCCGGTGCGGCTCTATGAGGCGCTGGAGGACCTGTGCTGCGCGGCGGCGCGCAGCCGTGGGCGGTTCTGGCTGGCCGACCGGCCGGACACGCTGCTCGCGTGGGACGCGGCGGGCGGTGCCCTGTGCGTCGAGTCGGCCGGGCCGTGGCTGGCCTCGCTGCCGGACGCCGCCTGGGAGATGGTCCCGCCCGTGCGCCGGGCGGCGGCCGCGCTGGACTGGCATCCCGAGCATGGGGACCGCTGCCAGCACCTGGTGTTCACCTCGCCGGGTCTGGACCGCGAGCGGCTCGCCGCCGTCCTGGACTCCTGCCTGCTCACGGACGCCGAGCTGGCCGCCGGGCCGGAGGCGTGGCAGGGGCTGCCGTCGGCCTTCGACGCCTTCCTGGGGGTGTGACGACGGCGGTGACCGGTGGCGCGGGGCCCTCCTTCGGGAGGGCCTTTTCCCGTGTCGTGGAGAAAGGAGGGAGCCATACCGCGTGTTCGTTCGTCTCTATGGTCGTACGGGGGAGTAGCACAGTGCCTGTAATCGAGGGAGCACCCGCCGTGCACGTGCATCTGCTCGCGCATATGCACGGGAGTCACCGCTATGATCCCGATAGTTGACACCTGCAACATGTATCTCGGGGAGCGTCCTGTGCGCGACGTGTACAACGGCATGGCGGCCACGGAGCTTCACGGCGTCGTATGGCAGAAGAGCAGGCACAGCAATTCGCAGGGCTCGTGCGTGGAGTTTGCCAAGCTGCCCGGAGGGCAGGTGGCCGTGCGCAATTCACGGCACCCCGACGGCCCGGCGCTGGTCTACACCCCGGCCGAGATCGAGGCGCTGCTGCTGGGCGTGAAGGACGGCGAGTTCGACCACCTCGTGGCCGGCTGAGCCCCACCCGCCGGAGCGGCCGGCCGACCACCGGACCGAAGTCTCGCCGGCCGACCACCGGACCGAAGTCTCGCCGGCCGACCACCGGACCGAAGCACTCGCCCGCCACCGGGCCGCCGGCCACCGGGCGCGGCCCCGCAGGCCGCCCCCGGAGATGTCCGCAGGCGTCCGTTACGGGGCCGGCGTCTGCCTCTGCGTAGTGTCCGAGAGCCGGAACAGCGCCCAGACCACCTTGCCGTGCAGCGTGCCGGCGAGCGGGTGCCAGCCCCAGCCGTCGCTGAACGACTCCACCAGGAACAGCCCCCGGCCCGACTCGGCCGAGAAGTCCTCCTCCGCCTCGCGGGTCGCCGGGCTGTCCGGCGACGGATCGCGCACCGCGCACACCAGCCGGCTCGCCCAGCGCATCAGGTGCAGCCGGACCGGCGGGTCGTGCGGCGCCTCGCGAGGAGTGTCGGCGGGCAGGGCGTGCCGGAGCGCGTTGGTGACGAGTTCGGAGACGACCAGGGCGACGTCGTCGAACCGGTCGCTGAGGTCCCACTGGGCCAGCGTCGTGCTGGTGAACTTCCGTGCGCCGCGCACCGCGTCATAGCGGGCGGGCAGTGCGCACGAGGCGGAACGGGGGACGGAAGCGGCGTCGATCGGCGGAAGCCCCTGCCTTAAAGGCTCGAGCATGGTCGATCCATTCGTCCCCATGCGAGGCACTCCCGGGATTCGCGGCTGTGGTGCGACAACACGAACGAGTACGCAGGTGCGCGAGGCCCATCGTTCCGAATGCGACCACCTGATGCAAGGGCAGATGCACGTGCACGCGCCCGACCTGTCCGCCCCCGTGGTGGTTGCTGGCCAAATCTTCCGCGCACGACTTCGCGCGGCGGGCCGTCCCCATGGTCACCACTCGGCCAAGGCTTCGTCATTCCGTAACCGAGCGAGTACGCCGCGAAGCGTTTTGGTGGCAGAATCCGGCGTCTCGGGGCTCGGGGGTGCTCCGTCGTACACATCAGCGATGGGGAGGGTTGGAGACGTGACCGCAAGTGAGTCGAGCGGTTCCGTGGTGCGGCGCATCCTGCTGGGTTCGCAACTGCGGCGGCTGCGCGAGTCGCGCGGCATCACGCGCGAGGCCGCCGGCTATTCCATCCGGGCGTCCGAATCCAAGATCAGCCGTATGGAGTTGGGTCGGGTGAGCTTCAAGGCGAGGGACATCGAGGACCTGCTCACCCTGTACGGCGTCACCGACGAGACCGAGCGGGAGTCCCTCCTCGGCCTCGCCCGCGAGGCCAACGTCACCGGCTGGTGGCACAGCTACGGCGACGTCCTGCCGGGCTGGTTCCAGACGTACATCGGGCTCGAAGGCGCCGCCTCCGTCATCCGTATCTACGAAGTGCAGTTCGTGCACGGTCTGTTGCAGACCGAGGCCTACGCCCACGCCGTCGTCAGCCGGGGCATGCCCGACGCCTCACGGGCCGAGATCGACCGGCGCGTGGCCCTGCGCCTGGAGCGCCAGAAGGTCCTCGTGTCCGAGCGGGCACCGCGCTTCCACGCCGTCCTCGACGAGGCGGCGCTGCGCCGCCCGTACGGCGACCGGGAAGTGATGCGCGACCAGCTCAAGCACCTGATCGAGGTCTCCGAGCGGCCCAACGTCACGCTCCAGGTCATGCCCTTCAGCTTCGGCGGCCACGCGGGCGAGAGCGGCGCGTTCACCATGCTGCGGTTCCCCGAGTCCGACCTCTCCGACATCGTCTACCTGGAGCAGCTCACCAGCGCGCTCTACCTCGACAAGCGCGAGGAAGTGGCCCAGTACGAGCGGGTGATGGAGCGGCTGCACCAGGACAGTCCGGGGCCCGAGGAAAGCCGCGACCTTCTCCGAGGCCTCCTCCAACTCACCTGACCCGCCAGTAGGATGACGTCCCATCACATGACTCGGCAGAGCAGAGTGCGCGCCCTCGGGAAGGGATGGCATGTCCTACTTCACAGACCTGGCCCTGCAGTACATAGACGGTGAGTGGCGGGCCGGCGGCGGCTCGTGGGACATCATCGACTTCAACCCGTACAACGAGGAGAAGCTCGCCTCCATAACCGTGGCCACGGTCGAGGAGATAGACCAGGCCTACCGGGCCGCCGAGCGGGCCCAGCCCGCCTGGGCGGACACCAATCCGTACACGCGCCGCGCCGTCTTCGAGCGGGCGCTGCGGCTGATCGAGGAGCGCGAGGCCGAGATCACCGAGGCGATCATCGCCGAACTCGGCGGTACGCGGACCAAGGCCGGCTTCGAACTGCACCTGGCCAAGGAGTTCCTGCGCGAGGCGGTCAACCTGGCCCTGCGTCCCGAGGGCCGCATCCTCCCCTCGCCGGTCGACGGCAAGGAGAACCGCCTCTACCGGGTCCCCGTCGGCGTCGTCGGCGTCATCAGCCCGTTCAACTTCCCCTTCCTCCTCTCCCTCAAGTCCGTCGCCCCGGCGCTGGCCCTCGGCAACGCGGTCGTCCTCAAGCCCCACCAGAACACCCCGATCCTGGGCGGCGCCCTGGTCGCCAAGATCTTCGAGGACGCCGGGCTCCCGGCCGGCCTGCTCAACGTCGTGATCACCGACATCGCGGAGATCGGCGACGCGCTGATCGAGCACCCCGTGCCCAAGGTCATCTCGTTCACCGGTTCCGACCGGGTCGGCAAGCACGTCGCCACCGTCTGCGCCGCCCACTTCAAGCGGTCCGTCCTGGAGCTCGGCGGCAACAGCGCCCTGATCGTGCTGGACGACGCGGACGTCGACTACGCCGTCGACGCGGCCGTCTTCAGCCGCTTCGTGCACCAGGGCCAGGTCTGCATGGCCGCCAACCGGGTCCTGGTGGACCGCTCCCTGGAGCGCGAGTTCACCGAGAAGTTCGTCGCCAAGGTCCGCACCCTCAAGGCCGGCGACCCGGCCGACCCCGCCACCCACATCGGCCCGCTCATCAACGCCTCCCAGGCCGAGGCGGTCACCACGCTCGTCGACCAGACCGTCGGCGCCGGTGCCACCGCGCTCGTACACGGCCGGGCCGAGGGGAACGTCGTCGCACCGACCGTCCTGACCGGCCTGCCGGCCGACTCCCCGGTCCTGGGCCAGGAAATCTTCGGGCCCGTGGTGATGCTCATCCCCTTCGACGGGGAGGACGAGGCGGTGCGGATCGCCAACGACACCCCGTACGGCCTCAGCGGCGCCGTCCACACGGGTGACGTCGAGCGTGGCGTACGGCTCGCCCGGCGCATCCACACCGGCATGATCCACATCAATGACGGCACCGTCCACGACGAGCCGATCGTCCCCTTCGGCGGCGAGAAGCACTCCGGCGTGGGCCGGCTGAACGGCGAGGCCACGGTCGACGCCTTCACCACCTACAAGTGGATCTCCATCCAGCACGGCCGGAGCCGGTTCCCCTTCTGAGATCCACCGCCCCCGCGAGTTGAGGACAGGTCCTGACCTCAAGGGTCCGTAGGTTGGTGACGTAAGGCACCGACCGGAAAGGCGGACCAGCTCATGGTCACTCACGTTCCCTCCGAGGCACACGGCGACGAGCGCGGCGCGCTGCTCAACTTCATCGAGGCGCAGCGCGGCGCGGTCCGCCGGTCGGTGCTCGGGCTGACCGAGGAACAGGCCGCCTCCCGCCCCAGCGCCAGCGAACTGTCGCTGTCGGGCCTGCTCAAGCACGTCGCCGAGACGGAGCTGTCCTGGCTGCGGATGGCGCAGCGGCAGCCGAACGAGCGGCAGCGCACCCAGGACACCTGGGCGGACGGCTTCCGGCTGGAGCAGGGGGAGACCGTCGCCGGCGTCCTGGAGTTCTGGGACGGCGTGGCCAAGGAGACCGGCGAGTTCCTCCGGTCCGTACCCAGCCTGGACGACACCTTCCCCCTCCCCGACGCGCCCTGGTACCCGGCGGACGCCCGCGTCTCGATGCGCTGGTTGGGCATGCACCTGGTCGAGGAGATCGCCCGGCACGCCGGGCACGCCGACATCATCCGCGAGTCGCTCGACGGGAAGAACGCCTTCGACCTGATCGCGCTGTCCCACGCCTGACCCCACCCCACCCCACCCCGCCCCGCCCCGCCCCGCCCGTGCGCCGCCGCCCGCGTAGTCTGGTCAAGCTTGACTACGAAGGGTGCGTGGGAGATGTCGGCCATCCGGCTGCTGGTCCTCGGCGCGGTACGCCAGCACGGGCGGGCGCACGGCTATCAGGTGCGCAACGACCTGGAGTACTGGGGCGCGCACGAATGGTCCAACGCCAAGCCCGGCTCGATCTACCACGCGCTCAAGCAGATGGCCAAGCAAGGGCTGCTGCGCGCCCACGAAACCGCCCCCAGTACCGCCGGCGGCCCGCCGCGCACCGAGTACGAGCTCACCGACCGGGGCACCGAGGAGTACTTCGCCCTGCTGCGTGAGTCACTGACCGCGTACGACCAGCGGACGGACGTCCTGTCCGCGGCGGTCGGCTTCATCGTCGACCTGCCGCGCGAGGAGGCCGTCGCGCTGCTCCGGCGGCGGATCGAGGGCCTGGAGCGGTGGCGGGCGGGCGTCACGGAGTACTACGTCCCCGAGGACGGCCCCGAGTCGCTGGGCCACATCGGCGAGATCATGAACCTGTGGATCCACTCGGCCGACGCCGGCGCCGCCTGGACCCGCGGACTGATCGAACGCATCGAGGGCGGCGCCTACACCTTCGCCGGCGAGGGCGAGCCCTTCGTCGGCGTCCTGGCCGAGGGCCGCGACAACCCGTACGCCACGGGAACCGCCCACCCGGACGACGACCGGTAGCCGCCGCGGCGCCCGGGCTTGCACCTCACGCCGCGTGAGGCCCCAGGCTGAGGTCCGTACCCAGAAGAAGGGAGAGGGGACGGCCATGAGCTACTCCGTGGGCCAGGTCGCCGATTTCGCCCGTGTCACGGTGCGGACCCTGCACCACTACGACGAGATCGGGCTGCTCACCCCGAGCGGCCGCAGCCACGCGGGCCACCGGCGTTACGACGACGGCGACCTCGACCGGCTCCAGCAGATCCTGTTCTACCGGGAGCTCGGCTTCCCTCTCGACCAGGTCGCGGCCCTGCTCGACGACCCCGACGCGGACCCGCGGGAACACCTGCGGCGCCAGCACGAGCTGCTCACCACGCGGATCGCCGAGCTCCAGAAGATGGCCGAGGCCGTCGAACACGCCATGGAGGCGAAGAAGATGGGCATCAACCTCACGCCGGAGGAGAAGTTCGAGGTGTTCGGGGACAACGACCCCGAACAGTACGAGGAAGAGGTCCAGGAACGCTGGGGCGACACCGCGGCCTACCGCGAGTCCCAGCGCCGCACCTCCCGCTACACCAAGGCCGACTGGCAGCGGATGAAGGACGAGAACGCCGACTGGAGCGCCCGCTACCAGGCCCTGATGGCGGACGGCGAGCCGCCGACGGGCGAGCGGGCGATGGACCTGGCGGAGGAGCACCGCCGGCAGATCCACGACTGGTACTACGACTGCACCCACGAGATGCACCGGTGCCTGGCGGACATGTACGTCGCGGACGAGCGCTTCACGGACTTCTACGACGCGATGCGCCCGGGCATGGCCCAGCACCTCCACGACGCCATCCACGCCAACGCGGCCCGTCACTCCTGACCCTCCGGGCCCCCGGACAGCGCTGCCGGGGGCCGGGGAGGGGCGTGGAACCGGGGCGGGGGCGGAACCGTTGATAGCTTTGGGCAGCCGTCCCCGCCCACCGACCCAGGAGCCCCGGAACCCGTGAATACGCTTGCGCTCGGACCGAGCTGGCTGGACCCGGACTACCTCATCGAGACCTTCGGCCTCATCGGCGTCCTGGTCATCGTCTTCGCCGAGTCCGGACTGCTGATCGGCTTCTTCCTGCCCGGTGACTCACTGCTGTTCACCACGGGACTCCTGGTCACCACCGGCGTCCTCGACACCCCGCTGTGGCTGGTGTGCACCCTGGTGGTGCTGGCCGCGGTCGTCGGCGACCAGGTGGGCTACCTCTTCGGCCGCAAGGTCGGACCGTCCCTCTTCAAGCGGCCGGACTCCCGTCTCTTCAAGCAGGAGAACGTGGAGAAGGCCCATGAGTTCTTCGAGAAGCACGGCCCCAAGTCCCTGATCCTCGCCCGGTTCGTCCCCATCGTGCGGACGTTCACGCCGATCATCGCCGGTGTGAGCCGGATGAACTACCGCTCCTTCATCACCTTCAACCTCATCGGCGGCCTGCTGTGGGGCGCGGGTGTGACGCTGCTCGGCGCGTCGCTCGGCAACATCGAGTTCGTCCACAAGAACATCGAGGCGATCCTCGTCCTCATCGTGCTGGTCTCGGTCGTCCCGATCGTGATCGAGTACCTCCGGGCCCGCTCGCAGAGCAAGAAGCAGCCCGCCGCGTCCCCCGAGGACGGCACCCCTCCGGCCCAGCGCGGCCGCCACGCCAAGCGCTGACGCCGGTCCCGCCCTGCCGGGCGGCGCCGGCCGGTGGGCGGGGGTGGGGGCGACGCGCCCCCGCCCCCTGTCAGAAGCCGCGGGTGCGCTTCGCCGCGCGGCGCACCGCCGCGCTGCCGGGCGCCCGGATGAACAGGCGGGCCATCTCCCCGCCCAGGTTGACCCCGATCGCGATGGCCAGGGCCAGCGCCGCCGCCCGCGCCAGGGACGTGAACCCGGCGTCCATGTTGTTCTGGGCGATGTTCAGCACGCCCAGGTACGTGGCGCTGCCCGGCAGCAGCGGCCCGATCGCGGCCGTCACGTACGGCAGCGACGACGTGTGCTCGTACCGGGCCATGAGCTGCCCGAACAGGCCCACCAGCCCCGCCGCGACCGCCGTCGCCATCACCGTCGAGCCGCCCGCCGTCACCGCTATCGACGCGTAGATCACCCATGCCGCCGCCCCGTTCAGCGCCACGAACAGCACGGTGGAACGGTCCTGCTGGAGGAGCACCGCGAACGTCACGGACAGCAGGACCGCCGCGAGGATCTGGAGCACCGGCCGTTCGACGGCGCTCAGCACGCCCTCGGGGTTGAGCTTGGCGCCGAGCTGCACGCCTCCGTACAGCACCGACAGCACACCGACCACGATGGCGACGAAGAAGTACGCGACCTCCAGCAATCGCGCGGAGGCGGTGATGTAGAAGCCGGTCAGGCCGTCCTGGACGGCCGCGACCAGCGCCCGCCCCGGGATCAGCGCGAACAGCCCACCGGTGATCACCGCGTTCGGCTGGAGCCCGGCGTGCAGCAGGCTCACCAGCACGCCCAGGGCGGCCGGCGGCACCGCGGCCACCGCGAACTGGTAGAACTCCGGCAGCCCGCGGCCCGCGCAGAACCAGGCGAGCCGGTCGCCCAGCATCGCGCCGGCCGCGGCGATGAGGAACACCGCCACGTCACCGCCCAGCAGCATGGACGCGGCACCCGCGAGCCCGCCGGCCGCGACGGTGAGGACCCAGCCGGGGTAGGGGTGCCGGTTGCGGCGGATCTCCGCGAGGCGCCGGTACGCCTCCTCCAGCGAGACCTCGTAGTCCTCGGCGTTGATGTCGGCGACCAGCGTGTAGACCGCGGAGAGCCGGGTGTAGTCGGTGCCGCGCCGGCGCACGGTGCGGTTGGCGGTCACCGGGTCGTCCACCAGCGAGGGCTGGTAGGTGATCGACAGCAGGGTGAACGTCACGGTCGGCTCGCAGCGGTCGAGCCCGTACGAGCGGCAGATCGCGAACATCGCCGCCTCGACGTCCTCCGCGCCCTCACCGCCCGCCAGGAGCAGCTCGCCGATGCGCAGCGTCAGGTCGAGCACGCGCGGCACGGCGGGGCCGGCGTCGTCCTGCTTCTGCACCGGTTCCGGCACCGGCCGTTCGCTCACCGGCATGCGCAGCATGGTGCGCATCCGGTCCTGCCAGGGCGCGTCCTTGGACAGCCGTATCGCGGGGAACCCTTCCGCGGGCGTGAACGCGGGCGGGGACTCCTTCGCCGAGTACGTGGAGGGCGGGGCGAAGGCCGACCCCTCCGGCTCGGCGGGCCCCTCCGGCACCAGGCCCTGGGGGAGGGCGAACTCCGACGTCGTCTGCTGGTCCTCCTCGGCACCCGGGGGCGGTTCCACGCCCGGCGGTGGCGCGAAAGCGCTGTGTGCCTCATCGGACTGGGGCTTACGGTCCTCCGGACCGTCCGTCTCCGGCGCCACTGTGCTCGTCCTCGCTCCCATCCGACCCATCCGACCCGCCTGCCCAGTATGGGCACGGCCAAGGGCTGCCACACGACGACGGGCGGCGCACCCGCGGGGTGCGCCGCCCGTCACGCGGGGGAAGGGGGGCTCAGTGAGCGCCGCCCTGCGCCTCCAGACGCTTGATGGAGGCCTCGATCTCGGCCTCGGCCTCGGCGCGGCCGACCCAGTCGGCGCCCTCGACGGACTTGCCGGGCTCGAGGTCCTTGTAGACCTCGAAGAAGTGCTGGATCTCCAGGCGGTCGAACTCCGACACGTGGTGGATGTCGCGCAGGTGCTCCATGCGCGGGTCCGAGGCGGGGACGCACAGCAGCTTGTCGTCGCCGCCGGCCTCGTCCGTCATCCGGAACATGCCGATGGCGCGGCACTTGACCAGCACGCCGGGGAAGGTCGGCTCGTCCAGGATGACCAGCGCGTCCAGCGGGTCGCCGTCCTCGCCCAGGGTGCCCTCGACGAAGCCGTAGTCGGCCGGGTAGACGGTCGACGTGAAGAGGTGGCGGTCCAGTCGGATACGACCGGTCTCGTGGTCCACCTCGTACTTGTTCCGCGACCCCTTCGGGATCTCGATGGTGACGTCGAACTCCACGGGTGGCTCCTCCAAGATCAACACAAAACGTCGGGTGAAACTGCTCCCCCAGCAGGACCGGACCGCCGTGCTCACCGGGGGCGCCGTGCTCACGGCACAGCTCAGTGGTTAAGTGTCCCTCACGCAACTGTGTGCTCGCGAAAGGGGCTGGTCAGCCGTGCTGGAGCCGAAGCTGATGCGGCTCACCGCGGGTTCCGCCGTGCTCGGCCTCGTCCTGGCCGCCGGGGCGGTGACCCTGGCCGGGCCCTGGGACTCGGGTCAGCGTACGGCCGAGCGCGCCCGCGCCGCGGCCCAGGCCCCCACAGGTGGCGCAGATCACCACGCGGCGGGCCCCGAACGCCCCGCCCCCCGGCCCCCCGCCCCGGCCCCCAGCGCCCCCGGCGTGCTCACCGCCCTCACCGCCGCCGCGGCCCCGGCGGACCCCCGCCCGGCCGGCCCCCGGCCCGCGCCCCTCGCGGCCGCGCTGGCGCCGCTGCTCGCCGATCCCGGGCTCGGCCCGCTGCGCACGGCGTGCGTCATCGACGTCACGACCGGGAAGCAGCTTTACGGCGACGGGGCCGGCACCCCGATGACCCCCGCCTCCACCATCAAGATCGCCACCTCGCTGGCCGCCCTCGACGCGCTCGGCCCCGACCACCGCATCGCCACCACGGCCGTCACGGGCCCCGACGCCCGCCGCGTCACGCTCGTCGGCGGCGGCGACCCCACGCTCGACGCGACCCGGCTGCGCGCCCTGGCCGCCGACACCGCCCGCGCCCTGCGGTCGCGTGGCGTCGCGGAGATCACGCTGACGTACGACACCTCCCGGTACACCGGCCCCGAACGCCACCCGATCGGGGTCAACGACAACATCGCCCCGGTCACCGCCCTGATGACCGACGAGGGCCGGCTCGCCGCCCCGGCCGTCGGCCCCGCCCCCCGCTCCGCCGCCCCGGCCGTCGGCCCCGCCCCCCGCTCCGCCGACCCGGCCGGCGACACCGCCCGCGCCTTCGCCGGCCGGCTCGCCGAGCACGGCGTCACCGTGCGGGGCGCGGCGGCCCGCGCGCGGGCGCCCAAGAAGGCCACCCTCCTGGCCAGGACCTGGTCCCAGCCGCTGTCCGCCCTCGTCGAGCGGGCCCTCACCACCAGCGACAACGACCTCGCCGAGGCCCTCGCCCGCCAGACCGCCATCGCGGCCGGCCTGCCCGCGAGCTTCGACGGGGCCGGCCGTGCCGTCGCCCAGCGGCTGCGCGGGCTGCGCGTACCGCTCGCCGGAGCGAGGTTCGCCGACGGCAGCGGCCTGGACCGCCGCGACCGCGTCTCCGCGTCCCTCCTCACCGCCCTGCTCGCCCGGGCGGCGGACCCCGCCCGCCCCGAGCTGCGCCCGGTCCTCACCGGCCTGCCCGTCGGCGGCTTCAGCGGCACCCTGGCGGATCGTTACGCCGACGGCTCCCCGGGGGCCGCCGGCGCGGGGCTGGTACGGGCCAAGACCGGCACCCTGTCCGGCGTCAACGCCCTGGCCGGCACGGTGGTGAACGCCGACGGCCGCCTGCTGGCGTTCGCGTTCCTGGCCGGCCGCACCCCCTCCGCCGCCACCGCCCAGCCCGCCCTGGACAGGCTCGCCGCCGCCCTGGTGGCGTGAGCCGGTCGGCGCCGCACCCTGACCCGATCCGCCGCCGAGCACGTACGGTTGACGCATGACGAGCATCGGTGGTGCCGAGATGGTCGACTGGAACCTCGCGGTCGCGACCGCGACCCGACTGGTACGCCCCGGGCCCGAGGTGAGCCGCGACGAGGCCCGCGCGGTGGTCGCCGAGCTGCGGCGGCACGCCAAGGCGTCCGAGGAACACGTCCGGGCCTTCACCCGGATGATCCCCGAGGGGCACGAACCGGAGGACACCCCCGTCCTGGTGGTCGACCGGGCCGGCTGGATCAGGGCGAACGTCGCCGGTTTCCGGGAACTGCTCAAGCCGCTGCTGGAGAAGATGCAGGAACGCCGCTCCAACAGCCCCGGCGGCGCGGTGCTGGGCGCGGTCGGCGGCAAGGTGACCGGCGTGGAGCTGGGCATGCTGCTGTCGTTCCTGGCGTCCAGGGTCCTCGGCCAGTACGAGACGTTCGCCCCCGCCACCCGTGACCTGCCGGCCGGCGAGGGCGGCGGCGGCAGGCTGCTGCTGGTGGCGCCGAACATCGTCCACGTCGAGCGGGAGCTGGACGTGGACCCGCACGACTTCCGCCTGTGGGTGACCCTCCACGAGGAGACGCACCGCACCCAGTTCACGGCCGTGCCGTGGCTGCGCGACCACCTCCAGGGCGAGATCCAGTCATTCCTCGCCGCGACCGACATGGACCCGATGACCGTGCTGGAGCGCCTGCGGGAGGCCGCCCAGGCCCTGACCGGTGCCCGCCCCGAGGGCGAGGAGGACGAGGGCGGCCGCTCTCTCGTCGAGCTGGTGCAGACCCCCGAACAGCGCGAGATCCTCGGGCGCCTCACCGCCGTGATGTCGCTGCTCGAAGGACACGCGGACTACGTGATGGACGGCGTCGGGCCGCAGGTCGTGCCGTCGGTGGCGGAGATCCGGGAGAAGTTCCAGCAGCGCCGCGCCAAGGGCGCCTCCCGCCTGGACCAGGCGCTGCGCCGGCTCCTCGGCCTGGACGCCAAGCTGCGCCAGTACCGGGACGGCGAGCGGTTCGTCCGGGCGGTGGTCGACGAGGTCGGCATGGCCGGCTTCAACCGGGTGTGGACCTCCCCGAACACGCTCCCCACCAAGGCGGAGATCGCCAAACCGGCGGACTGGGTCGCGAGGGTGCACCGTAAAGCAGAATGAGGAGCCCGATCCGGCCGACGGCAGAACAACGCCCCTCCAATCACCCATCCGAGGGACCGTGGGCAGTGGGTAGGCGTGCGATGCTCGGGTAACGGCCGAGTTCTGTCACCATCGACGCACTCTGAGTGACCGAACCCCCCGCTCCGGCCGTTAAGACTCCGACCGAGGCACCCCCCCCAACTTCACACGAAGGGCACCGGACATGGGTCCCCATCCTGCGGTCGCGGCGATACGCCTGGCGGTCCGCCGCGTACTCCACGACGTCCTCACCGAACACCCCGCTCCCGCGCACCCCGCGGCCGGCACGACCGCCGCCGCCGCCGACGGCACCGGCGGGCCCCACCGGCCCCCGCTCGTCCTGGTGGCCTGCTCCGGTGGCGCGGACTCCATGGCGCTGGCCTCCGCCCTGGCCTTCGAGGCCCGCAAACTCCACGTCCGTGCCGGCGGCATCACCGTCGACCACGGCCTCCAGCCCGGCTCCGACCTCCGCGCCGCCGAGGTGGCGGCCCGCCTCACCGCGATGGGCCTCGACCCGGTCGAGGCGGTCGCCGTGACCGTCGGGCGCGACGGCGGGCCCGAGGCCGCCGCCCGTGACGCCCGGTACGCCGCGCTGGACGAAGCCGCCGAGCGCCTCGGCGCCGCCGCCGTGCTCCTCGGCCACACGCGCGACGACCAGGCCGAGACGGTGCTGCTCGGCCTCGCCCGGGGGTCCGGCATCCGCTCCCTGTCCGGCATGGCCGCCGTCTCCGGCAGCCGCGACCGCTACCGCCGCCCGTTCCTCGAGGTCGACCGGCAGACCGCGCGCAAGGCCTGCATGGTCCAGTCCCTGCCCGTCTGGGACGACCCGATGAACGCCGACCCCGCCTACACCCGCTCCCGGCTGCGCCACGAGGGCCTGCCCGCCCTGGAGAAGTCCCTCGGCAAGGGCGTCGTGGAGGCCCTCGCCCGGACGGCCCGGCTCTGCCGCGACGACGCGGACGCCCTGGACGCCTGGGCCGCCGACGTCGACCCGTCCCTGCGGGACGAGGCGGGCCTGCTGGAGTGCGCCAAGCTGTACGCGCTGCCGCCCGCCGTCCGCCGCCGCGTCCTGCGCCGCGCGGCCATCGCCGAGGGGGCCCCGGCCGGTTCCCTGTTCGCCCGGCACGTCGAGGAACTGGACCGGCTGATCACCGGCTGGCGGGGCCAGGGGGCCATCAATCTGCCCGGCCGCGTCGAGGCACGCCGCCAGGGTGGCAGACTGGTCATTCGGCAAGGCTGACGCAGGCTGCAACGAAAGTGACCCGGGTGAACGAGAAAGACATGGGCACCGACCTCAAGTCGGTGCTCATCACCAAGGAAGAGATCGACGCGAAGCTGGCGGAGCTCGCCGCGAAGATCGACGCGGAGTACGCGGGCAAGGACCTCCTCCTCGTGGGTGTCCTCAAGGGTGCCGTCATGGTGATGGCGGACCTGGCACGCGCGCTGTCCACCCCCGTCACGATGGACTGGATGGCCGTCTCGTCGTACGGCGCGGGCACCCAGTCCTCCGGCGTCGTCCGGATCCTCAAGGACCTGGACACCGACATCAAGGGCAAGCACGTCCTGATCGTCGAGGACATCATCGACTCCGGCCTCACGCTCTCCTGGCTGCTGTCGAACCTCGGCTCGCGCGAGCCGGCCTCCCTGGACGTCTGCACGCTGCTGCGCAAGCCGGAGGCGGCGAAGGTCGCGATCGACGTGAAGTGGATCGGCTTCGACATCCCCAACGAGTTCGTCGTGGGCTACGGCCTGGACTACGCGGAGAAGTACCGCAACCTCCCGTTCGTCGGCACGCTCGCGCCGCACGTCTACGGCGGCTGAACGACCCCGGAGACCCGCCGGTCCCCGGGAACCTGGACCGCCCTCCCGCCGTTGGAGCATGGGAAGGCGGTCGCGGGTGACAATGCTGGGGTACCGTCCGAAGAACAGTCTTTTCTCATAGCAGCATTTACCTACGGGCAGGAGGGACGGGGCGTCATCGCTCCGTATGGATGGACGTGAAGCGATACTTCCGTGGGCCGGTCATGTGGATCGTGCTGGCCGTCCTCGCCGTGGTCGTGTTGATGCAGGTCGTCGGCTCGTCCGGTGGCTACAAGACGGTGGACACCGGCGAGGTCGTCCAGGCGATCGACAAGAACCAGGTCGACCAGGTCAAGCTGACCACCGGCGACGAACAGATGATCAAGGTCGACCTCAAGGACGGCCAGAAGGTCAAGGGCAGCGACAAGATCCAGGCGAGCTACATCGGCACGCAGGGCTCCGATCTCGCCGCCACGCTCCAGAAGAAGTACGAAGCCGGCGACATCGACAAGGGCTACACCGTCTCGCCGACCAAGCAGAGCGCCATCGTCTCGGTGCTGCTCTCGCTGCTCCCCTTCGTACTGATCGTCGTGGTCTTCCTGTTCCTGATGAATCAGATGCAGGGCGGCGGCTCCCGGGTCATGAACTTCGGGAAGTCCAAGGCCAAGCTGATCACCAAGGACACCCCGAAGACGACCTTCGCCGACGTGGCGGGGTCCGACGAGGCCGTCGAGGAGCTCCAGGAGATCAAGGAGTTCCTCCAGGAGCCGGCGAAGTTCCAGGCCGTCGGCGCCAAGATCCCCAAGGGTGTGCTGCTGTACGGCCCGCCCGGAACGGGCAAGACCCTGCTCGCGCGCGCCGTCGCCGGCGAGGCGGGCGTCCCGTTCTACTCGATCTCCGGCTCGGACTTCGTCGAGATGTTCGTCGGTGTCGGTGCCTCCCGGGTCCGTGACCTCTTCGAGCAGGCCAAGGCGAACGCCCCGGCGATCGTCTTCGTCGACGAGATCGACGCCGTCGGCCGGCACCGCGGCGCGGGCCTCGGCGGCGGTCACGACGAGCGCGAGCAGACCCTCAACCAGCTCCTCGTCGAGATGGACGGCTTCGACGTGAAGGGTGGCGTCATCCTGATCGCCGCCACCAACCGGCCGGACATCCTCGACCCGGCGCTGCTGCGCCCGGGCCGTTTCGACCGGCAGATCGCCGTCGACCGCCCGGACATGCAGGGCCGTCTGGAGATCCTCAAGGTCCACCAGAAGGGCAAGCCGGTCGCCCCGGACGTCGACCTGTCCGCCGTGGCGCGTCGTACGCCGGGCTTCACCGGCGCCGACCTGTCGAATGTGCTGAACGAGGCCGCGCTGCTCACCGCGCGCAGCGACAAGAAGCTCATCGACAACCACATGCTGGACGAGGCGATCGACCGTGTGGTCGCGGGCCCGCAGAAGCGGACCCGGATCATGTCGGACAAGGAGAAGAAGATCACCGCGTACCACGAGGGCGGTCACGCCCTGGTCGCGGCGGCCTCGCCGAACTCCGACCCGGTCCACAAGATCACCATCCTGTCCCGCGGCCGGGCCCTGGGCTACACCATGGTCCTGCCCGACGAGGACAAGTACTCCACCACCCGCAACGAGATGCTCGACCAGCTCGCCTACATGCTGGGCGGGCGCGCGGCCGAGGAGCTGGTCTTCCACGACCCGACCACGGGCGCGGCCAACGACATCGAGAAGGCGACCGCGACCGCGCGGGCCATGGTCACGCAGTACGGCATGACCGAGCGGCTCGGCGCGATCAAGTTCGGCGGCGACAACACCGAGCCCTTCCTGGGCCGGGAGATGGCGCACCAGCGCGACTACTCGGAAGAGGTCGCCGCGCTCGTCGACGAAGAGGTCAAGAAGCTCATCGAGACCGCGCACAACGAGGCCTGGGAGATCCTCGTCGAGAACCGTGACGTCCTCGACAACCTGGTCCTCCGGCTGCTGGAGAAGGAGACGCTCAACAAGGAGGAGATCGCCGAGATCTTCGCCACGATCGTCAAGCGCCCGGCCCGCCCGGCGTGGACCGGCTCCGCCCGGCGCACGCCCTCGACGCGGCCGCCGGTCCTCTCCCCGAAGGAGCTGGCGCTGACCAACGGTGCCGCGGGCACCAACGGCGTCACCCCGACGGACGTCACCAAGACCAGCCCGTCGGTCCCGCCGGCGGACGCGGTCCCCGAGGAGCGTCCCGAGAGCTGATCCGGCCGGCCGGGCACCGCCCGGCGGGCTCCGGCCCCGGAATGAATGCCGCGCCCCCCAGGTTCTAACCTGGGGGGCGCGGCTTTCGCGTGTGCGGTCCCGCGCGCACACAGGCACCATGGAACGAGGCACAGATGACCGACCCGGTGACGTTGGACGTCGACGGCACGATCGGCGAGTTCGACGAGAAGCGAGCGGAGAACGCCGTGCGCGAACTCCTCCTCGCGGTCGGTGAGGACCCGGACCGCGAGGGGCTGCGCGAGACGCCGGCGCGGGTGGCGCGGGCGTACAAGGAGATATTCGCCGGCCTCTGGCAGCAGCCCGAGGACGTCCTGACGACGACGTTCGACCTGGGCCACGACGAGATGGTCCTGGTGAAGGACATCGAGGTCACGTCCTGCTGCGAGCACCATCTGGTCCCGTTCCGGGGCGTGGCCCACGTCGGGTACATCCCCTCGACCGAGGGCAAGATCACCGGGCTGTCGAAGCTGGCCCGGCTCGTCGACGTGTACGCCCGCCGGCCCCAGGTGCAGGAGCGCCTGACCACACAGGTCGCGGACTCGCTGATGCAGATCCTGGAGCCGCGCGGCGTGATCGTGGTCATCGAGTGCGAGCACATGTGCATGTCGATGCGCGGCATCCGCAAGCCGGGGGCCAAGACCATCACCTCGGCGGTGCGCGGGCAGCTCCGGGACATCGCCACCCGGGCCGAGGCCATGAGCCTCATCATGGCGCGCTGACCCCCGGACGGCCCCTCCGCCGGCCCCCCGTCGCCCTCCGGCCACCCCTCGGCCATGACCGAACGGTTATCGGCCAAGGCATTGGACGGGCGGGGCGGACGGCCGGAAGACTCGTGCGCGTACGTCAGGAAGTCCTGACGTCTCCGGGACATTCACGGATGGAGACGCGCGCATGAGCGACAATGCCCTGCCCACCCGCCGACTCGGCGGCCTCGACGTGTCCGCCCTCGGCTTCGGCGCGATGGTGCTCTCGCCCGGGGTCTACGGGGAGATCGACGACGACCGCGCCGAGCGGGCGCTGCTCGCCGCGGTGGACGCCGGGGCCACGCTCATCGACACCTCCGACGGGTACGGCGCCGACGGCCACAACGAATGGCTGGTCGGCCAGGCGCTGCGCGGCCGGCGGGACGAGGTGGCCATCGCCACCAAGTTCGGCTTCCGGCTGCCCGAGGGCGTCGAACCGCACCCCTTCCCGGTCGGGTACGCCTTCGGGGAGCTGGCCGTCAACGCCGACCCCAAGCATGTGCGCGGGTACGCCGAGGCCAGCCTGCGTGAGCTGGGCACCGACCGCATCGACCTGTACTACCCGCACTTCCCGGACCCGCAGGTGCCGCTGGAGGACACCGTGGGCGCGGTGGCCGAGCTGATCGCGGCGGGCCTCGTCCTGCACCTGGGGCTCTCCAACGTCACCGCCGCCCAGCTCCGCGCCGCGCACGCCGTGCACCCGGTGGCGGCCGTGCAGACCGAGTGGTCGATGTGGCGGCACGCGGACGAGGAGCTGCTGGCGACGGCACGCGAGCTGGGCGTCGGCATCGTCGCCTGGTCGCCGCTGGGCGCCGGGTTCCTGACCGGCAAGGTCGACAAGGTGGAGGACGGCGACTTCCGGCAGCACATGCCCCGGTTCGACGCCGCGAACCACCAGGCCAACAAGGACCGCTTCGCCCCCGTCCGGGGGATCGCCGAGGAGCTGGGCATCACCCCGGCGCAGCTCGCCCTGGCCTGGCTGCTGGACCAGGACGAGCACGTCGTCCCGATCCCGGGCAGCCGTACCCCGGCGCACATCCGGGAGAACCTGGCGGCCGCCCACGTACGGCTGACTCCGGACGTCCGTGACCGGCTGGCGGCCGTCCTGGCCGGCACCGAGGTCGCGGGCGGCACGCTGCTCTAGGGCCCCGGGCGGTCAGGCAGCCCGGGTGGGGGTCTCGTCGTCGTCCTCGGGGAGTTTGCAGACGCGCTCCAGAAAGATCGCCGCGGCGATCACCCCGATGCCGGCCAGCACCGAGAAGCCGGCGTAGATCGCCTGGTCGCGGCGGGCGGGGATGTCGAGCGAGCCGAGCAGGAAGACGCCCGTGCCGCCGTACATCCCGCTCACCAGGGCCGCGACCAGGGCGCTCGCCTGGCCGAAGACGACCGCGCGGGCGGCCATCATCGGCTCCACGCCCTTGGCGTCGGGGCGGCGCTCGCGCTGGGCGCGCAGCCGGGAGCGCAGCGAGAGCGCCGTCGCGGTCAGGACGACCGCGATGACCGCGAGGACGATCGGCGCGGCCAGGGGGACGCTCGGCAGGGTGCCGAACGACTCCCACAGCCGCGCGCCGCCCCAGGAGAGGATGCCGGCGACGACGAACAGTCCGGCCAGTACCTTGAGCCGCAGTTGGTTCACCGGGCGCCCTTCATCTCGTCGCCGTGCCGTGCTTGCCGATCACTCAACGCTACTCGGGCAGGCGCAGTTCCAGGTCGGTCCGGGCAAGGACGCCCTCCCGGCCGACACCGCTCAGCAGCTCGGCGACCGCGCCGGCGCCCGGTAGCTGTGCCTCGGGCTCCACGTCGTGCCACGGGGCCAGGACGAAGGCCCGCTCGTGGGCGCGGGGGTGCGGCAGGGTGAGGACGGGGTCGTCGGAGACGACGTCCGCGTACGCCACGATGTCGACGTCGAGCGTGCGCGGTCCCCAGCGCTCGTCGCGGACCCGGGCGAACGCCTCCTCCACGGCGTGGGCCCGCTCCAGCAGGGACGCGGGCGGCAGCGTCGTCTTCAGCAGGACGACCGCGTTGTAGTACGACGGCTGGGAGCCGGGGTCGACGCCCCACGGCTCCGTCTCGTACACCGGGGAGACGGCCTTGACCCGGACCCCCGGGGTGTCCTCCAGGGCGTCGATGGCGCCCTGGAGCGTCTCCAGGCGGTTGCCCAGGTTGGCGCCGATGGAGATCACGGCCCGTTTGGGGTTGGACAGGGTGATGTCGGCGGCGTCGACCTGCTCCGTCACGGCGGCGGGCACCGGCTGTACCGTCGGGTCGCTGTGCGTCTTGTTCATGCGCGGCTCCGGGTGATGGTGATGGTCACGTCGTCGAAGGGCACGGTGATCGGGGCGTCCGGCTTGTGGACCACCACCTCCACCTCCTGGACGCCGGCGTGCTTCAGGCACTGCTGGGCGATGCGCTCGGCGAGCGTCTCGATCAGGTCGACCGGCTCGCCCTGGACGACGTCCACGACCTCCTCCGCCACCACGCCGTAGTGCACGGTCTTCGCCAGGTCGTCGTCGGCCGCCGCCGGGCGGGTGTCGAGGCCGAGCACCAGGTCCACGATGAAGGTCTGGCCCTCCTCGCGCTCCCGGGGGAAGACGCCATGGTGCCCGCGGGCCTTGAGGCCGCGCAGCGCGACACGATCCACGCGAATCACTCCTGCTGTCGTTGGTCTGGCGGGCACGCGGCCGGGTGCGGACGGCGCGGTGCCACCAGTCGAATCTACCCGCGCGCACGGACACGCCCCGACCACGGGCTCCTCAGGGGCTCGTCTACCCACTCAGGAGGGGTTGTCGTCGGCGTCCTCCTCGCCGGTCTCGGCCAGAACGGGGGAGCCGTGGTGCGCCCAGATCCGCCAGCCGTCGGGTGTGCGGCGGAACACATTGGTGGCGACGACGAGCTGCCCGACCAGCGGGCCGAGGTCGGCGCCGTCCTCGGCGGGGCCACCGCTGAGGATGTTCTCCGTACAGGTCACCAGGGCCGTGTCGCCGGCCATGGCGACCTTCACGTCGGTGAGGAAGAACTGGATGTAGTCGGTGTTGGCCATGATCAGGGCGTACGAGCGGAGGACCTCGCCGCGCCCGGAGAGCACCGGCCAGCCGGGGTGGACGCACGAGATCTCACCGTGCGCGTCGTCCAGCCAGAGCTCGGAGACCTCTTCGAAGTCGCCCCGTTCGAGCGCCTCGTAGAAGGCGGTGTTGGCGAGCTCGACCGCCTCCATGTCGGTGCGTGCCGCGTCGCTCACCGGGCTCCCTCGACGGCGCGGGCCACCCGTACCGCGTCCGCCGTGGCGCGCACGTCGTGGACCCGTACGGCCCAGGCGCCCTCGTGCGCGGCGATCGCCGAGACGGCGGCGGTGGCTGCGTCCCGTTCCCTGGCGGGTGGCGGGGCGGCCCCTTCGCCGGCCAGGACGTGGCCCAGGAACCGTTTGCGGGAGGCGGCGACGAGCAGCGGGCGGCCCAGCGCCCGCAGGTCGGCCAGGTGCGCCACCAGGGCCAGGTCGTGCGGGGCCGCCTTGGCGAAGCCGAGGCCCGGGTCGACGACGATCCGCTCCGGGTCGACACCGCCCTCGACGACGGCCTCCATGCGGGTGCGCAGCTCGGTGACGACCTCGGTGACGACGTCGTCGTACACGGCCAGGCTGTTCATGTCCCTGCTGAAGCCGCGCCAGTGCATCACGACGAACGGCACCTCGGCGGCGGCGACGGTGGGGACCATGGCGGGGTCGGCGAGGCCGCCGCTGACGTCGTTGACCAGGATCGCGCCGGCCTCGACGGCCCGGCGGGCGACCGAGGCGCGCATGGTGTCGACCGAGACGGCGACCCCTTCGGCCGACAGGCCGCGTACGACGGGGACGACCCGGCGCAGCTCCTCGTCCTCGTCCACCCGGGTGGCGCCCGGGCGGGTCGACTCGCCGCCGACGTCCACCAGATCCGCGCCCTGGGCGACCAGGTCGAGGCCGTGCTTGATGGCGGCCGTGGTGTCGAACCAGCGGCCGCCGTCGGAGAAGGAGTCGGGCGTCACATTGACGACCCCCATGACCGCGCAGCGGTCGAACGTGGGCAGGCCCCGGGCCGTGCCCCGTCCGCGCAAGGTACTCATGCGACCAGCCTAGGTCGTGTCCGCGAAGTCTCGCGGGTCAGGCGGCGCGGACCTCGTGCTCGGCGCGGGCCGTGGTGAGGTGCGCGCACGGGCGGGCCGTGGCGGCCGAGCGGCGGCGGAACGGCCGGGGCGGGGCCAGGTTGACGAAGCCCTCCGCCTGCATCGCGGCGAAGCCGATGCGCGGCAGGTCGCGGGCGTTGCGGTAGACCACGAAGCGGGGCTCCCAGCGCGGCTGGAACTTGGCGTTGAACTTGTACAGCGACTCGATCTGGAACCAGCGCGAGAGGAACACCAGCAGGCCGCGCCAGATCCGCAGCACCGGTCCGGCGCCGAGCTTCTCGCCGCGGGCCAGGGCGGAGCGGAACATCGCGAAGTTCAGCGAGACCCGCTCGATGCCCAGCTTGGGCGAGGCCTGGAGGGCGGCCACGATCAGCAGCTCGTTCATGCCCGGGTCGGCGGAGCGGTCGCGGCGCATCAGCTCCAGCGACATGCCGTCCGTGCCCCAGGGCACGAAGTGGATGATCGCCTTGAGGTCGCCGTAGGGGGAGGTGCCGGAGCCGTCGTCGGCCTTGTGGGCGGTGGCGATCACGGCGTCGCCGTCGGCCGGGTCACCGATCCGGCCCAGGGCCATGGAGAAGCCCCGCTCGGTGTCGGTGCCGCGCCAGTCGGCCGCGGCCCGCCGGATGCGCTCCAGTTCGCCGTCCGACAGGTCACGGGCGCGCCGTACCCGGGTCTCGTAGCCATTGCGCTCGATGCGCTTGACCATCTGGCGCACGTTGCGCATGGCGCGCCCGGTCAGGGAGAAATCCGCGACGTCCACCACCGCCTCGTCGCCCAGCTCCAGCGCGTCCAGACCAGTCTCCCGGGTCCAGACCTCGCCGCCGGTCTCGGAGCAGCCCATGACGGCGGGGGTCCAGGAGTGGGCCTTGGCCTCGTCCATGAACCGCTCGATGGCGCCGGGCCAGGCCTCGACGTCGCCGATGGGGTCGCCGCTGGCGAGCATGACGCCGGAGACGACGCGGTAGCAGACGGCGGCCTTGCCGCTGGGGGAGAAGACGACGCCCTTGTCGCGGCGGAGCGCGAAGTGGCCGAGCGAGTCGCGGCCGCCGTGCCGGTCGAGCAGGGCGCGCAGCCGGGTCTCGTCGTCCTCGGTGAGCCGGGCGACCGGGTGCTCGGGGCGGAAGGCCAGGTAGATGGTGGTGATGGCGGTCAGCAGGCCGAGGGCGCCGAGGGAGTAGCCGACGGTCCAGTCGACGCCGCCGCGGTAGCCGACGGGGCCCTCCATGCCGAACAGGCCGTACAGCACGTGCTCCAGGCGGTCGCTCAGGCTGGGGCTGCCGATGACCTTCCCGGGGTGGGCGCTGACGATGACCAGGCCGAGCGCGATGGATCCGGCGCCCATCAGGACGAAGTTGGCCAGCGCCTTCCAGCGGCTGCGCGGGTCGGGCAGCGCCGCGAACTCCCCGTGGTGGCGCACCAGCGGCACCAGGAGCAGCAGCGAGAACAGCGCCCCGATCACGGAGTGCCGGTAGACGAACTGCGCGACCGCCCCGACCGGCAGGAGGACCACGGCGGCCCGCCAGGCGCGGCGCTTGTGGCGCTTGAGCCCGTGGGCGAGCAGCAGCAGCAGGACGCCGACGCCCATGGAGAGGGCCGCGGAGAGCGGGCCCAGGGTGCCGGGCAGCACCTCGGCGATGGCGTGCATCCGGCTGGTGCGGAACCGCGGGAAGACGCCCGCGGCGATGTCGATCAGACCGATGAACGTGCATGCCGTGCCGACCAGGGTGGGCACCTTCTCGGCCCGTGGCCCGCGCAGGACACGGCGTATCCGGCTCGGAACCGATTCCGACTTATCCCCATCTACCGTGACAGACATCGCTTCCCAAGGCTCCGCAGAGATTCGTTGTGTCCCATCGGCCGGAAATGGTCCGGCCCGGACGATGTGCGCTCTCTAGGACGGCCCGCACGGGAGGCTGGTTCATTCCCGCCCCGGAAAACTTCGACGAAGAAGGCTTGAACGACTCATGGGTCTCACCAGCAACAAAGTCCTGGCGCTGGCCGTGCTGCTGGCCGTGGTGCTGTTCGCCCTCACCATCCGGCTGTGGCCCCGGCTGGCGGGCGCCGGCCCCCGGGCGGTCCTCGGCAGGATCGGCCTGCTGCTGGCGACCCAGGTGGCGCTGTTCGTCTCCGTCGGCCTCGCCGCGAACAACTACTTCCTCTTCTACGGCTCCTGGGCCGACCTCTTCGGCCGGCAGCAGGAGATGGGCGTGGTCGTCGACCACTCGGCGGGCGCCAAGGACATCAGGGTCGTCGGCAAGCAGAAGCCGGAAGGCGTGCCCGGGGGAGGGAGCCCGGAGGTGGGCGGACAGATCCAGAAGGTCGTCGTCACGGGGCGGCGGTCGGGGATCGACAGCCCGGCGTACGTCTACCTGCCGCCGCAGTACTTCCAGTCGGCGTACGCACGCAAGACCTTCCCCGCCGCCGTCGTCCTGACCGGCTACCCGGGCACCGCCGAGAACCTGCTGAAGGGGCTGAAGTACCCGCGTACCGCCTTCGAGCAGGCCAGGGACGGGAAGATGCAGCCGATGGTCCTGGTGATGCTGCGGCCCACCGTGGCCCCGCCGCGCGACACGGAGTGCGTCGACGTCCCGGGCGGCCCGCGGACGGAGACCTTCTTCGCCGAGGACCTGCCCCAGGCGGTCTCCAGGGCCTACCGGGTGGGGACCGCGCCCCGCAACTGGGGGTTCATCGGCAACTCGACCGGCGGCTACTGCGCCCTGAAGATCGCCCTGCACCACCCCGAGCGGTACGCGGCCGGCGCCGGCCTGTCCGCGTACTACCGGGCCGCCGAGGACATGACCACCGGCGACCTCTTCCGCGGGGACCAGCGCCTGCGCGACCGCGCCGACCTGCTGTGGAGCCTGGACCACCTGCCGCAGGGACGGTCGTCGTTCCTGGTGACCACCTCGCGCCAGGGCGAGGGCAACCTCCGGGCCACCCGCGCCTTCGTGAAGAAGGTGAAGGCGCCCGCCCGCGTCTCGTCGATCACCCTGGACAGCGGCGGGCACAACTTCAACACCTGGAACCGGGAGATCCCGCCCGCGCTGGTGTGGCTGAGCGGCCGGCTCAGCGCCGCCTGATCAGCCGACGGTCCGGACGTCGACCTCCGTGCGGGCCACGTCCTGGGCGTCCGCGTCGATCGAGCGGCGCAGCGCCTCGTGCAGCCGGGCCGGGGTCAGCACACCGAGGAAACGTCCCTGCCCCTCGGGGTCGGTGACGGCGATCCAGCCCGCGTCGTGCTGGAGCATCGTCGCGAAGGCCTGCTTGAGCGACGCCCCGACGGGAAGCCGGGCGTCCATGCGCCGGGCGTGGTCGCGCACCGAACCGCTGCCGGCGGCACTCTCCGCCGAGATCCAGCCGTGCAGGGCGTCGTCGCCGTCCAGGACGACCGCCCAGCGCGCCCCGAGGTCGCGGGGCAGCGCGTCGTCGAGGTGGACGACGGGCGGCTGTTCGAGGTCGCCCGTCTCGATGGGCGTGACCGACAGCCGCTTCAGGCCCCGGTCCGCGCCGACGAAGTCGGCCACGTACGGGGTCGCGGGGGCGCCCAGCACGGTCGCGGGGGCGTCGAACTGCTCGATCCTGCCCTGCCCGTAGACGGCGATGCGGTCCCCCAGCCGGACGGCCTCCTCGATGTCGTGGGTGACGAACAGGACCGTTTTGCGCACCTCCGACTGGAGCTTGAGGAACTCGTTCTGGAGGTGCTCCCGTACGACCGGGTCGACCGCGCCGAACGGCTCGTCCATCAGCAGGACGGGCGGATCGGCGGCCAGGGCGCGCGCGACCCCGACGCGCTGGCGCTGCCCGCCGGAGAGCTGGTGGGGGTAGCGCTCGCCGTGGACGGAGGGGTCGAGGCCGACGAGGGCGAGGAGTTCGGCGGCCCGGGCGCGGGCCGTGGCGCGTTTGACGCCGAGCAGATGGGGGACGGTCGCGGTGTTCTCCAGGACCGTCTTGTGGGGGAAGAGGCCGACCTGCTGGATGACGTAGCCGATCCGGCGGCGCAACCGGACGGGATCGACTCCGGCGATGTCCTGGCCGTCGACGAATATCCGGCCCTCGGTGGGTTCGACGAGCCGGTTGACCATCTTCATGGTCGTGGTCTTGCCGCAGCCGGACGGCCCGACGAGCGTGACCAGTTCGCCCTCGGCCACCTCGAACGACAGGTCGTCGACGGCGGTCGTGCCGTCCGCGTACCGCTTGGTGACGCGTTCGAATCGGATCATGCGCCCCATTGTGGCCGGTGGCCGGTTCCTCGCGGCCGCGCGGCATGTGAAGTCCTTGTTGCCGGGCTGTGGTGACGATCGGTGATTGTCGGTGGTGGGGGTTAGGGTCGTTGTCGGATCGAACACCGGGTCGGGCGGACGTGGGGCGGGAGGTGGGGCGTGAGTGCCGCGACGAGCGCTGCCGGATGCCTGGCGGCCAACGACTGGATCTGCGGTGAGTACGTGCGCTCCCGCGCCCAGGAGCTGACCGACGCCACCATCGAGCACGTGTGGATCACGGTCGTCTCGGTGCTGATCGGGCTGGCCGTCGCGTTCCCGCTGGCGCTGCTGGTGCGCGCCCGGCCGCGGTGGGCCGGGCCCGTGCTCGGGCTGACCACCGTGCTGTACGCGGTCCCCTCGCTGGCGATGTTCTCGCTGCTGCTGCCGTTCTTCGGCCTGTCGGCCGCGCTGGTGGTCACCGGCCTCGTGCTCTACTCGCTGACCATCCTCGTGCGGAACGTGCTGGCGGGCCTCGCCGCGGTGCCCGAGGAGGCCCGGGAGGCGGCGCGCGGGATGGGGTACGGACGGGGCCGGCTGCTCTGGGAGGTCGAACTGCCGCTGGCGCTGCCCGCGGTGATGGCGGGGGTGCGGATGGCGACGGTGTCGACCGTCGCCCTGACGACGGTGGGCGCGCTGGTCGACTACGGCGGCCTGGGCACGCTGATCACCACGGGGCTGCAGAGCTTCTTCAAGGCGCAGGTGCTGACCGCCTCCGCGCTGTGCGTGCTCCTGGCGGTGACCGCCGACCTGCTGCTGCTCGGGCTGCAGCGGCTGCTGACGCCCTGGACCCGCACGCCCGGGGCGGGCGCGCGCGTACGCAAGGCGGGGTGAGCGATGGGCGCGGTGGCCGACGCCTGGACCTGGCTGACGACCGGGGCGCACTGGCAGGGCGAGAGCGGGGTGCTGAACCGGCTGGCGGAACACCTGTGGTTCAGCGGTGTCTGCCTGGTCGTCTCCGGCCTGATCGCCCTGCCGGTGGCGCTGTGGCTCGGGCACCTCGGCCGGGGCGGCGCCCTGGCGGTGAACCTGTCCAACGCCGGGCGCGCGGTGCCCACGCTGGCGGTGCTGGTGCTGCTGACGCTCACCCCGCTGGGCCGGCACGGCGACCTGCCGACGATCATCGCGCTGGTGCTGTTCGCCGTGCCGCCGCTGCTCACCAACGCGTACGTGGGGATGCGCGGGGTGGACCGGGCGGTGGTCGAGGCGGCGCGCGGCATGGGGATGTCCGGGGGCCAGGTGTTCCGGCGGGTGGAACTGCCGCTGGCGTACCCGATGGTGATGACGGGTATCCGGACGGCCACCGTGCAGGTGATCGCCACCGCCACGCTCGCCGCGATGGCCGGCGGTGGCGGGCTGGGCCGGATCATCACCGCCGGTTTCCACACCAACGACACCGCGCAGGTGGTCGCCGGGGCACTCGTGGTCGGCGCGCTCGCACTGCTGGCCGAGGGCCTGCTGGTGCTGGCGGGCCGGGTGTGCGACCCGATGCGGGCGACCCGGCGCGCCCGGTGAACCGAAGCGAAGCGACACGGCAAGACGGCTGGACCGGACGGAGAGCGTGATGAGCAGGATCTCGATGGCGGGAGCGGTACTGGGCGTGGTGGCGCTCACCGGCGGGCTGGCCGCGTGCGGTGGCGGCCAGAGCCTGGAGGAGCGGGGTGGCGCGGACACCGCGTCCGGTGGCGGCGACAAGGGGACGCTGGTCGTCGGGTCGGCCGGCTTCACCGAGGCCAATGTGCTGGCCGAGCTGTACGCGCAGGTGTTGAAGGACGCCGGATACTCCACGTCCATCAAGACCGTGGAGAACCGCGAGCTCTACGAACCGTCCCTGGAGAAGGGCGACATCGACGTCGTACCGGAATACGCGGCTACGCTTGCGGAATTCCTGAACGCGAAGGTGAACGGCCCGAAGGCGGTCGAGGAGAAGCCGGTCGCTTCCAGCGATGTCACCGCGACCGTGACGGCTCTCGAGAAGCTCGCCGGACCGCGTGGCCTGAAGGTGCTTCCGGCCGGTGCGGCGGTCGATCAGAACGCCTTCGCCGTCACCCGGGAATTCGCCGCGAAGAACAAGCTCAGGACCCTTTCCGATCTCGGTGCCTCCCGGCTGAAGGTCAGGATCGCGGCCGGTGACGAGTGCGAGGTGCGGCCGTTCTGCGCACCCGGGCTGAAGAAGGCGTACGGCATCGACGTGGCGGGCATCGACCCCAAGGGCGTGGGCACGCCCCAGGCCAAGCAGGCCGTGAAGGACGGCACCGACCAGCTCGTCCTGACCACGACGACCGACGCGACGCTGGACGCCTTCGGGCTGGTGCTGCTGGAGGACGACAAGAAGCTCCAGAACGCCGACAACGTGCTGCCCGTCGTCAATGCGGAGGACGCCGGTTCGGCGGAGATAGCCGCCGCCCTGAACAAGATCACCAAAGCCCTCACCACGGCGGATCTGGTGGAGTTGAACAGGAAGGTCGACGCCGAGCGGGCAAAGCCGGCGGACGTGGCGAAGGCTTACCTGGAGGCCGAGGGACTGATCAAGAAGTAAGCGGTGCCACGGGGTGCCGACCCGGTGCGAAGCCGATTCGCATCACAGGGCCGAAACATTGCCGGGCCGACACCCCATACGGCGCCTACGCACGGTAAATTTCAGGCCATGCCACGTGGACGCCACCGCCATTCCCCACCCCTGCACAGGCTTCTGCCCCCTTCCGCCGTAGCCGGAGCGGCCGTTCTGTGCGCCGGTGGCGCCTGGCTCCTCACCGATCCGCTGGTCCTGCGCGTCCTGACCGCCGCCGCGGCCGCCGCGGCGGTCACCGGCGCGGTGCTGATGCGCAGTTGGGACCGCGCGGCCGGCCGCCGTGTCGCCGAACTGACCCGGGCCCGGGCCGGCGACCAGTGGCGCACCGAGGAACGCGTCGCCGAACTGGAGACGGACCTGGAGGAGTCCCGCGAGCTGCGCGCCAAGCTCGACGCCAGGCTCCGTGCCAAGCGGGTCGAACTGGCCGCGCTGCGGAACGAGCACGCCGAACTGCTGCGCCGGTACGCCACCGCCGAGACCGAGCGCGCCAGCGCCCTGGAGGGCCGCCGGCAGCTTGCCCTCGAAGCCGCCGCCCCCACCCGGGCGCTGCCCGCCGCGGGGTCCACGCCCACCCCGGCCGGCTACCTCCAGGCCGCCAGGGCGCTGGAGAACCTCACGCGCAACGCCGCCGCCCAGGAGGCCCGGCGCACCACCGAGGAGGCCCGCCGCCGCGACCTGGCCGAACGGGCCCGGGAGGCGGACGAGCCGCAGGGGAAGCACGCGGCGGTCGCCGAGCGGCGGCACGACCGCCCGTCGGCCGCCGCCCCTGCCGTCCACGACGCCTCCGCGATGCGCCGGGTCCCGCCGGCCGCCGCGGTCGTGCCGCGCACCGAACAGCGCCGCCCGGCGTCGCGCCTCCAGGGCGGTTTCGACTTCTTCGGCACGGGCGCGAAGGCCCCCGCCGCCATCGAGTCCGGACAGGCCATCGAGTCCGTGCAGCACGAGGACCTCGCGGACGTGGTGGGCGAGGAGGCCCTCGCCGTACGGCGGCGGGAGGACCGCGCGGTCGGCAAGGTCATCGACCTGACCGCGCACGACGAGACCGAGCAGCTCGACGTGGTGGAACTGCGGCGCGACGCGGTGTCGTAGGCCGGCGGCCGGCTACTTGTCGATGTCGCCGACGACGAAGAAGAACGACCCCAGGATCGCCACCATGTCGGCCACCAGCGTGCCGGGCAGCAGCTCGACCAGCGCCTGGATGTTGTTGTAGGACGCCGAGCGGAGCTTGAGGCGGTACGGGGTCTTGTCGCCCTTGGAGACCAGGTAGTAGCCGTTCAGGCCGAGCGGGTTCTCGGTCCAGGCGTACGTGTGGCCCTCGGGCGCCTTGAGGACCTTGGGCAGCCGCTGGTTGATCGGGCCGGGCGGCAGGGCGGCGATCCGGTCCAGGCAGGCGTCCGCGAGGTCCAGCGAGTTGTGGGTCTGGCCCAGCAGGCACTCGAAGCGGGCCAGGCAGTCGCCCTCGGTGCGGGTGACGACCTCCAGGGCGTCCTGGAGCTCCCCGTACGCCAGGTAGGGCTCGTCGCGGCGCAGGTCGAAGTCCACGCCGGAGGCGCGCGCGATCGGGCCGCTGACCCCGTACGCGTGGACGATCTCCGGCGACAGCACGCCGACACCGCGGGTGCGGCCGCGGAAGATCTCGTTGCCCAGCACGAGCCGGTCGTACACGTCCATGCGCGAGCGGACCTCGGCCACCGCCGCGCGGGCCCGGCCGAGCCAGCCGGCCGGCAGGTCCTCCTTGAGGCCGCCGACCCGGTTGAACATGTAGTGCATCCGCCCGCCGGAGACCTCCTCCATCACGTGCTGGAGGTCCTCCCGCTCCCGGAAGGCGTGGAAGATCGGGGTGATACCGCCCAGTTCGAGGGGGTACGAGCCGAGGAACATCAGATGGTTGAGCACCCGGTTCAGCTCGGCGAGCAGGGTCCGGGTCCATACGGCCCGCTCGGGGACCTCCATGCCCAGCATCCGCTCGACGGCCATGACCACACCGAGCTCGTTGGAGAACGCCGACAGCCAGTCGTGGCGGTTGGCCAGCATGATGATCTGGCGGTAGTCCCGCGCCTCGAAGAGCTTCTCCGCGCCGCGGTGCATATAGCCGACGACCGGCTCGGCGTGCCGGATCACCTCGCCGTCCAGGACGAGGCGGAGGCGCAGCACGCCGTGCGTGGAGGGGTGCTGGGGTCCGATGTTCAGCACCATGTCGGTGCTTTCCGCGGCACCGCCGATGCCGACCGTGGTCTCCGTCATGCCGGACAGTATCCCTCCCCGGGCACGCGCTGGAGCAGCCAGGTGAAGTCCCCGAGCCCGCCCCGCGCGGTCAGCTCGGCGGCCTCCCCGGCCCGTGCCAGCGCCCGTACGTATCCGGCCGGGTCCGTCCGGGCCGTGTCGAGGGGCGGGCGCCTCCCGTCCACCCCGAGCCGCCGCAGCGCCTCGGCCTGGCCGACCAGCTCGGTGCGGTACGGGAAGGGCCCGGAGCCCCCGGCCGTACCGCCGCTCCCGGCCGTACCCCCGCCCCCGGCCGTACCCCCGCCCCCGGCCGTACCGCCGCTTCCGCCCGCCCCGGACGTGGCGGCCGCGACGCCGGCCGCGGCGCAGGCGTCCAGGGCCACATGGGCCGTGATGTCGCACGTGCCGTCCGGGACCGGAGGCACCTCGCGGCCCGCGCGGAAGCCGGTCAGCGTGCCGAACGGGGGCCGGGCGCCCACCGCGTGCGCGTAGTCCACCGCCACCGCCAGGCCCGCCTCCAGGGTGCCGACCGCCCGGGCCCACGCCTCGTCGCGCGGCCGGCCGATCTCGGCGCGGTCGCCCGGTTCCCGCAGCGGCCACCAGCGGGACAGCCACGCGGCGTCCGCGCCCGCCACCGGGGCGCCCAGCCGCTCGGTGCCGTCCGGCGCCACCTCCACGTACCGGTCGGTGCCCGACCCGTCCCGCTCCGCCACGTCCACCGGGACGTTGTCCAGCCACTCGTTGGCGAACAGCAGCCCCCGCACCCCGGGCGGCGGCTCGGCCGTCCAGACGACCCGCGGGTCCAGGCCCTCCGGCCGGGCCGCGCGCTCGACGGCGTACGCCCGTACCCGGAGCCCCGGCGGCGCGGCGGCCAGCACACCCGCCACCAGCTCGCCCCGGCCCGCGCCCAGGTCGACCAGCGTGACGTCGTCCGTGCCCAGCCCCTCCGCCACCCCGGCCAGCAGCCGGGCGACCGCCCCGGCGAACAGGGGCGAGGCGTGCACCGACGTACGGAAGTGCCCCGCCGGTCCCTCGGGCCGCAGATAGAAGCCGCCGGGCCCGTACAGAGCCGCCTCCGTGGCGTCCCGCCAGCCGCGCCAGGGACCGCGGGGACAGGTGTCATCATTCACGGGCACCAGTCTCCACCTTGCGGAGTACGCCTCCGCCGCCTGGATCGGCCCTCCGGTTGACCCATGCACCTATCCGCTTTCCCTACGCTGGGTCACGTGCAGCGCCTCTACGACTTCATCCGCAGACACCCCACGGGCGTCGACAGTTTCTGGGCTGTGATGCTCCTGGGGTTCTCCTCGCTGTGGGTGGTCCAGGCCCCGGACGGGGCCCAGCCGCGTGGCGTCGCCGCCGGGATCGTCCTGCTGCTGTGCCTGACGCTGGCGCTGCGCCGCCGCGCGCCGGAGAAGGTGCTGGTGCTCACCGCCGCGCTCGGTGTCGCCCAGCTCGTCCTGGACATCGGGGTGAACCCGGCCGACTTCGCGATGCTCGTCGTCATCTACACGGTCGCGGCCCAGGGCGACGGACCGCGCTGGGCGTCCCGGCTCGCCCTCGCCGGTGGCGTGTGCGCGGCGCCCCTGGCTCAGCTTCGCTGGCCGGAGGCCAACGTCTCCACCGCCGGGAAGATCTTCTTCACCGTCGTGCTCATCGTGCCGTTCGTCCTCGCCTGGGTGCTCGGGGACTCCATGCGCACCCGCCGCGCCTACTTCGCCCAGCTCGAGGAGCGTGCCTCCCGGCTGGAACGGGAACGCGAGGCCCAGGCCAAGGTCGCCGTCGCCGCCGAGCGCGCCCGGATCGCCCGCGAGCTGCACGACGTCGTCGCCCACAACGTCTCCGTCATGGTCGTCCAGGCCGACGGTGCCGCCTACGTCCTCGACACCTCCCCCGACCTGGCCAGGCAGGCCCTGGAGACGATCTCCGGCACCGGCCGCCAGGCCCTCGCCGAGATGCGCCGGCTGCTCGGCATCCTCCGCACCGGCGAGCCGCAGGACTCCGAGGACTACGTCCCCCAGCCCGACGTCCAGCAGATCGAGGACCTGGTCGAACAGGTCCGCGCCGCCGGGCTGGCCGTGGACTTCAAGGTCGAGGGCACCCCGCGCCCGCTGCCCAGCGGCGTCGAGCTCACCGCGTACCGCATCGTGCAGGAGGCGCTGACCAACACCCGCAAGCACGGCGGCCCGGACGCCGGCGCGAGCGTGCGGCTGGTCTACTTCGACGACGGACTCGGCCTGCTCGTCGAGGACGACGGACGCGGCGCGGCGCACGAGATGTACGAGGACGGCGGCGCCGACGGCCGGGGCCACGGCCTGATCGGCATGCGCGAACGGGTCGGTATGGTCGGCGGCACCCTGGACGCCGGGCCGCGGCCGGGCGGCGGCTTCCGCATCAGCGCCCTGCTCCCCCTCAAGCCCGCCCACTGACCGCTCGTACAAGGACGTGAGGAACCGCATGCCGATCCGCGTGATGCTCGTCGACGACCAGGTGCTGCTGCGCACCGGCTTCCGCATGGTGCTCGCCGCCCAGCCGGACATGGAGGTCGTCGCCGAGGCGGGCGACGGCGCCGAGGCCATCGAGGTCCTCCGCGCCACCGCCGTGGACGTGGTCCTGATGGACGTACGGATGCCGAGGCTGGACGGGGTGGAGGCGACCCGGCGCATCTGCGCGGCGCCCGAGCCGCCCAAGGTCCTCATCCTCACCACCTTCGACCTCGACGAATACGCCTTCTCGGGGCTGAAGGCGGGCGCGAGCGGCTTCATGCTCAAGGACGTCCCGCCGGGCGAACTGCTCAGCGCGATCCGCTCCGTGCACAGCGGCGACGCGGTCGTGGCGCCCTCCACGACCCGGCGGCTGCTGGACCGCTTCTCGCCGATGCTCCCGGCCACCGGCAACGAGCCGCGCGACAAGACCCTGGAGCGGCTGACCGAGCGGGAGCGCGAGGTGATGATGCTGGTCGCCCAGGGCCTGTCGAACGGCGAGATCGCCGCCCGCCTCGTCCTGTCCGAGGCCACGGTGAAGACCCATGTGGGCCGCATCCTCACCAAGCTGGCGCTGCGGGACCGCGTCCAGGTGGTGGTCATGGCGTACGAGACCGGCCTGGTCCGGGCCGGTGGCGGCGGCCGCTGACCCACGGACGCCCCCGGGCGGGGCGGCCTCCGGTCCCGGACGCCCCGGCCGTCCGGTTCCGGACATTCCCTAGCGCAGCACGGTTTCCAGGAAGTCGCTGCCGATCCGGGCGACCGCCGCCACGTCGAGCTGGTGCAGCACGTAGCGGCCCCGGCGGCGGGTGGTGACCAGGGCGGCCTTCTTCAGCACGGCCAGGTGGCGGGAGACCTCCGGCGGGGTGATGCCGTACGCGTCCGCCAGCTCGCCCGTCGTGTACGCGGCGCGCGCAAGCTGCCGGCACATGCGCATCCGCATGGGGTGGGCCAGGGCGTCCATGCGGAGCTGGAGCAGCTCCACCGAGGCGGGGCTCGGCAGTTCCGGCGCGCCCACCGGGTAGTGGACGACGGGGCGCCAGCCCGGGGCGTGCAGCACCATCAGGTGCGGCCAGCCGAAGCTGGACGGCACGAACGACACGCCCGCCCCGACGGCCGGGTCGGCGGCAGTGGTCCGCCCGTTCGCCAGCTTGTCCACCTCGATGCGCTGCTGCGAGCCGTCCTCGGAGACCCCCAGCGTCACCGCGGGCGACACCGCCCGCAGCGTCTCGGGCAGGCCCTTGTGGCGCAGCAGCTCCGTCTTGTGCCGGGCGTCGGCGGCCAGGGCGGGCGCGACCCGGCGCCAGGTGTCCGCGAAGAACGCCCGGTCGCAGTCCTCGAAGAGCCTCCGCAGCCAGGCGCGCACCCCGGCGGGGTCGGCGAGCATGCGGCGGGTGAAGTCGAGCTGCTTGGGCCCCCGGTTGGCGGCCAGCTCCAGCGCCCGTTCGGGGCGTACCGGGCCGCCGGTGGCGTACTGCGCGGAACAGGTGAACTCCAGCGCGGCGGCGACGAACCGGTCCTCGTCCAGCCGGTCCAGCAGGTCCAGCTCGTCGGCGAGCGTCGCACCCGCCCGGCCGTCGCCGCCACGGATGCCGGCGTACGGCATCAGGACGTCCGAGAAAGTGGTCGTCCAGAGGAAGTCCGCCTCGTGCAGCCGGTCGGCCAGGTCCGGCTTGAGCGAGGCCGCCGTGGCGGTGGCCCAGCCGTGCAGGCCCGGGTGGTGGCCCGGTTCGGCCAGCGCGTGCAGCGCCACGCCCAGCTCGGCGAGGGGCGACGGCTCGAAGACGATGCGCTCGGGCGGCAGGCCCGTGATGTCGATGATCACGCTCACGCCCCCATGGTGCGGGGTCCGGCCGCGGACCTCCCGCCGATTGACGGTGCTCGTCAATCCACGGGGCACGGCGCGGCGGACGGGCGGAGGCTGGCGTACATGAACGCCCTGCACCAGCACATGATCGACGCCTACCGGGCCGCCCGGCGCGGTGAGGCGCCCCCGCCGCCCCCGGGCCGGGACGACCTGGCCGTCCTCCGCGCCGCCCGCGACCGGTACCTCCGGCGCGCCCGCCCCCGGGCGCGGTCCACAGGCTGTGGACAGTGAGGTAGCCCCGCGTAACGCTGGCGTAGCATGACGAGAAATCGTCCGGTACCCCCCGCGGACTGGAACGGAAGGCCGTCGACGCGTGAACGCATCATCTCAACCCCGACCCGCCCGGCTCGCCGTGGGCGTCGTCGGCGCGGGCCGGGTGGGACCCGCCCTCGCCGCCGCGCTGAGCCTGGCCGGGCACCGCCCCGTCGCCGTCTCCGGCGTGTCCGACGCGTCCCGGCGGCGCGCCGCCGAGCTGCTGCCCGGCGTGCCGCTCGTCCCGCCCGCCCAGGTCCTGGAGCACGCCGACCTCGTCCTGCTCACCGTGCCGGACGACGCGCTGCCCGGCCTGGTCGAGGGCCTGGCCGAAACCGGTGCCGTCCGCGCGGGGCAACTGCTGGTCCACACCTCCGGCCGGTACGGCACGGCCGTGCTCGACCCGGCCCGCCGCGCCGGCGCCCTCCCGCTCGCCCTGCACCCCGCCATGACGTTCACCGGCACGGCCGTCGACGTCCAGCGGCTGGCCGGCTGCTCCTTCGGCGTCACCGCCCCCGAGGAGCTGCGCCTGGCGGCCGAGGCCCTGGTCATCGAGATGGGCGGCGAGCCGGAGTGGATCGAGGAGGCGGCCCGCCCGCTCTATCACGCGGCCCTCGCCCTGGGCGCGAACCACCTCGTCACCCTGGTGGCCCAGTCGATGGAGCTGCTGCGGCAGGCGGGCGTCGCCGCCCCCGACCGGATGCTCGGCCCGCTCCTGGGCGCCGCCCTCGACAACGCCCTGCGCTCCGGCGACGCCGCCCTCACCGGCCCGGTCGCGCGCGGTGACGCGGGCACGGTCGCCGCGCACGTGGCGGAACTGCGCAAGCACGCGCCCGGCACCGTCGCCGGGTACCTCGCGATGGCCCGTACGACCGCGGACCGCGCCCTGGCCCACGGCCTCCTCAAGCCCGAGCTCGCGGAGGACCTGCTGGGTGTCCTCGCGGAAGGAGAGAGCGGCCGATGAGCCCCGACCGCGCACCGAAGAGCCCCGCCCCCGCCCCGGCGGCCCCCGCCCCCGCCCGCGAAGCGGCGGCCCCCGCGTCCGGCCGCCCCGCATCCGGGAGGTCCGGCTTCGTGCTCGTGCCCACCCGGGACGAGCTGGAGCGCGTCCTGGAGCGGTCCGCGACCCGGGGCCGCACCGCCGTCGTGATGACCATGGGCGCCCTCCACGAGGGCCACGCCACGCTCGTCCGGGCCGCCCGCCGGCACGTCGGCCCGCAGGGCCTCGTCGTCGTCACCGTGTTCGTCAACCCGCTCCAGTTCGGCGCGGGCGAGGACCTCGACCGCTACCCCCGCACCCTGGAGGCCGACCTCGGGGTCGCCGAGCGGGCCGGCGCGGACGCCGTGTTCGCCCCGGCCGCCGACGAGGTCTACCCCGGCGGCGAGCCTCAGGTGAGGATCACCGCCGGACCCATGGGGGAGCGCCTCGAAGGGGCCTCCCGCCCCGGCCACTTCGACGGCATGCTCACCGTGGTCGCCAAGCTGCTCCACCTCACCCGCCCCGACGTGGCGTTCTTCGGGCAGAAGGACGCCCAGCAGCTCGCCCTGATCCGCCGCATGGCCCGCGACCTGAACTTCCCGGTCGAGATCGTCGGCGTCCCGACCGTCCGCGAGGCCGACGGCCTGGCCCTGTCCAGCCGCAACCGGTACCTCTCGTCCGCCGAGCGCCGCACCGCCCTCGCCCTGTCCGGCGCGCTGTTCGCCGCCCGTGACCGGCTCGCCGCCCAGACGGCCCTGCTGGCCCGCGCCGAGACCCTGCCCGCCTCCGAGAGCCGCGCCGCGGCCCTGTCCCGGCTCGGCGAGGCCCGCGCCGCCGCCGACGCCCACGCCGTCGCCGTGGCGGCTCCGGGCGGCGGCGCCCACGCGGTTCGGGCCGCGGCCCGCGCGGTACTCGACGAGGCGGCGCAGGCCGACCCGCCGCTGCGCCTGGACTACCTGGCGCTGGTGGACCCCGCCGACTTCACCGACGTACCCGACGACCACACCGGCGAGGCGATCCTGGCCGTCGCCGCCAAGGTCGGCACCACCCGGCTGATCGACAACCTCCCCCTCACCTTCGGAGCCCCCGCATGACCGGCATACGCCTCCAGGCCCCCGCCCCCGGCTGGTCGATCGACGCCGACGTCGTCGTGGTCGGCTCCGGGGTCGCGGGCCTGACCGCCGCCCTGCGCACCGCGGCCGCCGGACTGCGCACGGTCGTCGTCACCAAGGCCCGCCTGGACGACGGCTCCACCCGCTGGGCGCAGGGCGGCATCGCGGCCGCCCTCGGCGAGGGCGACACCCCCGAGCAGCACCTCGACGACACGCTCGTCGCGGGGGCGGGGCTGTGCGACGAGGGGGCCGTGCGCGCCCTGGTCACCGAGGGCCCCGAGGCCGTACGCCGGCTGATCGCCACCGGTGCCCGGTTCGACACCGACGAGGCCGGCACCATCGAGCTCACCCGCGAGGGCGGCCACCACCGGCGCCGTATCGCGCACGCGGGCGGTGACGCGACCGGCGCGGAGATCTCCCGCGCGCTCGTCGACGCGGTCCGCGACCGGGGTGTCCGCACCATCGAGAACGCCCTCGTCCTGGACCTGCTCACGGACGCCGCCGGCCGCACCGCGGGCGTGACGCTGCACGTCATGGGCGAAGGCCAGCACGACGGCGTCGGCGCCGTCCACGCCCCCGCGGTCGTCCTCGCCACCGGCGGCATGGGCCAGGTCTTCTCCGCCACCACCAACCCGGCCGTCTCCACCGGCGACGGCGTCGCCCTCGCGCTGCGGGCGGGCGCCGAGGTGAGCGACCTGGAGTTCGTCCAGTTCCACCCGACCGTGCTCTTCCTCGGCCCGGACGCCGAAGGCCAGCAGCCGCTGGTCTCGGAGGCGGTACGCGGCGAGGGCGCCCACCTCGTCGACGCCGACGGGGTCCGCTTCATGGTCGGGCAGCACGAGCTGGCCGAGCTCGCCCCGCGCGACATCGTCGCCAAGGGCATCATGCGCCGCATGCGCGAGCAGGGCGCCCACCACATGTACCTGGACGCCCGGCACTTCGGCGCCGCGATGTGGGCGTCCCGCTTCCCGACGATCCTCGCCGCCTGCCGCGCCCACGGCATCGACCCGGTGACCGAGCCGGTCCCGGTCGCCCCGGCGGCCCACTACGCCTCCGGCGGCGTCCGCACCGACCTGCACGGCCGCACCACGGTGCCCGGCCTCTACGCGTGCGGCGAGGTCGCCTGCACCGGCGTCCACGGCGCCAACCGGCTGGCGTCGAACTCCCTCCTGGAGGGTCTTGTCTTCGCCGAGCGCATCGCCGACGACATCGTCGCCTCCCCGGCCCGGGCGGGCGACCCCGTCCCCCACCCCGCGCCCACCGTCCTCCCGCTGCTCGACCCCGCGGCCCGGGCCCGGATCCAGCACGTCATGACCACCGGCGCCGGGGTGCTGCGCTCCGCCGCCAGCCTGGAGGGGGCCGCCGAGGCCCTGGACGCCGTGCACGCCGAGGCGCTGAACGACGGCCCGGACGGGCACAAGGCCGCCGAGCCGGGCGTCGAGTCCTGGGAGACCACCAACCTGCTGTGCGTGGCCCGCGTGCTGGTGGCCGCCGCCCGGCGCCGCGAGGAGACCCGCGGCTGCCACTGGCGCGAGGACCGCCCCGACCGCGACGACGCCGCCTGGCGCCGCCACCTGGTCGTACGCCTCGGCCCGGACCGGACCCTGGACGTCCGCCCCACCGACACCCAAGACTTCCCCCCGACCGACGCCGACGCCCCCAGGGAGCCGTAACCGTGAGCACGCCCGAAGAACGCCCGCAGCCCGTGGACGTACCCCTGATCAACATCAGCGCCCCGGCCGAGCAGGCCGCCGGCGGCTGCGGTGACGGCTGCGGCTGCGGCGGTGCCGACTTCGACGAGGAGGCGTACGAGTGCGGGCTGGACCCGGCGCTCGCCGCGCTCCTGGTGAACGCCGGCCTCGACCCCGTACTCGTCGAGGACGTGGCGTACCGCGCCATCGAGGAGGACCTGGACGGCGGCGTCGACGTGACCTCCGCCGCGACCGTCCCGGACGACGCCGTCGCGACCGGTGACTTCACCGCCCGGGAGGCGGGCGTCGTCGCCGGCATCCACGTGGCCGAGGCGATCCTCTCGGTCGTGTGCACCGAGGAGTTCGCCGTCGAGCGGCACGTGGCGGACGGCGACCGGGTCGAGGCCGGCCAGAAGCTGCTGTCGGTCACGACCCGCACCCGCGACCTGCTCACCGGCGAGCGCAGCGCGCTCAACATCATGTGCCGCCTGTCCGGCATCGCCACCGCCACGCGCGCGTGGGCGGACGCCCTGGAGGGCTACAAGGCGAAGGTCCGCGACACCCGCAAGACCACCCCGGGCCTGCGCGCCCTGGAGAAGTACGCGGTCCGCTGCGGCGGCGGCGTCAACCACCGCATGTCGCTGTCCGACGCGGCCCTGGTCAAGGACAACCACGTCATCGCCGCGGGCGGCGTCGCCCAGGCCTTCAAGGCGGTGCGCACGGCCTTCCCCGACGTCCCGATCGAGGTCGAGGTCGACACCCTCCACCAGGTCCGCGAGGTCCTCGACGCGGGCGCCGACCTGATCCTGCTGGACAACTTCTCGCCCGCCGAGACGGAGGAGGCCGTGACGCTCGTCGCGGGCCGCGCCGTCCTGGAGTCCTCCGGGCGCCTCACCCTCGACAACGCCGCCGCGTATGCCGCGACCGGCGTCGACTACCTCGCCGTGGGCGCCCTCACCCACTCCTCCCCGATCCTCGACATCGGCCTCGACCTCCGAGAGGCGGACCAGGGCTGATGCTGCTCACGATCGACGCGGGCAACACCCACACGGTCCTGGGCCTGTTCGACGGTACGGAGATCGTCGAGCACTGGCGCATCTCCACCGACCCGCGCCGCACCGCCGACGAGCTCGCCGTGCTGCTCCAGGGCCTGATGGGCATGCACCCGCTGCTCGGCGAAGAGCTGGGCGACGGCATCGAGGGCATCGCCATCTGCTCGACGGTCCCGTCCGTACTGCACGAGCTGCGCGAGGTGACGCGGCGGTACTACGGCGACGTCCCGGCCGTGCTCGTGGAGCCCGGCATCAAGACCGGCGTGCCGATCCTGACGGACAACCCCAAGGAGGTCGGCGCCGACCGCATCGTCAACGCGGTCGCGGCGAGCGAGCTGTACGGCGGCCCGGCGATCGTCGTCGACTTCGGTACGGCGACGACCTTCGACCCGATCAGCGCGCGCGGCGAGTACATCGGCGGGGTGATCGCCCCCGGCATCGAGATCTCCGTCGAGGCGCTCGGTGTCCGGGGCGCCCAGCTCCGCAAGATCGAGCTGGCCCGCCCGCGCAGTGTGATCGGCAAGAACACGGTCGAGGCCATGCAGGCGGGCATCGTGTACGGCTTCGCGGGCCAGGTGGACGGGATCGTCAGCCGTATGAAGCGCGAGCTGGCCGGCCGTGACGGCGACCCGTCGGACGTGACGGTCATCGCCACGGGCGGGCTGGCGCCGATGGTGCTCGGCGAGGCGGCGGAGATCGACGAGCACGAGCCGTGGCTGACGCTGATCGGCCTGCGCCTGGTCTACGAGCGCAACATCTCCCGTATGTAGCTTTCCGGGCGGGTCCGGGCGGCCCGCCCCGGCGCCCGGCCGGGGGCCGAGCGCCGGAAGGGCGCCGCCCCGGTGGGCACCCGGAACGGGCACCGCCCGCGGTCCGTCGTGCCCACCCGTCCCGCCCTGCGGGACGCCTGCCCACGACGGCGCGAGAGACGGGTCCGGGCAGGCCCCGTACGGCAACGCGCCCGGGGTGGTCGATAAGCGAATTTTGTCCGATTAGCACGTATCGTCGGCCCATGCCCACGCCCTACGGATCCCGCGGCGGCCTGGCGTTCGGCGCAGACGAGCTGCGTGTGCTCCGACGCGCCCTCGCCCATGCCCTCCACCCCACGCCCCTCGACGACGAAGACGTGCAGGACTGCCTGCGACTCGCCGGCTCCGTGGACGAAGCAGTCCGCGAGGCCGGCCGGATGCGGGCCTTCCTCCTCGCCGACCTCGCCCGCTACCGCGACGCGCTGCCCGGCTCGGCCGCCGGGTACCTGGAACTGCTCCAGGACGCCCTCGCCGCCGGCTACGACCCCCGCCCCGAGGACCTCGCCGCCCTGCGCACCCTCCGCGGCACACCCGTCGGCGCCGCCCTCCTCGCGCGCTGCCGGACGCTGGCCGAGCACTCCGTGCGGGCCCGCCTCGCCGGCCGCCACGTCACCCCCGCGCCCCGCACCCGGCTGCTCGCCCTTCCCGGCGGCCGCGTGCACGGGGCCGACGAGCCGAAGCCCCGGCCCTCGCCCGACCCCCGCCCCGCCCCGCCCCCCGCCGACCGCCCGGTGCCCAAACCGTCCGAGGTCTTCCCGCCCCGGCGGCGACCCGCCGCGCCGCCCCCGGCCGAGGAGCGGGCCGCCGGCTAGCTACCCTGGTGGCATGGAATACGTATCCGCGCTCCTGCCGCCCGTGGTGATGGCCGCCTTCTTTATCGGCCTCGTCGTGACGATCGTCAAGAGCCAGGGCGGCCCCAACAAGGCCAAGGAGGACGCGGCCGTGGACGCGGCCCTCGCGCGCGTCGAGGCCGCCCGCCAGGCGGAGGCGGGCGCCGAGCCCGGCCGGGCCTGACCACCCCTCCACCGCCCAGGGCGTACGACCACCCGTCGTACGCCCTTTTTGTTCTGTCAATAGCCAGTTATTCCGACATCTCCCACTATGGTGGCAGTGTGCCCCGTCAATTGGGAGAGCTCGAAGACGCCGTCATGACACGCGTCTGGCAATGGAACCGGCCCGTCACCGTCCGGGAAGTCCTGGAGGATCTCCAGCAGGAACGGTCCATCGCCTACACCACCGTCATGACCGTAATGGACAATCTCCATCAGAAGGGCTGGGTGCGCCGGGAAGTCTCGGGCCGCGCCTATCGATATACCGCGGTCTCCACGCGGGCCGCCTACTCGGCCGCACTGATGAACGAGGCCTGGTCGAAGAGCGACAACCCCGCCGCCGCCCTCGTGGCCTTCTTCGGCATGATGTCGTCCGAGCAGCGAGAGGCGCTCAACGACGCCGTCCGGATCGTGCAACGGGACACCCCGGAACAGGGCGGCGAAGAACCGGAAGGACACCGGGCCGACGAGGGGGACGCGGGGGCGGGGCGATAGCGTCCACCCATGTCGTCCTCCTCCGCGGCCTCCGGGCCCACGTCCCCCGGCCCCGTGAAAGCCGTGACCGTACGCCGGGCCCGGACCGGTGATGTGCAGGCGATCCGCCGACTCGTCGATCCGTACGTCACCGAAGGCATCCTCCTCGACAAAGCGCCCGTCACGCTTTACGAGGACATCCAGGAGTTCTGGGTCGCGGAACGCGACGCGGACGGCACCGTCGTCGGCTGCGGCGCACTGCACGTGATGTGGGAAGACCTCGCCGAAGTGCGCACTCTCGCCGTCGATCCCGAGTTCACCGGGGCCGGCATCGGTCATCACGTGCTCGACAAGTTGCTGCACACCGCCCGCTGGCTCGGCGTCCGCCGGGTTTTCTGCCTGACCTTCGAAGTGGACTTCTTCGCGAAGCACGGGTTCGTCGAGATCGGCGAGACCCCGGTCGACGGAGATGTCTACAGCGAGCTCCTCCGTTCCTATGACGAGGGCGTCGCCGAGTTCCTCGGTCTCGAACGAGTGAAGCCGAACACCTTGGGTAACAGTCGGATGCTTCTGCACCTGTGAGCCGGCGGCACCCTATGTCCGAATCGCGCACGTTTCCCGTGCTCTCGGGGATCTGAACCTCTCCCAGGGGTTTGTGTTTTCCAGGGAAAAGCGGTTTCCTTTCCGCGTACTGCATTTTCGATGAAAGGAAATCCGGTGGCACAGAAGGTTCAGGTCCTTCTTGTCGACGACCTCGACGGTGGCGAGGCGGACGAGACGGTGACGTTCGCTCTGGACGGCAAGACCTACGAGATCGACCTCACCACCGCCAATGCGGACAAGCTCCGTGGTCTGCTCGAGCCGTACACCAAGAGCGGCCGGCGTACCGGTGGCCGCGCCTCCGCCGGGCGTGGCAAGGGCAGGGCCGCCACGAGCGGCAGCCCCGACACCGCGAAGATCCGCGCGTGGGCCAAGGAGAACGGCTACAACGTGAACGACCGCGGCCGGGTGCCCGCGGACATCAAGCAGGCCTACGAGGACGCCAACCGCTGAGTGCGGTCCGCACCGAGCAGTCGGACCCGGTGGCATTCCGATGCCGCCGCGTCCACGAGCCGCACCAGACTGGGGGCACCGGTTCCGCCCCCCACGGCCGGCATCGCCGGAAGGGTCGGCTCGACTTCGCGCCCGGGTTCGGGGGGGCGCAGCCACGAGGCGGCGCCGGGCGAGCCGGACCCGCTCCATCCTGGGGGAATCGGAGCGGACGTCCGGTCGCCGGCGCCGAGGACGGCCAGGTCCAGGGCGATCCCGCCCCACTCCAGCCAGTCCAGCAGCCCCGGCAGCTCGTCCGCCGCGCCGGCGGCCACCAGCAGCCGCATCCTGCCTCCCGCCACGGCGACCGGACCCCGGCCGCCCAGTCGCCGCAGTACGGCGAACCCGGCGGCGGCCGGCAGCTCCAGGACGTCGAAGCGCAGCCCCGTGAGCAGCTCCACCGGATCACCCGCGCGTCCCTCCGCCGTGGCCCAGCCGAGCTCGTGCTCGTACCACCGCGCGACGCCGGCACGGGCGAACGGTGAACGGGGTGCCGGGAGGGGAAGGGTGGAGGCCATGACCGGGGAACTCGTGACCCGCACCGAAAGTTACGGAACGCGTCGGGATCGGTACGCTGCGTGTTTCTCGGGGTGGGGGCTCAGGGGGAGGGTGCGACGCAAGGGTGTTCGCCCGTAGCTGAGGGAACCGGTGTCCGCCGCATGGAGTGTCCCTGCTTACGGGTAAGACATTCCTAGTGAGGAGGGGCGACACGCGGGATCCGGGCGTCTCACGTTCGCCATCGGCGTACTGCCGGTGAGGGTAAGTGCCTGGCCTGCGGGAACATCGTCTCGGACCATTGGGTTGGAGCATTTGTCGGCGTTCGGGTCAGGAGGCCAGAGACGGGTGTCGGCAGTTGGAATGAGCGGTCCCCGCTTGCGGGACTAAGCTGCGGAAGGACAGGGAGGGGACCGACCCCTTACTGCCTGACCGCTCTGAGGAGCGATTAACGATGTTCGAGAGGTTCACCGACCGCGCGCGGCGGGTTGTCGTCCTGGCTCAGGAAGAAGCCCGGATGCTCAACCACAACTACATCGGCACCGAGCACATCCTCCTGGGCCTTATCCACGAGGGTGAGGGTGTCGCCGCTAAGGCCCTGGAGAGCCTCGGGATTTCGCTCGAGGCGGTCCGCCAGCAGGTGGAGGAGATCATCGGCCAGGGCCAGCAGGCCCCGTCCGGGCACATCCCCTTCACGCCCCGTGCCAAGAAGGTCCTGGAGCTGTCGCTCCGCGAGGCCCTTCAGCTCGGCCACAACTACATCGGCACCGAGCACATCCTGCTCGGCCTGATCCGCGAGGGCGAGGGCGTCGCCGCCCAGGTCCTCGTGAAGCTGGGCGCCGATCTCAACCGGGTGCGGCAGCAGGTCATCCAGCTGCTCTCCGGCTACCAGGGCAAGGAAGCCGCCACCGCCGGTGGTCCTGCCGAGGGCACGCCCTCGACGTCCCTGGTCCTCGACCAGTTCGGCCGGAACCTCACCCAGGCCGCCCGTGAGTCCAAGCTCGACCCGGTCATCGGGCGCGAGAAGGAGATCGAGCGGGTCATGCAGGTGCTGTCCCGCCGGACCAAGAACAACCCGGTCCTCATCGGCGAGCCCGGCGTCGGCAAGACGGCGGTCGTCGAGGGCCTGGCGCAGGCCATCGTCAAGGGCGAGGTGCCCGAGACCCTCAAGGACAAGCACCTCTACACCCTGGACCTCGGCGCGCTCGTCGCCGGCTCCCGGTACCGCGGTGACTTCGAGGAGCGCCTGAAGAAGGTCCTCAAGGAGATCCGCACCCGCGGCGACATCATCCTGTTCATCGACGAGCTCCACACCCTGGTGGGTGCGGGCGCCGCCGAGGGCGCGATCGACGCCGCGAGCATCCTCAAGCCGATGCTCGCCCGTGGTGAGCTCCAGACCATCGGTGCCACGACGCTGGACGAGTACCGCAAGTACCTGGAGAAGGACGCCGCCCTCGAGCGCCGCTTCCAGCCCATCCAGGTCGCGGAGCCGTCGCTGCCGCACACCATCGAGATCCTCAAGGGCCTGCGCGACCGTTACGAGGCCCACCACCGGGTCTCCATCACGGACGAGGCGCTGGTCCAGGCCGCCACCCTGGCCGACCGGTACATCTCGGACCGCTTCCTGCCGGACAAGGCGATCGACCTGATCGACGAGGCCGGTTCCCGGATGCGCATCCGCCGGATGACCGCGCCGCCGGACCTCCGCGAGTTCGACGAGAAGATCGCGGGTGTCCGCCGGGACAAGGAGTCCGCGATCGACTCCCAGGACTTCGAGAAGGCGGCGAGTCTCCGCGACAAGGAGAAGCAGCTGCTGGCGGCGAAGGCCAAGCGGGAGAAGGAGTGGAAGGCCGGCGACATGGACGTCGTCGCCGAGGTCGACGGCGAGCTGATCGCCGAGGTCCTCGCGACCGCCACCGGCATCCCGGTCTTCAAGCTGACCGAGGAGGAGTCCTCGCGTCTGCTCCGCATGGAGGACGAGCTCCACAAGCGCGTCATCGGCCAGAAGGACGCCATCAAGGCCCTGTCGCAGGCGATCCGCCGTACGCGCGCCGGCCTGAAGGACCCGAAGCGCCCCGGTGGCTCGTTCATCTTCGCCGGCCCGTCCGGTGTCGGTAAGACCGAGCTGTCCAAGACGCTCGCCGAATTCCTCTTCGGCGACGAGGACGCGATGATCTCCCTCGACATGTCGGAGTTCAGCGAGAAGCACACGGTTTCCCGCCTCTTCGGTTCCCCGCCCGGATACGTGGGTTACGAAGAGGGCGGCCAGCTCACCGAGAAGGTGCGCCGCAAGCCGTTCTCCGTCGTCCTCTTCGACGAGGTCGAGAAGGCCCACCCCGATATCTTCAATTCCCTGCTCCAGATCCTGGAGGACGGTCGCCTGACCGACTCCCAGGGCCGGGTCGTGGACTTCAAGAACACGGTCATCATCATGACGACCAACCTCGGGACCCGGGACATCTCGAAGGGCTTCAACCTGGGCTTCGCGGCCCAGGGCGACGTCAAGACCGGCTACGACCGGATGAAGGCGAAGGTCAACGAAGAGCTGAAGCAGCACTTCCGGCCCGAGTTCCTCAACCGCGTCGACGACACGGTCGTCTTCCACCAGCTCAGCCAGGAAGACATCATCCAGATCGTCGACCTCATGATCGCCAAGGTGGACGAGCGCCTGAAGGACCGCGACATGGGCATCGAGCTCAGCGGTTCCGCCAAGGAGCTCCTCGCCAAGCACGGCTACGACCCGGTCATGGGCGCCCGGCCGCTGCGCCGGACGATCCAGCGCGAGATCGAGGACATCCTGTCGGAGAAGATCCTCTTCGGCGAGCTGCGCCCCGGTCACATCGTGGTCGTCGACACCGAGGGCGAGGGTGAGGAGAAGAAGTTCACCTTCCGCGGCGAGGAGAAGTCCGCACTGCCGGACGTCCCCCCGATCGAGCAGGCCGCCGGCGGCGCCGGTCCGAACCTGTCGAAGGACGCGTAAGCGCCCGTACCGCTGAATGAGAGGGGCTGCCCCACGGGGCAGCCCCTTTCGCGTTCTCAGCAGGGCCGCGGCTTGCGCCAGGAGCATTCGAGGCCGGCGTCCGCCTCCGTGGCCGCCCGGGAGCGGGCCGGGCGGACGGCGCGGATGACGCCCCCGGCCGTGTCGGACCGGGCCAGGGAGACGACGATCGCGTCCTCGACGCCCTTCACCGACGACGCCAGGTGGTTGTTGAGGACGATCGAGTAGACGAGCCGCCGGCCGCCGGCGTCCGTGACGTACCCCGAGAGGGCGGACGCCCCGGTGAGGGTGCCCGTCTTGGCGTGGGTGTTCAGGGCGGCCGGGGTGCCGCACATCCGGGTCCGCAGCGTGCCGCCGGTGGCACGGTCGGGGGCGCAGGCGACGGGCAGGGCCGCGTACCAGTCGGCGTACCAGGGGGCGTCCTGGACGGCGAGGAGCAGCCGGGTGAGCTCGGCGGCGGGGAAGAGGTTCATCCGGGACAGCCCGGAGCCGTCGGCCTGGCGGACCGCCGACGTGCGGACGCCCTCCTTGCGCAGGTACGCGTCGATGGCGGCGAGGCCCGCGCCCCAGGTGCCGCGGCCGGACGTCCGGTGGCCGATGGCCTTGGTGAGCGTCTCGGCGTGCATGTTGTTGGACAGCTTCATGAACGGCCGCAGCAGGTCCTTGAGGGGCATGGACTCGTGCGTGGCCAGCAGCCGTGCGGTGGGGGGTGTGGGGCGGCCCCGGCGGGTCGGCCCGTCGAGGCGTACGCCGTGGGCGGCGAGCGCGTCGGCGAAGACGGCGGCGGCGTAGCCGGTCGGCTGCCAGACGGTGACCCATTCCCGGGTGGGGGAGGCCTGGAGCGGGATCTCGCCGGTGACGGTGATGACGTTCGCCCCGTGCTCCCGCTGGACCGTGAGGGTGTCGGGGCGGCCGGCGGGGACGGTGGTGGCACGGTTGTCGATCCGTACGTAGCCGGTGGCGGGGGTGAGGGTGACCAGCGGCCGCGCGCCGGGGCCGGAGGCGGGGGCGGCCTCGACGATGACGGTGCCGGAGTCGTAGTCGGTGTCGGGCGCGACCGTGAGGGGGGAGATCTGCGCCGAGTAGTACGACGACTCGTCGTCGGCGGCCCAGGACCGGCCGAGCCGCTCGGTGTCGAACCGGGTGTCGTCGGCGACCAGGCGGCCGGTCACGCGCCGGATCCCGGAGCCGGCGACCCGGGCGGCCAGCGCGTCGTAGTCCTTGGCGAGGGTGGTGGGGTCGCCCGTCCCGCGCAGGTACAGGTCGCCGTGGAGGACCCCGCCCCGGACACGGCCGGCCGACAGCACCTCGGTGCGGAAGCGGTGGTCGGGGCCCAGCAGCGCCATGGCGGCGGCGGAGGTGGCGAGCTTGGTGTTGGAGGCGGGCATGAGGCGGTCACCGCCGTCGTGCTGGTAGAGGGTGTCGCCGGTGCCGGCATCGGCGACGACCACACCCGCCGCGGCCCCGTCGAGCCGGGAGTCGGTGAGGATCGTGTCGATGGCGTCCTTCAGGCCGGTGCCGGACGGCCCGGCCCCGGCGGGGACGGCGCCGGCCAGCGGGACGAGGGCCGCGAGGCCCAGGGCGAGGGCTGTCACGCGCATCACGTGTCTGCTCATGCTGAGGAGGATGGCGGAGGGGGCGGGGGGTGGGAAGGAGGCCCGCGCTCCCGGCCGGACGGGCAGCCGGAAGGTGACGCCGCGAGGGCCGCCGGAAGCCGGACGGGGCCGGGTTCCGGGCTCGTGGCCGTGACAAGGCGCACAGGCGTTTTGGGCGGTACTAGGTGGAATAGTGCGTTCGGCCGGGTAGGAGGCGCCGTTCCCGGGGCTCCCGAGGGGGCCGGGAGCGCGGGTGTCCTCGCGGAGGGCGGTGAGCCGGGCGCGATGCGGCAGGTGGCCGGGGTCGCCAAGGGGGTAAACCTTACTTTCACAGGACATTTCGGGCTTGCTGCCTGGATCCGGGCGGGGCGTCAAGAGTCCACGTCACACCCCACGCTCTACGACCAGATGTCGTAGATGGGTGGTTTGAGGTGGGATGGGTGGGCGGGTTACCAAGGATGAGTCCAACCGCCCGGCGCGCCCTTCGCGTCGGGTCCGCTCTTGTCCGGAGGACTTCCCCGTATGTCGAAGCGCGTCCAGCACCCCACCCGTAACGCCGTCGTCGCCCTCGCCGCCGCCGGCATCGGAGCGTCGATGGTGTTCGGAGGCGGTGCCGCCGTCGCCGCCGACAGCAAGACGATCCCCGCCGCGGGTCCCGCCGCCGCCGTGGCCGCCCAGGCCCAGGTGCAGGCGGAGCAGGCCAAGGCCGCCCAGGCCGCCCAGGCGAAGGCCGTCAAGGCCGCCGCCGCGAAGAAGGCGGCCGCCAAGAAGGCCGCCGCCGCCAACGCCGCCAAGAAGGCCGCCCTGGCGAAGAAGGCCGCCGCCAAGAAGGCGTCGTCCTGGGTCAAGCCCGTCGCCCGCTACACCCTGACCGCCAGCTTCAACCAGGGCGGCGCCATGTGGTCCCACAAGCACAGCGGCCAGGACTTCGCCGTGCCGGTGGGCACCGCGGTCCACGCCGCCCACTCCGGCACCGTCGTCAAGGCCGGCCCGCGCGGCGGCGGTGACGGCTCGGCGTACGGCAACGCCATCGTGGTCAAGCACGCCAACGGCACGTACTCCCAGTACGCGCACCTCTCGAAGATCAACGTGCACCTCGGCCAGACCGTGAAGACGGGCCAGACCATCGCCCGGTCCGGCAACACCGGCAACTCCTCCGGCCCGCACCTGCACTTCGAGATCCGTACGACCCCGAACTACGGCTCCGCGCTGAACCCGGCCAAGTTCCTGCGCTCCGAGGGCGTCGTCATCTGACGCTCAGCCCCGCGGGCCCTGGTGGGCCCTGGTCACCAGATCGACGGCGACCTCGAGGACGGCTTCGCGCTTCTCCTCGGGGTCGCCGTCGACGTGCTGCATGAAGAACATCCCGGCGTGCATCGTGAACAGCGCGCTGATGCAGCGCACCCGGTCGGCCATGCTGAAGTCCGGCTCCTGGACCAGTCGCGTCAAGGTGATCATGCGCTCCTTGAACGTCTCCCCGATGCTCAGGTCGCGCACGGTCGCCTGGTTCTCCTGCATGAAGCGGAAGAGCGGCGCCGCGCCCATGAGCGCCGCGTGGTAGCGGCGCAGCATCTCCTGCTTGGTCTCCAGCGTGCGCGGCTGCTGCTCGGCCCAGTCGATCAGCTCGTCGATCGGCCGCGTCAGATCGCGGAAGAGGCTGATGACGATGTCTTCCTTGGTCTTGAAGTGGTAGTACAGCGCCGCCTTCGTGACGTCCAGGCGCTCGGCGATCTCGCGGAGGGACGTCTTCTCGTAGCCGTGCTCGGCGAAGAGTTCGAGGGCCACGTCCTGGATGCGCTGACGGGTGTTGCCTCTGGCCATGGTCCGCTCCCGAAAACTTACTTGACGCCCGGCTAGTGACGGGTCTACCTTCCCCAGTGTAGTAACTAGCCGGGCGGCAAGTAAGTAACGGGAGTGGGAAACATGTCGGAGCCCTTGGAGAAGGCGGCGCCAGCGGCGGAGGAGAAAGCGCCGCGCAGTGTGCGCGTCGTCCTGCTCGCGCTGATGATCGCGATGCTGCTGGCCATGCTGGACAACATGATCATCGGTACGGCGATGCCGACGATCGTCGGGGAACTGGGCGGCCTCGCCCACCTGTCCTGGGTGGTCACCGCGTACACCCTCGCCACCGCCGCCTCCACCCCCATCTGGGGCAAGCTGGGCGACCTCTACGGGCGCAAGGGCACCTTCCTCACCTCGATCGTCATCTTCCTGGCCGGCTCGGCGCTCAGCGGCATGGCCCAGGACATGGGCCAGCTCATCGGCTTCCGGGCCGTGCAGGGACTGGGCGCGGGCGGCCTGATGGTCGGCGTCATGGCCATCATCGGCGACCTCATACCGCCGCGGGAGCGCGGCAAGTACCAGGGGATGATGGCCGGAGTCATGGCCCTCGCCATGATCGGCGGGCCGCTCGTCGGCGGCACCATCACCGACCACTGGGGCTGGCGCTGGTCGTTCTACATCAACCTGCCGCTCGGCGCCGTCGCGCTCGCCATGGTCACCGCCGTCCTGCACCTCCCCAAGAAGGAGCGCACCGGCCGGACCCGCATCGACTACCTCGGCGCGGCCCTCCTGACGGTGGGCATCACCTCGATCGTCCTGGTCACCACCTGGGGCGGCACGGAGTACGCCTGGGACTCCGCCGTCATCATGGAACTCATCGCCATCGGTGTCACCGCCCTCGCCGGTTTCCTCTTCGTCGAGACCCGCGCGGCCGAGCCGATCATCCCGCTGCACATCTTCCGCAGCCGCAACTTCACCCTCATGTCGGTGATCGGCTTCCTCACCGGTTTCGTGATGTTCGGCGCCACGCTCTTCCTGCCGCTGTACCAGCAGTCCGTGCAGGGCGCCTCCGCGACCAACTCGGGCCTGCTGCTCCTGCCGATGCTGCTGGCCATGATGGTCGTGTCCCTGTACGCCGGCCGGGTCACCACCAGCACCGGCAAATACAAGGTCTTCCCCATCGCGGGCGGCGCGCTGATGGTCCTCGGTCTCTTCCTGCTCTCGCAGATGGACACCGGCACCTCCCGCCTGACCTCGGGCGTCTACATGGCGGTCCTCGGCGCGGGCATGGGCTTCCTGATGCAGATCACCATGCTCGTCGCGCAGAACAGCGTCGAGATGAAGGACATGGGCGTCGCCTCGTCCGCCACCACCCTCTTCCGCACGCTCGGCTCGTCCTTCGGCGTGGCCATCATGGGCGCGCTGTTCACCGGCCGGGTGCAGGACGAGATGGCGGCGCGCGGCGGCGGGGCGGCCACGCAGCAGTCGGCCCAGCTCACCGCCGACGCCCTGGCCAAGCTGCCGGACCCGGTGCGCGAGGCGTACCAGTTCGCGGTGTCGTCCGGGACGCACGTCGCCTTCCTGGTCGGCGCGGCGGTCGCGGTCCTCGGCTTCCTGGCGGCCCTGTTCGTCAAGGAGGTCCCGCTGAAGGGCGCGGGCCCCCGGCCGGAGCCCGCCGACGCCGCCGGACCGGACGCGCCGGAGACGGCCGCCGGGGAACCCGCGGCACGCCAGGACGGCGACCGCGGCGACGGCGACCGCGAGGACAACGCCCGCGGCGACGGCGACCGCAAGGACGGGCGGCTCGCGGACACGGCCGTCTGACCCCCTCGCCCGACGGCGGTGGCCCCCGGTGCCCGAGCGCACCGGGGGCCACCGCCGTCAGGCGTACGGGAGCCGCCTCCTCAGGGCGCGCCCGGGAACTGGAGTATCGGGAAGCTGCCCGTCGCCGTGGGAGCGTGCTCCGGGAGCCACAGCACCGCGATCGCGCCCCCCGCCCCCGGGGCGGTACCCGTGGGCGCCGCGTTGCGGAAGGTGAGCCGCGCGCCCAGCACCCGCGCCTGGCCCGCCGCGATCGTCAGGCCCAGGCCGTGACCGTGCCCGGCGCGGTCGCTCGCCCCCGTACGGAAACGGCTCGGACCCTCCCGCAACAGCGCCTCCGGGAAGCCCGGCCCGTGGTCGCGGACCCGCACCACCCGGCCCTCGACCGTGACCTCGACCGGCCCGGGGCCCTTGCCGTGCTTGGCCGCGTTGGCCAGCAGGTTCCCCAGGATCCGCTCCAGCCGGCGCGGATCGGTGTTCACCCACGACTCGTGCACCACCCGCACCACGGCGTCCGGGTCCATCGCCACCACCCGGCGCTCCACGAACTCCCCGAGCGCGATCTCCTGGAGTTCGGCCCGCTCCGACGCGCTGTCCAGCCGGGCCACCTCCAGCACGTCCTCGACCAGCGTGCGCATCGCCTGCGCCCGGTCCCGCACCAGCTCCGTCGGCCGGCCCGGCGGCAGCAGCTCTGCGGCCGTGAGCAGCCCCGTCACCGGCGTCCGCAACTCGTGCGCGATGTCCGCCGTGACCCGCCGCTCCGCCTCGATCCGCTCGTGCAGCGCGTCCGTCAGGGCGTCCACCGCCCGGGCCAGCTCGTCCGTCTCGTCGCGTACGACACCGCCGATGGCGTCCCGGACCCGGACGTCCGTGTTGCCCTGGGCGACCTTCCCGGCCGCCGTGGCGGCCTTGCGCAGCCGGCGCGACAACTGCCCGCCGATCAGCACCCCCAGCGCGCACCCGCCGAAGACCACCGACACCGAGCCGACGACCAGCGCCTCGTCCAGGTCCTTCATGATCGTCGTGCTGCGGCTGGCGAACGGGCTGTGCAGCGACAGCACGTCCCCGTTGCCCAGCGGCACGGCGGCCCACACGTCCGGCGGGCCCTCGGCGTGCTCCTGTACGTACGTCCCGCGCCGCCGCTCCCGCATCAGCTCGTCGAGCTCCCGCGGCAGCGCCGGGTCGTTGAGCTTCGCCCCGAACTTCGGATCCGTCTTCGGCTTCGCCGACTCGTACATCCGCTGGGCGAACATCAGCCGCTCCATCTGCACGTCCCGCGCGTTGCCGAGCATCGAGACCCGGGCGGCGTTGTGCACGACGAGGCTCAGCGCGACCGCGACCAGGGCGCCCACCGCGGCGATGGCGATCGAGATCTTCCACCGGACACCGGTGCGCAGGGCGGGTGGCTTCATCCCTTGAGCTTGTAGCCGAAGCCGCGGACCGTCTCGATCCGGTCCTGGCCGATCTTGGTGCGCAGCCGCTGCACATGGACGTCCACGACCCGCGTGTCCCCGCCCCAGCCGTAGTCCCAGACCCGCTCCAGCAGCTTGTCGCGCGACAGGACGGTGCCCGGCGCCGAGGAGAACTCCAGCAGCAGCCGCATCTCCGTCGGGGTCAGGCCCACCGGGGCGCCCCCCTTGCGGACCTCCATGCCGTCGGTGTCCACCTCCAGGTCACCGAAGGACAGCACCCCGCCCTGCCCCGGCCCGCCCCGGTCCCCGTCCCCGGCGCTCCCGCCCGCGGACCCGCCGGCGTGCCCGAAACGGCGCAGCACGGCACGGATCCGCGCGACCAGCACGGCGCCGTCGAAGGGCTTGGTGACGTAGTCGTCGGCACCGGCCTCCAGGCCCAGCACCACGTCGATCGAGTCGGCACGCGCCGACAACATGATCACCGGCACGGTCGACTCGTCGCGGATGCGCCGGCACAGGCTCACGCCGTCCATGCCCGGCAGCATCACGTCCAGCAGCGCGATGTCCGGCTGCCGCTGCCGGAAGGACTCCAGGCCGGACAGCCCGTCCGGCATCGCGGTCACCGCGAAGCCGTCGCGCTCCAGGGCGAGCTGGGTGGCCTCACGGATGACGTCGTCGTCCTCCACGAACAGGACATGGGTCTCCGCCATCGGCGCTTCTCTCCGTGCTCTCTCGTCTGCTCGTACTCTCACCGGACGCCCGGCCCCCGCCGGACGCTCAGCCCTTGCCGGGCGCGGTCGGCTCGGCCGGACCGTCGATGCCGCCGTCGCCGGCCGTCCTGCTGTACTCGTTGTGCACCCGGTCGTGCTCGGAGAACTTGTTCCCCGCCCACCGGTAGGTGATCACGTCCTCGCCGGAGGGGTACGACACCGGGTCGCCCTCCGCGTACACCTGCTTGGTGACGACCAGGTCCCCCCGGTCGATCGTCGAGTAGACGGCCGGCTCCTCCAGCGAGAACACATTCTCGTACGCCGTGCCCTTGGCTTCGTCCTTCGCGTCGCCGAGCCGGTACACGTACGTCCCGACGCCCACCGCGTCACCGCACGTCAGCACGTTCACCACGACGTCCGGCGTACCGGAGTCGGTCAGGGTGCCGTAGGAGGTGTCGACCGGGTAGGCGTCCGCCACGCACGGCTTGAGGTCGTCCTTGACCCGCCCGCTGACCTTGGGATCGTTCATGATCAACTGGACCGCGTCCACCTTCTTCACCGGTGACGACGCGGATGACGCGGGAGCCGGCGCACTCGACGGCGTGCCCTGGTCGGCCCGGGCCGCGCCCTCGTCGCGCGTCCCCGTACCGCCGGTGGAGCACCCGGCCGTGAGCAGCCCGATGGCGGCGGCCACCGCCATCGCCGTGGTGCCCGCCGCCCGGATACCGCCCGTACCGCTCCCGCTGTGTCTGGCGCTCAGGCCGCGCACCGCTCCCGCCCCCGTTCGTGGCCGCGTCCGGCCGCACGCTCCGCACGGCCGTCACGCTCCAGGACGCGGGCGTCGGCGTCGACGGCCCGGCTCTCCAGCTCCTGGCGGAGGCGGGCCAGCGCCCGGTGGAGCGTGGACTTCACCGTACCGGTCGACATGCCGAGCGCGGCGGCGGTCTCCTCGGTGCTCATCTGCTCCCAGTGCCGCAGCACCACGACGCTGCGCTGCTTGGGCGCCAGCACCTTCAGGATGTCCATCAGCAGGGCCCGGTCGGCGTGCTGCTCGGTGGCGTCCTCGACGGACGCGTCGGGGAGCTGCTCGGTCGGCACCTCCTCCAGCTTGCGGGCGCGCCACCACTCCGTACGCGTATTGATCATCACGCGGCGCAGATAGGCGTCGGCGAGGCTCTTGTCCGCTATGCCGTCCCAGCGGCCGTACGTCCGGGCCAGCGCCGTCTGGAGCAGGTCCTGCGCGTCCACCGGGTCCGGGACGAGGCGCCGGGCGCTGCGCAGCAGAGCGTCCTGCCGTGTGCGTACGTACTCCTCGAATTCGAGCACCTCGCCGTGCGACATCCCGAACCGCCTCCGATCCCCGTTTTCCCCGCTGGTCTTTACGTCGGAGACGCTACGGAGCTCGTGTCACGGGCCTGTCCGCACAGACCGTCGGCGGACGCACGGCTGGCCATCGGTTGTGTAACAGCGATGGTGTTACACAGCGGGGGGGCGGCCCGCGGAACCCCGCCGGCCGGGGCCCTCAGCCCGCCGGGAGCCGGTACCGCCCGCCGTCCAGCGGCTCGACGAGACCGTCCGCGACCAGGCCGTCCAGGGCGCGGGCGCGCTGCACCGGCTCGTGCCACACCGCGTCCAGCGCCGCCTGCTCCACCGGGGTCACCGCGTCCCGCAGGACCGCCAGCAGCCGGCCGCGCACCTGGCGATCCGTCCCCGCGTACGTCTGGCCGCGCCGCGCCGGGCCGTCGTGGGCGGGCTTGCCCGCCAGCCGCCAGGCGCACCGCTCGGCGATCGGGCAGCGGGCGCAGTCCTCGTTCCGGGCGGTGCACACCAGCGCGCCCAGCTCCATGGACGCCGCCGCCCACCGGGCCGCCGTGCCCTCGTCGTCCGGCAGCAGCGCCCGCGCCAGCTTCCGCTCGGCGGCGGTGGTGGCGTTGGGCGGGTACTGCACGCCCGTCACCGACCGGGCGAACACCCGCCGCACATTGGTGTCCAGCACCGCGTGGCGCTGCCCGTACGCGAACGACGCCACCGCCGCGGCCGTGTACTCGCCGATGCCCGGCAGGGCCAGCAACTGGGCGTGGTCGCTCGGTACGTCACCCTCGTGCCGTTCCGTTATCGCCACCGCCGCGCCGTGCAGCCGCAGCGCCCGGCGCGGGTAACCGAGCCGGCCCCAGGCGCGCACCGCCTCGCCGGGGGCCTCGGCGGCCAGGTCCGCCGGACGCGGCCAGCGGGCCAGCCACTGCTCGTACACCGGGAGCACCCGGGCGACCGGCGTCTGCTGGAGCATGAACTCACTGACCATCACCCCCCAGGCACCCGCCTCGGGGCGGCGCCAGGGGAGGTCGCGGGCGTTCTGCTCGAACCAGGCGAGCACCGGCGCGTGCAGGGCGGCGGCGTCGGGCCCGGATCCGGGCCTGGTCTCGGGAGAAGAGGGGATCGCAGTCATGGCACCCCCGATCCTGGCACGTATCTCAGGAGCGGCGGTGCATCGGCTCCCGGCGCCGGCGGCTCGCGGCCCGGCCCGCGCCCGCCACGGGAACGGCCGGCCCCGGCCCGGCGAGCCACGCGGCCAGGGCGGACCGGCTCGTCCGCATGGTGTCGGTCAGCGCCCGCACGGGCCCGGTCAGCAGCTTCACGAACAGGACCGCCATCAGCGCGCCCAGCACCAGACCGGCCGCCACGTCGTGCGGGTAGTGGACCCCGACGAACACCCGCGAGAAGGCCATCAGCAGCGCCATCGGCACGGTGAGCCAGGCGATCCGGCGCCAGGCCAGCGCGAGGGCGACCGCGGCGGCACCCGCGATGGCCGAGTGGTTGCTCGGGAAGGACCAGTCGCCGTACGGCGGGCACTCCACGATCGAGGCCGCGGCCCCGGCGACCGCCCGGCACGGGCGCTCCTCGTCCACCACCGACTTCAGCAGCTCGCTGACCACGTACCCGAACGCGGTGCCCAGCGGCGCGAGGACGGCGAGCGCCATGGCACGGCCCGTGGCCGGCCGCGCCCGCCACCAGCCGGCCAGGAACAGCACGCCGAACAGCAGCAGGCCGGCCTCCGTCCACAGCTCGGCGACGAGCTGCAACCAGCCCGGTGCGTCATGGGCGAGGTCGGTGATGTCGCGATAGAGGTCCTGACTCATGGTTACGGACGGTACCTGGCCCCCGGAGCCCGCCCGACCGGAGCCCGGTCGTTCGAGTGTGATCATCGGCAAAACTTGGTGCACGGGCGGCGGGTGGGGCGGGAGTTGGCGGCGATCTCTCGTACAGTTCGGTCCGTGGGATCTCTGCGCAATCCGGTCGGGCCGCTTCCCTCCTCCATCTACTGGCGACGGAGGGCAGTCGCGGCGAGCCTGGTCGCGCTGCTCGCGCTGCTGATCGTATGGTTCGTCAGCTCCGGCGACGGCGACGGGAAGAAGGGCGGCGACCGCTCCGACGGGGCCGCTCCCGCCACCTCCATCACCCCGGGACCCTCCCGTCCCGGAGCGGCGATCAGCGAACAGCCGGGCGGACGCGACGAGTCGGGCCCCGGCGAGGGCGACGACGGCGGCAAGAACGGTGACACGACGTCACCGGGCGACGGCGACCCCGGTTCGGACACGGGCGGCGGCACGGGCGGCGGCTCCGGCGCCGGAGCGGGCGACGGCACCGGTGCGGGAACCGGCGGCGGCGGAGCCGGCGGCACCAGCTCCGGTGAGCAGGTCCCGGCGAACTCCCCGCTCCCCAACTGCGCCCCCGGCACGCTCCAGTTGACGCTGCGCAGCGCCAAGGTGAGCTACGCGCCCGGCGAGAAGCCCCGCTTCCAGCTCGTCGCCCGCAACACCTCGGCCACCACCTGCAAGGCCGACCTCGGCCCCGGGACCGCCGTGCTGAGCATCAAGGACGACGAGGCCGACCAGGTCTGGTCGTCGAAGGACTGCCCCCGCGGTTCCGGCACGCTGCTGCTGCGCGTCCCGGCCGGCGGAAGCGTCACGCACACCCTGGAGTGGGACCGCCGGCCCAGCGCCCCGCGGTGCGCGACCCCGCCCGCGGCACCCGCCGGCCCCGGCACCTACCTGGTCGAGGCGACCGTGCCGGGCGCCAAGGTGATGCCCGCGTCGTTCACCCTCACCAAGGACTGACGCGCCAGGGAGTGTCCGTGAAGTACCGGCGTCCGCCCGGAGGGCGGGACAGGCGGGACTTTGCGGACACGACCTGGGACACGCCCTAGACGTACCGCTCCAGGATCGACGACTCGGCGAGCCGCGACAGCCCCTCCCGTACGCTGCGGGCCCGCGCCTCGCCGACCCCGTCGACCGTCTGGAGGTCGTCCACGCTCGCGGCCAGCAGCTTCTGGAGGCCGCCGAAGTGCTCCACGAGCCGCTCGATGATCGCCCCGGGCAGCCGGGGCACCTTCGCCAGCAGCCGGTAGCCGCGCGGCGAGACCGCCGAGTCGAGCGCCTCCGGCGACCCGGTGTATCCCAGGGCGCGCGCCACGATCGGCAGTTCCAGCAGCTCGGCGTGGCTGAGCGCGTCCAGCTCGGTGAGCGCCTCGGCGACCGTACGGGACCGCTTGGCGGTGGGCTCCGGCACGTAGTCGCGCACCACCAGCTCCCGCTCCGGCTCGACGCCCGCGATCAGCTCGTCCAGCTGGAGGGCCAGCAGCCGGCCGTCGGTGCCGAGCTCCACCACGTACTCGGCGATCTCGGTGGCGATCCGGCGCACCATCTCCAGGCGCTGGGCGACGGCCGTGACGTCCCGGACGGTCACCAGGTCCTCGATCTCCAGCGCGGAGAGCGTGCCGGCGACCTCGTCCAGACGGAGCTTGTACCGCTCCAGCGTCGCGAGGGCCTGGTTGGCGCGGGAGAGGATCGCGGCCGACTCCTCCAGCACGCGGCGCTCACCGTCGACGTACAGCGCGATCAGGCGCATCGACTGCGACACGGACACCACGGGGAACCCGCACTGCTTCGACACCCGGTCCGCGGTGCGGTGCCGGGTGCCGGTCTCCTCGGTGGGGATCGACGCGTCCGGGACCAGTTGTACGCCGGCCCGGAGGATCTTGGTGATGTCCTTGTCGATGATGAGCGCGCCGTCGAGCTTGCACAGCTCGCGCAGCCGGGTCGCGGTGAACTCCACGTCCAGGACGAACCCGCCCGTGCACATCGACTCGACGGTCTTGTCCATGCCGAGGACGATGAGACCACCGGTGTTCCCGCGGAGGATGCGCTCCAGACCGTCGCGCAGCGACGTACCCGGCGCGACCGCGCTCAGGGATGCGCGCATCAGCGCTTCATTGCCGGAGCCCGCGCCGGACTTTCCGGGAGCTGCTGCCCCGTCCTTGGCTGCCACTGCACTCCTCCGGCTCGTACGGATGGGCGAGACCTGGGCAAAGTCTAGCGACCCCGTCCCGACCCGTCGGGCTCCCGCCCGGTCCGCCCCGTAATCGCCCGGCCCGGGCGCGGCCCCCGCAGCCGGCCGGTGCGGCCGCTTCCGGGCCCGGTGGGCGGCGCCCCGGCCCGCCGGCCGCTGCCAGGCCGGCCGCACGGCCACGCGCGGCGCCGCGGGTGGCGGCGTCAGCTCCGGGGGGCCTCCTCCCGCGCCGGGGCGCGGCGCCGCGAGCGGGGGAGGACCCGGAGCGCGTCGCCCATGTCGGCGACCTCGGTGACCGTCATGCCCACCGGGACCTTGCCCGGGTCGACCGGGACCAGCGCGTGCGTGAAGCCCAGCCGGTGCGCCTCGGCCAGGCGCCGCTGGACGCCCGTCACCCGCCGCACCTCGCCGGCGAGGCCGACCTCCCCGATCGCGACCAGGTTCTTCGGCAGCGGGGTGTCACTCGCCGCCGAGGCCAGCGCCAGCGCCACCGCGAGGTCGGCCGCCGGTTCGGACAGCTTCACCCCGCCGACCGTCGCGGAGTAGATGTCCCGCTTGCCGAGGGCGGTGATCCGGCCGCGCTGTTCGAGGACGGCCAGCATCATGGAGACGCGTGACGTCTCCAGGCCGGACGTGGTCCGCCGGGGCGACGGGATCTGGGAGTCGACGGTCAGCGCCTGGACCTCGGCGACCAGCGGGCGGCGGCCCTCCAGCGTGACCGTCAGGCAGGTGCCGGGCACGGCTTCCGCGCGGCGGGTGAGGAAGAGGCCCGAGGGGTCGGCCAGCCCCGTGATCCCCTCGTCGTGCAGTTCGAAGCAGCCCACCTCGTCCGTCGCCCCGTACCGGTTCTTCACGCCGCGCACCAGCCGCAGCCGGGCGTGCCGGTCGCCCTCGAAGGACAGGACGACGTCCACGAGGTGCTCCAGCAGGCGGGGGCCCGCGATGGCACCGTCCTTGGTGACGTGCCCGACGAGCAGGGTGGACATGCCGCGCTCCTTGGAGGCGCGGATGAGCGCGCCGGCGACCTCGCGGACCTGCGCCATGCCGCCCGGGGCCCCGTCGATCTCGGGGGAGGCCACCGTCTGTACGGAGTCCAGGACGAGGAGCGAGGGCTTGACGGCGTCCAGGTGGCCGAGGACGGCCGACAGGTCCGTCTCCGCCGCCAGGTACAGGTGGTCGTCGAGCGCGCCGATCCGGTCGGCCCGCAGCCGGACCTGGCTCGCGGACTCCTCGCCGGTCACGTAGAGCGTGCGGTGGTCCTCGCTCGCCGCCTTCGCCGCCACGTCGAGGAGGAGCGTGGACTTGCCGACGCCGGGCTCGCCGGCGAGCAGGACGACGGCACCCGGCACCAGGCCGCCGCCCAGGACCCGGTCCAGCTCGTCCACCCCGGTCGTCCGGGCCGTGGCCTGCCGGCCGTCGACCTGGCCGATCGGGAGCGCGGCGGTGGAGACGCGTCCCGCCGCGGTGGTGCGGACCGCGGGCGCGCCGTACTCCTCCACCGTCCCCCAGGCCTGGCACTCGGGGCAGCGGCCGAGCCATTTGGCGGTCGTCCAGCCGCACTCGGTACAGCGGTAGGAGGGCCTGTCCTTGGCGGATTTCGTACGGGCAGCCATGCGGAAGACCGTAGCGGTCCCCACTGACAACCCTGCCCGCGCGGGGCTGGCGGGGCGGCGGGGGCATCAGGGGCGTGGGAGGGTGACCGGCGCGGAATCTGCGCTTCCTGTCCCCTTTTGAGGGATACGTTCACCCGTAAGGATTAAAAGTGTGGAAGGGGTACGAAGGGTGTGCCTTCCACTGCCTACGGTCGCCGGGTGACGAGCAGCAGGCTGGAAACTCCCACGCACACCACCGGCGCACACCGGGCACGGCGCCGCGCGCCCCGGTCCGGGCCCCGCACCCTGGCCCAGCGCCCGCCCGCCCGGTACGAGGCGTACCTGGACGGCCTGTTCACGTACTGCCTGTCCGTGCTCTGCGACCACGAGGCGGCCACCTCGGTGCTGGGCGACGTACTGGCCGTCTCCGAGCGGCAGTTCGGGCGGTGCCCCGGCGGCGACCCGGAGCGGAAGGCCTGGCTGTACGCTCTGGCCCGCTGGGCGTGCCTCCGGGAGCTGGCCGAGCAGCGCAGACGGCGCAGACAGCAGGGCCAGGGGGCGCACGCCGCGCGCCCCGCCCCCGCCCCGCCCCCCGCCTCGGGCCACGACCCGGCGCCCACGGGCCCTCCCGCGCCCGGCCCGGCCTCCGCCCCCTCCGCCCCCACCGCCCCGCCCCTCACCGCGCCCGCCGCCGACGCCCCGCGCGTACCGCCCGGGACCGCCGAGGCGCGCCGCCGGGAACTGGCCCTGCTCGCCTGGCCCGAGGCGGCCGGCACCACCCCCGAGCAGCGCGAGGCACTGGAGCTGGCCGTACGGCACCGCCTCGACGCCCCCCAGGTGGCCGCCGTCCTCGGCATGGAGGTGTCCGCCACCCGCGAGCTGCTCTCCGCCGCCGCCTGCGAGGTGGAGCGCACCCGGGCCGCCCTCGCCGTGGTCGAGACGGGCACCTGCCCGGCCGTCGCCCGGCTCACCGGCGACAACGAGCTGCTGCTCTCCGCGACCCTCCGCCGGGAGCTCGTCCGGCACGTCGACGACTGCCCGCGCTGCCGCCGCGCCGCCGAGCGCGCCGGGGCCGGCGGGCCGTGGCCCGGCTCGTCCGTCACGCCCGCCGAGCTGCCGCTGGTCGAGGCGCCGAGGGCGGCGGCGTACGTCGCGATGCTGCACGTCCCGCGCGCCCGGGCGGGCGGACCGCGGTTCGGGCGGGACGGCTTCCCGCTGGACCCCAGGGACCACGCGGCCCGCCGCGACCGGATGCGCGCCCGGGCGGTGACCACCACGGTCGTGGCCACCGTGGTCGCCGCGCCGGTGCTCGCCCTGTGGGCCGCCTACCGGGGGGCGCCGGTGACCGGGGAGGGGCGGGACGGTGTGACGGTCAGCGCCGCCGACGCCGCGGTCGGCGACCCGCGCGGGAACGGCGCGGAGAGCCGGCCGGACCACTACGAGAACGCGGGCAGCGCGCGGACCGACCGCGCCCGCCGTCCCGCCGCCGGTTCGTCGCACGTCTCCGTCGAGGTCATCAGTACCGGTACGCCCCCTCCGCCGGCCGCACCCGGCCGCCCGGGCCCCGGCCGCATCACGGTCACGGCGCAGCCGTCCGGCGGTGACTCGACGATGCTCACGCTCACGGCGTCGGGCGGCACACCGGTCGCCTGGTCCCTGTGGACGGACGCCCCCTGGCTCTACGCCAGCCGCGCCTCCGGCACCCTCGCCCCGGGCCGGTCGGTCACGGTGTACGTCACCGTCGACCACACCCGCGAACCGTCGGGCGACTGGACCGCCCGCGTGGGCGTCGACCCGGCGGGCGCCGTGGTGGAGATCGACGGCCGCGGGGCGCCCCGCCCGCCGTCCCACCCGGGCCCCGCCCCGCACACCCCCACCCCGTCCACACCGGCGACGACCCCGCCGCCGTCCCCGGACCCCACGCCGACGCCCTCCGCGTCCGCGCCGCCCTCGACCCCGCCGCCGTCCCCCGACCCCACGCCCACGGACACCCCGCCGCCCACGGCCGACCCGTCGACGGCCCCGCCGCCCGGCTAGCCCACCGGGCCGGGCAGCGTCCTAGCCCACCGGGTCCGCCGGGTGCGGGGCGACCAGCGGGAGCAGCGAGGACAGGCGGGCCTCGCACAGCCCGGCCAGCACCTCGTACGCCTCCTTGCCCATCAGCTCCGTCAGCTCCGGGCGGTACGTCACGTACACCGGCTCGCCCGCGCCGTGCGCCGACGTCGCCGAGGTGCACCACCAGTGCAGGTCGTGGCCGCCCGGTCCCCAGCCCCGGCGGTCGTACTCGCCGATCGAGATCTGGAGCACCCGGGTGTCGTCCGGGCGGTCGATCCAGTCGTACGTACGCCGCACCGGTAGCTGCCAGCAGACGTCCGGCTTGGTCTCCAGCGGCTCGCGCCCCTCGCGCAGCGCCAAGATGTGCAGCGCGCAGCCCGCCCCGCCCGCGAAGCCCGGACGGTTCTGGAAGATGCAGGAGCCCTCCCAGCGGCGCGTCTGGCGCTCACCGTCCTCGTCGAGCTGCACCCACCCGTTCGGTGACGTGCCCTCGTCGTGGAACTGCCACAGCTCGGGGGTCAGGCGCGCCACGTGCGTGGCGACGCGCTCCTCGTCGTCCTCGTCCGAGAAGTGCGCGCCCAGCGTGCAGCAGCCGTCGGCCGCGCGCCCTGCCTGGATGCCCTGGCAGCCGCTGCCGAAGACACAGGTCCAGCGCGACGTCAGCCAGGTCAGGTCGCAGCGGAAGACCTGCTCGTCATCGGCCGGGTCCGGGAACTCCACCCACGCCCGGGGAAAGTCCAGGCCCTTTTCATCGGATACGTCCGGTACGGGAAGTCCGAGGGACTTGTCGTGCTTCTTGGCGGGCTTCGTGGGCTTCGCCTTCTTCGTCTTTGGCACACTCCAAGCGTATGCGCCGGGCACAGTAGCGTTCGGGGCATGAGACTCGGAGTCCTCGACGTCGGTTCGAATACGGTGCACCTGCTGGTGATGGACGCCCATCCCGGCGCCCGGCCCCTGCCCGCCCACTCGCACAAGGCGGAGCTGCGGCTCGCCGAACTGCTCGACGCGGACGGCTCCATCGGCGCCCGTGGTGTCGAGAGGCTCGTCACCATCACCCACGACGCCGTGCGCACCGCCGAGGACAAGGGCTGCGAGGAGGTCCTGCCCTTCGCGACCTCCGCCATCCGCGACGCGGCCAACGCCGACGCCGTGCTGAAGCGGGTCAGGGACGAGACGGGCGTGGACCTCCAGGTCCTCACCGGCGAGGAGGAGGCCCGCCTCACCTTCCTCGCCGCCCGCCGCTGGTTCGGCTGGTCGTCGGGCAAGCTGCTGCTCCTGGACATCGGGGGCGGGTCCCTGGAGATCGCGTACGGGTTCGACGAGGAACCCGACGCGGCCGTGTCCCTGCCGCTGGGCGCCGGGCGGCTGACCGCCGGCTGGCTGCCCGGCGACCCGCCGGACCCCGCCGACGTGCGGGCGCTGCGCCGCCACGTACGGGCGGCGATAGCGCGTACGGTCGGGGAGTTCGCCCGGTTCGGCCGGCCGGACCACGTCGTCGCCACGTCCAAGACGTTCAAGCAGCTCGCGCGGCTGGCCGGCGCTCCCGGCTCGGGCGAGGGTCCGTACGTACAGCGGGAACTGAGTCGTACATCACTGGAGGAGTGGGTCCCCAAGCTCTCCGCCATGACCGCCGAGCAGCGCCGCGCCCTCCCCGGGGTCTCCGAGGGCAGGGCGCCGCAGCTCCTGGCGGGAGCCCTGGTCGCGGAGGGTGCGATGGACCTCTTCGGGGTCGAGGAACTGGAGATCTGCCCATGGGCACTGCGCGAGGGAGTCATCCTGCGTCGGCTGGACCACCTCCCGGCCGCCTAGCGGGTGCCCGTACTCTGTCCCACGTGGCTGAAACGTCGGAATCAGTGCTGCGCATCCCCGATGCGAAGGTCGCCCTGTCGACGGCCTCGGTCTATCCGGAGTCGACGGCGACCGCCTTCGAGATCGCTGCCCGCCTGGGCTACGACGGCGTCGAGGTCATGGTGTGGACCGACCCCGTCAGCCAGGACGTCGAGGCGCTGCGCCGCCTCTCCGACTACCACGGGGTGCCGGTCCTCGCGGTCCACGCGCCCTGCCTGCTGATCACCCAGCGGGTGTGGTCGACCGACCCGTGGGTGAAGCTCCAGCGCGCCCGGGCGGCGGCCGAGAAGCTGGGCGCGTCGACGGTCGTCGTCCACCCGCCGTTCCGCTGGCAGCGGCAGTACGCGCGCGACTTCATCGACGGCATCTGGCGGATGGCGGACGAGACGGACGTACGGTTCGCGGTCGAGAACATGTACCCGTGGCGCTACCGCGACCGCGAGATGCTCGCGTACGCGCCGGAGTGGGACGTCAGCAAGGACGACTACCGCCACTACACGATCGACCTCTCCCACACCGCGACCGCCCGCAGCGACGCCATGGAGATGATCGGCCGCATGGGGGACCGGCTCGGCCACGTCCACCTGGCCGACGGCCGGGGTTCGGCGAAGGACGAGCACCTGGTGCCGGGGCGCGGCACGCAGCCGTGCGCCGAGCTGCTGGAGCACCTCGCGCGCACCGGCTTCGACGGCCATGTGGTGATCGAGGTCAACACCCGGCGCGCGATGTCGGCGGCCGAACGCGAGGCCGACCTGGCGGAGGCGCTCGCCTTCACCCGTCTCCACCTCGCCTCCTCCGCCCGCGTCCGATGACCGCTTCCCGCCGCCGCCCCGCCGCCCCGCGCCCGGCGGCCGCGTCCCGCACCGCCGCCCGTACCGCGTCCCGCACCGCCGCCCGCACCGCACCGGCGGGGCTCCGGTGACCGGGGAGCGCCGGGGGCGGGGGCGGCCGTCCAGGGCGGAGGCCGTCGAGGGCCCGGGCGCGCGGGAGCGCATCCTCCAGGCCGCCCGCGCCGAGTTCGCCGAGCGCGGCTACGACAAGACGTCGGTGCGCGGCATCGCGAAGGCGGCGGGCGTCGACCCGGCGCTGGTGCACCACTACTTCGGGACCAAGGACGAGGTCTTCGCCGCCGCCGTCGAGGTGTCCTTCGAGCCGGCGCTGGTCATCCCGGCGATCGTCGGCGGGCCCGCCGAGGGCATCGGCGAGCGGCTGGCCCGCTACTTCATCTCCGTGTGGGAGAACCCCGCCACCCGCGCCCCGCTGCTCGCGATCCTCCGCTCGGCGCTCACCCACGAGGCGGCCGCGAAGGTGCTGCGCGGCTTCGTGCTGCGCCGGCTGCTGGAACGGATCGCCGACGACCTCGACGTACCGGATCCGAAATTCCGCGCGGAGCTGGCCGCCTCGCACATGATCGGCATCGCGATCATGCGCTACGTGATCCAGGTCGAGCCCCTGGCGTCCGCGCACCCGGACGACATCGTGGCCATGGTCGCGCCCACCCTCCAGCGGTACCTGACCGAGGACTGAGCCGGCCGTCCCGGTATGCGGACGGTCTGTCCAGATCTTGGAGCCGGAGCGTAGGCTCGAAGAGTCACATCCGTCCGAAGGAGCGAGCGACGATGCCCGAGCTGAGGTCCCGCACTGTCACCCACGGCCGCAACATGGCGGGCGCCCGCGCCCTTATGCGGGCCTCCGGTGTACCGGGCGCGGACATCGGCCGCAAGCCGATCATCGCCGTCGCCAACTCCTTCACGGAGTTCGTGCCGGGCCACACCCACCTCCAGCCGGTCGGCCGGATCGTCTCCGAGGCGATCACCCAGGCGGGCGGCATCGCCCGCGAGTTCAACACGATCGCCGTCGACGACGGCATCGCCATGGGCCACGGCGGCATGCTGTACTCCCTGCCCTCCCGCGACCTGATCGCGGACAGCGTCGAGTACATGGTCGAGGCGCACTGCGCCGACGCGCTGATCTGCATCTCCAACTGCGACAAGATCACCCCCGGCATGCTGATGGCCGCCCTGCGCCTCAACATCCCGGCGGTCTTCGTCTCCGGCGGTCCCATGGAGGCCGGCAAGGCCACCCTGGTCGACGGCACGGTCCGTACGCTCGACCTGGTCGACGCCATCTCGGACGCCGTCAACGAGAAGATCTCCGACGCGGACATCCTCCGCATCGAGGAGAACGCCTGTCCGACCTGCGGTTCCTGTTCCGGCATGTTCACCGCCAACTCGATGAACTGCCTGACCGAGGCCATCGGCCTCTCCCTGCCGGGCAACGGCTCGACCCTCGCCACCCACACGGCCCGCCGCGCCCTGTACGAGAACGCCGCCCGCACGGTCGTGGAGCTGACCGACCGCTACTACGCCCAGGGCGACGAGTCGGTCCTGCCCCGCAACATCGCCACCACGGCCGCCTTCGAGAACGCCATGGCCCTCGACATCGCCATGGGCGGCTCCACCAACACGATCCTGCACCTGCTGGCCGCCGCCCAGGAGGCGGGCGTCCCCTTCGGCCTGGAGGAGATCGACGCCGTCTCGCGCCGCGTCCCGTGCCTGGCGAAGGTCGCGCCGAACGTCGCGAAGAACCGCACGTACTACATGGAGGACGTCCACCGCGCCGGTGGCATCCCCGCCCTGCTCGGCGAGCTGCACCGCGCCGGGCTGCTCAACGAGGACGTGCACAGCGTCCACAGCCCCTCGCTCTCCGACTGGCTCAAGACCTGGGACGTGCGCGGCGGCTCGCCGTCGGCCGAGGCCGTCGAGCTGTGGCACGCCGCCCCCGGCTGCGTCCGCTCCGCCGAGGCGTTCTCGCAGTCGGAGCGCTGGGAGACCCTGGACGTGGACGCCGCCGAAGGCTGCATCCGCTCCGCCGAGCACGCCTACTCCAAGGACGGCGGCCTCGCCGTGCTGAGGGGCAACCTGGCGGTCGACGGCTGCGTGGTGAAGACGGCCGGTGTCGACGAGTCGATCTGGACCTTCGAGGGACCGGCGGTCGTCTGCGAGTCGCAGGAGGAGGCCGTCGACAAGATCCTCCGCAAGGAGATCACGGATGGCGACGTCGTCGTCATCCGCTACGAGGGCCCCAAGGGCGGCCCGGGCATGCAGGAGATGCTGTACCCGACGTCCTTCCTCAAGGGCCGGGGCCTGGGCAAGACCTGCGCGCTGATCACGGACGGCCGCTTCTCCGGCGGCACGTCGGGCCTGTCGATCGGCCACGCGTCGCCCGAGGCCGCCGCCGGCGGCACCATCGCGCTCGTCGAGGACGGCGACCGGATCCGCATCGACATCCCCAGCCGCTCCATCGAGCTCCTGGTCGGCGACGACGTCCTGGCCGCCCGCCGCGAGGCCATGGGCGGTACGTACGCGCCGAGGAACCGCGACCGCAAGGTGTCGGCGGCCCTCCGGGCGTACGCGGCGATGGCCACGAGCGCCGACAAGGGCGCCGTCCGGGACGTCTCCAAGCTCGGCTGATCGGGCTGCTCGGCCGATCGAGGTCCTCGGCCGGTCGAGTCCCCGGCCGAATGAGTCGTCCGGCCGATCGAGCTGTTCGGCCCTTCGGCCCTTCCGCCGTTCCGCCGTTCGGCCGATCGGCTGATCACCGGCCGGCCGGGCTCCGGGCCCGGCCGGTCACCAGCGGGCCGGGTCCTCCGCCGCCACGGCGAAGACCGACCCGTCCGGCGCCGTCGCCAACACCTTCCCGTCCGCGATGGCGGGCGCCGCCAGCAGCGCGGCGAACGTGTACCGCCCGCCGTCCATGCGCGGCTTGGTCACCCCCAGCAGCACGCCCCGCTCGGCGTCCACGGCCAGCAGCCGCCCGTCCGCCGCCGTCAGGTACACCCGCCCGCCCGCCACCACCGGGCGGGACGCGTGCGTCACCCCGGTCTCCAGGCGCCAGCGCTGCGCCCGCCGGGCGCCCTCCGGCCCGGTGCCCGCGCCGCCCCCGGCGCCGGTGTCCACGGCGGCGAGCGAACCGCCCGACCCGATCACGTACACCGTCCCGCCCGCCATCACGGCCTGCGCCTGGTCGGCCGGGACCGTCAGCGGCACCCGCCGGGCGGTGCGCGCGGCCAGGTCCAGCCGTACGACCGCCTCGGTGTACAGGTCCGCGTCGGCCGCGAGCAGCAGCAGCGCGTCCCCCGACGCCTGTACGGGACTGAGGGCGCCGCTCAGCCGCTCGGTCCACCGCACCCGGCCGTCCGCCGGGTCCAGCACGCTCACCAGGGTTGACGTCCCGTCGGGCGAGGCGGCCGCCGCGTACACCGCCCCGCCGCCGGTCACCCACTGGGCGCCCGGTGCGGCGAGCCGCCGCTTCCGCCACCGCTCGCTGCCCGTCGCTCCGTCCAGCGCGCGGACGGTGCCGTCGGCCGCCACCAGCAGCACGGTGTCCCCCGAGTGCAGGACGCCGGTGTACGAGGAGACGTCCGCGCTCCACCGGGTGGCGCCGGTGTCCGGGAGGAGCGCTTCGAGCCGGGCGCCACCCGGCGCGACCACATGGACCAGCCCGCCGGAGAGGACCGGGGCGGCGCCCGCCTCGGCGCCCGTCGCCCGCACCGTCCACAGGGCGCGCCCGCCGGCGGGGTCGAGGCGGGCGGCCTTGACCCCGGGGGCGGTGCAGTAGAGCGCGTCGTCGCCGCCGGCGGTGCACAGGGGCGTCAGGTTCTCGCCGCCGCCCGCGCCGAGCGTGGTGGCCCAGGGGCGGAACCCGCGGCCGGGGCCGGCCTGCGCGGCGGTGGCGGCCGGCTCGCCGTGCGGCCCGCCCCGGGCCCCGGCCGTCACCCCGGCCACGCCGCCCGCGACCAGGGCGGCGAGCACCGCGAGCCCGGCCGCCCAGCGCAGCCGCCGTCCGCGGGGCGTGACGGCGCGGGGGGCGGGGCGCGGCGCGGGCCCGGGGGCCGGCCGGGCGGCGGGGCGCGGAGCGGCCGGGCCCGGGACCGGACCGGGAGCCGGGTCGGGTGCGCGCAGCTCGCCCATCAGCTCGTCCGCCGTGGGCCGCAGCGCCGGGTCCTTCTCCAGGCAGCGCCGCAGCAGCGGGACCAGGTCCTCCGGTACGCCGGCCAGATCGGGCTCGTTGTGGACGACCTGGTAGGCCACGATGTACGGCGAGTTGGAGTCGAACGGCCCGCGCCCGGTCGCCGCGTGGACGAGCACGGCACCCATCGCGAACACGTCGGCGGCGGGGCCCACGTCCCGGGGCCGCTGGAACTGCTCGGGCGCCATGAACGGCGGCGTCCCGATCAACTTGCCGGTCTCCGTGCGCAGATCGCTGTCCATGGGGCGGGAGATCCCGAAGTCGATGACCTTCGGCCCGTCCGCGGCCAGCAGCACGTTGCTCGGCTTCAGGTCGCGGTGCACGACACCCGCCCGGTGGATGTCGCGCAGCGCCTCGGCGAGCCCCGCGCCTACCCCGCGCAGCTCCAGGGAGCCCAGCGGGCCGTTCCGCTTGACCCGCTCCGACAGGGTCGGCCCGTCGATGAAAAGCGTGGCCATCCACGGCCGCGGAGCATCCGGGTCCGCGTCCACCACCGGCGCGGTGAACGCCCCGCTGACCCGCCGTGCGGCCGCGACCTCCTGCCGGAAACGCGCCCTGAACTCGGCGTCCGCCGCGTGCTCGGCGTGCACCACCTTCACCGCGAGCCGCAGCCCCGAAGCGGACCTGGCCAGGTGGACGACACCCATGCCGCCCGATCCCAGGCACTCCTCCAGCCGGTACCGCCCGGCGTACTGCGGATGCTCCGCTTCCGGAGCCGGGCCCTGACCCGGCCCGGTACTGCGCAACGGCGGCATCGCCACCCCCGTGTGTGTTCGTCCGCGCGCGCCCCGCGTCCAGCGCGACGCACGGAGCCTAGTCGATGATGCGTGCGATGCCCTTGGGGCTTGTTAGCCTGCGCGCGGCGCGCTGCACGGGGCACGCGCCGCTACGGGGGAGGGCCGTACGGCCATGGAAGACACCACGGGAACGACCACCGGAACCGACGGCCAGGACGCCGTCCGGACCGCCTACACGGTGAAGCGCTACCCGGTGGCGCCCGGCCAGCGGGTCAACGTCCGCAGCGGCCCGGGCACCAACTACAGCGTGATCAAGGTGCTGCCCGAGGGCGTCCGCGTCCCGATCAACTGCCAGAAGCCGGGCACCACGGTCACCGGCCCCTACGGCACCACCAATCTGTGGGACAACATCGCCAACGGCCAGTACGTCTCCGACGCGTACGTGAACACCGGTACCGACGGATACGTCGCCGTGCGCTGCTCCTGACCGCCGCACCGGCCGCCCGGGGATAATCGACCCCGTGAGCGACCACACCAGCGACACCAGCACCAGCGGCACCCCCGCCGGGCCGCGGCCCGAGCCCCTCCGCTTCTTCGGCACGACCTGGGTCGGCCACGACGGCGGGTACGGGCTGCGGCGCGCCGGGGTCGCCGTGGGCTCCCTCGCCGCCGCGGCGGCCGGGGCGCTGGTCCTCCGCTTCGCCTACGAGGGCCTGACCGTCGCCGAGGTGGGCGGTTTCGTCAACGCCCTCGTCGTCGTCATGTTCGCGGTCTGCACCGCCATCGCCTTCAGCCGGACGTGGCAGGGCTTCACCCGCCGTCCCGCCGACCCCTCGCGGGAGGAGGCGCTGCGGAGCCTGAAGGCGATCGGCTTCCTCGGCTCCCTCCTGGCCTACTCCGTCCGCTCGCTCGTCGAGGCGCCGGGCGAGAAGCTGCTGCGCTCCGAGTACGAGACGGCTCTCGACCAGTACGAGAAGCGCCGCTCCCCCCGAACCGGCAACCCGTCCGCCCGCAAGAAGCGTTCCAAGCGCTGACCCACCCGCGCACTCGCGGCACGCGGGTCCCCCGCCCGTCCCCCCAAGCGCCCGCCCGCCCGCGGGCGCCCACCAGTCCGAGCAGCCCCGGCCGCACCGCGCCCGCAACGCTCGGCGCAAGCGCGCCTCAAGCCGCCCCACGCCCCACATCCCCGCCCCACGCCCGCGCCCCACCCCGGGATCCCCCGGCCCCCGGCTCCTTGACGCCCGCCCCCGTACGCGCAATATTCATCACATGATGAATTACGCGGGTCGGGCCATCGAGGCCCACGACCTCACCGTCGTCCGCGGCCGCCGCACCGTCCTGCGCGGCCTCACCTTCTCCGTGCCGCGCGGCTCCATCACCGGCCTCCTCGGCCCCTCCGGCTGCGGCAAGTCCACCCTGATGCGGGCCGTCGTCGGCACCCAGGCGAACGTCACCGGCACCCTGGACGTCCTCGGCCACCCCGCCGGCGACCCCGCCCTCCGCGACCGCGTCGGTTACGTCACCCAGGCCCCGTCCGTCTACGACGACCTCACCGTCCGGCAGAACCTCGACTACTTCGCCGCCGTCCTGCTCCCCGGCCGCGCCCACCACGACACCCGCGCCGAAGCGGTCACCCGCGCCCTCACCGACGTCGACCTCACCCGCCACGCCGACGCGCTCGCCGGAAACCTCTCCGGCGGCCAGCGCAGCCGCGTCTCGCTCGCCGTCGCCCTGCTCGGCACCCCGGACCTGCTCGTCCTCGATGAACCCACCGTCGGCCTCGACCCGGTCCTCCGCCGCGACCTGTGGGACCTCTTCCACCACCTCGCCCACGACCGCGGGGCCACCCTCCTCGTCTCCTCGCACGTCATGGACGAGGCCGAACGCTGCGACCGCCTCCTCCTCATGCGCGACGGCGAGGTCCTCGCCGACGACACCCCCGAAGCACTCCGCCGCCGCCACGACACCGCCACCGTCGAGGACGCGTTCCTCCGCCTCGTCGACGCCGCCGACGCCCTCCAGGAGGCCCGCCCGTGAACGCCGCCCGCGCCCTCGCCACCGCCGCCCGCGTACTGCGCCAGCTACGTCACGACCCCCGCACCATCGCGCTGATGCTCCTCGTCCCGGTCGGGATGATCGCCCTCCTCCGGTACGTGTTCGACGGCAGCCCCGGCACCTTCGACTCCATCGGCGCCTCCCTGCTCGGGATCTTCCCGCTGATCACGATGTTCCTGGTGACCTCGATCGCCACCCTGCGCGAACGCACCTCCGGCACCCTGGAACGCCTCCTCGCCATGCCCCTCGGCAAGCCCGACCTCATCGCCGGGTACGCCCTCGCCTTCGGACTGCTCGCCGTCGTCCAGTCCGCCCTCGCCACCGCGACCGCGCTCTGGGTCCTCGGCCTGGACGTCACCGGCTCACCCTGGCTGCTGCTCCTGGTCGCCCTGCTGGACGCCCTCCTCGGCACCGCCCTCGGCCTGTTCGTCTCCGCCTTCGCCGCCTCCGAGTTCCAGGCGGTCCAGTTCATGCCGGCCGTGATCTTCCCGCAGCTCCTGCTGTGCGGCCTGTTCACCCCGCGCGACACCATGCAGCCCGCCCTCGAAGCCCTCTCCGACGTCCTGCCCATGTCGTACGCCGTCAACGGGATGAACGAGGTGCTCCACCACACCGACATGACCACCGTCTTCGTCCGCGACGGCCTTGTCGTCGCCGGCTGCGCCCTCCTGGTCCTCGTCCTCGGAGCCGTCACCCTCCGCCGCCGCACCCCGTAGCCTCGCCGCATGATCGACTACGGACTGCACGACGCCACCGGCCGCCCCGTCACCCTCCACGAGGTGACCGACGACAACTGGCGGGCCGTCGCCGACGTCGCCCCCCGGGACGACCAGCGGACCTACGTCCCCGCCCTCGCCGCCCGCTACCTGCTCCTCTCCCAGCGTGAGGACGTCTGGCACTCACTCGCCGTCCTCGCCGGCGACGAGGTGACCGGCCACCTCATGTGGGCGCGCGAGGACGACGGCACCCACTGGATCGGCGGCATGCTCATCGACGCCGCCCACCAGGGCGGAGGGATAGGCCGCGCCGCCCTCCCCACCCTCACCGCCTGGCTCACGGCCAAGGAGGACTGCCGCGCCGTCCGCCTCTCCTACCACCCGGACAACACCCCCGCCCGCGCGCTCTACGAGTCGCTCGGCTTCGTCCCCACCGGCACCGTCGAGGACGACGAGATCGTCGCCGAGCTCGACCCCTCCTGTACCGCCCCTCGGACGCCCACACCCCGGACCGGCCCCCGGTGCGAGGATGGCGACACGTACCCCCACCCGGCGAGGTGAACAGCAGCCATGACCCAGACCGTCGCAGTCCTCGGTACCGGCAAGATCGGTGAAGCCCTGCTCAGTGGCATGATCCGGGCCGGGTGGCCGGCCGCCCACCTCCTGGTCACCACCCGCCGCTCCGACCGTGCCGAGGAGCTCCGCGCCCGCTACGGCGTCGAGACCGTCACCAACGCCGAGGCCGCCAAGCGCGCCGACACCCTCATCCTGGCCGTCAAGCCCCAGGACATGGGCAAGCTCCTCGACGAGCTCGCCCCCCACGTGGCCCCCGACCGCCTCGTCATCAGCGCCGCCGCCGGCATCACCACGGCGTTCATCGAGGAGCGCCTGGCCGCCGACACCCCCGTCGTCCGCGTCATGCCCAACACCCCCGTCCTGGTCGACGAGGGCATGTCCGTCATCTCGGCCGGCAGCCACGCCACCGGCGACCACCTCGCCCACACCGAGGAGATCTTCGGCGGCGTCGGCAAGACCCTCCGCGTCCCCGAGTCCCAGCAGGACGCGGCCACCGCGCTCTCCGGCTCCGGCCCGGCGTACTTCTACTTCCTCGTCGAGGCGATGACCGACGCCGGCATCCTCCTCGGCCTGCCCCGCGCCCAGGCCCACGACCTGATCGTCCAGGCCGCCATCGGCGCCGCCGTGATGCTCCGCGACAGCGGCGAGCACCCCGTCAAGCTCCGCGAAGCCGTGACCTCCCCGGCCGGCACCACCATCAGCGCCATCCGTGAGCTGGAGAACCACGGCGTACGCGCCGCCCTGATCGCCGCCCTCGAAGCCGCCCGCGACCGCAGCCGCGAGCTGGCCGGCGGCAACGGCTGACCCGCCCGCCGACGCCCCCACGCCCCCACGCCCCCGCCCGCCGCCGGCCCCGCCACCCCGGAGCCGGCGGCCCGCACCCGCCACCACCCGGCGCTCACCCCGGCGGCAGCAGCCCCACCGCCCGGTACGCCCGGTCCACCACCGGCCGCGCCACCCCCCGCGCCCGCTCGGCGCCCTCCCGCAGCACCGAGTCCACGTACCCGGGATCGGCCACCAGCGCCGCGTGCCGCTTCCGCAACGGCCGCAGGAGCTCCACCACCGCCTCGGCCACGTCCTCCTTCAGCGTCCCGTACGACGCGTAGGCACCGGTCAGCTCCGCCGGCTCCCCGCCCCGGCACGCCGCCAGTACGTCCAGCAGGTTCGCCACCCCCGGCCGGCCCTCCCGGTCGTACTCCACCTCCCGCCCGCTGTCGGTCACCGCGCGCATGACCTTCCGCCGCACCACGTCGGGCTCGTCGAGCAGATAGACGATTCCGGCACCGTTCTCGTGCGACTTCCCCATCTTCCCGGTCGGGTCCTGCAGGTCCATCACCCGCGCCGCCACCTTCGGCGGCGTCGCCCTCGGCACCGTGAAGGTGTGGCCGTACCGCTGGTTGAACCGCACCGCCAGATCGCGCGTGAGCTCCACGTGCTGCGTCTGGTCGTCCCCCACCGGCACCTCGTCGGTCTCGTACGCCAGGATGTCCGCCGCCATCAGCGCCGGGTACGTCAGCAGCGACACCCGTACGCTCTGCCCGGCCGCCCGCGCCGCCGCCGACTTCTCCTTGTACCGGATCATCCGCCGCAGCTCCCCGTCCGTGGCCGTGCACTCCAGCAGATAGGAGAGCCGCGCGTGCTCGTCCACATGACTCTGTACGAAGAGGGTGCACCGCTCCGGATCGAGCCCGGCCGCCAGCAGCAGCGTCACCGCCTGCCGGCTCAGCCGCCGCACCCGCGCCGGATCGTGCTCCACGGTCAGTGCGTGCAGGTCGACCACGCTGAACAGCGCGTCCGCCCGGTACTGGTCCACCTCGGCCCACCTGCGTACGGCCCCCAGGTAGTTCCCCAGCGTCAGGTGCCCGGTCGGCTTGACCCCACTGAAGATCCGCGTCATCGCGTTCTCCTCCGCCCTACGGTCGAGGCCCCCGCCACCGCGGCCGGGCCCCCCGGAGGGAGAAACACGAACGGCCGCCGAGGCGGCGGCCGTTGAGTGCATGCGTATCAGCGCGGCCGCCGTCAGGCGGCCCACCACTGGGTCGTGAACGCACGCGATGTCATGCCCGAAGACTACGCCCCCAGGCCCGGGGTTGACACGGCTTTGCTCGATCCGTACTGTTCTCCGGGTTGTCCGACGTGAGCGCCGACCCCGGTCGGTCCCCGGACAGCCATTCCGCAAGAACCACTCCAAGCGAGCGACGATCCGTCGCCCTGCTTTTCGTGCGCTTTTGCGAAATGAGGAATCCACGTTCGAACGAGCGCGGCCCCGATTAGCGTCGGAGCCCAGGAATCCGCTAAAGTCTCACTCGTCGGAACGGCCCAACGGCCGGAAAGACAAGCCCCGCTGACTGGGAATCAGGCCCGAAAGGATCTGATAGAGTCGGAACCGCCGGAAAGGGAAACGCGAAAGCGAAGAACAGCCCGGCAGCCCGCTCCAGCGGGTGGCGGAAACGGAAAACGGATCTGCTAAGCTGGAAACACGAAATACCGAAGGGAAGCGCCCGGAGGAAAGCCCGAGAGGGTGAGTACGAAGGAAGCGTCCGTTCCTTGAGAACTCAACAGCGTG